>NZ_CP177206.1:2400000-3090934 GCF_046764215.1 Haloferax sp. YSSS75
CGTCGATTCCATCCTCGTCGTCGATATCGCCGTCCAGTCGTTCGTTCGCGTCGTCAGTCTCGTCGCGCTCTGGGCCGCGTTCGGGAAAGAGTGCGGCGATGAGTGCGTATCCCGGAGCGAACAAGACGAACGGCAGGCCGACGACCACGCGGAGCGGCGTCTCGTCGAGGCCGGGCGTGAGCGTCGCGAGCAGAGTCAGTCCGACCATGACGAGAACGGCGACAAGGTCGGCTGGAAGTGTGCGTATCGGCGCGGGGAGGTACAGTCGCCAATCAGGACGCTCCGACATCTAGCTGAGGATGCGTCGAGGGCGTACAAAAATCAGTTGGTCAGCGGTCAGGTCAGCGCGCCGCGCTCGTGCTCTCCGAGTGAGTGCCACCTCGGGTGTCCGACGACGCTTCGACGAGTTCCGCCGCGATGTCGACCAACGTTTCTGCTTCGGCGGCGTCCACCGAGCGACCACTGTAGGCTGCTTTCTCGTAACCCACCGTGAGTCGTTCGAGCGCCGCCGCATCGACACCACCGGCGTCGGCACAGTGGTGGTAGAACTCCCAGTGCGTGGCCGAGTCTTCGATGTCGACAGTCGCACCGACCGCTGTTCGTGCGGCGGTGTATGCGATTGTGACCGCATCGTTAGGGGCGCCTGCCGAGAGTGCGTCAGTGGCAGACGAGAGCGCGGCCATCGACACTGGCGACGACGCCTGTTCCACTGCTGGTTCGTCGTCGCTCGTCGTCGACTGTTCTGCATCGCGTTCGTCGCCGACCGTCTCCGTGTTCCGACGACGGAGGAGGACGGCCGTGGCGAAGCCAACGAGACCCGTTCCTGCGACGACCCACAGGAGGTCCATCGTCGCGAACGGGAGGCCGTCCGGTGACGTGTTCTCGTTCGAACCGTCTGCACCGGACTGTTGGATACTCGCCGTCGTCGACGACGATTCGAGATTCGTCCCCTGACCGTCGAACGCGACGGTCACCGTCGTGTTCGTCGTGTTCGCTTCGTCGGGGCGTTCGACCGTCGTTCGGTAGGCACCCGAGACACCAGTCGTCGTCTCGACTGTCATCCCGCCGACGCGGACTGTGAGTGGTTGGGTGGCCACACTGTCACCCTCGTCCGTCGAGAGCGTCCCTTCGACCACGATAGTCTCGTCGTCCACCCGGGCGGTGGCATCGACCACGGTCTGCTCACTCGTGATTCGAACCGTCTCGGACGCAGGTGTGACTCTGACCGCCCGGTCTGTGTGTTCGGGGGCGATGCGAAGCGTCACGTCTCCCACCGACGTCGACGCGGGGACCGACCCCTCGAACGCTGTTCGGCCGGATTTGTTCGTCCTCGCTGTCGCAAGGTCCGCGCCGTCGAGTGACGCGATGAGCGAGGTGTTTTCGACCGGGGTTCCATCGACGCGCACCACTCCGTCGACACTGAGCGTGTCTGCATATCCGAACGCCGAATCGGTCGGCACCGACACCTGTGTCGTCGCGTCGACCTGCGTCACCGAGACCGGGAGTGTCTGCGACGTCGTCCGATACAGCGAGTCGTTTCGTGGCCGATACCGAACGGTCAGGCGCGACGTATTCGCCGGGATTTGTGTCGGCCGATAGCTGACGGTGAACGACCCATTCGGCTCGGTGGCCGTCTGAATCGTCTGCTCGCCAATCTCGAAGCTCACAGTGGAGGGGCCGACTGGCGTTCCGTTCTCGGTTTCGAGCGTCCCCGACAGCACGAGCGGGTCGGTAAACGAGATGTTCTGCGTCGCCGAGCGAACCGTGAGCGTCGTATCGACGAACTCCGCTGCGGCGATTTCGTCACGTTGCTCGGAGATGTTCGCCTGCACCGACTCGATTCGCGTGCTGCTCTGAGAGAGGTCGCTCCCAGTTCGATTCGAAATCGTACCGAAGGCGCTGGCGAGTCGATTCGATTGTTCGTCACCCTCGTCCGCGAGTTGGGTCAGCTCCCGGGCAAGTTCGCGGGCGCGGGTGTCGTCCCCCGCCTGCTTCGCCTCGCGGTACTCCTGTCGTGTTTCGCGAAACTCCTGGACCGTCTCGACGTACTCGCGCTGTGTCTTCTGGACAGATTCGTACTGGTCGCTCCCTCCGTCGGCGTCCGTCTCACCTTCGACGTCGACGTACTTGCCCAACGAGTCCGAGTAGTCGTCGCCGAGTGCCGCTTTGGCCGCGCCGTACTCGCCTTGGCTGAGTCGAAGTGTACTCGTTCCTATCTGTGTATTCATCCGGCCGGAGAGATACGAGAGGAGACGGTCGAGTTCGTCTTCGTCGTCGACTTCGTCGGGGTTCTCGTGGAGGGTGTCGGTCGTGTTGTTCGTCTCCGGCGTGGTTTGTTGCTCGTACACCGGCGACGTGGCGAGTGAGGACGACGCCGACTGGTCTCTCTCGTCGGCTATCGCAGGCGCGGCGACTGCAGGGCCGACGACTGTCGTCATCACTACCAACAGTACACACGCGAGACGAACGCCCGTCCTCCAGTCTCTACGCACTACTCGTAGCGAAACGTGCCACTGTAATGGATTTTCGCATTCGGACGGACGACGCGTGAGTACCCGCGACGAGAAGTTCTCATACGCTCAGTGGGCGGGGTGGTGGTAGTAGCGGGAGTGGTGATACGACGTGAACACGAAAACATTCAACTGCAGTGCCACAAATCTCCAGCACGATGGTTCCTTCCCGACGGTGGGCCGTGCTCGCTGGGACTGCATGCTTTTTCGCCGTCTATGCAGTCGTTTTGAACCAGCCAGCGCCACTGCTTGCCGCGGGGGGACTCACCGCGTGGCTCCTCGTTACGCAACTCAACGCTGTTAAGACGATGAGTGCCGCCGACGAGGCGCTTTCGACGGCCGTCTCCGTCGAGCAGACGACGGTGTTTGTCGACGGCCGGGCTGCCGTCACGCTGACGGAGTCGCTCTCGTCACCGGTCGACGCACCACTCGACGTCGAACTCGTGATGCCGCCGAGCGTCGAGGGCCCACCAACACAGCAGCGCAGTCTCAGAATCGAGCCCGGTGAAACCACTGCGTCCACGACGTGCAGTGTGACGTTTCCCATCGCCGGGCGTATCTCGTTCGAGACAGTCAACGTCGAACTCGCTGACCGTGCCGGCTACTTCACTGAGACTGTGACGAACTCCGTCGATGCCCAGTGTCTCGTCGAACCGCCGTCACCCGATGGAATCCACGTCGGCCGGGGCGGTGAACTTGCCGGGGGTATCTTTGGTGAGCATTCGAGTGAACAGACCGGTCCGGGATTGGTCCCTCACGAGACCAGGCAGTACCTCCCCGGAGACACACTCTCGCAGGTGGACTGGAAAACCACCGCACGGATGAATCATCCGCACATCCGTGAATTCGAATCGGAGTCTGACTACCTCCTCACGATGGTCGTCGACGCCCGGTCGCAGATGAACAGAGGCCCACCCGGCCGGACGATGTTCGACTTTGGGCGCGAAGTCGCACTCGGACTCGTTGGGGCGGCAGAATCGCACAGTGACCCGATTTCGGCCCGCCTCGTCAGTGACGACAGAACGGCGTGGGAGTTCGGCCCATCGTCATCTTTGAACGCCTATCAGATGATTCGACGACACCTGTTGACCGCCGACCCCGCGGACGGCTATCTTCGGCGAGACGGTCAATCACGCCCACTCGCTCCGACAGAAGCCCTCGCCCGTGGCCACCTTCTCGAAGGTGACGAATCGCGGTTTGCGACGACGCTCCGCCCGTTTCTCGCAACCTCGTCGTCGTACGTCTCCCGCGTAAACGACGACCCACTGTTTACAGCGGTCAAAGCGTCGTGTGGACGAGGTGGCCGAGACGACCACCTCGTCCTCATCACCGACGATTCATCGAAGGTAGAGACCTACGAGGCAGTCGTCGTCGCGTCGAAACGGAGTAGCCAAACGTCGGTGTTTCTCACACCGAACGTCCTGTTCGACGGCCCGCCCATCGACAGAGAACGATACGTGGCGTTCGAAGAGTTCCGCCGGCGTCTCGACCGGTTGCCGAACGTCACTGCGTACGAAGTCAGCCCGACGGCAGCGATCGAACTGGCGAGGACTGAGACTGCCACAGCACCCGAGTGAGATAGAAGAAAGACAATGAACCTCGATAGACCGACGAACCATGGTGTGCTACGTTCGAACGAGCTGTCGCTCCGAGACGGCTTGGGGGTGATTCTCTTTACCGCTGTTGCCGCGAGTACCCATGGACTCTGGGGCGTCGTCGCAGGCACGTTCGTCCTTGCGATTGCGTTCCTGACGTCCGGGACCACGGCGTTCGTCGGTGCCCAACTCTGGATTATCGCGTTTCTCTCACAGGAACGACTGCTCACACTCGCCGCGGCACAGGTTGCTGTCTTCCCACTCCTCGTGGGGAGGGTAGACCCACGGTTCTCGAGAGTACAACTCGTCTCCATCGCGAGTGCGTACGTCGGTTCACTCGCTGTCGTGTGGGCGCTCGTGTCGACGCTGCGGTGGCTGTGGCAATCTGCCCTCGTGTTCGTCGCCATCGCAGCGAGTCTCTCCTACGTACTGCACCGATACGAACGCGTCACGCTCGGACTTGCGGCAACGGAGGAACACCGATGAGCCTCGATGAACGACTACACGGACAGACCGAAGCAGTGGAAGACGACCAGTTTGAAGACGAGAGAGACGACTCGCGAAGAGACGAACTCGAACGACTCCGTCGTGAAAATGCGCACCTGCGACAGCGCCACGACGAACTCCGTCAGACCCAGTATCGGCGGACAACGGTCGCGTTGGCGGTGCTCGGAGTCGCCGGACTCGCGGGTGCACTCGCCTTTCCACCCGTCCGTGAGACACTCGTCGTCCTCGGGGCAATCGGTCTGTTCGCAGCAGTCGTCACACGTTACCTGAGTCCCGAGCAGTTCATCCCCATCGGCATCGGGTCTGCCGTGTTCGAGCCCCACGCGGCGAATCACGACGCAGTCGTCGACGAACTCGGCCTCCAGGACACGCGGGTGTACGTCCCCGATTCCGAACGCGAGACGGTTCGTCTGTTCGTTCCCGAACACCGGATGTACACGCTTCCAGATTCGGAGCACCTCCGTGACACCTTCGTCGTCACCGACGACGAGACGGCCCGTGGCGTCGCATTCACGCCGAGTGGAACCGGTCTGTACGACGAATTCCAACAGCATCGTGATGGACCACTCGGTGACGACCCGAAGACGCTGGCTCGACAGAGCGCCGACGCGCTCACCGAACTGTTCGAACTCGTAGAGACGGCAGACGCAGAGACCGACCCAAGAGATGGTCGTCTCACGGTTCGCCTCGATGGCTGTCGGTTCGCCTCTGCCGAGACGTTCGATACTCCCGTCGCCTCCTTCCTCGGCGTCGCCGTCGCCCGTGGACTCGACACGCCGGTGACTGTCGACGTCACACCCACCGAAGACGCCGACTTCACCGTCACCTGCCGCTGGGACGTCTCTGACAGGAGCGACTCGCTCGATTCTACGACGGCGTAAATCGGACGTCCTCGTGGTCGTCCGTCAGTCGTCGTCTGCGGCCGGCGTGGCGAGTGGTTCGTTCGGTTCGACGTCCGGCGTCGGAACAGTCTCGACGACTTCCTCGACGAACGCACGCGGACTGCGCCCACTTATCTCTGCTTCCGTCCCGAGAACGAGGCGGTGCGACAGGATGAGTGGTGCCAGACGTTTGACGTCGTCCGGAATCACGTAGTCGCGGCCACGAATCGCGGCCGTTGCTTTCCCGCCACGCAGGAAGGCGAGTGACGCACGCGGCGACGCGCCAAACTCGACGTCCGGGTGGTCGCGTGTCGCCGCGACGAGGTCGAGGATGTAGTCGAACACCTTGTCGTCGACGTGGACGTCTTCGACGACCTGACGTGCCGCTCCGATGTCGGCGTCGCTGATGACAGTCGAGATGTCTGTGGGTTTGAGCGACGGAGACCGGTGGAAGCGTTCGAGCACCTCGCGTTCCTCGTCGCGGTCCGGAATGTCGACGACGACTTTGAACTGAAACCGGTCGCGCTGCGCTTCGGGGAGGTTGAACGTCCCTTCGTACTCGATGGGGTTCTGGGTGGCGACCACCATGAACGGATACGGGAGTTTCAGTGTCTCTCCCTCGATGGTTACCTGCCCTTCTTCCATGGCTTCTAGCAGTGCCGACTGCGTCTTCGGCGTCGCCCGGTTGATTTCGTCCGCGAGGACGACGTTCGAGAACACGGGGCCGCGCTGGAGGTGGAATTCACCGATGGTTTCCCGGTAGATGTGCGTCCCGGTGACGTCTGCAGGGAGGACGTCCGGCGTCATCTGAATCCGCTGGAAGTCGAGATTGGCGGCCTCGGCAAAGAGATTCGCTATCGTCGTCTTGGCGACACCAGGGACCCCTTCGAGGAGGACGTGCCCATTCGTGAGTAACGCGATGGTGAGGGCTTCTATCGCGTCTTCGTTCCCGACGAGGACCTGAGACGTCTCGTCGAGGATAGTCGAATATACCTCTTCGGGCGAACTCATTCTTACTGAAACTGTGGACGGGGTCCACATATAAGTGCGGTCTCGTGACACTCAAAGAGACCAGAAAGAGACAGTCCTCGGCCGACGGGTAGAAGCCACGACGCAATCAGGGACCCACGACGACTATATTTCTGTGTCACACCTACCCTACGCGATGAGCATCCTCTCAGCAGTCGTCATCTTTCTCGTCGGGTTCGTCTCGGGAGTCGTCGTCAGGACAGTCGCCGGGCTCGCCGCCATCGTCGCCCTCCTCTTGGTCATATTCGGCGTGGCAGCGCCGGATATCGGCCTCATCGATTTCATCGTCACACAGTACTATCGGGGCAACGAACTCCTGTTCCTCGCGGGACTCCTGTTCGGCCTCGACGCCAAGCAGACGCGAAAAGTGGTGGTCGAGCGCGGAAGGAAAGAGCGGTGAAGACGGCCGACGCTACGACTCAGCGCTTGTGCGACGTGCAACGACCACGAACGCACCGAGGACGCCACCGCCGAAGAGCAGTTGGAGGACAGGTGAGTCACGAAGCGAGTGAAGGGCAACCTGTAGCGGTGGCCGTTCTTCTCCGTGTGAGAAATCCAAGAGGAGCGTGTCGTGCGTCCCGACGAGCGCCTCCGCGAACGCACGGTTGTCCGGTTGGTCGAGCATCGCATTGATGAACACACTCGGGTCACTGACGACGACGACAGTCCCCGCGCCGAGACGTTCGGTCGTCACGATTGGGTGCGATTGGAGCGTCTCGCTCTCGTCGAGTTCCGCGTCGTCGTCGAGGTCCTGATACGAGAAGTTCGACGAACGGACGAGGACAGTCGACCCGTTCGGGGAGACAGTCGTCGGGTGGTTCAGCGTGAGTTGGTCGACGTCACGGGTGAGTGGGGATTCGTTCGTCTGTGTTGCAATCGGGAACGCCCCCGTCTTGTACTGGTGTCTGTCGTCTCGAAGCGGCGTCTGCTCGAGTCGGGCACTCGCACCGAGTCGTGTGAGTAACTCGTTGCTGTGCGGTCTGAAGTCGTCTGCGACGACGAGCGTCCCGCCGTCACGGACGAACGCCTCGATTCGTGTGGCCTCTGCATCCGAATACCCCGTCGCTGGCGAGATGACGAACGCTACAGTCCTGGACTCGTTGGCCTCGCTGTAGGCAGTCGTGTTGTACGCGAGAGCGACGTCGGTCCGGGAATCTGTCGCCACGTCGCGGACGCCAGACCCGCCATCCCACGCGGGGTTGAACGCGCCGTACGTCGACGCCGAGGTGCTGGCACCGATGCCGACACCGAGGAGCATCGCGAAGAGCAATCCTGCGACGAGAAGGTGGGGATAGCCAATCTCACGCGAACCGATGCGCACTCAGAACACCCCCGGTGGGAGAATTTCGAGAATCCGCTGAACGACGATGTAACCGAAGACGACGAGGCCACCACCGATGAGCCACAGGAGTCGTCGTCGCCACGCCGGCGTCACCGCAATCGGGGCGGTGAGTTCGACGACGACGAGAAAGCCGATGAGTGACACGACGAACACCAACTCGTAGGACAGCGAGTCGAGGAGGACGAGGACGAGCGTCGCTCCGAGCATCCACGCGAGTTGCGCGCGGATGAATCGTTCACGTCGTGCCGTTGCCATACGAAGTCGTGGTTAGTCAGGGATAACTAAACTACCGCTTGTCGGACAGGGTGTGAGGCGGCACCGTTGCAGTCCTCGGATTCTGACATCCCATGTGTGCCGAATGTGGCGAGTGTAGTCAGCAAGTGGCCGGTCATCTGTCTTTAGCTACGAGACGAAAGGGTGACAGCGCCGGCTTACTCTCTCGTCAAGCCGAATAAAAGACTATGCCGAAATGGAGTCTATTCCAATGTACGGTTGGGCATCGACCGGTCGGGGCCGACGTTGACGAGAACGTCCCGCACGTCTGGGTCGTACTCCCAACGGTGATTGAACATGAAACTGGAAGACAAACGAATCGCCATGTTGGTCGGACCTGGGTTCGAGGACCTAGAGTTCTGGGCCGTCTACATGCGCATGAAAGAGGAAGGCGCACAGGTCGACGTCGTCGGCATGGACGCCGGCGTCGAGTACACGGGAAAGAGCGGTGGCCTCACCGCCGAGACCGAACTCGCGGCCGGGGAGGTCGACCCGGCGGCGGTCGACGCAGTCTTGGTCCCCGGTGGCTGGACGCCCGACAAGATTCGCCGCGACCAGTCGGTGCTCGACCTCGTCCGGGACGTCTACGAGGACGACAAAATCATCGGGTTGATCTGTCACGCCGGGCTGGTCGGCATTTCCGCCGGCATCGTCGAGGGCTCGGACGCGACGGGGTCGCTGGGTATCAAGGACGACCTGATAAACGCCGGTGCGACTTGGGTCGACGAACCGGCGTTCCGCGACGGCAACATCGTCTGGGGACGCGTCGTCAAGGACATCCCCGATTACTGCCGCGTCCTGGTGGACGCACTGGCCGAGCAACCCGCCTAGGAACCCGTCGTTACTAGGCATCCGGGCCGGCCCCGGTCGGGGTCTGTATCTGTTCGGACGTCAGTTCGCGCGTCGTTGTTCACGAGTTCACCGTCCGCATCGGTGGTCACCGGTCAGTCGTCGCCCGTCACCTCAGCGGCTGTTTTGATGTTCATATCGACATCCTGAGCGAGGGACACGAGCGTGTAGACGGGTGCCCGCCGCGCCCATTCGTCGACGAGGTCCTGATCGAGATCCTCGCCCTCTATCTCGACCTCTGCGGTGAGGTTCTGGAATGCCGAGTCGGCCTCTTTGAGTTCCTTGAGGCTAAAGAGAACTCTCGGGTCGAAATCGGTCCGGACGCGCGTCTCGAGGTGGTCGATGGCCACGCCGTTTGCGGCGGCGTTGATGCTGATGCCGACGTTGATGCAGGCGGCTAGCGCCGATAGTGCCGCTTCGACCGGTTCGATTCGGTCGGTCGCCCCGACCCATCCGACGGCATCTAGAACTTCCTTCCAGCCACCGTAGGGAACGGTGTATTCGCGGGTCTCGCGGCTGATCGTCTCGTCATCAATTTCGTAACTGTCGACTTTCGCCAGGCTATGCGCGGCCGTCCCTTCGTAGGTCGCAGACGCCTTGAGGCCAAGCCAGTGAGCGTCGGGATTCTCCGCTGCGTGTGTCGCGAACTCTTCGAGTGTTTCGAGGTCGATTCCGTGTGACAGTTGTCGTCCGTCAGTCATTGTCTGTCTCTCTCCCCAGGTCAGAGCACTGTTCGTGTCTCCTCCCGGCCAGTGTGAGTACGAAGCTGACAGTATTGGAGCTATTTTGTGGCATTTGGGCAGTTCCTGATAGTGTTCCACCCACTGCAAACGAGTCACCGACTGCCAACGGGTCCCTTTTGAACCCGACCACACCCGCTGGACGCCCTCACTCGGTGCTAGGTTCCAGTTCGACGGGGCGTGCACTGGCCCTGTAGGTGTCGTAGGCAGATTTGGCCCACTCACGGACCGCCGGTGCGTCCGTGTCGATCAATGCATAGACGGTTCCACTGTCCTCCTCGTAACAACTAACCACGACACATCGGTCGAGGAGACCAGTGCCGTACTGGGGGAGGTCATCGTGCTCCAGAATCACGAAATTGTCCTGCTGCATCATCTCCGAGCTGCGTCTTGGGTACGTCGTGTGAAAGTACGTGTGACACTTCGGTCGGTCGATCAAGGTCATCTCGACGTCTTCGCCAACCATCTGATAGAGTAGGTCGAAGCAGAGGTCCATCAGCGCAACTTCTGGGCGAAGAAACCGTATCGTGGTCGTGTTCCGGAGAAGTGACTCGAATCGTCTCACGGGACGATACGGAGCATCGGGTTCGGCCACGGTTATCGTCATGTCCGACCACGTCTCGAACGGGAAATCGCTGATCTCGTCGGGGAGCCAGTGCCACACGTGGCGCAGCTTTCGCTCAGTTTCGATCCGTTCGATCAGATCCTCCATCCCAGATGCGATAACCTCGCCCAGTCTCGTCGCCACGTACTGATATCCCTCTTTTCGGATCCAGAGCCGGTCGTCAAATTCATCCAGCGTCCGGCGCATCGTGGACGACGAAACCCCGCCCAACTCGCAGAGTTCGGACCGACTCCGGGGACGCTCCGTGAGCGAAAGAAGCGTCGGGATGCGATGCTCGGACCGAGCGAGATACGCGATGTCGACGATCGGCGAGGCCGTGATATCTCGTTGAGTCATGTTAACATACACCAATATGTAGGTATGCTAAGTGGTATCAAAATAGTTGTGACCTCCCACGATGACCGGTGTGAGCGTCGCTGACATTCGAACGCGGATGGACGCGGTGCAGGTGACGACGCACCACTCCTTTTGCAGTGACCCCGTTGCATCGAAGTTGGGCTCGTGAGTGAGTAGGCAGCCTCAGAGGAGAGCCCATTCGGCTGTAGATACGTGACCACGAATGATGTCTCAGACCAGGGCAATTTCCCGTCTGTATGGCCCGCATCGGCGGTCAGGATGACTCTAGGGCCGGCGGGCCAGTACCCGAGTTCAGCAGAAGTCAATCTAGAGACGTTGATTCACCTCTCACCCGTGGAGCCAGCGAACAGCGACCACGCACCTTCCACGAGGTTGAGCGTCACCAGTAAGCTGGCCACGAACCCGATGAACATCACAGGGTCTATGGGTTGATTTACGATGGGCAGGGCGACCAGCACCGCGATGCCCAGTCGGAGGACCACCGACCGATTCCGCACCGGGTCGAACGTCGTCCGGTGGACGGCGATGGTCCCGACGAGGTAGGTGGCAACGCCGATGACGAGCACCGCCGCGTGGTGCCACTCAAGTGTCTGTCCGGCCGTCGCCGCTTCGATGGTGAACGCGATGCCGACACCGGCGGTGACGATTCCGACGTAGACAAAGTAATGGCTCAGGACGTGTACCAGCGAGTACTCGCGGACACGTGACCACGCTCCGTGGTCCTCATTGAACGCGCGGTGGAGGAACCACTCGTCGACGTGCCGGAAGTAGGTCCACCACAAGGCCAAGACTACGATGAACCCGGTTCCAGCGACGAGCCCGGAGCTGAATCCCCAGTCCGTGCCCGAGGTCCCCACGGCGATTGCGATGACGGTTTCGCCCAGGACGAGGATGGTGAACAGGCCGAGTCGTTCGGAGTAGTGAGAGGTGGGTTTCGGTAAGGCCTCACTCCCGACGTAGACGACGGTGGTCGTCGCCAGACCGACGACGAAAGAGAGTCCCCAGATGACGAACCGCCAGGGCTCGGCAACGAGCAACGAAGACGCCCAGACCACGGCACTCGCCGATGTCGAGAGCACGACCGCTCTCGTGAATGGCCGTAACTCTGGGATGCTAACCCAGGCCCTGAGGTACATGCCGATCATGAGGACCCTGAGCAGCAGGTACGCCAGCGCGAAGGCGGTCGAGCCACCGCGGAGGGCGTCGTGAATAGTCGCCGTGAAGATGATGACACCTAACATCGTCGCCGCCATCCCGAATCGGTGGAGCAGGTCGTCGGTATCGAACTGATCAGCGTAGAGCGTGAAGCCCAACCAGGTGTAGAGGACGATGAAGAACAAGCCAGCAAATCCGAAGAGTCCATCGAGGCTCGTGTCGTCGTGGAGGAGCCCACCGAGTTCGGCAATAGCCGCAACGTAGACGAGATCGAAGAAGAGTTCGAGCCACGTCGCATGCCGGGACTCCTTGGTGGTGTACACTCGTGGTGGGACGCTTATTGTTCGCCACAACCGGACGACTGACGACCCCAGTTGGCGAGGTACCTGCCGTATCGCCGTTGATTCGGCGTCTGGTTTGCCTCCCGTTTCCGTAGGGGTCATCTGGCGGCTCATTTCGGTCGATTAATGAGCGTAGATATGGTCAGCAGACAGGATAAACCCGTGGTAATTGTTCACACACAGTGAGATATCGCCAAATTTCCCTGTCGAATTCTCGTGGTTAGCATCGGACGGGGTGATGGACTGACGTCTGATGCAGACCCGCTCTCTATTCAACACAACCTCGACGAACTGGCAACGGCTGAGAATCTTGTCGGAGCCACCGAGGGGAGCACAGACCGCACCGTCAGGGTGTCACCCGAGGTGGTCCAACGGTTTGATACCCGCAATCTGTCGACTGACGACGAGTGACGAGACGAGACTCATCACGAAGGCGATGGCGAAGCCACCAGCGAGAATCCACGTCGGAAGCGTAACGATGTCACCGAACCCGACGACGAGTTCGGCGAGTCTGTCGAGTCCGCGTGCAGCAGGGAAACTCACTGCGACGCCGAGTGCACCGCCAATCGTCCCCAAGAGGAGCGATTGGAAGACGAGCGTGAGCGTGAGCGTCCACGAGGACGTCCCGAGCGCTTTGAGTGCGGCGAACTCGCGTTGCTGGTGGTAGACGTGCGAGAGGAGGATATTCACCGTGAGTGCGAGGCCAGCGAACAGTGCGAGGAAGACGAGACTCGCACCGGCCGCCATGACGACGGCCTGGTCGCGGAGGATTTCAGCGAGTTGTTCCTCGTTGGTTCGCACGTCGTAGTGGGGGTACTGCGCCTCGATGTCGGCCGCGACAGCGCTCGGGTCCGCGTCGTCACTCACAGTGAGGGTGACGAGCGTGGCCTTGTCGGAACCGGTCGTTCCCGTCACTTCCTGAAGTTCGCTCAGGTGGACGACGACGCTCGGTGCGCCGAGGAATCGCGAGTAGGTCGGTGAGATGCCGACGACCGTAAATTCGTTTTGTCTGGCGATACCCGTCGTCCCACCGATGTACAGCGAGTCGCCGACAGAGACGTTCAGCAACCCGGCTGTCCGCTGGTCGACGGCGACTTCGTGCGTCATCGGCCCCGAGTAGTCGCCGTCGGCGTAGTGGACGTCGGCAGAACTGAACTCGCTGCCGTTCGTAATCTGGACCGACCCGCCACGAGCAGGGGCGCCGACGCCGACGAGCGTCTCGTAGTCGGAGGTGTTCGATTTGACGTACACCGTCTGGAACGCCATCGGAACGGCGACACGAACGTCGTCACGGGCTTCCAGTTCCGCTTCTAACTCGTGTGCACCGACGATGGTGTTCTCGAACCCGCCGACGCCGGTCGGTGAGAACCGAACCGGGCCGCCGGTTATCCAGACGTCTCGCCCAGCCGCGTCGAACTTCTGTTGGCCCGTCTCGACGACACCGAGACCCGTTCCCGCGAGGAGCGTCGCCGCGAGGACGGCGAGCGTGATACCGAGAATCGTGAGGACGGTTCGACCACGAGCGTGATCGAGTTGTGAGAGAGCGATACCGGCGGCAGCGCGAACACGGGCAAGACGAGGGAACCGACTCCTGTCTGGAACTGCGTCACGACGAGGCCCGGCGTCAGTCACGAGACATCGCCTCCAGGGTTGGCGTTCGCCACGTCAACCACGCGGGATACGCCGACGAGAGCAGGCCGATACACGCTGCGACGACGACGCTGTAGACGACGAGAATCGGGTCGAACAGCGCCACGCGGACGCCGAGGAACTCCTGTGTGAGGGCGTTCGTCAGCGAGATACCACCGATGCCGACGACGATACCGACGACGCCGCCGACAGTCGAGACGATGACCGTCTCGGCGACGACGAGCAACGTCTGTGACCCCGTTCGGTAGCCCATCGCCGAGAGGACGGCGAGGTTCTTTCGGTCGGCGGTTACTTCGAGGCCCATCATCGTCGCGACGAAGAGCACACCGACGAGGACGCTGACGACGAGTGAGACGGCGGCCATCGCGAGCGGCAGACTCGACGTGGACGTGCCCCGGACCGCCAATCCGGTTTGTGTGACGACGGTGGTCTCTGGATACAGCGCCTCGATATCCGACTTCACGCTCGGCGAGTTCGTACTGACGAGGAGTTGGTCGGCGAGGTCACCCTGCGTCGACCCGGTCATCGTCTGGAGTTCCGAGAGGTGGACGAGTGCGACTGGAACCGGGCCGACGCCACTCGACAGGTCGCTCTCGCTGACGTCGACGACGGTGAAATTCGCTCGCGACCCCCCGACGCTCGCGGTGACGGTGTCGCCTTCGGAGACGCCGAGGAGTTCTGCTCCGGCATCGTTGACCACGAGTTCGCCGGTTCGCGGACCGTCGTATGTGCCGTTCGCGTAGTGTGGGTCACCGGGTGTGAGCGCACTCGTCGACAGGCCGACGACAGTCGTCGGGTCGTTCGGTGGGACGATACCGGCCGCGAGGACGTACTCCGCTGTCGACCCGGTCGTCGGAGACAGTTCGACGAGTTGCGTCTGTACTGGCGTGGCGTAGTCGACTCGGTCGTCCGCAGAGAGTCGGTCGGTTATCGAGTGCGTCGCGCCGAGTTGTGGCCCGCCGACCGAGACGGCGACGGACGACGCTGTACTCGCCTCGGGGACCACCCAGTAGTCGACGCCCTCACTTTGAATCGCGGTGTCTGCGCCGAGGCCGAGTGCGATACCACTGACCGTCGTCATGAGGGCGACTGCGAGTGCGACGCCGAAGACGGCCAACACCACTTGCTTCGAGGACGTCGTGGTGAGTCGGCCGAGGACGCGCCGCCCGGCGAGGCCGAGGATGCCGACGAGTCGGTGGCGCCTACCCATCGTTCACCACGCGCCCGTCTCGGAGTCGGACGACCCGGTCGGCACGCTCGATGACGTGTTCGTCGTGCGTCGCGACGACGACTGCTCGCTCGGTGGCGGTCTGTTCGACGTAATCGAGGACGCGCTGGCCCGTCTCGGTGTCGAGTTCGCCCGTCGGTTCGTCGGCGACGAGGACCGCCGGGTCGGCGACGAGGGCACGCGCGATAGCGACGCGCTGTTGTTCGCCACCCGAGAGTTCGCCGGGTTTGTGGTCGGTGCGGTCACCGAGGCCAACCTGTTCGAGCAGTTCGTCGGCGCGTTCGCGTCGCGCTCGCTTCGACACACCATGTTCGACGAGTGGGAGTGCGACGTTGCTCCGCGCGGCGAGCGAGGGCAGGAGGTGGAAGTGCTGGAAGACGATGCCGATGGAATCGCGGCGGAGACGGGTTCGGCCACGGTTCGAGAGCGAGGTGACGTCGGTGCCGGCGACGGAAACGTCGCCACTGTCGGGTGTGTCGAGTGCAGCGAGGAGGTGGAGCAGGGTGGACTTGCCGCTCCCACTCGGGCCGGCGATGGCGACGAACTCACCGGTGGAGATAGAGACGGAGACGCTGTCGAGGGCGCGGACAGTCGGTGCGTCGGAACTGGAGGCGAACACCGAATTCGACCCGCGTGTGTACTCGCGGACGACGTCCCGACAGGAGAGCGTCGGCGGCGCCTCGTCGGGGGGAGAGAGACGATACTCGGAGACCGAATCAGACATGTCTCCACAAGGTCGGTAGGGTAACAAATACCTACGGGCTTTGCCGACCAGACGGTTGATTAACATCGGTGTGGTTACGTTCGGTAGTGTTTCCACTCGCCCATCTCGCGTTCGGCTATCTCGCGGCCGCCGTCGTCCAGCGGATTCGCAATCAGCCACCGCCGCGGCGATGGGTTCTGATAGCGGTGTTATTCGGGACACAACTCCCTGACCTCGTGGACAAACCACTCGTCTACGTCGGCGTGCTGAGCAGTGGGCGGTCACTCGGCCACTCGCTTCTCATCGCGCTCCCACTGTTGATGGTCGTCCTTCGTGTGGGCCACCGACTGGGCTATGGTGAACACGCGATTGCATTCACAGTCGGTGTGCTCTCACACTACGTGGGAGATACGTATCGGTCGCTCTTGGCCTGGAACTTTGAGTCGGTGCGGTTCCTGCTGTGGCCCGTCTTCCCTCCACTCGACTACCCTGTAGACAGTACCCCACCGTGGATTCGTGCCATCAACTCGGTGACCAACCCGCAGCATCGCATCCAATTCGTCCTCGCCGGTATCGCGGTGGCAATCTGGGCGTACGACCTGTACAGGCGACGCCAGCAAGCACGACACCAGCAATAACGACGTTCTGCTCTCCTGAGAACGGCGTTCTGTTCTCTCTGTCGCTCACGCCGACGAGGAATCGCAATCAGACCGTCTCGTCACTCAACGGACGGTGAGGCCGAACCCCGGAGTCAAATCACATAACGTCCGGCGTTAGTTCCGAACGATTCGTTGTCCGACCCCGAAGACGACGAGCAGGCCGAAGAGTGCTCGAACCGCCGGATTCGGGAGTTCTGACGAGGTGGTCTGCGCCTGCGTCGTCGTCTGTTCGTTCGGCGTGATGACACCGTCGTCAGTCGTCGTCGGTGCCGTGGTAGTGGTCGTCGTTTCGGTCACCGTCGTCGTCGCTTCCGTAGTCGTCGCTTCCGTGGTCGTCTCGGTCCTCGTGTCGGGCGTCGTCGTGGTCGCTGTGGTCGTGTCCGACGGAGTCTCCGTTTCTGTGGTCGTCGCGTCGGACGAGTCGTCGCCGCCAGTCGAAGACGACCCAGTCGAAGAATCAGTCCCATCCGACTCCGTGGTGGTCGACTGTTCGACCACTTCGATAGTCCTCTCGTCGCTCACGCCAACAAGTTCATTTTCGCCGAGAGTTGTGTCGTCAGAACGAACAACCGCATACAGTGAGTAGTCGCCTGGAGCGAAATCGTCGACCGGAACATCCGCCGTGTACGTCAGGTCGCCAGAGGGTGTCGCATCGACTGAAACACTCTCAGAACCGTTTGTCACAGCTATCTGGACGTTTCGGACTTGCTCACCAGACTGGACCTGTTTTAGGTCGACAGTCACGTCGAGTGTGTCTCCTTCCTCGACAGTTGTGTTCGATTCGACCACGACTTCGTACGCGCGAATCACGAGCGGTTCGACTTCGTACACCTCGTCGGTCGACTGGTTGCCGACGGCGACGGCGTACGTTCCAGCTTCCAACCCATCGGTGTCGAACGTCGTCGTCACGTCACCGCTTCCAGAGCGACTCCGGCGAATGCGTTGCTCGCCGTCGAGGACCGTTATCGTATACCCGTCGTCGGTGGCCGCAGCGACCGAGACGGTGACACTTTCACCGGCATCGGCACGGCCAACTTCGGTAATCGTAACCGTTCCATACGACGTCGAGACGGTCCGGTCGACAGTGTCGACCGACCCGGCGATATCGAGGTCGTAGTCGCCGTTCGTCCCGAGTGTGAGGGGCGCGATAGACGCGAGGAGGACCGTAGCGACCACGAAGACAGAAACCGAGACGCGGGGGCGTAGCATCACTACCCGCTTTGGTGACGTGCCCTAAATATCTGTAGGCAGAGACAGTCAGTCACGCTTCCCGTTCGGAAAAATAAAAAGACAGCGCGGTGCGGTCAGTCGTCAGTCGCGACGGACTGCGACGAGTGCGAGTGCGATGAGAGCCACGAGAGCCACGACGACGCCGAATCCAGGCATACTGGAACTCGTCGTCGTGGTGGAACCGTCCTGTTCCCCACTGTCGGTTGTTGTCGTCGTAGTCTCGGTATCGTCAGTGTCCCACTCGTCGGTCGTCGTCGTGGATTCGCCGGGCGTCGTCGTCGTCGTCGACACCTGCTGTGCGACGACTCCGAAGTAGGAGAACCCGGGTGTGTCTGCTTCGAGGACGACTGCGTCGTCGCCCTTCTCTGTGACACGCGTGTCGAGAGTCTCCCACTCACCGGTGTCGTCGTTGTATCGCACGACTCGAAGGTCGCTCGCCGTCACGCCCATGTCGTCCAGTTTCGACTGTCTGACGCGGAACGTGAGCGTCGATTGCGTCTCTTCTGCGTCCTCCGGCACTTCGATTCGGAGCCAACCGACTGGCTCACCCTTCGGCGTGCCAATCGTCCCTGGAATGCCGTCGATTTCGCGGACGAGAACCTGGCCACGAATCTTCTTTCCGAAGGCCATTCCCAGCTGGGTCACGCCGGAACCGTTCGGCAGCGACGCCGTGTATCCATCTGCGTACGAGAGTTGGCCACTATCGTACCGACCGGAGGCTTTCGGCGGTGGGCCTGCGTTGCCGCCACCGCCACCGCCGCCGCCACCGGCGTTGTTGCCAGTGTCACCGTCACCGGTGTCACCGTCGCCAGTACCATCGTCACCGGTGGATTTGGCTTCGACAGTCAGCGTTCCAATGGAGACGCCATCGACCGTCAGGTCGTAGGTCCCTTCGGTGCCGATTTTGACGGTGAACGTCAGTTTCTTCGACGACCCCGCGGCGATTGTAGCGCTCTTTGTCGCGAGCGTCGTACTGTTGGCCTTGAGGGTCTTGGACGTGGTTCCCTGTGCAGTACCTTTGTTTTTGACGGTCACACTGACGGTGAACTTCTCGCCAGTCTCGACTGTCGTCCCCGAGAGCGAGGTCGAAGCGATACTGAACGCAGGTGCGCGCTGTTCGACAGTTATCGTCTCGATTTCCGACCCTTCGAAGGCGTAGACGTAGTCACCGGGTGCCGGTGGCGTGTCGTTGAAGGTGAACGTCTTCTGTGCGTCAGTGGCGAGCGACGTCGAGATGTTCCCGATGGTCGTGCCGTTTCGAGTGACGTTTCCTTCGATGGTTCCGCTTGCGTCACCGAGGTTACCCAGTTTGACGGTGACCGTGGTCTCCTCGTTTTCGAGGAGTTGGGTCGGGCTCGCAGCAGAACTGCTGAGCACCTGAATGTCGGCAGTCGGTGAGGTCACCGTGAGCGTGTTCGTCGCGTTCGTGCCGTTGACACCGACCGTGTAGGTGCCCGCAGTGGACGAACTGATGACGAAGGTCTCCGTGGTCGTCTCACCGGGTGCGAGTTCGACCGTCTTCGTGACACCGAAGTCGGTCGTGCCAGCTTGACTGTCACCGGCGACGCCGAGGTCGAAGGTGCCAGTCTCGTCGCCGACGTTCTCGGCCGATGCAGTCACTTCGACGTCGTCGCCAGTGAAGACGTCCGTCGCGTTGAGCGAGGCGGAACTCACGAGGAGGTCCGGCCCTTCGTTGACGTCGAACGTCGTCTGGTTCAGCGTCGTGTCACCGTTGTTGTTGGTGACCGAAACCGTCAGCGAGTGCGTCCCCGACCCGATGTCGGTCGCGTTGAGTTCGACCGCCGCACCGGGGTTCGCGGAAATCGTCGCGTTCTTCGTGATGTCCGTCCCGTCGAGCTTAATCTTCACTGTCGAGGCGTCGATACCGCTCTCGGGGTCGGTGTAGTTCGTGAGAACCGTGAAGTTCTCCGTGCTGTTGTACGTCTCGCCGGCCGACGACACCCGCGTCACGTTCGGTGCCGTGGTGTCGGGTGCAACCGTGAAGTTGACCGTCGAGACGTCGGTGTTACCCGCTTTGTCTGCAGCGGAGACGACCACCGTGTGGCTCGTACCCGGTTCGAGTCCGGACTTGTTGAACCAGACGTTCGACAGGTCGTCGAGGTTCGCAGCGCTCGTCTTGTCGGTGCCGTCGAAGGTGACGGTGACCGAACTGAGGTTCACACCACTCTCGGTGTCGGCGACGGATGCCGTCACGTTGACCGACGTCGTGGTGTTCGAGAGTTCCGTCCCTTCCTGCGGTGCGGTAATCTCGACTGCCGGGTCGGTGTCGTCAGGGCTGACACTGAAGTTCACCGTCCGGATGACGGCGTTGCCGGCGTTGTCCGGCACGCGAACCGTCACGTTGTGCGTCTCGGTGTCGCTCACCGTGACGTTGGTTTCGAAGCCAGTATCGGTGACAGTCGACGAACTGGTGATGTCCTCACCGTCGTAGCGGATGACTACGTTCTCTTCGTCGATACCGGTGTCGTTCACGCCAGTCGCTTCCTCGTAGGTCCCGTTGACCGGAACCGTGGTCGTCCCGTACGGGAAGGTCTGGGGCGCAGCGGGGTTGAAGTCCGTGAACGTCGGCGGTTCACGGTCGTCTTGGATGGTGAAGTTCACCTGCTCGGTCACCGTGTTCGCGGTCAGGTTGGTGTCTGCCGCGTGGATGGAAACCGTGTAGTTGGCCGGCGGGAGGCCGAACGAGGTGTAGTTCACCGATTCGTTCGTTATCGCTGCCTCGCTTGTGACATCCAGGTCCGTGATTTGACCGTCACTGTCGAGGGTCACCGTCACCGAGGAGGTGTTGACCTCGACGTTGTCGTCGAGCGTCGCGTTCACGTCCACCTCGTTGTCGGTCTCTTCGAACGTCGCCCCCTCGACTGGCGTGTCGTACGTGACCGTCGGCGGGGACGTGTCGTTCGGATACGCACCGTACGTCGACAGGCCACCGCGTGTCGCCACGTAGTAGTTACCCGAGACGTTCAGCGGGTCAGCCTTCAGGTCAGTCGGGAGCACTTCTTCCGTCCCGTCTTCTCTGATGTAGACGATGTAGAAGCCGTCTCCACTGGTGTCGAGGGACTCGCTGAAGCCGTAAGTCACCTCGTCGATTTGGCTGTCGTTGAGTTGCGTGTTCGCGTCGATGTACTGCGTCGCGTCACTCCCTTCCGTGAAGGTGGTCGGCGAGATGTTCGTCTCGGACAGCGTGATGACCGTCTCGCCTGCGGGCAGGTCAGCCGTCTCACTGGCGTTGATGTTGATGAACGTCTCACCACTCGAACTCACGATGAGGACGCTCTTGTCGGTCTGGAAGTCGTGTCCCGAGACGTTCGCAGCGCCGGTGTCGGACCCGATGTTTCCGCTGCGGTCGGTCACCGACACGTCGAGGAGGTACTCGCCCGACGCGTTCGTGTCGAGCTGTGTCGTCCACGACCTTGGGCCCGCCCGCGCGAGTTGGGGTGTCCCCTGACTCGAATCCGGATACGTAATCGTCGCGACCGGAGTGGACGGGACCGCTTCCGTACTGGTCACGTTGACCGTGAGGTTCCCCGTCGTCTCGTTGATGTTGAGCGTTCCTGCGAGTCCGGGCGACGCCGTGTCGACGACGACCGGTTTGTTACGGTAGACGGTGACGGTGTTGTTCGCCGTGTCCGTCACCGTGGCCTTCAGACCGTAGATGCCATCCGGAAGTTTCGACGTCACGTCCAGTGTGTGATTCTGGAGCGTCGCCTTGTTCGTCACGCGCGTGAACGTCGCGGAGACGCCGGACGAGGAGACCAGCGTGTACGTGACGTGGGCGGGTTCGGACGTGTTGTACGTGACGTTGATCGAACTGTTCGTGTAGACGGTGCCGTCCGTCCCGTTGACGGCCGGGATGTCGTACACCGGCAGTTGGTTGTCGACTGGGACGGTTACGTTACCAACCGCGCTGTTGCCAGCGGCGTCGGTGCTGACGAGCGTGAGGTTGTAGTCACCCCGAGAGAGTTTGCTCCCGGAGTCGTCCGTGCCGTTCCACTGGATGGTAAAGGCGCTATCCGTCGACTTCGCGAGTGACGTCACGTCGCGCGTGTAGACTGCCGTCCCATCGGTGCGTTCGACGACGAACGTCGCGGACTCGAGATGTTCGTCCGCAGTGTCGAGCGTGACGTTGACCGTGTTGTTCGCACTCACCTCTTCGTCGGTTACGAGGTCGTGCGAGATGGACGTCGTGGGCGCAGTCTCGTCGTACTCGAATTCGAACACGCGCGAAGTCGCGTGTCCTGCGTTGTCCACGACGGTGAGTTTCGCCGTGTTCACGCCTTCGGTGAGAGTGACACCTGTGTCTGCAAGGTCGATTTCAAGCGCGGACGTCGACGACGTCGTCGCGTCGCCGAGGTTGGCCTCGTTGCCGTTGACGAGGAGCGTCGTCGCGCTCGCGTTGATACCGGTATCTGCGTCACCGTTTCTGTCGTCAGCGAACGTTGCGGAGAGTGCTGACGACGGTCCGGCGACGCCTGTGGGGGCGACACTGGTGATGCGCGGCGAGGAGACGAAGTCGAACGTGAACGTCCGCGAAATCGTGTTGCCCGACGTGTCTGTCGCGTTGACGACGAGCGTCTGTTCGCCCTCGGTGAGGGAGTCCGTCTGAATCGTCGCGTTTCCGTTCGTATCGAGTGAGAGCGACTGCGGGCCGTCTCCGAAGTCGTAGGTCGCTGACTGGACGTCCGACTCGCTGTCGGTGACGGTGACGGTAATCGGCGTGCCATAGTTCGTCTCACCGGTCGATGGGGACCGGAGACGGACGGACGGTGATTCGGTGTCTGGAATCGTGACCGTCAGTTTCGAGTCCGCTTCGACGCCATCGACGTCGACGGTGAAGTTCTCGATGCGGTCCGTGCCGATTGCGGACTGCGGGGCGAGGGTGCTGATGGCGACCTGTTTCGACGAGTCAGCACCGACACTGAGCGTCTTGTCTCGTTGCAAGACGAGTTGGCCCGTCTCGTTCGTGACGGTGAACGTGACCGTGACCGTATCCGAGAGGCCACCCGTGTTCTCGACGGTGGCGTTCACGGTGTATCGCTCGGCCGAGGTGATGCTCGTCGGCGTCACCGAGACAGTGCTCACACTCGTGTTCGCGGGCGTGACCACGCGAACGGACTTGGGAATGAGTTCTTCGTCCGTCGTCGAGAGTTCGTCGACGGCCACGTCGTACGTCCCGCTGGTGTCGAGCGACGTGGTGAAACTCACGTCGGTCGAATTGTTCGGGTCGAGCGATGCAGACTGTGCAGTGCCGACGGGTTGGCCGTCGACGGTGACGGACGCGTTGTACGCACCGGCGACGTCGCCCACGTTGGTGATAGTCGCGTCGACAGTCACGCCCTCGTCGACGAGCACTTGTTGTGGGGAGACGCTCAGATTCGAGTACTCGAACGTCGCGGGCGATTGGACGTCGAGTGCGACCGAATCTTCGTCGAACACGTTACCGTTGGTCGTGGATTTCGCAGCAGTCGCGGTGGCCTTCCCGGGCGTCTTGATGCGAATCGTCACGACACCGTTGGCGTTCGTCTTGACGGTCCGGCCGTTGACGGTCACTGTCGCACCGCCGACAGGGCTTCCATCGTCAGACCGCGTCACGGTTATCTTCACGTCCTGTCCCGCGACGGGGTTCGAGGTGTTGACCTCGAGATTGAGTTGGACAGTGTCGACGACTTCCACCGAGGACCGACTCGTCACCGAGTCCGTCCCCGACTGGTTCGTCGCGACGTGCATGACCACGTACTGCCCGGGCGTGGCGTTATCGTCGATGGGCACGTCGACAGTCGTCTGTGCCCCTCCGACCTTCGTCACGCTCGACTGGTAGACCGTCGCGTTCGGTGGGAGCGTGGTGACACTGTCGAACTGGCCACCGGAACCGATCAGGCGGCCGAACAGCGTTCCTGCGGTCTCACTCCCGGAGACCGACTGCGCACCGGGTTGGAGGCCCATGATGTTCGCATCTGCAGGTCGCTCTGTCGTGCCGTTGTAGCGACCGACCTCCGTCTCGAGCGTGATGTTCGAGCGGTCGGATGCGTTGATAATTTGCAGGTAGTTGTCGAGGTCGGTCTCGTTGAAGACCATGACCGTGTGGCTGACTTCGCTCGCGCCGAGGCTCGATGCGTCGACATCGACGGAGACGTTCTCACCGTTGCCCGCAACCGAGGGAGTGCTGACCGAAGACGAGCCCTGTTGAACGGGGAGGAGGTCGACACCGACGAAGGTGACGTTCCCGTTCGTCTCGAGGTTGCCGTCGCCGTCGGCATCGGTGAAGCCCTGTGCACCGTCTTCGACGGCGACGACGGCGAACATCCACATCCCGGATTCGTCAGGCGTGAACGAGAACTCGTTCGTCCCGTCAGTCCCGGTCGTACTGCCGACCACAGATGACGTGACGTTGTCGTCGTTCGTCAGTTTCGTGGCGACACCAGAGATAGAGCCCGGGAGCGTCGCCCCCTTTTCGACCTTCGCTGCGACGAGTTGGACCTTCTTCCCATCGATGATGAGGTCGTTCGAGATACCATCGAAGGTGAAGGGAACCGCAGACCCCTGATTGTACATGTAGACGGGGTTCTTCTGGAGGTCCTGGTTCGCGACGCTCGTCTCGACGTAGGTATCGAGCGTCTTGACCTGATACGCTGCAGCGGTATCGAAGCGAGAGTCCGTCTTGTTCGGACGAAGACTCAGAAAGGCGCCGTCCCAGATAGAGATGTTTTCTGATGCCTGTGTCAACTGGTCGTCGGGGACGTCGACTTGGTGAATCGGTGGTCCATCCTGTAGTGACCCATCACTTGCCGTCCCGAGACTCGCAGACACTGGACCTGCGAAGACCGAGACAATCATGATGAGCGTGAGTATGAGACTTGGCGCTGTCGAACCAAGTCTACCGTAACGACTCATATACCTTTCAACAAATAGAATCGTCATAATACTTTTGAATGTCAGGATATTCGAGTTGTTTCGCTCGGCGGCGCGTCACGGTGACGTGTCTCGATAATCGTGTGCCTAACTCCCCCTGCGTCTACGAGCAGAATCGTGTGACCAATCACAAACTGACAGGATGAGTATGTAAGGAATTCGTACCGTGACCGTGGCCCCTGTACTCCCTCCCGGCAGGGACTCCGACAAGACAGGTTTCCGACACCGGGTTCGTCTACTCCATCCGTCGAGGTATAACAAAGATATGGTCGTTATACTATTCGCCTCTCCGTGACCCCCCGGTACTGCTCGAAGGCCAGCAGGTGCGTCCACGGTCAGCGTCCGTCGAACGAACCAGTTAGCGTTTCGCGCGCGCAGAATCAGTTGTATCTTGAGTAATTATTTTATTATTGGTTGTTCGAATACTACTCGAACCACTCACACAGTGTCTCGAGACCGGGGGTAGGTCACTGCTGGAACGAGAGGGACGATTGGGGTCCGACACATGGTCAACGAACATTACGACGCAGGGGAGGAAGTACCGGTGGAGCTTCGCTCTGCTCCAGACAGTGAAGACAGAGACGACGTCCGATTCGCCGTCTCGGTCGAAATCTACGGTGGGTTCGGAAGCGCAAAACACGTGTATCCAACGGAGACGGTAGAGAGCACTGCCGACCTCTTCGCTGCAGACGGGATGGCGACTGAGTCGTTGGTCACGGACGACGTCCGGTTGTATACAGTCCCGCACGATATGTTGCGGTGACGGACGGGTCGTTCGACGAGTTCGGGTACCGTGGGCCAGCGAGTCCACCGCTGTTCTGAGTGGGTCGCCTGACCAATCGCGTGAGCGTCGCGTCAGGCGACGAGGGTCGTCCGCTGAGTAACGATTATATCAGCAGTGGCCGAAACAGCAGCCGAACCAGACACACGGCGTCCCACGAGAGGGGTGGGTTACTGTCGTCGACACGGGTTCGGAGTGGGTGATACACATGGGCAACGAGCGATACGAGGAAGGAGAGACTGTGCCAACAGAGGTCTGTTCAGTTCCCGACCGATGGGTGTTCGTTCGATTCGCAGTCGACGTCGAGCTCTCTCACGGCTACGGGGGGGCGAAACACATCTATCCGACTGAGCAAATCGAAGAGCCGGCAGACCTCTTTACGAATGGAGAATCGACGATACAGAGCGTGCTCTGCGAGGACGTCCACCTGTACACGACGCCGCGTCATCGATTACGCTGAGCGGTGCGTGAGAGAGGCTGGCGACGAGCACGAGCTAATCGACACGTCCGTACTCGGTCAGCGCGTTGGCGATGTCATGGTCGCGCTTCCGCTGGTGTTGGTGGTGGGTACCGTTAGCACGTGGGCGCGAGTGAGAAGTACTGTGAGAGTGCGAGCTACATCTTCGGGAGCGAATCCTCGGTGAGCACGTTTCGCCCGGTAACTGGTCGAACCAAACTGGTGGATGTGTTTAGTGGTGGCACTTATCACGCCAGATGACAACAGCGGTACAATGACCAAGTCCATCCGCGTCTCAGAACCGTTCCACACCTACCTCAGAACACACAACCGAGACGGGGAGACGATGGAAGAGACGTTGTGCCGATTGATCGGCGAGTCGAGTCCGGAGCTAAACGGGAGTCCTGTCCGGCCCAGCGTCGCAGATTAGAGAGGCTCCCTACTCATCACGGCCCTCACAGCTTAAGTAAATCCGCTCGTATGGTCGTCTATGGCAGGGCTGGGTACACAATCGGTGACAGAACGAAAGGTTGCGTTCGCGTGGGTCGGAATGGCGATTCTCATGTCGCTCGCCGTCGCAGGTATCGATTTCCTGCGTCTTCCTATCGAAACCGTCTACGTCTTCGCTGCGGGAGTGACGATTCGAGAGGTCATCCAACTCGGCGTCTGGGCATTCAAAGACTGAATCGAGTCGGTTAGCTGCCCGTGGTCACAAATTAACTGTCACCGGCGTCGATAGACCGTATGTTCGACCACCTCCTCTTTCCGACGGATGGCAGCAGTGGTGCCGACCGCGTGCTCGACCACGTCGTCGACATCGCGACCACACACGATGCGACGCTCCACCTCCTGTACGTCAGCCCCGACGACCCGAAGCGCCGACCCCAGGCCGGCGACGCAGAACACTTCCTCAGCGATGCAGTCGCCCGCGCCGAAGGGAGCGGTCTCGACACGGTCGACGAGATTCGCCACGGCGAACCGTACGAGGAGATCGTCGCCTACGCGAACGACACCGACGTCGACCTCGTCGTGATGCCGACCCACGGCCGAACCGGGTTGAGTCGGTTGGTCCTCGGGAGTACGACCGAACGCGTCGTCCGGGGGTCGACCGTGCCCGTCTTGACAGTGAGTCCCGATGCAGACGGTGGCCTCTCGTATCCCTACGAGCGCCTTCTTTCGCCGACCGACGGGAGCACCTGTGCGACCACCGCACACCGACTCGGAAGCGAACTCGCGGTGGAGACCGACGCCGACCTCCACGTCCTCTCGGTCGTCGACGTCGCCACGCTCGCTGCCGACGTTCGCGGCCCGCAACTCATCGACGCACTCGAAGAAAACGCAGACAGGTTCGTCGAGGAGGCCGACGCGATTGCGACCGAGATTGGTGTGGGGTCGGTGACGAGCGCCGTCGAACACGGCGTGTCGATTTCGGGCGAGATTCGAGCGTACGTCGAGGACCACGATATCGACCTCGTCGTCATCGGTACCCACGGCCGAAGCGGGTTCGACCGGTTCATGCTCGGGAGCGTCGCCGAGAAACTCCTGCGACGGTCGCCGGTGCCCGTGTTGACGGTTCGCGAGCGAGACGAAGCCTAAGCGTCTCGAAGCGGAATCCACCATTTCTGACCGATTCGGGAACCTCTTTCAGTGACTCGGAGAACAGTCCAGTAGATGGAACACGCCCACGACACGACCACCGACCCCGCGGCAGACACGCGACGCTGGTGGACGCTGGCGATTTTCGCGTACGTCGCACTCGAGGGAGCGAGCCTCCAGATGCGTGGGTCCGTCGTCCCCCTCCTTCGGGAGGCGTTCGGAACCCCCGACTGGCTTCTTGGCCTCGTCGCGCCCGCGGGGACGATTGGCTTTCTGGTGTTCGTCGCGCTCGTCGGCGCGGTGGCCGGTCGTGTGAACACGAATCGGCTCTTTCTGGTTGGGATCCTCGGCACTGGTGTGAGCGTGTTCGTCATCGGCTTTACGCCCTCGTTCGCGTTCTTTCTGGCCGCGTTGCTCGCCCGTGGGTCGTTCGGCGGAATCGGACGCGGGACCGACCGGCCGCTGTTGAGTCACCTGCATCCAGCGAATCGAGGCAAGTGGTTCAGTTACTACGACGCGATGTGGGCCGTCGGCGCGACGATTGGCCCGCTGGTCGTGACTGTTGCGTTGTGGTTGGGTGACTGGCGCTTCGCGTACTATGCGCTCGGGGTTGGGTTCTTCCCGATTGCTGCGCTAGTGTGGTGGCTGCCAGCACCAAGTGTCGAATCGGGCGGTGACGACGTGCTCACACTCTCTGAGATTCGGCGCGTGGGGCAACGACCGGCGGTCCTCGTCATGGCCGCAGGCATCTTCCTGTCGACCGGTATCGAGGGGGCGTTGTTCACGTGGTTGACGACGTTCGCGGAGGGGCGCGTGCCGGCGTCGATGGTGACCGCGTCGCTGAGCGTGTTGTTGGTCGCGTACATCCCCGGTCGATTCGTCGCCGGCAAACTGTCTGCGCGCGTCGGGTACGTTCGACTGATGTTCGGCCTCGCCGTGGTGTGTCTGGTGTCGGTCGTCTACACGTTCTTCGTCGCGACAGGACTGGGTGTGCTCGTCGGGTTGTTCGGGATTGGATTCTCGCTGTCGGGGCAATATCCCACGCTTCTGGCCTACTCGACCGAGGCCGCACCCGAGCACAGTGCGCCGATCAATAGCTTCGCGTTAGTGGTGTCGGCGCTAGGGATTGCCGGTGTTCCTGCGGCGCTCGGATTCGTGATTTCGGATTCGGGGATTGAACTGGCGATGCAGTTGGTGGCGATTCCGGTTGGAGTGCTGGTGGTGGTTGCGGGTGTAGCGTGGATTCGGGTTGGGACTGCAGTTGATGGGTGATGAGGAGACGCCGTGTTGTGCCTCTTCACTGAAAAAATTCAGTGCCAGAACGTATCACTAGGCCGCGAAACTGAGAAGACAGTAGTCGATGGATAGTGGAATTCTACTCGGAGAAGATGGGAACCTACCATAGATGACCATGCGCGGGTACGAGTACGAAGATGTTCTGCAGAAGAACCCCGTCGGGAAGAACCTCTGCTTCGACAGGGCGAACGTCCCACTGTCCTTTACTCCCGTGTCGTCTTCGAGACGATTCTCACGGAGAGTGCAATCGCCGTTCTGGGAGGACATGGCAGACATCTTTACGGTTAGCGAAGAGACAATCGAACGAATCCTTGCGGACGAGGTCCAGTTGTACACGACGCCACGTCGTATGTTGCGCTGAAGGGGTGGTGTACGACGGGGAGTGTCGGTGTTCGTCGCACTCACACGAACCCCCAGCAATGCAATACGGGCCCTCTCAACGCAGCCCGCGGTTGACCATGCAGACAGGCCTATTTCAGGTCTTTACAGCGCCCACTTTACCGAGGTACCGTGTGAGACCCTCTTTGATACTATATTCGGCTCGAAGCCGAGGACCTCCTGTGCTTTCGTACGTCCTCATGGCAGTATCGGTTCTCTCATATGACTCGCTCAATTGCATAGACATGTTTATCAATCTTCGTTTGAAACTGGCGATAACGCATGAAGAATGTGGTTTTGATAGTCTTAGATACAGTGAGGAAGGATTATTTCGACAAATATGCGAGTAGGATTAAAAACAAATCGAATTTGTCGTTTGAGCAACACCGGGGAGCAAGTTCATGGAGTGTTCCGAGTCATACAAGTATATTCACTGGGGAACTTCCTAGTGAACATGGTGCACATTCAGAATCATTCGGTGCCAACTTTTCATTTTGCGACATTTTAGAAAGGAACAGTCTTGTTCAGACGTTCAACAATTTAGGATACAATACGTTCGGGTTGAGCGCAAATATATATGTGAACTCTAAATTTGGATTCGGCGATCCCTTTGACAAATTCACAGATTATTCGATTGGATCTCATTCTATGGAGTCACTGTTTACAGATGCATTATCGATTCATGATATTAAGGGAGACTCACGGTATGAAAAAATATTGAATTATTTAATTGAATTGCCGACTACTGATAAAAGGGTGAAGAGTTTGATGAATAGTGCATGGATTCCTACATCAAGGTTATTTCATAAACTTCCATTACCAGAACTTGTTGATGATGGAGGTGAAAAAATAACAAGCCATGCAAAGCAGGTTATGAATCAATCTGACGAGCCATATTTTATGTTCATCAATTATATGGATGCACATACGCCTCACAGAAATTTAATACAGTATGATCAAGAGCTCCACGATGTTCCAAATACGTGGCACTCAAATGAGTTCGGGAAATGGGAACTCATCAGGGACCAAATCCCAGATGAGTATGCAGAAAACTATCGGCAAATATATTCAGCGTCCATAGAATACTTGGATAGATTAGTCTCAGATATAATTGATACAGCTGATGAAGATACGATTGTCGTCGTAACCTCGGACCATGGACATAATCTTGGGTTTGAAGACGATGACTACCAGTTCCATCATACTAATAGTCTAACAGAAGGAATCACTCACATCCCCTTAGAAATCGTGAATTCACCAGTAGAGGGTATGGTTAACGATTACTACTCACAGACGCAGTTGTTTGAATTAATCATGGAGTTGGCAACCGAGCCAACACCAAAAATACCTATAGATTCAGGACCAACTCTTAGCGAATCTATTGGTCTGTTAGCTACGGCAAGTAAACCAAAGGTAGTGGACCTATCTGAAGAGGAGTTTAACTACTGGAACCGAATGATTCGAGCAGCATACATAGATGACGATAAGTATGTTTGGGATACGCAGTCGGTTGTTGAAAAATATTCACTAGACAAGTCGAAACCATGTACTCAGAGCCAAGAAAGCAAAATTCAAGACTCAAGTTGTGATTATGATTCACTATTCTCTACGCCGATTACCGAATATAAAGACCGGTATTCATCTAAAAACACAGATGCTGATTTTGATGAAAATGTGAAAAGTAATCTCGAAGATCTAGGCTATATATGAGCTCATCGGGGAGATCTGTTTTTTCTGCGATTTCATCAGTGGCTAGTGCTAATATCGTCACAAATCTTGTGACTGCAGTAGTCACTCCGATACTAGTCAGAGTGTTGGGAGCTAGCGGCTACGGACAATATGCAACTGCTATGGCACTTTTTGGACTTGTGCAGATACTGATGAGTTCCGGTGTCAATACTGGAGTTCGAAAATTCATTTCTGAGTCTAGAGAGTCAGCAGACTGGGAAGCAGACGTTTTCTCATTCTATTTTAGAAAATCAGTTGTATTGTCAACCATATTTGCGGTAGTATTTTTCAGCTATCCATCAATATCGGATCTGATTAATACACCAAAATTGCTCGATGCGCCCATATTTATTTGGTTATCGCTCATGTGTGTGGCAGTTCAGTTACGCGGATTTACGAACAGAACACTGCTCGGACTGAAAAGAGAGAAAATTGCGGAACCAATTCGGATAGTATACAGTGTCTGTTTCGGCGTTCTAAGTGTCTTTCTTGCGAAGAAGTATGGTGTGAGTGGCGTTTTTATGTCTCAAGTATTAGTGAGTCTGATAGTTGGTATAATTTCAGCCATTCTAATCTCATCGATTCTTGATGAAATAAACATTGTTAGCATATCTGGCAAACTACCTGTGTCAGAGATGACTTCATTTAATAATAAAAGTGTAATGTATTATTTCTTCATCACATCATTATACCACGTAGATGTACTCTTACTTCAATATTTCAGATCAGATACGGAAGTTGGCCAGTATAAAGCTGCCCTATTCATTACAACCCTGTTGTGGGTCTTACCAACAGCGATCCAACGAGTGATGTTACAGTCTACCTCTGATTTGTGGGATGAAAGAGTTGGCAAGATAGAATCGCTTGCATCAAAGACATTCAAGTACAACACGATAATAACAGTCGCAATTGCGCTTGGTGCTTCTCTATCGATGCCGGTGTTTGTAGAATTGTATTTCGGTAGCCAATTCCGACCAACTGTTGTACCAGCTCTAATCTTACTACCTGGTACAGTAGGGTTTGCACTTGCCCGGCCCCTCATGTCAATTAATCAGTCAAGTGGAAACATGGATGTTTTAATAATTTCAGTTCTCATTTGTATGATTACAAATGCCGCACTCAATATAACCCTCATTCCAGAACTGGGAATGACTGGGGCTGCAGTTGCCACATCATTGACATATGCGATACTACCTATACTTCAAATCGGTATTGCACGAAGGAATGGATATGATCCAGTCAATAGAGTTTCCCACGAGGTACTGACGATACTAATGTTATCCCTAATGATATATTTTGTTGGTGATTACTCGTTGGGTATTACTGGAGATGGTCGAGCGGCTACGGTAGCGGTGATTATGTCATCGATGGCCGTTTATATACTAACTCTTGTGAAACTAGATATACTTCCGATTTATAATATCTACAACGGACTTAGGAAAAAAATTAGCCAATAGCCAGGTCTTGCTTCGAGAGAATGTCGTGCAACAGATCATTGAACCAAGTTAGGACTGATCAATAATCTGCAGTAGTCGTGGTGAAGAACTCAACATAGCCAACCGGACATTTATTAGAATTCATCAGAGAAGGTAGAGTAATGAAACGGCCAATGAGTAGCCAAATTGGTTCGGAGGAAGACATATATGAGATTGTTTCAATTTTCGTCGCATATATTGGCCCAATGTTTTCAATTTCTGTTATTACTGGAGCGGTCATTTTAGGACAAACTAATTTAGCAATTCTGGGCACATATATCGCTTTACCTGTCGTTATTGGTGCTATCCTCTCTAGAAAAATGTCAAAATCAACCGATGGTGGCATGAATAAAATAACTGAGAAACGGAACCCAACTTACTTCAAAGTGTTCATTATTCTATATTCAATATCGATAGTGTTACTGAGTATTTACAGTATTCGTCCACTCGGATATTTCGTAATAGCATCAGTGATGATGTATCTGATCATAGTTCAGATATCAGACGACCAGCATCAAGGTCCACTGATAATTCTCCAAATTATTCTATTGAATCTAAACCTCGTATATAGTGTGACTCTCAAGTACAACTATTATATTGGTCGAACAGACCCCATTTTACACGCACACTATGCAAAATCAATAATCGCGTCCGGTGTAGTGACAGAAAGTTTAGAAGCGTATGAGCAGTTTCCATTATGGCATATCCTGGTCGCCATGGTTGACATGATTTTGAATATTTTTCCAACTCATAAAATCATGTATATGTCTGGGGGACTGATATTTGCAGGTGGTCTAATTTTTGCGTATATTGCAACTCGGTCGATTTCTGACCGGGAGTCTGTAGCATTGTTAACAATTTCGGTCCTTTCGATTAATACTCACTTTTTATCAAGGTCAATGGCTTCAATTTCCAGGTCAACAGTCATTTCTTTGTCAATCCTTCTATTGGCAATCTATTTTGCTAATGATATCAAAAAGTACGCTGTAGCGATATTGCTAATATGCTCAATTGTATTGTATCATCCTGCATCCCCTCCATTCTTGGTGGTGATATTTGGAGCATTCACAATTCGGTATCTATTAAAAGACGGGGTGAATAGCCACCGCGTTCTGCTGACAGGAATATTCATTCTTTGTGTGGCAGTGTACTGGCTGTACGCCACACCATCTTTGGTTACTCGAATCGTCTCGATCTTCACAGAAACAAACCCTCCAAACCAGCTTCCGAAGGGGGTAGTATCTCTACCGCTCACAGAGCTTGCAAACTACATCCAATATAGTTTTTATATCTTTTTGATGGTTATTGCAGTTGTACTAGGTTTCACTGACAAGTATTCTAATGAAGTGAAATTCACGGCATTCCTTGGACTAGTGCTGTCTGTTCTTGCTTTTCCGGGACCAACATTACTAATTGATCGACTTGCAAATTCAAACATAGTTAGATTTGGAGAGTATTCGACTTACTTTATTTCCCTTTGCTCAGCAATTGGAATCCATCAATTATTGTTAAAAGGAGAAAGAAGTCGGATTTTTCAAGTTTTATTTACTCTTCTGATTTTGAGCACCGTATTTACCTCTGTCTCTAACGACTTTGTTGCTTCAGACAACCCAACTATCGAGAGACCCTTCTATACATACTATGTCACACATCAAGAGCAGACGGCCATATCAAAGGGAGAGCAATACGTAACCACCGGGAAAGTAATGGCAGATTATATCTCGGTTCGATTCGCTCAGAGCAACAGGTACCATATTTTGGGATACGAAAATAAAAGTCTCGAAAAAAGAGAAAAGGATTTGTTCTTGATTCGCTTGGGGGAGTTATCTAAAAGGCCCCTAAGTATCCACAATTATGGAGACAAGTTCAGATTGGGACCAGAATGGAAGTTACAATACAAATATGAAGATAGTCGACTGTGGGATAGCCTCAAGAAGTATAACGTCGTATACTCATCAGGTTCAGTAAAGATGTACAAATAGTTTATAAAGTTTTTCTAAATTAACTCTCCATGGTTCCTAATGATTTCATCTGTTGCAGGCATGCTAAATAACTGAATAAATGAGTATAGCTCGTGTGTTCTATCTTCACCATTCATGTGGTCCTCATATATACTGGTCATACGTTCTGAATCAATGAAATTCAGTCTATCAGCCTTTTTTATTGCGTCATGTAGTAGTGTTTCAAATTCTTCCGAATTCCTAATTAGTTCGGTGTGGTTAGTCCACTGGATATTTGTCATATGAGATTCTGGGGGTCGAGGATATTTTATCAGTTCCTTTAGAAACACATTCGGAAACCACGAGAGCCAGTGAAGTAGTGAGGGGTATTTTACGGGGATTCCAGATGTCGCGTGTCGAATTTCGGACACACCTCTTTTCGTCTTTAGATAACCATTCACAAGGTCCTTGGTAAGGTGGTACTCGAGTGGCATCTCCAACTGGAGATCGATTATACGATAATCAAGAAATGGATTCGTTTTGGTTATGTAGTTATCCATGACAAAGTACGGCTCACCGTAATCATTCGTAAGCGGATAATTGAAAAAAGATAGCAACTCGGCACTATCATACTCAACCCCATGGCATGTGATAGATTCGCTAATGTCTAAATTGTCTTTAACAATATCACCAAGAGCAATATCGTCGGTGACATATTCAGGCACAGCCGTCTCCGAGTCCAAAAACGACTTACTAGTGATATACTGTACAAGATCATCTTCGTCACGTAAAGACTCGTAAATTGGAAGCGGTATATTTCCAACAATAGGAAATCTTACAGAATATTTTGGGAGATGATACCCTTTAAGGAAAATGTCTGAATACATGCCAGAAATTAGAACATCACAGCGAGATGTAATGTCTGGTGAGAAACCAAGGGAGCTGCAACCTTGAAAGAAGCCATTATATCTGAAAATCGAATTATGTTCTGTTAGTAAGTCATAAAAATGATTGCGGTCACGTTCAAGGAATACAAATTCGTGGTCCAATATATTCGCTACATCTTTTGCTACTTTTGCTTCAGTGTTGAACCATTCATTCATGTGAAACGCAATACCATCATCTGGCAGTGCAGAGCCTATTAATCGAGAATCGCTTCCGCCACTTAATAGATAGCCTATTTCGATATTGTCATCTGAAGGAAAGCGTTCATCAAATAGCGACTCAATAACACGGTTAAACCGGTTTTGAAAGTATTTAAATGGTTTGTCTTCTGGATTGTATTTTGGGTCCCAGTAGCTTCGAGTGGACACTTCATCCGGCGTGTTGCTTAAAAGGGAACCTGGGGGTACCTTATACACTCCTTCGAGCGGGCTGCGGTTCCCAAGTACACGGCGACAAGAAAGAAATTCAGTCAGATATTCACGGTTATATTTAATTTCTGTATCAAAGAACGGGAATACCTGTGGGTTAGTCGAAAATAATACACCTTGGGTGGATTCTGTGTAGAAGACTGGCCGGGTTCCAAGTCGGTCTGTAAATATCTCTAACGTATCTTGGTTAATACCATATACAATTAATATGAATTCTCCATTTAGATCACGGATACAATCTTCACCATATACATTGTACAAATCATGGACGTACTTAGCGGGGCTATCCGAAAGAAATTGATAATCAAATTGAGTGTCTTTTAAATGCCCATAGATATTACCAAATACAACCACCTTATAATCGTTTGATTCAAAGCACTTGTCAACAGTATCTTGGTTTGTTCGGTATAAAAGTCGGAAGTTTGGAAGTTGGATTGATTCAAACTCGGAGTCGTCAAAGAATGGATACTCGCACTTAAACTCGCCATCAAGTTCGTTATCGTATACGCCAACAAATTCACCCATGAAGACCCATTAGACTGTTGGGGAATAATTGTTCTGCTAACAACAATAGACAAAGCTGGTCTCTGACGAATCACTATTATTATCTCTTTTCACAATTATATTCCAAGTAGATCTGTCACAACCATAGTATTAATTCAGTACCCCTCAAATTCGGAACTGTGTAAACGGGTTATATATGTTTCAATTTTGTTTTGTGGATGACAAATCATATCTTATGACCGAGCTCGTTTAATTGATGTACATCATAGCCCAATATGTCAAAATTCTCATGTACTGTCTCTGAGAATGTCCTGGGCAAGCAATACCGTAAGTTTTTCTCAATTAAAACATTATTACGCTTGGCATAGGAAAAAAGGTCAGATAGAACCTCATTCGAAATACTAAATCCAGACTTTGAGGGATAAACCAAGGGATGTGCCCAAACATCAACTCGTGGGTTCTCCAACATAGAATAGACACTATCAAGATATTCCGATTTTGAAAATGGTGTTCCGTGGTATGCTGCATAAACAATATCAGACAAGCCCAAATCCTGATTAGAAATGTCTAGCTCTCCCTGTTGGTTCAGAACCTTTGCTTCACATCCTACCACACACTTCAAATCAGATTCACATGCTACGTTCTTCGCCTTTTGATAAAACTCCTGAAAATCGTAAGTCGGTGAGCGACGAATGTGTTCTGTAAATCCAATCAATGGATAGTTGTTATTGCTTGCAAACTCGACCAGATCAGTAATTGTCTCTGATCCATCAGTCAAATCAGTGTGAACATGCCAGAGTCCACTTAGGAGGTATTGCTCATACTTGTGCCATCGTTTCATTCAATCTCACCAATATTGTCGAACGGATGCCCCCTATTCTTTCCAATACCTCCCCAGTACCGGTAGAACTTTGAGCCCCAATTTGTTCCAAATTCAAGTTGTGTCTCACCAATTGCCTCTTTTACTGCAGCATAGATTAAATTTGAACCTGCAACTGTACTAGCAACCATTGTCCCCTGAATTCGGGGATTGCATTCAAGAATAACTGGGGTGCCATCTTCTCTTCGTTTAAATTGGAAACCAAATACGTATTGCAGATCGATCTCCTCAGATAAGTCCTGAACATAGCTAATAATTTCGGTATCTCTTTTGATTGTCGTTTGGAAACTGATTCCTGATCTGACTCGGTCACGCGAACGAGGAATGGGTACCGTTTGGTCTTCATTCCGAAATACATCAACAGACAACTCTTCACCGGGAAGATATTCCATTACTAGCAACTCAGGAAAAGAGTCACCTAGTACAGCATGTAACTGCTGCATTGATATCTTAGTTCCATCAGGCTTCTTTTCATAGAATCTGTGCTGGTTCTCCATATCTTCAGTAATTATTCTGAACCCACGTTGCCCATTAGAGATTGGAGGTTTAACTACAACTGGGTTCTCCGGATACCCAAGGCTACTTGCGGCCTTCCTTAATTGAGACCAAGTGCGAACTATTTGATTATCTGGACTTGGAATGCCAAGTTGGCCACAAAGGTCTGTAAGGCGTTTTTTACTATTTGCTTGTTCAACTGACTGTTTATTAGAAATGGCAATTTCAGTACCAACACTTGCAAACCTATCACGGGACTCAGAAAGGTGCTGGAGCTCAGCAGTAACCTGCGGAAGAACCACGTCAACATCTTCAGAATCACAGATGCTCAATAATTCATCAACGAAATTGGGACTGTCCGCAGGAGGAACTTTATGAAACTCGTCACAGACAAACCGACCTGGTTGCTCATCTCTAACATCAGTTCCAATAGTTCGAATACTCCTGTTATCCTTATTTTGATTAAGCGACCAAATTGTCCCAATTGTGCCCGGTGCACCACAACCCGTGATAAGCACAGTGATGCCATTCATTGGGACCACCGAACTACACTAAATGCTTCAGCATAGTGGGAATTGCACTGTACGCCACGGACCGATGCTAATCCACTAATATACTCGTCTCTAAAGTACAGACGGTTCTTCTCTTCTATCTGGCTTTCATACATAGACAACTGTTCAATTTTCCGGCTGATATCACTTTCCGTCAGTTTATAAAACATTTCAGTCTCAAAGTTCACATGATTCCAGGGCAATTCATATGTGATTATACTTGAGACAGTCTTGAACGCGCGTATCATCTCATTTGCCACAACAATATGATCCTGGTGAAAATCATCAAGAGAAGGTCCAATAACGATATCAGGCTGTATCTCATTTCGAATCATTATCAGATCATCTAAGACGTCTTGTCGACGTTCATTGAAGCGACGTACAGTATAATCTAGAAGGTAATATTCAGTTGGGTCTACCAGTTCCATAACCTGTTCAAATTCTTTTTTTAACATTCCCTGTTTAGACGAAGGGAGGGACTCGTCGCATGAGGAAAAAGCAACATAAAATATTTCATGGCCTTCTCTTTTGAGACGACTTACTGTTCCACCAGCCCCAAGTTCACTATCATCTGTATGAGGGCTTAACACTAACACCTTCATTCTACTTTCTCCTGGGGTTCCATTTTGGCTAGTGACCTTATTTGAGTCAGAATAAATTCAGTCACATCAATCTTGTCATCAAAAAGCTCTTTAGTCCGGTTAACTTTTGAATGGTCTGAATTATTGATGAGTTCGGGTAATTTTTCAATCGCAGTCCTCTCATCAGGTGTTGAGAACATCAAATTGTATTTTTCTTCAAGTTCAACAAAATTTCCTCCGTCTTGACCAGCTGCAAACGGGTCTGCGCGAATCACAGGTGTACCAAGAATCGCTGCTTCTGTAGCCATCGTACCTGAGTCGCCGATGTAACCATCCGCATAATATAACAAATCATGAATATAATGTGATGGTACTGTAAGTTTGTAATCTTTAAGACTACCTGGTAATTCCACTTCACTTGTTATATACACCTGGCCATGATTTGATAAAGTCTCAGTAATCCTTTCGAGTCCGTGTTTAGAAAGGCCCATCTTCCCGCGATCATGGAAAGCATTCCACCCAATTGTGCGGATAACATAATATTCCTCATCAGGGTCTACCCCACATTTTTTCAAATTTTCTTTGTCAGGTTCAAATTGGTTTGGATGTAAGTATGCCAGTTCATGATAACCATCATATCTAGTATGTCGCTCTCCCAAATCGTTAGAATACGAAGATGGAGTACAGATCCGATCGGCAAAAGGAACCGAAATATAGTTTTGGAACCGTGTATGTTCGGTATCTGTGAACAATAATGATTTTGTACCAAGTAGTTTTGCAACGTGCGTAATCCCAGGTTCACCAATCGCAGTCAACAAATCTGGTTTTATTTTTCTAGCATATTTGAATAGATTTATTTCATATTTTAATTGGATTCTAATAACGTCATAACTAGATTTCACTTCTCCTGCAAGCACAGTATGAGGGATATCATATGCGTCTAGTAACTCAGTAGTTATCTCTTTTTCTCGGGCAACCACATGAACTTCGTTACCCTGTTCACGCAATTTCTTTACAGTGTTTTTGAAGAAGTGCACATGAGCAGGGTGCTGAATCGTAATGAGTACCTTCATTCGTGAATCTGCACCTCCTTATCCTCGTTCACCTGCATATCGAACAACATTGCGAACATCAGGAATAAACTACCCGTCATGAATAGCATCAGACTGAGAGAACCACGAACGAACAATGAGTCGTTCCACATCAATTTCGCGTAGATCGACCAACCGGCACCGACGAGGCTACTCAGTGTAGTCAACGCCCCGAACACGTAGAACAACGCCAGTGGGTGGAAATCCAATACTAGGTACTTCACCTTCAACCTCCACAAGAAGTTCCTCAACAACATCCGCGAAACCTTCCGAATGTACGACGAGTAGTTGATACTACTCTCTTCGTCACCATACACTGCTGGCATCGCAACGTCGGCAATCTTCATGCCCTTCGCATTCAGCTTCACGAGGAGGTCGTTACAGTACCCGTAGTATTCGTACATTCCCTCGATTCCCACATTGTCCAGTGCGTAATATGAAATCGCCGTGTACCCGTTCTGCGGGTCCATCATCTTCCAGTACCCACTAGCAATCTTCGTCAAGAATGTCAGAATCGAATTCCCGAAGAACCGCCACTTCGACATGCCCTCACGGTAGTCCTTGTACAGCAACCGATTCCCCTTCGTGTAGTCCGCGTCGTCCTCCACAATCGGGTCTAAGAACCGGTCCAGAATATCCGGGTCCATCTGCCCGTCGCCACCCATAACGGCGGTTATGTCCATCTCGTCTTCGAGAGAACGTAGATACCCAGTCTTGAGCGCGCCACCGACACCGCGGTTCTCGTCGTGTTGAATCGGCACAACCCGGTTGTCGAAAGCAGCCCCGCCATCAGTCAGTGCTTCAACCGAATCCTCACGGAATCTAAACGTCTCTTCGTCACCGACCTGGCCGTTGACTTTCGCGGCGTACTCGTGGATTTCATCCCACGTGCCGTCGGTCGAACAGTCGTCGATGACGTACATTCGGTCGACGTATTCCGGCATCGTGTCGATGACTTCCCCCACGAACCCCTCTTCGTTGTACGCGGGGACGACGACACCGATCGTATGTTCTCTATACATATCCACCTCCGATGGTGTAGACGCGGTGGTCACTCGCGCCAAGGTCGAGTGTATCGCGGCCATCGATTACAATCATCTGTCCTTTTGAACGCGAAACGTCGCCCCACTGAATGTCGTCGAACTCGTCGTGGTGCGTCACCATCACGACAGCATCGAACGACTGGTCGTAGATATCGTCGAGGTCCAGTTGTGTGAGGTCGAATTCAGACGTATCGTCTAGCATCGGGTCCACACCGTACATGTCCGCGCCCCACTCCGAGCCGATACCAGCGATATCCAATGCAGGAGACGCCCGAATCTCCTCGACACCTGGGCGGTAGGTGAGTCCAAGCAGGAGAACCGACGCGTCTTCGAACGCCAGTCCCTCAGCGTCGAACTCTTCTCGAAGCTTGTCGATAGTGAACTGTGGCATCGAGTCGTTCACAGCACGTGCCGTCTCAAGGAGCGGTGTGTCCGTCTCGAACGGTTCGATGACGAAATACGGATAGAACGGAATACAGTGGCCACCAACACCCGGCCCCGGGTCGTGAATATTACAGAAAGGTTGCGTATTCGCAACCTCGATGGCTTCGTTGACATCGATGCCAAGCTCGTCGGTCATCGTCGCGAGTTCGTTTGCGAGCGCGATATTGACATCGCGGTACAGGCCTTCGAAGACTTTCACAGCCTCTGCGGTCGTTGCATCGGACACTGGAAGCACGCCTTGTGAATTGATCTCTTCGTAAATGAGGGTAGCAGCACGCGTGCTTTCGTCGTCGACACCCCCGACGACTTTCGGATAGGCACCTCGAATATCTTCCAGCGCTCGTCCACTGGACGTCCGCTCCGGACAGAATGCGAGACCAAACTCACCGAGTTGGAGGCCGGATTCCGATTCAAGTGTGGAGCGGACTCGTCGTGCTGTGGTCTGTGGTGGGACCGTACATTCGATGATGACGAGGTCTCCTTTTGACAATCCAGTTGCGATATCCTCAACGACTGCATCAAGAATCGCAAGGTCTGGTTCGTGTTTGTCGGTAATCGGTGTTGGGACGATTACCACGTGCACACTCGCTCGTGATGCTGCGTCTCGTGGATCCGTCGTTGCTGTGAGTGACCCATCAGCGACGAGTTGCGAAACGAGGGAATCGAGTCCCGGTTCGCGTTTCACGTGGCACTCCCCGCTGTTAATGGTCTCGACGACACCCGGGTCGATATCTGCCCCAATGACGTCTCCAGTAGTCTCAGCGTAGACAGAAGCGAGGGGGAGACCCATCTTCCCAAGACCATACACGGCAATCGGGATCTCCGCATTGGTGAGCGCTTCTCGTTGCGCTGCTTCGGACCGGGAAGAACCGTACAGGTGGTCAACTAATTTCGTGCTCATTGTATTGGATTGGTTATTTTCTTGCGTCCGAGCGCATCTTCTTCGTCAATGGCCTGCGCGAGGTCCAGCGCGTTGAGTCCATCTTCAACCGTAACGACTGGTTCCGTTCCGTTCACCACCGTACTCACGAATGACTCCAGTTCATTCTTCAGCGGTTCGCCTTTGCTGACCGTTGGCCGTTCGACGATGCTCTCGTGACGGAATTTGATATCCCCATTTTTCTCAATGTATTCCGGGACCGACCGTCGATGAATCTCGATAGATTGGTCCATATAGTCGACTTCGACGAGACACTCTTCAGCAGTTACCACCAGCTTTCTGACTTTTCGCTGAGTGAGCCGGCTTGCAGTCAGGTTCGCGATAGTACCCGATTCGAACTGAAGCGTGGCGGTCGCGTGGCGATTCTCTCGCACACCAGCGCTGTGAACTTCAACCACGTCACTATCGACAAGTGAGAGGACGATGTCCAGGTCGTGAATCATCAGATCTAGGACAGCGCTGTCGTCGATTTCTCGTCCTGGTGGTGGGCCGAGGCGTTCGGTTTTGATACTTAAGACGTTCAACCCGGATAGTACGTCGGTCAGTGCCTGGATTGCCGGATTGAAGCGTTCGATATGACCAACCTGGACCGGAAGCCCAACCGTTTCTCGAAGCGAGAGTAGCTCCTCACCCTGCCGCTGGTTCTCCACGACTGGCTTTTCGATCAAGGGAGCGACACCTGCAGACAGACACTGCTTTGCTGTGTCGAGATGATACTGCGTTGGAACGACGACAGAGACGGCGTCGACCCGGTCAAGTAAGTCGTCCATCTCGAGTGCTGTCGTTCCGTGCTTCTGTGCTACTTCCTGTGCTTGCTCGGTGTCGACGTCGGAGACGCCAACGAGATTGGCACTAGGAAGTTCGCTGTACACACGCGCGTGATGCCGGCCCATCGAACCGACACCGATTACGCCGACGTCGAGTGGTGTATCGCTATTACTCATACTGTTGAATCACCTCGATGATGTGGTCGAGGTCACCTTCGGAGAGTGTGGGATGAACGGGGAGTGACAGAACCTCACTTGCAACCTGTTCACCGACCGGTGCGTCGTGGTCGATATCGTCGTAGACCGGTTGTTTGTGCATACAGGTGGGATAGTAGACACCTGAGCCAACATCGTGGTCTGCAAGATACGACTTGAGGTGATCCCGATCTTCAGTTCGGACCGTATACTGGTGATAGACGTGGGTTCGGTCTTCCGGCTCGAAGGGTAGCGTAAGGGACGTAGACGACAGCCCGTTTGTAAGTGTCTCAGCGTTTGCTCGACGGGCCGTAATATATTCAGGGAGTCGCTCAAGTTGCACACGGCCGATTGCCGCACTCATACTGGTCATGCGGAAGTTGTGGCCAACCTCGGAATGTCCGTACTTTGCTGTACGGCCGTGATTGATGAAGCGTTGAGCCCTCTCCGCGATTTCATCGCTGTCGGTCGTAATCATACCACCCTCCCCGGTGGTCATATTTTTCGTCGGATAGAACGAGAAACAGGCTGCATCGCCGAACGACCCGACCTTGTCACCAGCGAACGTCGCACCGTGTGCTTGAGCAGCGTCTTCGATGAGCGGGATGTCGTACTCTGAGGCTAGTTCAGACAACCGCGGTAGGTCGCATGGAAGACCGTAGAGGTGAACGGACAGAATGGCATCTATTTCGCCTCCTTGTTTACGGAGGGTCCGCTCGACAACTTCTTGATCGAGATTATACGTTGCAGCATCAATGTCTGCAAAGACAGGCTCTGCCCCCGTGAGGCGAATCGCGTTCGCTGTGGCGATAAATGAAAACGGTGTTGTGAGAACTCGGTCCCCTGCCCCAACCCCAACTGCTTTTAGAGCAGCATGGAGTGCAGTGGTCCCGTTCGACGTTGCGACAGCGTGCTCGGTGCCGCAGTAAGACGCGAACTCATCTTCGAAAGCACGGACTTCGGGACCATCAGCGAGCATCCCACTGTCCATCACCTCGATAACACGGTCCTTTTCGGCTTGTCCCATCTCGGGGTTTGCAATTGGAATCATCGAATTTGGTTGGGAGAGTCTAACTCAGGAGGCAGTTGTTTGTGCACTGCAGGCACACCGATTGCGAGGGTATTCGGTGGAACATCTTTAGTCACGACTGCCCCAGCGGCGACGAACGATCCTTTTCCAATCGTGACATCAGGAAGGATCGTCGCGTTACCACCAATCGAGACATGGTCTTCGATTGTTGGTCCGACGAGGTCGACCGCTTCCCGTATTGGTAATGGATCGTTTGTGAGGACGGCGTGAGGGCCGATGAACACGTCATCCCCGATTGTCGTGTGGGATGGGATATACACACCCGTCTGTAAACTCACACCGGATCCGATCGAGGTTCGACCGTCAATCACGGTATTCGTTCCGACCAAGACATCGTCTCCGATCTCTGTGAGCTCTCGAATGACAGCGTTGTGTCCGGTGTTGAACCGGTTGCCGATTGCGACGTCGTCGTACACAATCGTGCCTGCGCGAATCGTTGCTTCATCACCAATAACGGGGGGTTGAGTATCCGAACCGTACTCATGGCCAACTGTCGCGCCTGCCGCGATGTCACACCCTTCCCCCAGAGAAACTGAACTCCCCATCCTGTTACGTAGTGTTGAATTTCTTGATTCTAGAACGGTTCACGTTATGTCGAACCTATTCATCATCTGTAAAAAGGATATCGTCTCGTTCAGACATCACCGCTAATCGAATTACGTTCGCGTAACTGTCAACTGGACGTGTAAAAATACATGATGATACAACTGGCAAGTCAGAGTAACGTGGTATCATCAACGGAGTTCAGAACAGTTCAGCGGAGAAATTCGGAACTGACTGTGTCTTCCCAGGCAAGAGGAACACGAAAATGAAGGCTATCGTCCTCGCGGCGGGGGACGGAACTCGACTCCACCCGCTCACACAAACTAGACCAAAAGGGATGCTCCCAATCGGTGACAAGCCTCTGTTAGAGCATATTGTCGGCTCAATCAGGTCAGCCGGAATCGACGAAATCGTCCTCGTCGTTGGCCACAAACGCGAACGCATCCAGAATCACTTCCAGAACGGTGACGACTGGGGAGTCGAACTCGAATACGTCGTCCAAAACAATCCCCGAGGAACGGGAGACGCACTCCTCGAAGCGGAACACACGGTCGGGGGTGACTGCCTCGTAATCAACGGCGACCGAATCGTCGAACCAGAACTCCTCAAGGAACTCATCCTTTGCCACCAGTCGACGAACGAGGCGTGCATGGCAATTACCGAGGTCAACGACCCAACAGCGTACGGGGCAGTCACAGTAGACGACGAAACAGTCGTGGACATCCAAGAGAAACCCGAACCACACGAGGTCACATCGAATCTCGTCAATGCGGGCGTCTACGCGTTCGGCCCAGAAATCTTCTCTGCGATCCGCCAAACAGACCACTACGGTGAGCTCAGACTCACCGACACACTGAGAGAATACATCCAAGACCACACACTCAACGCGGTCCACTACGATGGCATGTGGCTCGAACTCTCTCGGCCGTGGGACCTCCTTTCGGTCAACAGTGGAATTTTAGCCCACAGTGGTTCGGCAGTCGCAGACTCAGCTATCGTACACGAAGATGCAACCCTCGGCGGACCAGTCGTCGTGGGTGACCATTCTCGCATCCAACCTGGCGCGCGCGTCTTCCACGACACGGTCATCGGAGACAACGTCACCATCTGTGCGAATGCTGTCGTCACCAACTCGGTCATCCTCGAAGATACAGTCGTCAAACCAGGAGCTGTCATCTCCGACTGCATCGTCGGTTCCGGCTCCGAAGTCGGTCCACTGAACTCCATCGAAGGCGGCAGAACCGACGTCCACGTCGACGACGAACTGTACACCGACGTGAAATTCGGCGGTCTCATCGGAGACAACGCGACACTGGGTGGGAACGTGACCGTCGAACCAGGAACCATCGTCGGAAACGACGTGACCGTCGAAAGCGGGTCGACACTCGATAGCCGAATCCCGAGTGGCGCTCACGTCTTCCGTGGGTGAAACAGGTATAACAGAGATATGCTTGTTCTATCTATCTGTTTATACTTCCTAAATGTATATTCAGCGATGGATTAGTTGTTCCATTAACACTAAATAGTCAGATTCGAAAACACAATTATCAGTAGTCCGTTGGCAGCCGCCAGTAGGACCAGCGACCAGCAGGGATCTAAGACACTATGTGCGGAATTACAGGGTACATCGGAGAGGGGGAGAGTGCGTCGATTCTCTCGACGGGATTGAAGAATCTAGAATACCGCGGGTACGACTCGGCAGGCATCGCCCTCGTGGGCGACCAGGTCGACGTACACAAACAAGAGGGGACTATCGACGGCTTGACCATTCCACGTGACGTGGACGCGACACACGGAATCGGCCATACGCGGTGGTCGACACACGGCGAGCCGACCGACGAGAACGCTCATCCCCACACAGACTGCCGTGGGGACGTCGCTGTCGTCCACAACGGCATCATCTCGAACTACACCGAGCTAAAGGAAGAACTCGCAGGCCACATCTTCGAGAGCGAGACAGACACAGAGGTCATTCCACACCTCATCGAAAACGAAATCGCACGCGGCGCAGACCTTCGCGCAGCGGTCACTCGCGTCCTCGACCACCTCGAAGGTAGCTTCGCCATCGCGGCAACTCACGTCGACCACGACGGCATCGTCGCCGCACGTCAGGACAGCCCACTCGTCATCGGCCACGGCGACGATGGGATGTACCTCGGTAGTGACGTCACGGCATTCGTCGAGTACACTCGTCAGGTGTCCTACCTCGAAGACGGAGACGTCGCCCATCTCAGTGAAGACGGCATCACCATCTTCAACGACGGCAAACGCGTCGAGCGCGAAATACAGACCGTTGACTGGGATGCATCGGCAGCCGGGAAAGCAGGTCACGACCACTACATGCACAAGGAGATTCACGAACAGCCGCACGCACTTCGGCAGGCAATCTCCGGTCGCATCGACGAACTCTCCGGGAAGGCATCACTCGATATCGACCTCGACGACGAGTTCCTCGAATCGATCGACAACATCCAGATCGTCGCCTGCGGAACGTCGTACCACGCTGGTCTGTACGCGAAGGAGCTCATCGAGCCTCTCGTCGACGTCACCGTCCGTGTCGACCTCGCGAGCGAGTACGAGGTGTACGACGGCTACGATACCCAGAACACCCTCGTCGTAGCAGTCACCCAGAGTGGGGAGACAGCAGACACCCTCTCTGCAATCCGCCGTGCCAAGGCACCGGGCATGACGACACTCGCCGTGACGAACACGGTCGGAAGCACCATCACCCGCGAAGTCGACGACTCGTTGTTCATCAAAGCCGGCCCCGAAATCGGCGTGGCAGCCACCAAGACCTTCGTCTCACAGGTGACTGCACTCGCACTGTTCGCGACGTACATCGGCCGCCTTCGCGGAACACTCTCTGCAGACGAAGGCGCGGACATCCTCGAGAACATCCGTAAACTCCCGAACGCTGTCCAGTCCGTTCTCGACGCCGAGCCACAGATCGAGCGACTCGCAGAGCGCTACGTCGACAGTGACGCGTTCTTCTTCATCGGGCGGGGGCTTGCACAGCCCGTCGCACTCGAAAGCGCACTGAAGCTCAAGGAGATTTCCTACGCCCACGCAGAGGGCTTCGCAGCAGGTGAACTCAAGCACGGTCCCCTGGCGCTGGTCACGGAAAACACGCCAGTCCTCGCATTCTTGAACGAGAGTGCGTCGCCGGACGAGACGTTCAACAACGTCAAAGAAGTCGAGTCTCGTGGCGCGCCTGTAATCTGTCTCTCTTCGACGAGCGAAGATGCGTCTTTCTGTGACCACTCGATCGACGTTCCAAACCTCGGCCGGCTTGGACCACTCGTCTCGAACGTCGCGATGCAACTGTTCGCCTACCACGTCGCGAACGAGATGGAACGTCCCATCGACAAACCTCGCAATCTCGCGAAGTCCGTGACAGTCGAATAATAGTCCACGGTCGCTGCCGGTTGGAGCCGTTTCGGGAACGCTTATTCCATTGACTCCGGTAGTGGAGTCCAATGCCAGACACACCAGTCCGACGCCTCGTTGGAATCGTGGTCTTACTGGGGTGTCTGCTGGGTCTCATGATCTGGTTTGGCTCTCTTGGACCTGCATCCGAAGTCGGTGCATACCCAGACGAAGACCAGTTGGGTACAGAGTACGATTCGTGGATTGGGAAAGAGGTCAGTTTCACGGGGACAGTTATCAGTACAGAGCCGCTCACTATCGCCACAGAATACGGAGACAGGAGTCAGATTCAACTCCGTGTGACAGGCACATCTATCGACGCCCAAGAGGGAGACAGACTCGCAGTCTTCGGCGTCGTCGAGCCGAACCACACCATCCAGGCGCTGAACGCGTACACGATTCCCGCGTCGAACTATCTCTACATGTACGTCGTCTCCTTCCTCGCTGGCCTGTGGGTACTCGGGAGACTGGTCCGTACGTGGCGGCTCGACTGGGAGACGTGGACGCTCGTCCCGCGGGCCACTCCACTCACACTGGGTGACCTACACATCCGAAACCGTACCACGGAGGACCGAGATGCCTGACCTGCTCTCGCACGCCCTATTGGCCTACAGCCTTGCCACGATTGCTTCCTGGCGCTACGAGTGGATCACTCGCCCCTACGTGACGGTTGCGATGGCTGGGGCGTTCATCCCTGATCTTGCGAAAGGGGAATTGATTCTCTCCGATGCTCGGGTTGAACAGGTACTGGGAGTTCCATTCGATTGGTTCGGCCTGCACACGACCGGCGCAGTCATCTGCTCGATACTCATCGGTGTTCTCCTTGTCCACTCGAAAGAACGACTTCGAGTCTTTCTCCTCCTCGCACTCGGTGCTGCTTCGCATCTAATTGCAGATGCGTTCTTATTGAACCCCACGGGGGTGTCGTACCCCCTTCTGTGGCCCTTCAGTCGACTCTATCCACCGACTCCGGGCCTATACCTGAGTACGGATATCTGGCCTTCGGTCGTACTGGGAATCGGTGCACTGGTCGTCTTCGGTGTGACTCGGTATCTGCGGTCCACCCGAGACACCTGATTCGACCACGACGTACGAGAAATCAACCGAACTCCACATCTATTTTCTACCCGATTGCAAAACACCCGCACATGCAAACAGTCCTGCTCGCTGCTGGACAGGGAACCCGGATGCGACCGCTCACAGACAATAGAGCGAAACCGATGCTCCCGGTCGCAGACAAACCACTCGCCGCACACACCGCCACAACCGCCGTCGAGGCCGGTGCCTCGAAACTTATCGTCGTCGTTGGCTACGAATCAAAGGCCGTCCGCGAGTACTTCGGCGACGAATACGCTGGCGTCCCTATCGAGTACGCAGAACAGACCGAACAACGTGGGACTGCCGACGCCGTCCGTGCTGCTGAACCACACCTCGACCCCGGACCGTTCGCCGTCCTCAATGGCGACGCGCTCTACGACGAAGCCTCTCTCACACGCCTCTACGAGTCAGCACCGGCAGTCGGGTCGTACCGCGTCGATGACCCAACCCAATATGGCGTCCTCTACACTGAGGAGTCTAACAACGATACCCGTGTTACAGGAGTCGTCGAAAAGCCCGCTGACCCGCCATCGAATCTCATCAACACGGGTGCGTACGTCTTCCCTGCAGAAGCCCAAACCTGGCTCGACGTGGGCGAGAGCGAACGCGGCGAACTCGAACTCACGGACGTCCTCGAACGCGCGTGCAACGAAAACACAGTCACCGCCGTCCCCTTCCAACAATGGCTGGACGTCGGCCGCCCGTGGGAACTCCTCGAAGCAAACGAGTGGAAAGTCGGCGACCTAACTCGTGACATCCGAGGCGACGTCCACGAAGACGCCGATATCCGCGGCGACGTCGTCGTCGAAGAAGGCGCAACTGTCGATGCAGGCGTCGTCATCGAAGGTCCAGCACTCATTCGGAGCGGCGCGACTGTCGGCCCGAACGCCTTCGTCCGGGGGAACACACTCGTCGCTGAAGACGCCAAAGTGGGCCACGGCGTCGAAGTCAAGAACAGCGTGCTCATGGAAGGCGCAACAGTGGGCCACCTCTCGTACGTGGGCGACAGCGTCCTCGGCCGCGACGTGAACTTTGGTGCGTCGACAACTGTTGCGAATCTCCGACACGACGACGAACCTATCAGAATATCAGTAAAAGGCGAGCTCACCTCGACCGGACGTCGAAAGTTCGGCGTCGTCTGTGGAGACGGTGTGAACACAGGGATTCAAAGTAGTCTCAACGCAGGTGTGAAACTCGAGTCGGGCGTGCGGACGAAGCCCGGAGAAACGGTACTGCGCGACCCGTAACTCCAGAATTAACGACGCCTGGTTCGCTGCGTTAGCTCTTCGAACGCCAGCGTACCGCCCCACTGGCTACACCGTGCCATCACGTCGTCGGAGTCGGTCAGAACGATTCGTGTTCGACCGCGCCCACGAGAGCGTCTAACACCCAACTCGCCTCGCCGTCGGCTGATTCGTACGTTCGGTCTTCTTTCTACTGTTCACGTAGTTCCCGAATTCGGTCTTCGTTCGTACCCTCTCGAAGTACACACTACGTATCGGATTTATTTGAATACTGTAAAAGTGATAATTCTACGAATACAAATTCCGTCGTGGCTCGATTCGCCAGCGATGTGCGCAATTGGCAACATGATTGGCCGCAGAGCAAGAGTACAACTCCGCGACATATTCCGGAGGCGACGGCACACGACGTTACCTCGTCTCTCGGCAGTGATGTCGCTTCGACGGGAAATCGGAGTCCCGAAGCCTCGACAAACCCGATTCGACTCCCTCACCGAACCCCGAACGCTGCAACAACAGATAACGGGTAGCGGCGACACCACCAAACATGGCACTCACCGACGACCAACAGAAAATCGAGGTCGCCATCCGAGCGATCTGTGAGGACACCCAGTTCGCCACGGTGGAGGATATCACGAATCGAGTGCCGCTGTCGAGGCAAGCAGTCCTCGACAACGTCGAGACCGTCGCCGCCGAACACGACTACATCCAGCACCAACACGCCGGCAAGGCGAAGGTGTACTACGTAACCGAGCCCAAACTAGAGCCCATTCGAACCCCCGACACCGACGCAGTGGTCCGTCTCGAGAGCGATACTGAGGCGGCCTATGCAGAGGTTCGAACAGCGCCGACGTACAGCGACTTCGACTTCGAAGTCCACTGGTACGACTTCAAACTGAACGAAATCGAGACCCACGTCCCGACTGACGTCGAACTGGGGCAAGTGATGGGTCGGTACGCGACCACGCCCGTCACGATCAAGTTTTACTCGAAGTGAGGTCTCTGAGAGAGTCGAGACACGGGGTAGTGACACGTCATCAGACGGAGGGTCGGGGACCCTGACCGACTAGTATTTGCGCTGACCGGCGGGAATGCCGAGGGCGTCGTTGAATCCGTCGTCCAACGCGTCCCGAGCGTCGCGCCACTCGAAGAAGTCGTCGCGAGTCGCGGGATAATCGTTGTAGACTCGTTCGTACTTCGTGGCGTATCGCTGCGCCCGGACGAAGTCGAGGAGCGTCCGACCCACGTCTCGCTTCGTGGTGTCGAGTCGGTCGAACCGGCCGTCACTGACCAGCGCCAGCGCGTTTTGCACCACGCCGCTTGCGAGGCTCATGGCGTTCCGAACGCCCAGCGAGTTGCCTTCCGAGGAGACCACATCCGCAATCGCATCCTCGGGTAGGAGGGCGACCAGCGCACGGACGTTCTCCATCCCGACGTGCGATGCCGCGATGTTGTAGGGGTCCTTGATCGCGACGCGCGTCCCGAGACCGTGCTCGACGTACACGTAGTGGTTGTGAGCCCAGAGGTCTGCTTCCGAGATGAAGCCATCGTCGTCGTCTCGAATCGCTTCAGCGCCGTGTTTTCCGGCCGAATAGCCGGTGACGGCGGCCCCTCTGATACCCTTCCCCGAGATGGGGTGAGTGGTGCCGGCGTTACAGCCGACCGTGATATACCCGGGTGCGACCATCGAGTCCAGTGGCCGTCGAAGGGCGAGCGCGGCACCCAGTTTGTTGGCCTTGCCGTTGACCGTGTCGAAGCCTGCACCGTCGAACTCCGGCCGCCCCTGGATATCTTTTTTCAGCCTGTCGACGAGTTCGACCGGCTCTTTGTTCATCTGGAATCCCAGTCCGACGTTGATTTCGGTCGCCGTCCGCGGGAAGTACCAGATGTACCCCATCCGCTCCAGCGGTTTTCCAACGAGTGCGTTTTCGTACGGGACGGGTTCCTGCGTCTCAAGTACTTCACGGTACGCAGACCCGAACTGCTGGAAATGGGGTTTCTCGAAGCTGGTCTCGGGGTCTGCGTCCAGACTGGCAAAGTCGACGTCGGACATGACGCTCGACAGCGACCCACCGGCGTCGATGACGAGGTCGGCACTGTATTCGACGGGTTCGCCGTCTCTGACAGCCCGCACTCCCTCGACTTGTGCACCCTGGAGAACGCCGTTGACGACGGTGTCGAAGTGCTGGTCGACTCCGCAGGCCGCCGTCTGTTCGAGCAGACGTTGCCCGAACTCGTAGCGGTCGACGACGTTACTATGACCCTCGTAGGGCAGGACTTTCTTCACGTCGATGTCCTCGTCCCACCACTCGATCTGGTCGATATTCCCGTCGATGAGCACGTCCTCGTCCGCTGCGAGAGCGCTCATGTCGATGGGACCGGGATACTTTTTCGGGTCGGTCGGGGCCTTCATCGCGTCGCCGCAGGCGATGTGCCCTGCTTCCGCAGCAGATTTTCGTTCGAGTTGCACGACGGAAGCACCCTGGTCGGCAGCGGTCGCAGCCGCAAAACAGCCCGCTACGCCACCTCCAACAACGACGATTTCGTATGATTCGGAAACGGGCACGATACTCGGAAGGATAAACCCGGACCTACTTTAGATTCACTCAATCCGCTCAGACGTTCGTGTGGTGGAAACGCGTCACCGTGTGCTCGGCCCACTTCGGCATCGTGGAATCGGCTACCAAGACTCGAGTCGGGTGCACGGACCACTCCAGGCGAAACCATCCTGCGCGGCCCGGGACTCAAAACTAACCAGTCGGAGTCGTTCGACACAGGAGCGTTCGTCTTGGGACTGCCAGCGCCCATCACCACGTGACGTCAATCGGCCGATGCAGACTGGACTCACGATTCGAGCGGTTCCAGGTCCTCGTCGTCGTAGTTGGTGAGGAGTCGGGGTTCGTCTTTGAACGTCTCGAGGACGACGTGCGTCGCCGAATGCGAGACGCCGTCGGTGTGAATCATCTCGTCGATGTACTTCTGGAGGTGGTCGTGGCCACGGAGGTGGGCGACGAGGATGTACGACCGTTCGCCGAGCATGAAATACGCCGTCTGGACGCCGGAGATGTCACGGAGTTCGTCGCCGATTTCGTCGTGTCCGGGTCCGTACTCACTTTCGACTTCGCTGACGACGGTCAGGCTGAGCCCCAATTCGTCCCGGTTTATCTGCCGGTGAGTGCTGGTGACGATACCCTGGTCGCGGTACCGCTCTATCCGATAGTAAATCGCCGACGTTCCGAGACCGAGTTCCTCGCTCAACTCCTCGACGTCGGTGTCAGCATCGTTTTCGAGCCAGCGAAGAATCTCGAAATCGGTGTCGTCGAGGTCCACGTCGACCATAGATACGCACTATCGAACTCCACCGTCAAAATCTTCTCGGCACCGACGAGTGGTGACCACCTGAGTCTCTGTTCGTCCGAAAAAACACCCGAGGATAGAGAACGGAGCGGCGACAGAGAATCGCCAGACGACGAATATCAGATATCGAGGGACGATGACGGCGCCCTTGATATTATTCCAATTTTTAATGAAGATGGTTGGAATTGTGTGCATGCGGGAAACCTTTATTATGGGTTATTACAAACGCAAGGGGTGTGTTATGACAGGACATGGTGACGATGGCCTCTTTGGACATCAGGCGTTGCAGCCAAGTCGACGGCAGTTTTTGAAAGCGGCGACGGCTTCGGCGGCCGCCGCTGGTTTCGCAGGGTGCCTCGGTGGCGGTGGAGGTGGCCAGAGACCGATGGACGCAGAGCAGATTCCACCCAGTGATTACGCCGACACGGTCAACGTGTGGAACTGGTACTTCACGTGGCGGGACTGGGTGACGAAGGAGTTCAACAGTGAGACGGGCGTCAAGACGAACACGACGTCGTACTCGAGCGCCAGCGAGTTCTACTCCAAGTTCGAGTCCGGCAACCACAAAATCGACAACGTGGGAGCCACGACGACGTGGACCAAGCGGTCGATGGACAACGACCACATCGAGCCACTCCCCGTCGACATGATGGAGTCGTGGAAGGCCGTCCCCGAGTACATCAAAGAGAGTACTCGGGAGTACAAATCCAAGGATGGAGATATCTACGCGATGCCACAGGCGGTGAGTATCTTCCCGTCGCTGACGTACAACGAAGAGGTGTTCGACAGTCCGCCAGAATCGTGGAGCGTCCTCTGGGACGACGAGTACGCAGGGAACATCTTCATGTGGGACGCCCCGACGATCAGCTGTCAGATTGCCGCGTGGCACACCGGTCAGGACCCGTTCAACCCGAGTGACTTCGACGACATCGAGGAGGCGCTGAAGCAACAAAAGCCCCTGCTGAAGACGTACTGGAGCGAGTACAACCAGGCGAGAGGGATGTTCGTCAACGAAGACGTGGTCGTGGGCCCGCTCCTCGACGGCCAGACCTTCATGGCTCGCTTCGACAATCAGGCACCGATCAACATGACCGTCCCCAAGGAGGGAACGCTGTTCAACGTCGACGACATCATCATTCCGAAAGGCGCGCCCCATCCGATGGCGAGTCTGTACTTCGTCGACTGGGCGATGCGCCCGGAGCAGTCGCGGCACATGCTGACCAAGATGGGCTACCTGCCTCCGGTCAAGCAGGAGAACCTCAAAGAGATATACTCGAAGGAACTGGAATCCGGCGAGATGACCGAGGAACAACTGGAGTTCTACCAGTGGCCCCAGGAGTGGAAGGACCGACTCATCTTCGGGGAACCAGTCGAAGAAGAGGTCCGGAAGAAGTACGACGAGATCTGGACGGCGGTCAAGGCGAGTTAACTCCGCACATATGTCTCTTTTAGAAGTTACTGATCTCACAAAGGAGTTCGGAGACCTCACGGCAGTCGACGACGTCTCACTGGAAGTCGAAGACGGCGAGTTCGTCACGATTCTCGGTCCGAGTGGGTCGGGGAAGTCTACCATCCTCCGGATGGTCGCGGGCTTCGAGGAACCGACCGAGGGGAGCATCGTCATCGGCGGTGACGACGTGACCGACGAACCACCGTTCAAGCGTGACGTGAACATGATGTTTCAGGACCTGGCGTTGTTCCCGCACCTCACAGTCGCCGAGAACATCGGCTACGGTCTCAAACAGCAGGGCGTCCCTCCCGAAGAGCGCAAAGAGCGAATCGAAGATATCCTCGAAGTCGTTCGGCTCTCCGATTACGGTGACCGCGCACCCGAAGAGCTGAGCGGCGGTGAGCAACAGCGCGTTGCACTCGCTCGCGCCATCGTCAACGAGCCGAAGTTGATGCTCTTCGACGAACCTCTCGGGTCGCTCGACCGGAAGCTCAGACAACACATGCAGTTCGAACTCCAGCGTATCCAGGCCGAGACGGGAATCACGTCTCTCTACGTCACCCACGACCAGGAGATTGCGATGTCCATCTCCGACCGCCTCATCCTGCTCAACGAAGGCGACATCGAGCAGAGCGGAACCGTCGAGGACCTCTACGACCGGCCGGCCTCGCAGTTCGTTGCTGATTTCCTCGGCGACGTGAACACCGTCAGCGCGACGGTCGAATCGTCCCAGAACGGCGAACTGACGCTGTCGCTCGACGACACGGAGACGTCGCTCGTGGTATCGAAAGACGACGTGCGTTCGCTGGACGAACACCGGACTGGCTCGTCGGTCGACCTCTGTGTTCGCCCGCACAACGTCGCCCTCTCAGACACCGACACGGGACAGTCCGTCCCGGGAACCGTCGCCAACCGCATCTACAAAGGTGAGGGCGTCACGTACCTTATCGAAGCAGGAACGACCACCTACAAGGCGACTGTCGAAGACGGCGACTTCAGTATCGGAGACGACGTGTACCTCTCGTGGGACGCTGACGAGGCGTACATCTTCGGGGAGGAGTAACCGAGTCATGTCCCTCAGAAACACCACGGTGATGGGGTCGAGCCTCCAGGAACGCGCGGCTCGCCTCTCCGACTACCTGCGTGACAAGCCGAAGGCCCGTCTCTACCTCCTCGTCTCGGTCCCCTTCGCGATACTCGGCGTGTTCTTCGTCTTGCCACTCTTGATGATGGTGGCGCTGTCGTTCTTCTCGGACCTGCCACCGGCACCGCTCACGCTCGAAAACTACGTGCGGTTCTTCACGACGAACATCTACGCCACCGTCCTCTGGAAGACGACGACGATAACGCTGGCGACGACGGTCATCGCACTCGTCCTTGGGTACATCCTCGCGTACAGTATCGTCCGGTTCACGAGACGGACGACGGCGATACTGCTCTTCGTCATCCTCCCCTTCTGGACCAACTACATCGTCCGTATGTACGCGTGGATCAACATCCTGCAGAAGGGTGGTGCACTCGACACGGTGTTGTTACTGCTCAATGTCATCAGTAACCCGCTCAGTATGTTGTACTCGTACGAAGCCGCGCTCATCGGGTTCGTCTACATATACCTCCCGCTCGCGGTGCTGACGTTCTACGCGTCGCTCACCAACCTCAATCCGAATCTGATAGACGCGGCGAAAGACCTCGGTGCGGGACCCATCAAAGCCTTCTGGACAGTCACGCTCCCGATGACGCTGAATAGCGTGACCGTCGGTATCATTCTCGTGATGATTCCGATATTCGGGGCGTTCGTCACGCCGAAGATGCTCGGCGGCGCCGACCTGACGATGATCGGCGTCGTCATCGAACAGCAGTTCACACGGTCGTTCAACTGGCCGTTCGGCGCGACGCTGAGTACCATCGTCTCGGCCATCGTCGTGGCGCTCCTCGGGGGGAGTCTCTACCTCGGGAGCAACCTCGTCGACTTCGGAGGTGAGAGCGCGTGAGTCTCACGTCGTCTGTCGTCGACCGAGTCGAACTGTTGGCGCAGAACCACGGGAAGCGACTCGGGTACGTCGCCATCGCGGTGCTGATGTTCTACCTCTGGGCACCCATCTTCGTGGTGACGATTATGTCGTTCTCGCCGGACGCCGTGCTGTCGTTCCCCCCGGAGTCGCTCTCGTTGAAGTGGTACGGGGTGCTCGTGAACGACCCCGCGGCGATAAGCGCCATCATGACGTCGCTGAAGGTCAGTGTAGTCGTGACCCCCGCGACAGTCGTCCTCGCCACGCTCATCTCGTACGCTATCGACCGTTACGACTTCCGTAGCGAGTCCATCTTGAAGCTCCTCGTCACGCTCCCACTCATCATCCCGCTCATCGTCGTGGGGATCGCGCTGACGATGTTCTTCGGGCTCCTCGGCGTCGGGTCGGGGTACTGGCCCATCGTCATCGGCCACACGGTCGAAGCGCTCCCGTTTGCGACGCTCATCATCCTCCCCACGCTGACCTCGTTCGACAGCAAACTGGAGGAGGCGTCGATGGACCTCGGCGCGAACGAGTTCGAGACGTTCGTCCAGGTGACGCTTCCGAACATCTTCCCCGGCATCTTCGCGGGTGGCCTGATGGCGTTCACCATCTCGTTCAACGAGTTCGTGTTGACGTACTTCCTCAAAGGGTCGATACTCAACACGTTGCCGACGTGGATATGGGCGAAACTCCGCCACCGGGCGACGCCCGAGGTGAACGCCGCGAGTGTGTTCTTCCTCCTCGTCGCTATCTTACTCATCTTGACCGCGGTGAGTCTCACTCACGTGGACCGCATCGCCGTCCAAGAAGAGTGAGGTAACCGACTATCCCCGTCGGCCCGGTACCCGACGGTGGTTATCGACGCCAGCGGTGGTGAAACACGACGTCGTCGTCGAGGGTCGCCGTCGCTTCTATCGTCGTCACGTCCCGTGAGACGTGACTCGTCACCTCGACCACCACCGTCTCCGCGTCGTACTCGACCGTGATGGTGACGTCGCTCTTGGCGTTGGCCGTCGTCGGGTCGCGCGCTTCGACTGCCGTCTCTACGGTCTGATCGACCGACACCGACGCATGTGGTAAGTCGAGACTGAAGGCGTTCTCAGTCAGCATTCGAGCGCTGTCGGAGAGTGGGTTCCGAACCAACTCCCAGCTTGCACTGTCGTCGTGAACGTACGGAGACGCGGTATCGACGGTCGTATCCGGGCCAGACATGGCGATCTCGTCGTCGAAGGTGACCGGACCGTCGTGACGTGTTCCCGGGAAGCGAAGCAGTGAGGGGGCGGCGGGGGTGGACCGGAGCGTGAACGACCCGTGGTCGCGAGTCGGCAGGTGGAGCGGGAAGTAGGCCGCACTGACCGCGACGCGAATCCGGTGGCCCTCCTCGAAGACGTGTGACTTCGGCTTCAGGGGAACTGTTATCTCGGACTCCTCGCCCGGTGTGAGTGGGTTCGCCGTCGTGAACCCGTTCCGGTGTTTCGCCTGCCGCTCTCCGTGTGTGACGAGTCTCGACGACCCGTCGGGTGCGACGTCTAAGACGCGGACGGCGAGATACGGGTCCGCCGTCGTCGGCGTGACACGCAGTGTGGCGACACCGGTTCCCGTCAGTTCGACGGCCGAATCGAGCGTCTCTGTCTCGAACGACACTGCCCGAACGTCGTCCGGCGTCGTGTCCGTCGGCTCACTCGCCCCGTAGATATCGTCGAGCGAGTCGAGGCCAACCGTGTGGTCGTACTCCTGTGTCCGTTCGACGTCTCCCGTCTCGAAGCTGTCCGCGGCGACCAGTCCATCTCGTGAACAGGCGTACGAGAGCGTCTCCCCGTCGTCGTCAACGTCGGGCCACGCGTCAAGTCGACGCCACTGCCCGGCGTCTACCGCCCCGCCGCCGTCTCGCTCCGTCCAGACGGCGATTTCGGGCGGGTCTGGCGTCTCCGCGTCCATGAGGTGTCGGTCGAACCACGCGACGACCTGCCGGCGGAAGTCGATGGCAGATTCTCGTCCCCGGTGTGGCATCTCGTGTCGCCACGGACCGAGCAAGAGGCGTTTCGGGGCGTCGATACGGTCGAAGTACTCGATAGTCGAGAGCGCGTATCTGTCTCGCCAACCACAGACGGCGAACGTCGGAACATCGACAGATTCGACGGCGACGTCCATGTCCTGCCAGTACTCGTCTTTCGATTCGTGGTCGAGCATCTGGAAGAGCCACGGGTCGTGTTCGACGAGTCCGTCGAGTCGCTCCTTCCAGACGTCCGCCCAGCGCCCCGCCGCGTCACGCCGAGTCGGTGGCAACGCGGCGAGCGCCTGCATGTACGGCGTCCAGTTTCCACCCATCCGATAGAGGGCGAACGACCCGCCCTGGTAGGTCTCACGGTACTGGGTGTGGGGGCCGTGAATCACGACGATGGCATCGAGCGAGTCGGGATTTCGAGCGGCACCCTTCAGACTCGTCGTCCCACCGTAAGAGATACCGAACATACCGACGCGCCCGGTGGACCACTCCCGGTCGGCCAGCCACGCGACGATGGCCTCGATATGGTCTCCTTCGTCCATCGACCCCGACTTCGGCTTCACGCCGCTCGACGCTCCCGTGCCCACCACGTCAGCGACGACGACGTCGTACCCGTGTCGAACGAGATAGCGGATAGTTGGCTCGGTACTCGTATAGGGCGTAAACGTGTCCTTGTGGTAGGGAATGTACATCAACAGCGTCGGCGACGGACCGGTGTCGTCGGGGGCGTAGAAGCGGGAGGCGGCGACAGTTTCCTCGCCGACTGGAACGAGCAGGTCAGGGTCACAGGCGACCTGTGGGTCATCCACCGTACGTCCACCCGTCATCGCTTGGGGCGTTCCTCCGGATTCGCCGGAGTAATCTCAGGGAGAACCCACCGGCAGACGTGACGAACTGGGTGCGAGGCCGTATTTGCGCGTAGTCCTTGCATGCTATTGTGTGACACGTTTCCAATCGAGAACTAATAAAGTCACTCGTTGCTCAGTTCCAACCCACATCGTTTGTAACTACTCCAGAACTTTGGCGTGTATTTCGGAGCCTATGGGCATACTGCTGGCCCATCGCTGTGGCGACAGCGACCCAGAGTGAGCCACGACGCCTCGGAATTTCACTCGGGGGGAACGCGTCTCCTGCACGTTCAAGACGCACGACCCCCGAGTACAGATAATGTCGTCGCTCGACGTCGTCACGGTCGGCAGTGCTGTCGTAGACCACATCTATTCTCTCTCGAACCTGCCGGAACCCGACGGCGGTGCGTTCGCCCGTGAACACACGACCGACGTGGGTGGTGTCGCTGCAAACGTCGCCGCTGGCCTCGCGGCGTTCGGGGCCGAGACGGGAGTCATCTCACGCGTCGGAACGGATGCCGCCGCCGAAATCGAAGCCGACCTCCGAGCACGCGATATCGACTGCACCCGGATGCAAATCGGGTCCGAAGAGTCGTCGTACACGTTGATTCTGCGGGGGCCAGACGGAGAACGAATGATAATCGCTGGCGGCCAGAGCGTGCCGAGTCTCCGTCTCGATGACCGCGATATCGAGTACGCGAGCGACGCCAACGTCGTCTTTACGAGTGCCTACGCTCCCGACGAAGCGGTCTCCAGACTCGTGAGCGCACGTGAACGCGGCGAGATTTCGACGCTGGTGTTCGACCTCGCGGGGCCGCTTTCAGAACTCGAAGGCCGGGGAACGAAGCCCGAAACAATCGACCGATTGCTCTCTGTCGTCGACCTGTTCGTGGTCGGTGACGTCGCTGCACGCTCGTATTTCGATGGCGACGCCGAGGATGTCATCGCCACGCTCACCGAACGAGGTGTCTCACGTGCTGCGCTCACACAGGGGAGCGACGGCGCGCTCCTTCTCGATGGCGACACAGTGCACGAGGTTCCGGCCTTCGACGTGGATGTGAACGATACGACTGGGGCCGGCGACACCTTCACCGCGGGACTCATCCAGACGTGGCTCCTCGACGACTACTCAGCACCGGACGCAGGCCGCTTTGCCGCCGCCACGGCCGCGCTCAACTGTACGGCGATGGGTGCACGTGGAAATCTCCCAACGGAAGCCGACGTTCGGGCGTTGCTGAAGAAGCAGTAGGGGGAGGAGAGAACGGTTCTACCGGACGGCTTCGACGAGACGCTCGACTGCCGCCTCGTCGACGGGGTTCGTGGTCTCGTGACCGTGTTTGAGTGCTGTCCCGACGATTGCGCCATCGGCGACCGAGAGTAGGTCCGGTGCTGTCTCGGGTGTGACGCCGCTTCCAATCAAGACGGGGACGTCGAGACCGCGAGCATCGCGAGCGGCAACAACCTGTTCGAGCGCGGTCGTATCGACCGCCTCGCCGGTACCAGTCCCGCTCACGATGATTCCGTCGGCACCGCCGCGCTCGACGAGTTCGGCGACTTCCTCGTCGTACGCACGCTCGGCAAGCGGCGCTGAGTGTTTTACGTCGATATCTGCGAGGATGGACACGTCCGCACCGAGTTGCTCACGGAGTCGTACCGTCTCGTGGGCCATCCCCTCGATGATTCCCTGGTCAGTGAGACGAGCACCGGTATGGACGTTCACACGGACGAACGAACCGCCCGTCGCCGCGGCGATGCCGAGTGCACTCTGGACGTCGTTGCGGAGGATGTTCACCCCGAACGGAACCGAGACCTGCTCACGAAGGGTCGCTGCGAGTGCGGCGACGTCGGCGACGACGTGGCGAGGCACCCGGTCAGGGTAGAAGGGGGCGTCACCGAAGTTTTCGAGCATGATGCCGTCGACACCGCCCGATTCGAGTGCCTCGGCATCCTGGTGGAGTCGCCTGCGAACCTCGTCTCGGTCGCCGTCGAATCCGGGTGCTCCCGGAAGGGGCGGTAAGTGTACCATCCCGATAATCGGCGTGTCCGTGCTGAAGATGTCCATGGCGTTGGTGGCCGTCCAATCGACTTAATCGTACAGATGTGCGACGCTATTGACCGCAGTCTCGGGTGGGGTGTCGAGTTGCAAAGTCGGCACCGGTGGCCACGGAGTGGACATCGACGCGGCCCGATCGTATTCGCTAGAGACGAGAACCGACACGACGTTTCAAGCAGAGCGCCCTCGAAACCACCCCCATGACAACCTGGAACAAAAAACTCGAAATCGACCTCACCACGGGGGAGCATCGCACGACTGAACTGTCGGACGAGTTCGTCCGCAAGTACCTCGGAGGGGCAGGGTTCACGTCCCGCGCCCTGTACGACGAGGTGGGCCCCGACGTAGACCCACTGAGTCCGGAGAACATACTCGCAGTCGCCCCCGGGATACTGGTCGGCCCGTCAGTACCGACGGGTTCGAAGACTACGTTCGGATTCAAGTCACCGCTGACGGGTGGCTACGGCAAGTCGATAGTCGGCGCGAAACTTGGCGACCAGTTGCGCAACGCGGGCTACGACCTGCTCGTGATTCGGGGGGCCGCCGCCGAGCCATCACTGCTCGTCATCGAGGACGACGACGTCCGAATCGAATCTGCCGAGGACCTCTGGGGGATGGACACCTTCGAGGCCGGCAAAGCCATCAAGGAACGCTACGAGGGGACGCGGACCGCCGTCATCGGTCCTGCCGGCGAGAACCGCTCGGCGATTTCGATGATCGAGTGCGAGGACCGCCAGGCCGGCCGTGGCGGCCCGGGCGCCGTCATGGGGTCGAAGAACCTCAAGGGCATCGCCGTCCGCGGCACCGGCAAGCCACCCGTCGCCCGACCTGACGAACTCGAGGACCTGAACAAGAAGTGGCGACTAGAGACCACCGGTCGCGGCGACATCGAAATCACTGGCACGGGCGATGCCACCGTCGACGTCCAGTACGGGACCGGCGAGGCGTTCGACGCGAAGAACACCGAACTCGGCGTCTTCCCCACCCGCAACTGGCAATCCGGCTACTTCGAGCGCGCGTACGAACGACTCGAAGACCCCGACAACGACCGAGTCTCCCTCGACCCTCGCTACTGGACCGAGGAGTACGTCGAGACCAAGCGCCCGTGTCCCTACTGTACGAAGCCCTGTTCACAGTTCTTCGAGGCCGAAGACACGCAGTACGGCGATATCGCCGTCGACGGCCCCGAGTACGAGACTCAGTACGCGCTGGGCGGCAACGTCGAAGTCGACGATATCGAGGCAGTCGCGAAAGCGAACGAAATCTGTGACCGTCTCGGCCTGGACGTCATCGACGCCGGCAACGCCATCGCCTGGGCGATGGAGGCCCACGAGAAGGGACTCATCGACGACGACACCGTGGATATCGACGCGGACTTCGAGTTCGGGAACGCCCAGGCCCTCCTCGAGACGCTGGAGCGTATCGCTCGCGACGAAGGGACCCTCGGTGACCTCCTGAAGGACGGCCACGCCGCCGCCGCCCGACGTCTCGGCGGGGGCGACGAGTACGCCATCCACGTGAAGAACATGGCGCCGGCCGGGTTCGAGGCTCGCGGCATCAAGGGTATGGCGCTCGCGTTCGGCGTCGCGCCCCGCGGTGCCGACCACCTCACGTCGTGTCTGTACGCCCTCGAGATGGGCGGCAACTTCTGGGACTTCGAGAACTACGACCGCCTCCGCATGGACGGCAAGGCGCTGGCTCTCAAATCCATGGAAGACCTGATGATGGTGTACGACCAGACCGGCGTCTGCAAGTTCACCCGGGGCATCACGCTCGAAGAGGGCGTCCGTGGCCTCGTCAACGCCGCCACCGGGTTCGATTACAGCCGTTCGGAACTGCTGTCGGTGGGCGAACGCGCGCACAACCTCGCCCGAGCGTTCAACGTCCGCGAAGGGTTCGGCCGCGAAGACGACCTCATCCCCGAGCGATTCACGGAACCCGTCCCGAACGGGCCCAACGAAGGCGAGTTCATCGCGCTCGACGACTACGAGCGCGAACTCGACCGCTACTACGTCGCCCGTGGCTGGCGCACTGACGGTGTCCCGCTTCGTGGGACGCTCATGGACCTCGACCTCCCAGACGTCGCCGACGAAATCGGCGTCACCAGCGAGGTGACAGCCTGACTGTCACGCAAACCCACAGCACGAACGTCGCGGCCCTCGGTTAGGTCGTGATGACGATTTTCCCGACGCTGTCGCGGTTCTGCATCGCCGCGAACGCGTCGCCGGTCTGTTCGAGCGGATAGGTGTCGTCGAGGACCGGTGTCAACGTCCCCTCGGCGACCAGGTCGACGAGTTTCTCGAGGTCCCTCTGGGTCCCCATCGTGTTGCCGATGAGCCGTTTGTGTGTGCGGAAGAGGTCTGCGACGTCGACCGCAGAAGTCTGTCCGGCAGTGCGACCACACACCACCATCCGCCCACCGCGTCGAAGCACGTCGAGTCCGAGGCCAGTGTACGCGCCACCGAGGTGATTCAACACTGCGTCCGGGGCACCGATAGCGTTGACTGCCTCGCGAAGGTCGTCGGGGTCCGTGCCCTGAATGGCGTGGTCGAGCCCGATGTGTTCCATCTGGTCGAGTTTGTCCCGGGATGCTGACGTCCCAATCGTTCGGGCACCGAAGACCTCTGCGAGTTGGACGCCAGCGACACCCACGCCACCGGTCGCCCCGGGGATGAACACGAGGTCCGCTGGCCCGACGTGTGCCCGGCGGAGCATATGATACGCGGTCATGTACGCCGTCGGAAGGGCGGCGGCGTGCGTCATCTCGACGCTATCCGGCAGGGTGACGAGTCGGTCTGCATCGACACGAGCGGCCTCCGCGAGGCCACCGTGATACAGCGCGTACGATTCACAGAGATTCTCGGGGCCTTCGCGACAGTAGCGACAGGTACCACAGGTTACGTTCGGGCAGAGGACCACGCGGTCACCGGGGCTGACTGACGTGACGTCGTCGCCGACTGCGCGCACTTCACCGGCGAGGTCCAACCCGCTGACGAATGGGAGAGACGCTTCGGTCACCGTCGCAGAGTCTCCCTCGAGAATCCAGAGGTCGTGATGGTTGATCGAGGCTGCCTCGACATCGACGACCGCCTCCCCTGGCCCGGGTTCGGGGGTTGGTTGTTCGATTATCGAGACACCGTCGGGGCCGACGAGGTCGGTGAAGGCTGCGGCACGCATCTGGTTGGTGTTCGGAGGCCAGGACAATAGCCGTAGTGACGGATTCGCTAGCGACTGCCGACACCTCGGAGGCCATTCTCGCCGAAGCGCATCCATCGGATAACAGCCAACCCGAACCTTCATTTCATCTCCACCCCATGGCCGGGTGTGCCATCGCCGCCACTGGGCTCGTTCACAGAGGTCATCTGGGAGTGCTCCACGGGTATGGAATGGGTGGTCAGCCCCTCAATTACTGGCCCTCTGGACGCTATTGGGGTTTTCTCTCCCTCACTCTCGCTGTCGACGACGCCGCCCACCCTCTCGTGATTTCGACGCGAGACACCCTCTGTCGAGCGTTTTTTGGAGTTGAACTGAAGGTTCGACACACCCTCGAACCAGGTGTGCGATTGCCGGCCGGATATGTGCTGAAAATTGCTGTCAGAGAGCCGCAAAACACACTTCTCTCTTTCGGGAGATTCGGAGGGTGTACTCGACTGGAAACGGAGGGTTGGAGAGAGTCTGTTCGGTTACCGAGCGTCGTCGACGAACGTCCGGGCTTCGGCCAACAACTCGTCTGCCCGCTCCTCGTCGCGGGCTTCGGCAGTCAATCGAACCAACGGCTGTGTCCCACTGGCGCGAACGAGGAACCAGCCATCGTCGTGTTCGACGCGGACGCCGTCGAGCGTCGAAATCTGGTCGGCGTCGTACGTCTCGAGCAACTCGTCTCGGACACCGGTCATGACCGCCGACTTCTCGTCAGTCTCCACGCTCGTCCGGCGGAGTGGATACGACGCTAACTCTGCACGGTTCGCAGCCAACGACCCACGCGCTTCGACGAGTTCGACCAGTTTACAGGCGGCAAGCGGGCCGTCGGGACAGAGCGTCTCGGCAGGCCAAATCCACGCACCCGAGGGCTCGCCCCCGAAGACGACGTCGTCGGCGCGGGCGGCTTCGGCGACGAACACGTCACCGACTTTCGTCCGCGTGAGCGACGACCCCTGTGCCTCGAGCACGTCGTCGACGACGAGACTCGTGTTCAGGGGTGCAGCGACACGCTCCCCATCAGAGACGACGTCTCGGGCGAACAGCGCCAACAGTTCGTCCCCATTGAGGAACGAACCAGTCTCGTCGACGGCCATCATCCGGTCTGCATCGCCGTCGTGTGCGATTCCGAGGTCAGCATCCGTGTTCGCGACGACGGAACAGAGTGTCTCGCACGTCTCGGCGGTGGGCTCACTCGGCCGCCCGGGGAACCGACCATCCGGTGTCGCATCGAGCGTCTGAACGTCACAGCCCAGTCGAAGTAACGCTTCGACAGTCGCGCCACCCATCCCGTTGCCGAGGTCGACGACGACAGAACAGTCACCGTCGATATCGACGGCCTCACAGAGTGCATCGACGTGCTGTGCGGTCAGGGTGTCGTCAGCGCACTCAGACCCAACAGCGTCCCACGCGGCGTACGTTCGCTCGTCGGCGGCGAGCGCTGCTTCGATGTCCTTGCGGCGTTCCTCCCCAAACGCCTGGCCAGAGAGGCTCCAAAGCTTGAATCCGTTGTCTTCCGGCGGGTTGTGCGATGCCGTAATCATGAGTCCGGCATCAGACCCGGTCCAGGCGACGCCACGAGCGAGTGTGGGCGTCGCCACCTGTCCAGCGCGGACGACGTCGACACCGGCACTTCGGAGCGCTGCGCTCGCCGCGTCAGCGAGGAGTGGACTCGTCGTTCGCGCATCGCGACCAACGACGACGCTGTCAGAGCCACACGCAGCAAGCGCATGGGCGAGCGACGTCGCAAGCTCGGGCGTAATCAGGTCCCCGACGGGCCCGCGTACACCGCTTGTTCCGAACATATACGATGATTTACTCTTCAGCCCATGAACGCTTCGTCTCAAGCGATACCCGAGTGGTGCCTCTCGGGAACTATCTATTGTAATTCTCATCTACATGATGTTTCAGGAGAGACGACTCCGCTCCGACTGGTTGTGACGATATCGAAGCGACGACCACAGAGTCGCAATCACGACGATGTTCCTGTCCAGCACACAGGGCCCACCTGTGTCCACCCAATCACCCGACGAACTCGTCGAGAATCACTCACGTGTTGGGCGCTCGGCTTCCAGCGCTTCCGTCACGACGCCAACGAACACCGCGTGCTCCGAAAGCGCCGTCCGAAGCGCCTCGTAGTAGGCGACCGTATCGCCGGCCGTGAATCTGTAGTCGGCGGACCAAATAGTCCGCCCGACACCGAAGTCGCCCTCTGGGGCGTCGCCTGATTCGACCACGTAATCTACCATTCGGTCGACGATTCGCTCTCGAAGCGTCGCGTACTTCGTCCCGGGCGAGAAGTCGGCGTCGCCGTTGACGCCATCTTCGAGGTGTAACTCGAACCGGAGGTGGCCGCGTTCGAGGGCGCGAGGGTCTGGATAGTGCTCGAAGTGCAGGTCGAACCCCTCGTCGCGCCCCACCGCCCACGCCTCGGGCATCACACGCCCCCACGGCTTTCCGGAGTCGAGATGCTCCCACGTCTGTGGGCCTGCGGGCGGGTACGTGCGAAGGTAGTCGGCCCACTCGTACTGGAGGACGTCACGCGCCAACTGGGCGACGGCATCTCGGGTCGCGTCGACTTGCATCTCGTAGTCGAGATAGTAGCTTGCGTCGTCGACCGCATCTGGCCCGTTCATAGGACCATGCTAGTCACCGACATGCATAAATGTTCGACACGAGTGGGTGACGCTCGTTCGAGCGAGCGGCGGCGTGTGCGCTCAGGCATCGTCGTCTCTGTCGACCATCCAGCGCGCGGCGAGGGCGACACCGACGATTGCCACGGCGAGCACGACGACGATTCCGACGCCGTATCCGGGACCCGCCGGGTCGTCTGCTATCGACTCCGAGTCGGCCTGTCCGTCCCCACTCGACTCGCTCGCCTCGAACTTCGACACGCCATCTTTGACGGTCACGTCGATAGTCCGGTCGTCGACGCTGAGGGTGTAGTTCCCGGGCGTCTCGAGTCGCTGTTCGAACACCACGACTTCTCGCTGGCCGGCGGGCACGGTGACGGTTCGGGTCACTGTCTCGCCACCGGCCACGCCGAACTGGATGGTCCGCTCTGAATCGACGTCGCCGGTGTTCCGGAGCGTCGCGATGAGCGTGACGCTCTCGCCGGGGCCGATGGTCGTCGCGTCGGCGGCCACGTCCGTGAGTTGCACGCTGTTCACGTCGGTGACCCTCACGTCCACGCGCTCGCTCCCGAGTTCGATGGTGTAGGTGCCCGGCGTCTCGTATCGGTGGTCGAACGTCACGGGTTTCGTCTCACCCGGCGCGAGTGACAGCGAACGATTCGACACGATCTGTCCGTCGACGCGCATGGACACCGTAACAGTCCCGTTGGCGTGGCCGGTGTTGGTCACGTCGGCAGTCGTCGTAGTCTGCGAACCGACGGTCACGTCGGATGCTGTCGTGACGTTCGACACGCTCGCGAGGGGGTGGCGGATGCCGAGTGCGAAGTACGACGTTCCCGGTGCAGTCGCCCGAAGCAGGTACTGCCCCTCGTTCTCGTTCACTGTCGACCCGAGTGGTTCCCACGTCCCGTCGTGGTACCGGTAGACGTCGACGTTCTCGCCTGTCGTCCCGCGGGCCTCGACAGCGGCTTTCGAGAGGGAGAGGTCCACGTAGAGTGTCTCGAGTGACTCGTTCATTCGCTCGTCACCCGTGACGTCCAGATACAACGGGACGGCGTCGGTGTCGCCTATCGGGTCGACACCCGCAGGCCGTTCGGTGAACGCCTGCACGTCCAGTGTGTACGACGTGTCCCGAGAGACGGTGACAGAAACCGTGCCACTCTCGATGCCGACGTCGTCCGTCACCGACGAAGGAAGTGCGAATTCGACTGGCTCACTAGCCTCGGCGTCGGTCACGTCGTACCGGACGTGCGACGTCGTCAGGTCCGTCGAGACGATTCTGGTCGATGGCTCGATGAAACTCCCGCCGCCACCGCTCGAACTGCCACCACCTGAACTCCCACCGCCCGAACTCCGTGGCTTCTGTTCCGGTGTCGATGTTGGTGTGGGCGTTGGGGTCGGTGTCGGCGTTGGCGTTGGGGTTGGTGTTGGGGTTGCCGTCGGCGTTGGTGTTGGTGTTGGGGTTGCCGTCGGCGTTGGTGTCGGCGTTGGGGTTGGGGTCGGTGTCGGCGTTGGTGTTGGCGTTGGTGTCGGGGTTGGGGTCGGCGTTGGTGTTGGGGTTGCCGTCGGCGTTGGTGTCGGCGTTGGTGTTGGGGTTGCCGTCGGTGTTGGTGTTGGTGTTGGCGTTGGCGTTGGCGTTGGGGTTGGCGTTGGGGTTGGGGTCGGTGTCGGCGCCTCACACGCACCGGACTCGATGGTGAGTTGAGAGGTCATGTCGAGTGTGACCGTACTCTCGTTCCCGTGGACGAGACGGAACTCGGTGATTCGGTTGTCGCCCCCACTCCATCCCCAGTCGTTCCAGTGTGCAGCGTTCTCGTTGAAGCCGGGCGTAATCGTCACGACGTCACCCGACTGGAGATTTCCGAATCCGCGGTAGGCCCCACCGTCGGTGCGGTTCTGTGCCCACTTCCAGTCGATGGTCGCACTCGACCCGCTTGTCACCCAGTCGTCGTCTTGGTTGCCGCCGGCGTAGTAGTCGTCTTGGACGACCCACGAACCCGCCGGCAGACCCTGAATATCCATCGTCACCGTGCTGGCGTGTGGTTCGTTGATTCTGTCGTGGAGGAAGACGAGACTCACACCCGACGACCCATCGTAGAAGAAGACGTTGCTCACCTGGTTCTCCTGGAGGAACGTGGTCCCGTACGAGGAGAACGTCCCTCTCGTCGACGTCTCGTTGTTTCTGTAGTCGTAGAACTCCTCGACGGTGGTCGTGCCGTCGCCGAGCGGTTCGACAGTGTAGCACATCCCACCCTGCGTGACGGCGAAGACCGGTGTCTCACTCGTCTGCGCAACGGCACCACCCATCGTCATCGTCGGCAACACGACTGCGAGAGCTACGATGACGACGACGAGACGATTACCGAGTCCCATCAATTGACCTCCGCTGGCGACCACCGCGACAGGTGATTCCGTGCCCGTTCCACGTCCTCGGCTTGGCCTGGACCAGAAGACAGTGGAAAAAAGATGGTGAGTTGCGACATCATATCGATATCTATCAGGAACACCGTCGGAGACATTCGTTATACACGAATTACCGCCTGCGTATCCACGGTGCCGACACGCCAATCACCGTCAGAGAGGGCGCTGGCTGTCGATTTTCTCGCTCAATCCACCGAATTCGGCACCATCGTACCGGTTCGACTGATGAAAGTCAGTGTTCACGCTGTCCACGCCTGCGGACGCTTGACGATTACGCTATTTCGACTATCGACTCGGGTTCCACCGAAACGACTCCCGACGAAACGAGTCATTGCACCCAGTCGCGTGATAGTACAACAGTTCGTGACTATCGTGTAGTTCTGATTCTCAGTGTAATTGCCCCGTCGGGGTTCGACTGTGGAGACGGCGAACAATTCAGACACGGCGGACGCGACGTTCAGTGACGCCTAACAGAGCACCTGCCTGAACCGAGACACTGCGTCGGTCGGATACCTATCGTATCAGTTGACGTGTTATCCGCCAGTCTGGAAGCGCCGCGAGGCGACAGTTGGTTGGTGTCTCCATAGAGCGGAGTCGATACGGTTAGCCGACTCCCAACCCATGTTCCCCTGAACGATTCGTGTCAGTGAGTCCGCTATCCCTGCGCAGTCACGACGAAACAACGACTGTCCGGTACGTCGTCGCCACCCAGAAAGCGGTCAGGTTGGTTCAGTGCCTGTGGGGGGAAAGGGGAACACCGAAACCAATGAACTCTGACCATGTGGAGGTTCGAACTGTCTCAAATAAAACATTCGATACTTCGTGTGCGTCGAACTGCCGGCGCGAACAGTGTCTGTCGACAGAGTGGAAGCGCCCGTGCGATTCGTGATATCGTATCAATGGGCTTGCACGGGTGGGCTTCCATCGGCTAATTGACGGACAAGTGTGTACACCGTTGGGACGCCGGCAATATTGGACAGTCGGTAACACACAGCCCAATAGAGGCGAGAAGAGTCTAGTATAACAGGCCTATGTCCGTTATAACTGGTGGAGAGCGAGTATCTCAGGACTGTCTACACAGAAACACATTTGTGATACTACAGTAATTGTCACGGCGTGGAGAGCGTGCCTCGCTGTGCATACGAACACGTATGCAGTTACGACGGAAGTGACGACGCTGAGACGGGCGACCACCGGGTAGCGTGGGAGTGCCCGCATCCTGCACCTGGAGAGCGGGAGCACTGCCAGTTTCACGCACCGATAGAAGCGAAGAACCCCGACGAGACGACGGCAGCGCTCGTGGCCGCAATCGACGACCCCGAACGCCCCTCAGAGTTCGTCGGGGCACAGTTCGAATCCCTCGACGTCGCTGGTGAGGCGCTCGGCGGCGACGGCATCATCGACCTGCGTGACGTCATCGTCCGACGAGACGTCGACCTGAGCGAGACGACGCTCGAATCGCCGCTTCGACTCGACTCCGCGTCGGTCGGTGGCGAACTGTTCATGCAACGTCTCGACGCGAACGCGGATCTCTCCTGTCAGAACCTGCAAACCGGACAGCGGTGGATGCTCTCTGACGCGAGAATCGACGGCCGACTCGACGCATCCGGATTCAGCGTGAACTCCCTCGTTGCGACGAGTGCCCACGTCACAGGAGCAGTCTCACTCAGGAAAGGGACCGTCGACGAGCAGTTGGGACTCTCTCAGGCGGTGTTCGAGGGACCGGTCCACCTCACCCACACCCGTATCGGTGGCCGTCTCGACAGTGGGGCCGCGACGTACGACGACACCCTGTCGCTGTCCCACTGCACCATCGGGGGAGACGTAATCCTCCAAGATTCGACGGTCGAAGGGAGTCTGCTGGCCGAACACCTCCGTGTGACCGGCGAGTTCGACGCGACGACGCTCCACGTCGCCGGCGGAGTAGACCTGAGAAGTAGCGCGTTCGACGCACCGGTCGACTACACCGAACTCACCGTGACCGGCGGTCGGTTCGACTGTTCGCGCGCGACGTTCGACGCACCGGTGTTCGTCGATGCGGCGACCATCGACGCCGCGCTGTCGTTCCAGAACGCCCAGTTCGACGGCGGAATCGTCTCGTTCGTCCAGACTGCCGTGTCGGGGTCAGCGACCTTCGCGGGTGCGACGTTCACACCGAGTGCGCCGTTTCGACTGGTCGAGACGACAGTCGGCGGCACCCTCGTCTGTAACCATGCATCCTTCGGGGCAGAAGTGTACTGGACCGACTCACGCGTCCACGGGAACGTCGATTTCTCCGATTGCACGGTTGCAGCCCTCGAATTCGGTGTCGAAATCCACGGCGGACTCGACTTCGCGTACACCGCTGTCTCCGGGAACGCCGGATTCACCGAGACTGTCGTCCGCGGTGCTGCGCGCTTCACGAGCGCCCGGTTCGACACTGAACCGTCACTCACCGAAGCGACGCTCGAAGGCGACGTCGCCACGTACGATTTGTCCGTCGAGGCGCTCGACTCCCCCGCCCTCTGAGTGTGGCCACAGTGTGCGGGTGGGCGAACGTACCGGGGAAAGAGTCAAACGTCCCATGTCCGAATTAGAGGTACGTGTCAGAGACTATTGGAGCGGTGACTCCACAGATACTCGCATACGGACCACCTCCCGACGACCCGAAGGGTATAGAGAGCGACGTGGAGGTTCGGTACGTCGGGTCGAGTCGTGAGATGGTCGAGGCGTTGACGAACCGAACCCCGCAGTTGCTCATCTGTTTGCACGCGCCGCCTCGGTACGACGGCATCGAGGCGGTGAAGGCGATTCGGCGGTTCGATGCGTCGGCACCGGTCGTCTTGGCGACGAACCTGCAGTCGACGATGGTCAACCTGCAAGCGATGCAGACGAAGGTGACGTGGAGTGTCCAACTCCCCACAGACCGACCCGTCGAGGACGGACTGTTCGACGTCGTGACGGACGCGGGTCAGTGGCTCGAAGACGAACACTGCTGACGAACGGCGAAACGGTGTAGACTGCGGGTCCCGGGTCAGCGAGACGAGCGGTGAGCTACCCGAAGTATACAAGATGGTTGACACCAGACACTAGGCCAACGACGACAGTCAGATGAACCGAACGTTGTGGCACGCGGGAGTGATATTCGTCGCCTTCGGAGTGATGCTCGCCATCGTTCCGACGGGGAGCTACAGTACGATTGCGGGCGAACGTACCGTCGGCGTCTCAGTCGCAGCAGACGACAGCGCACTGATTGCGCTGGAGGGTTCGATGACGACGGTGACGAAGCAAGAGTCGGCAGCCGTCCACCTCGTGAACAACATCGACTCCGGAGTGACCGTCACGTACGGAGTGAGCTTCGATTCGGGGTCGGCGAGTTCGTTGACTGTCGGCACATCGAACGACGTCGTATCGCTCGCCCCCGGTGAACAACATCCGCTCTCAGTGAGCTGCCAGAAACCCCTCACAGGGAACAGCGGCACTGGAGAGGTGAGAGTCACCGTCGATGCGGCGACGCCGTCGGCGAACACGACTGTCGATGGTATCGTGACGACACAGGTGAGCTACGACTGTCAGAAGGGCGGTGGCGGGGGAACGTCGCCCGTTGCGTACGTCGACAGCGACGGAGACGGGCAGTACGACGACGGTGAGACGACGCTCACCGAAGCAGAACTTGCGACGTTCGACGACAGTACTGCCACCCTCGTCATCGATGCGGACGGGTCGAAGGTCAGACAGAGCTCGATAGACATCACCGCAGCGTCTGTCACCATCCAGAATACAGACCTCGTGACAACCGGCACCGGAGACATCTCGATACAGGCCACGGCAGGGCCAATCGACGCGCAAGGAGTCACGCTCGACTCGAACGGAGGTATCCGCCTCCACACCTCGGGTACCCTGACCGCGAACCGGTCGACGCTCGCGTCGAGAGACAGTATCGACCTCACGTCGTCGGGCGATATCTCTCTCGCCGGGGCGACACTCGACGCGAAGAACGCTGACGTGACGGCTGACCTCGGGACGAACACGGCGACTCTCGACGTGAACGGGGCGACAATCGTCGATGGGGACGATACGCTCGTGTACAGTCCGGACGGAATCACAGTCGTTGGAACTCCCGCCAGTGGTCGAGTGAGTCCGTGACAGTCGCCCACCGCCTTCTCAGAAGCGACGCCTGAGTCGCTCGACGACCGAGATATTACGCCCGACCACTCGCATCCGGACGGGGCTCAGTCCCAGCGTGGCGATACCGAGCGCGAGTGCAACCACGACGAGGACAGCGTCGATAGCGGCGATAGCCAACACCGGGTGAACGTCGTGAAGGCCGAGGATGAGTGACTGCGGAAGAATCGGAAGGTAGCGCTGTTCAGTGATTTCACGCGTGTACGCGCCGGTCTGTTCGGGCGCACGAACGGAGAGTGTCGTCGTCACGCTCGCTCGACTGGAGACGACGAGAACGGTCTGGCCGAACGAGACGTCTGGGTGGGGCGAGTCGACGACGACCATCATCGGGACGAATCCCTCGTTGGTTACCCGATACTCGGCGCTCACTTCGCCGCCGGGTTCGACGACGAGTGGGTTCTCACTCGGTGCGTTCGAACTGACGACATCGACCGACGTCGACCCGGACCCAAAGACCATGCTCACTGTGGCCGGCCCCGCGACGAGGACGGCCAGTACGAGCAACACCACACCGATGGAGACGTAGTTCGGTCGGCGGCGACTGTGTGTGGCCGGGGTCCGGTCACTTCCGAACATGTCGAGGACGAGACTCAAGGCGATGAGTCCACCACCGATTCCCACGAGGAACACCGGTGAAAGCTCGCCACGGAGCACTGACCGGAGTCCGGGGAGGCCGGCAACGACGCCGACGACAGCGGTGACAGTGCCCTGAAGCGCCTGTACGCCGGACCCGAGAGCGGGAACGACGACGACGTCGCCGCCGAGTCGGAGCGCTTCGGCGACGATTTGCGACTCGCGAACCGGTGGTTCGACGTTATCCTGGTCGGTGAACGGATTCGCATCACCGCGTGTGACGTACCCCTCAGACGTCTCCCTGACGATACGGTGTGTCGTCAACCCACCGCCGTGGAGTGCTTCGGCGCGGAAGACCACGACGTCACCCGCTTCGGGTTCGTCAGTGAGTATCGACGGGACGGCGACGAACCCGTCTCCCGGTTCCATCGTCGGGGACATACTCCCCGTTTCGACGTAGCCGAGCAGGATGGGTTGCCCCAGCGCTTGGCCGAAGAGAAGCGCAACGACGGCTACGAGGACGCCCCCGAGCACCACGTACCTCCCGAACTCCGAGAACTTCACGTTCTACTAACAGTATATCGCTCTGACCCATAAAACGACGCGTCGGTTCGGAGAAGTGGGGACAAATCGGGACAATGGGCCCAAACGAGGAGACGCAGGTTTAGAAAATGATACTTCATAAACACGTCTCCAGAGGTGTGCACACGTGTCACGGTTCGCTCGAAGTAATCGACAGACAGTGGCGGGTTCGCGTGGTCGGAAAGGTGGGCTTGAATCGACAGTTCGGGGCGTTCCGCCCGTTCAAGCACCCGAATACAAAGTAGGGAGGGTTCGTTGGGCCGGTAACGACGCACAGCTGTGTGTCGAGGAGCTACAAAAAATGGCAATCAATCGACGTAATGTACTACTCGGGCTTGGAGCGATTGTAGGCGGCGGCGGCGCACTCGTAGGCACAGGTGCGTTCTCGTCAGTGAGCTCGGCTCGGTCGGTGAGCGTGACGACTGCCGGCGACGCAAGTGCGTATCTCACAATCGAAGGAGATGGGAGCTACGTCACGAATACGGCCGGCGAACCGCTCAACATCGCTCTCGGTGACAGCACGACCGGAATCAACGACGAGGCAATTACGACACTCACGGCGGCAGTCGATATCACGAACAATGCGGCCGATGCGTCGACGACGACGGTTGGTCTCGAAAGCGGGAACACGAACCTCAGCGATGCGACTGCGAACACCGGTGAGGTGACGTTCATCGTCACCGAGAACGGTGGCACGCTCAACACTGATGGTTCGAACGGGGCAATCGTGACGTTCACACTGACTGGCCCAAACAGTGACGGAGCACCGCAGAACCTCGACCCCAGCGCCACGAACACCGCCTCGATAGACATCACGATAAACACCGTCGACGACGACGTCGCAGGCAGCAGTGCGTCCACTGCCTCTGAACTGATTATCGTCGCAGAATAACGAGACACCCAGATATGAACCGACGGAACGTCCTCACGGCAGTCGGCACCCTCGCACTGGGGGTGGGAACAGCGCTTGGCACCGGCGCAGTCAACGTCGTCTCGAGTTCGACCGAGGGGAGTTTTCAGGTCGTCTCTCCGGGTGCGGATATCCGAATCGACCCCGCGGATACGGTGGGGTCGCTCGTCGAGAAGAACACCACCATCGACTTCGCGGCGCTCGATACGACCGACCTCCCAGTCGCGACCGTAAGTGGAAAGAACGGACAGATGGCGACGGTTCAGGTCGCTATCTCGGCCACACAGGACGTCGATTTCGGCGACATCCTGAAGATAACGAACAACAGCACCGACGGGACGGACTACGACGTCGGGTTCACGTACACTGGCTTCGGGACGGCCGTCAAAGACGGAAGCCTCTCGAAATCCGACGTCGTCGACGCGTTCGCGTTCACCCACGAGACGAACGTCGTCTCCTCGGACTCGGCCGACCCGCAGTTCGACCCGACGAACTACGTCACGGTGACGGCCGGAGCGTCCGAGACAGTCGGACTCGAAGCCTTCCAGTCGGACTCCCTTTCGAACTTCGTCAATGGGTCGTTCACGGGCGACAGCGAAAACGCGGCGCTCATCACCGAAGTGACGGCCGTAGCAGAGCAGCGCTAACCACGACAGTACCAACTCACCCAGCACACCATGCCCACACGCCGACAGATGCTCTTCGTGATGGGCAACGGGTTCGTTCTGAGCGGCCTCTCCGGTTCTAGTGCGTCGTTAGCAACCGAGTCGTCGTCGGGCGCGTCGTTTCGCGTCGTCGCCGATGCCGACGATATCGAGTTGACGCCGACGAACGACAGACCGGTCTACGTCCAGACCGACGCCGACGGATTCGTGAGTGAGTTCACACTCGGTGATGACGGCGGTGTCAACACGCGTGCAATCACTCGATTCGAGGATATCGTCCAGATTACGAACGTCAGCACAGACGCCGTCGAAGGCGTCTACTTCTCGTTCGACGCGACGAGCGACTCGCTCTCGGGAGAGACGCTCGATGCAATCGAAGCAGCGATGCAAGCGACCGCAGCAGACAGGACGCTCGAATCGACTGGCCTCTCTGGTGACGACCTCTTGGCAGTGAGTCCGAACGCAACCGTCGCCGATGGCGAACTCGAACCCGGCGAGTCGGTTCCCTTCGGTTTGCAGGTGGACCTCGCCCCGTCGTCGGAACCGGGACACCTCGAAGACCTGCCACCGAGCGACGACTACGAGCTGACACTCCGAGTTCACACGGTGTGGCCCGACGGGTGACCAGACGACAGGGGGACGACCTGTCTGCAGACAAGAATATATATACTCGCCGAGTGAACAGTCGAGTGACAGATGGGTAAGCGCGGTGCAGGGGGGTTGCTCGAGAGGGGCGCATCTACAGAGGAGGGGAGCCTTCCGAAAGACGAAGTATTCGACCTGATGAGTAACCACCGACGGCGATACGTCATCCACCACTGCAAACAGGTTCGAGAGCCGATTTCGCTCTCTGACCTCGCAGAGCAGGTCGCTGCGTGGGAGAAAGACAAAACGATAGAGGAACTCGGGTCGGCAGAGCGAAAGACGGTGTACACGTCGCTCCAGCAGACACATCTGCCCCGACTCGAACGCGCGGGAATCATCACCTACGAAGACGGCGAAGTCGAACTGACAGACCGGACCGAACGCCTCGACATCTATCTCGACATCGTCCCCGCGAACTCGATTCCGTGGGGAGTCTACTATCTCGGACTCTCGGTGCTGTCGGCTATCGTCGTCGCCGGACTCTGGGCGGGCGCCCTTCCGACCGGGACGATTCCGGCGCTCACCTATCCGACGGCCATCGTCGCCGCGTTCACCGTCTCTGCGGCGTATCACACGCTGACCAATCGGCGGTATCGGTTCGAGAACTTCGACGAACCACCGTGAGAAGTCGGTTCTCGTGAGTGCGCGCCGTCAGGAAGTCGGGGACGAAAGAGACTGCGCCGTCAGAGGTTCAACCACGCGTGAGTGTGCAAGTCGTCGGTAGAGTAGTGATATATCTCGCTCCCGTCGATGACGGCGTAGACGTCGAGGTCAGAGTCGTAGATGACGCGCCGGTTGGTGTCGATGGCGACGTCGACGAGGTCCTCTAACGTGCGAATCGAGATGTACTGTTTTTCGGCCTCGGTCGGGAACTCACCCTCGGATATCCACTCGTCGTGTCTGCTGTGAGAGATTCGCGTCCGGAGGGTTTCGGGGTCCGTGTTGTCCTCGGTCCGGATGACGAAGCCACAGAGCCCGAACAGGGCGAGGCCGAGTATCGCCAGACCACCGTATTCGACCGGGTCGGCGGGTGTTCGGACTTCTCGTTGGACCGTCGTGGAGTGCGTCGTCTCGTCTGCCACCGCGCCATCGAGATAGTACGCCTGCCCAGTGATGACGAACGGCGCACTCGTCGTAATCGTCCCCTCGTAGGAGTCGGTCTGGTACGTGACGTTCAGTTCGAGTGAGACGAGGAATCGGCCTAATCCATCCGTCTCTGCTCGCTTCGTCTGGAGTTCCTCGCGTATCGCAGAGACGTTCACCGACCGGACGGCATCCACCTCACCGTCCGAAACGCGACGCCGTTCTTCGAGGAGTGTCTCGGTCGACCGATAGAATGGTTTCCCGTCTCGAACGCCCACCGTCTCCATCGTGAGTCGGTGGGTGACCGAGACGGGGTGGTCCGACGGAACCTCGGTGTCGACGTGAAGCGAGAGAACGGGCGCAATCGACGTGAAGTACGTCGACCTGTTTTCGAGCGTCTCGCCTCGGTCGTACAGTGACGAGTTACCCGTGACGACGGCGCTCGTCTCGACAGACGACTCGATGGTCTGGACGTTGGTCTCTTCGGAGACGGTCTGTGTCGTCGGCGTGAAAAAGACGTATCCGGCGGCGACGAGACAGAGGATACCGGCGACTGCAAACAGCGCTACGAGTGGGCGCGCCTGTCGTGAGACGAACAGCTCGAGACGGTCCTCAAGCGCCATCGTCGGAGCGTGTGAGTTGTTCCAGTGTAGACAGATCCATTATCGAGGATATTGTCAACTGTCAACAAAACTTTTGTCCTAGAATCCGGAATATCAGAGGAGAGAGTGTGTCATAGGATGACGAACGAGTCGTCAGAGCGGCGTCCCCAAGAAGTAGCTACGTCGACGTTCGAAGAGTGGGTCGCACAGAAAGCGAGAGACCGAGGCAGTTCTCGGGAACGTGTTCTGAAACAACTGCTCGACTCGTTTTGGACACTCGAACAGATAGACCAGGTGTTGGGTGGACAGGGACACACAGCGCCGCAGGCCGGCGACAGGCCGGCGAACGACCACCAAATTCCTGCCGAAGGAGAGACGGAGGGAACAGTGACCGACCCCGACCCAACCGAGATACTCGACACCGTCGAGACACTCCAGACAGAACTCGAGACGGCGTCTCGCCGGCGCGCCGAACTCCTCGAAGCGGTGCAGACGCTCGCAGACAGACTCGACGACGTCGAAGCGACACAGGAGAGCGTCGACGAACTCGCCGAGACTGTCACGGGGGTGAAATCCGGACTCGAAACCGAACAACAGCGCCTCCAGAACCGGATGGACGACGAGTTCGGCAACCTGCAGACGATTCTCGAATATCTCGTCCAACGAGACGACGAACACGACACGCGAATCGACGAAACGCAGGTACAGTACAGGGCCGAGATTCGAGAACTCCGGGCCGAACGCGACCAACTCCGGCGAATCAAGGAAGACGCGCGTGAGCTTGGAACTTACGACGCCGACTGCGAACAGTGCGGAGCGTCTATCGACTTCGCGCTCCTTTCGAGTCCCACGTGCCCGAACTGCGAGCGAACACTGACCGGTGTCGAACGAGAGACGAACTGGTTCGTCCTCACGTCGTACACTGCGACGACCGAATCACGAGCGATTGCGTCACGGTCTGCGGACGACGCGTCGGAGCAACCGCACGACGAGCGAAAGACTGCACAGCACGACGACGCGAATGTGGCGACGACGACTGGACTCCCACCGACCGACGCGACGCCACCGACTGACGCGACGACGGCAGACGACGAGCAGACGGCGCAGTCAGAGACGAATCGTACCTCGCGAGCGGAAGACGAGACACAGCGTGAGGAACGTGCGACACCCGTCGAATCGTCGGAATCGGCGGACGACGCTACCGACGAGTTGGCAGGCACGTCGCCCGACGAAACCGAGTTCCAGTGGCTTTCGTAGGCGGCCGAAACGCACTTACAGGATTCTGAGTGACCCTTCGGCGTCGTATTCGACTATCGTATCGAACAGCGAGAAGAACGTCCGAATCGTCTGTTCGTCGTGACGCGTCGGGTCGAGATAGAAGTGGGCGCGGGCACCGGAGGCACGGACTCGTCCCTGGAGGATGTGGACGAACCGGAAGACTCGTTCGACGTCGTCGACGGCGTCGAGCAGGGCCGACAACGTGTAAAAACAGACGCTGCCCGCCCTCCTGACGTCGGTCCACTCGGTGAGTACTTTCGTGGTCAGAATCCCGATTCGACGGAGGTCTCGCGGCGTGGAGACGGTGCGGACCGTCACCGCGTCGTCGTAGTCGTCGACTGCGTTCCTGGGGGCGTACGACTGAGCGTCGACGAGCACCTGTGATTCGACCGATTCACGCCGAATCGCCCGGAGGATATCGCGCTGTTCCTCGGGCGGTGTATCGACAGACACCACGAGTTGACGGTGCGTCGTCGACGACGGGTCCGGTTCCATCAATCGCTCACAGAGCACGTGGGTCATCGAGCAGTCGCTCGGACCGACGAGCAAGAGATTCGTCTCGTCTTCGACGCGGTCCAACACCGCGGCGGACCCCGGGGCGAGTTCGACATCGGCGTCGAACGAGTCGGTTTCGGCACCGGTGGATTCCCACGTCGAAGGTGACTGGCCGCCTGTGGGACGCCCGTTTCTCTCGGGCCGCTTGCCGCGGACAGCGTCCGCGAGGTCCGACAGCGATGTTCGCCGAGACGATTCGCTGGACACGGAACCGTCGTCAGTGAGTGATTCCTCGTGGGACTGTTCGGTTGCAGACGTGGCGGCGGCGAGTTTCTCGGCCAACCCTGCAAGTGACGACGAGTCCCCCTCGTCGGAGTCAGACGATACGTGTGACTCCGCCTCGTCGCGTCCGTCCATACATGATAGTCAAAGAGAATGTAATTAAACCTTGGTATACGAACGTGAGAATCCGAACAAAGCCGACGTCGAGTGGGCCTCCAGTAGAACCGTTTGGAGATACTCACCGCGGAGTTGGACGTTCTTGAGAATCAGTCTGCACGCGACGACGCCAAGATAATGGAGCCGTGGAGTGCGTCTTGACCGAGATGATATTGTTATTATCAAGCAATTCTATATTTGGATCCAGATTTTGATATTTTGCATATTCAGTTGATTTGGCGATGCGAATAGCGCATTTTCAGACAGTATAGGACAAATAAACTAGTATTTTTGCCCTATTATTCTAAAATTGGAATTGATAAACTCCACCAGTAGCCACCAGTAGATTTCCCCTCTATTCTCCTAAATTCGTACAAATCACACACCCATATGCACATACTCGTTCTCTCACCTATATAGACAATAATTCAAATCTCTACAATACTGGTTGTGCAGAAGGCCGTCGGCACGGCTAGTCGTTCGATTGCAACCGACCCGCCAACGGGAGGCGTCGCCGAGTGAACCTCAGCGTTTCCCGAATCGGATTCCGTCTTCGACCATTCGGAGGTTTCGTTCGCGGTCGATGTGCGGTTTCAACCAGTCGTACTCCTCTAGTTGTAAGATGAGGTCACCCTGCAGGTTTCGCCACGCGATGGCGTAAATCGGAGATTGCCCCCACGCACGCAGTTCGGGGACGAACTCGTCGTACGTCTCGTAGTGGTCTTCGAGTCGTTCGATGGCGTCGACGACGTACTCCGCCGCGTCCGACTCCGAGTCGGCGCTCGTAATCGCCCGGTTCAGACGCGTTTCGAGGCCTTGGACGGCCTTCTGCATGTCCTGTGCGGCGGCCCCATCTGGCTCTGGGAGCGCGTCGAGAATGGGTTTCGGGACACCGAGAGAGAGTTCTTCGACGGTCATATCGTGCAGTGAGTGACCAGATAGCAAAAAGGCGGCGACGTTCGACAGTGACGGACACTCCCGTCTGCGAGATGCGGGAGCATCGATGAGACAGAAGAGACGCGCCGGGGTGCCTCCGAAGGCCGTCCCTGGCCTCCGGTACGAGCGCGTGGTCGTTCGCCTATTCCGTGTCGTCGTCGGCCGTCCGTGCCCTGAGTTCGGACGCGACGAGTTCGTCGAAGTCGACACCGTCAGAGCGGTACTTCTCGCGGTGGTCGACGACGACGTGTCCTTTGTCGGTGATTTCGTACAGTCCCGACTTGGGAGCGGGCCCGACTCGCTCCAAGAGACCGTAATCTGCCAGTATCGGCAGTCGTGTGTTGATGTACGAGCGGTTCTTGTCTAGGATATACGAGAGGTTTACTGCGGTGTTCCGCCTCCCGTCGGAGAGCGCCTCTAGTATATCGAAGTCAGTTGGGACGGCCAACTTCATACTAGGTTCTTGCAGTGATTTGTTAAATAAACACCCCACACTGATGGGAGGTATCGGAAGACAGCGTCAGGGACTGCCCGCTTCGGAACCAACGAACGGTTTCAGGTGCTCTCGTGGCCGATAGCCTCGCGAGCGAACTGCAGGTCTTCGATGATCCGTTCGTGGTGCGCTATCGCCTCGTCGATGTGTCGCCGTATCGCAGTGGCGTTGGACGCAGCACTGTCGCGGTACTGCGTCTGTACGAGGTGCATCTCGAGTGCTGCCGACGTCGCATCGTTCGCGGCCAACAGCGCCCGCGTCACCGCCCAATCAACCGCCCCGTCGTCGGGAAGTTCGTCTAACTCCCCAGAAACCCCCTCTCGTTCAATCATCGCACGAAATGTTAGTGCGGAATAGTATTTAAAATTGGAGTTCGAAGTAGAATGTTCTGGCTGTCGACACTCGTGGCGACGGATTCCCGTCGCGTCGGTAGACCCGGGCCGTTCGCCCCGTCGAGAGCCTGACAGTCGGTTACGTCTCTTCGACGTGACGAATTTCGACGGCGACGCCTCGAGTCGAACCCACCATCTCCGTGCCACTCATCTCGGCACGGCCGATTGCGAACGCGCGAGGTCCGTCCACGATAACCTCGTCACCCGGCCGAATCTCGGCGTCGGCATCGACGACGCCCGGGGCGAGAACAGACCCGTGGGGGACGAACCCGTCGATTTCGACGGTCTTCGTCGGTGCGTCGCTGTCACGCCACACCTTGGCCCCTGCGAGCGTAAAGGAGATGACGCCGTACTGCGGCACCATCGTCGCCAACTGCACGCCCTCGTCGTTCCAGACCTGCAGTTTGGGGTAGCGACTCGTCATCTCGAGGTCGACGTCCGCAAACAGCGCGTCACCTGCCGCCGGGCCGAGTTGGTAATCCGCAATTGCCTTCACGACGTTGTGCTCGCGTTCCTCCCGTGTGTACTTGGGTTCGCCGTCGAGCGTCCGCATCAGGTTGCCGATAGATTCGGTCGTCGTCGGGTGTTCGGAGACGGTGTACTCGACGTCCAGACCGAGGTCGGATTCGACTCGCTCGACGATTTCGGTGTACGCCCCCGGTGGGACGTGTGCGATGATACGCGAGTACTCGTTCCGGGAGAGATACCGGCGGAGCACTTCGGCGACGAACGACTTCTCGTCTTCGGACCAGTCACCGGTGACCACCGAGTCGTAGTGTTGGGCCGGATAGGTCAGTTCCAGTTCCTGTGGGACGACGCCAATCGGCGACGTCATAGAGACCATATGTGCGCGGTACTGGACCGCGTCCTGGTACTGACGGTGACTCTGTGACTCGCTGTAGGGTTTCTTGGCCGAACACGGGAGCAAGACCAGCGGGTTGTCGAAGCGGTTGGTGTAGCGCGCCGTCACGCGGTCCGCGAATCGCTGAATCTCCACGCGGTCGATGGACTCCTCGGATGCCGCCGTGAGTTCGGTGTCGCGGATGACGGGAATCCGTTCTTCCATGTAGGAGTACTGCTGGTCGAACCGGCGGAAGGCGGCGGTCAACCACTGGTCGTGTCGGGCCTGCCCTTCGATGTAGTCGCGGAGGCGTCCGTCACGGATTCGACGCCGGACGCGAGCGAGTTCCGCGCGAAGTGCGTTCGCGTTGTGGTCGGCGGCGTCGGCGCGGGTGAACTCCGAGGCGGGTTTCTGACAGGCCGCACACGCACACGGCAGTTCGTCCAAGTCTTCGAGGAAGTACTCGTCGTCGTTCGTGAGGTAGAAGCCTTCCAGCCCGCGTGCTCGGGCACGTTTCTCGTCGAATAGGTCGACCCCCGCATAGACGAGAAGCGAGACGTTTCGCGGCGTCGCGACGCCCGAGAGCATGAGTGCGGCGTCCGCCGGCAGGTTCTCTTTCGCCTCGATAATCTCGTCACGGAAGGCGCGTGCGTGGCCGACGAATCCCTGTGCGTCCGAGAGGATGTAGGCGTCGGACCCGTAGTCTGCAGCGGTGTCGGCCGTGACAGTGGCCACTGAGGGGAAGTCGACGGCGGGATAGTCGACGGCGAACGACTCGCGCACCTCGTCGGCACTCCCCGCAGGAAGCGAGCGGTGCGGGAGGACGGTCAGCACGTCGTCGGACCCCTCGGGCATCTCGCGCTCCGCCGCCCAGAGGCTTCCGGCGTCCTCGAGTACGTCGTCCACGAGCGCCGGCGTGGTCACCGAATCCGAGAGGCGTAGCTCCCCGATTCGGGCCGCGCCGTCGCGCGCGTGAACCTCGAAGTAATCGGTCATACCCGCTTTCGGCCCCCGACGGGCAATTAACTTGCCTTCTGCGGGCGCGAGTGCGTCCCGTCCGAGACTCCGTAAACGGGACGGCGCGAGAGTGGCTGACTCTCCTACCTGTCGTGTCCGCTCTCGACTTCGATTCGCGTCGGTTCGCCGCTATCAGTGTCGTCATCTCTACCGAGCAGCGTCGACTGGAGGTTCTTCGCGAACGACTCGACCTGATTGCGGAGCGTCTGTACCTCCGCCTCGAACTGCTCGACGGACCGCTCGACGTAGTGGACTCGTTGGACCGGGATGCGACGGACGATGTCGTTGCCGTCAGCATCTTCGTCGAATTTGACTATCCAGTGGTCCTGGAAGTACGCGATACGCTCGTTTTCGACCGTCTTCTCGACCGTTCCCTCGTTCGGGTCGTCGTACACGATGACTGCCTTACCGAGGTCTGGTTCCGCCATGCCCGGGGATAGTCTCTGAACACGGGTAGGACTGTTGGCGGCGTTCGACACAAGAGCCGAGTCGCACTGACCGGCCACCGAGCGTCACTAATCGACCTACACGACTTAGCCACTCTGTCACGAAGACTGACTATGGACGCCCCTACGCCATCCGGCCCGTGGTCACGCGCCCGCGCCGACGAGTTCCTCACGACGACGACGATACCGCTCCGACTCTCCTGTCGAACGCCGGGCGGCGACCTCTGGATGCTCTCTCTGTGGTACGAGTGGGACCCAGAGACTCCCGAACTTCGGTGTGCGACGTCCGCCGACGCAGACGTCGTCAGATTCCTCCGCGCACACGACGACGTCGCCTTCGAGATATCGACCAACGACCCACCGTATCGAGGGGTCCGTGGTCGAGGAACCGCGACGGTCGAACCCGACGACGAGAAGCGAGTGCTCACGCGTCTCGTGCATCGGTACCTCGGAGACGACGACAGCGCACTCGCACAACGACTCCTCTCGCCCGAACGCGACGAGGTGACGATTCGGATTCACCCCACGAAACTGCACACGTGGGACTATTCGAGTCGGATGGAGACGACGCGCTAAGCGAACTCACCACAGGCGGCGGGCGAGATACCGAACCACCCACATCGGGACGAACACACTGACGAGGACGATAGTCACGTCACCTGTCGTCAGCCCACTCTCGGCCGACGCGCTGTATCCGTAGAGAATTCCAACTGCGAGGACGCCGACTGCGGTGGCGAGACGGTCGGGGTCGAACCAGGAGCGAGGAATCACGACGCCAGACATGCGTGCACCTCGCTATCCGAGAGGGTAGGCTTTGCGACCCGCTGGTCGGCGTCGGTTCGATAAAAGATGCCCAAACGGGCGGGTGCCGTGCGGGGGTGGCTTTTGACCCACACGGCGTACGAAACGTGGCGTGCTTGGAGAACGGTGCGGTCAGCGGTTCAGCGACGGCGACGAGAGAGCAGCACGTAGCGTGTGCGTCGCACAGCGTAGAGGAGGTCGAGTATTTAAAAGAAGATTTTCCGAACTCTCACCCAAATCTCGCCCCGATATCCCCCCAGTCGGTGGATTTAGTGCTCCGAGACGACCACCGACGGCGTCTGCGACGACGTGAGCGTGTGCATCGACCCGGCGTCTCTAAGAGAACGAGAATAAATACTCTCTCGCCCCCAGTATTGTACAACGCATGTCCTACACCTACGCCGGCGACGCCCACCTCGCGCTCTTCGCGTCGTATCGCGAAGACGACGAGCCGTTTCCGACGGACGCGTCGCTGAACTTCCCGCGACGAGACCACCTCCGCGACGACGTGCACATGTTCATCCGCCTCGTCTTCCCGCGGTGCTGGAACGCCGGGTCGCTCACAGAGGTGAAATCGGAGCTTCGAGAGGAGATTGTCGACCTTGCGGGACTCTGTTATGCGGGCATCTACCCGTACGCCGACGAAGACCCAGCGAGCATCGTCGAAGCCGTCTTCGACCGTCTCCCGGAGATTCGGCGGACGCTGAAGAAAGACGTCGAAGCGGCCTACAAGGGGGACCCTGCCGCGCGAAGTTACATCGAGATTATCCGGTCGTATCCGGGCCTACAGGCCATCGTCGTCCAGCGCATCGCCCACGCGTTCTACGAGGAGGGTGCGCCGGAATACGCCCGTGAGTTGACCGAATACGCGAAGATGGAGACCGGAATCGACATCCATCCCGGTGCCGAAATCGGCGAGTACTTCTTCATCGACCACGGCACGGGCGTCGTCATCGGCGAGACGACACGAATCGGAGACTGGGCGCGAATCTATCAGGACGTCACCCTCGGCGCACTCCACTTCGAAGAGGAAGAAGACGACGAACACACGCTGAAGAAAGGGTACAAACGCCACCCCGACATCGGTGACAGCGTCGTCATCGGTGCCGGGAGCAAGGTGCTCGGTGCGGTCACCGTCGGTGACCACGTGAGCATCGGTGCGAACTCGTGGGTCGCAGAGGACGTCCCGGACAACACCAGCGTCTACATCTCCGACCACCCGACGCACGAGCGAAAGCCGAAACGATAGCGCGTCTGCAGGCGTCGTTCTCGGGGCTCAATCGAGCGTAATCCACGCGAGGAAGACGAGGCCAACCGTCTCGAAGACGTGCAATAACATCATGAGTCGCCAGGCGATGACGGGGACGTCGGTGGCGAACCACCCCGACAGTTGCGGGTCGATGATGTACATGTAGAGCGCCAGCGCGTTCTCTGCGAGGAGAAACACGCCGAAGACGAGGAGGCCGATGGCATGTTTCGACCGGAAGGTCAGATAGTTGCGTGCCCAGATAGCCGACAGGCCCACCAACACGACTACGTTGATGGCGGCGGCGACCCGTGCGACGTCGACCCAGATGCTCATTCGTCCCCCCGTTTCCGCGGATGTGTGATATACACTTTCCCAAATTCCTCCATAGTTAGTCGATTCGCTCGATAATGGTCTCGACAGTCTCCCAGTTGGCCCGACAGCGTGCCGACGGGAGGTAGACTGCCCCGTAGTCGTCGCCGCTTCGCTGAACGACGTCGTTGTCCAGCAGGACGTCGAGGTGGTGTCTCACCGTCTTGTAGTCGAGGTCCAGTGACTCGGCGAGTTGATTGGCGTTTCGTGGCTGTTCCTCGATGGTCCGGAGAATTCGCACGCGGTTTTCACCGCCGCGAGTTCCCGTAAGCACGTACCAGAGGACAGCCTCCATCGTTTTCGTTGATACGTTGAAAGGCCTTAAAGAATCACGAGACAGCGACAGAGCATCGGCCGAAACGACCCAAAGTCACCGTCTAGAGCAGTCCGTGTCGTGTCTCCCGACTTAGCCGAGCGAGATGTCGAGGTAGAGCATCACGATAGCACCGAAGATGGTGCCCAGCGTCGCGGTGCGTTCGAGGCCTTTCGTATGCGTCTCGGGAATGATTTCGTCGCTGATGACGAACAGCATCGCACCCGCAGCGAACCCCATCGCGTAGGGCAACAACGCCGAGACAGTCTGGACGGCGTACGCACCGAGCAGTGCGAGCGGAATCTCGACGACACCGGACCGAATCCCCGCGAAGGCGGCGTAGAATCGCCTGTCCAGTCCCGCGTTTATCGCGGCAACCGAGACGGCGAGTCCTTCGGGGATGTTCTGAATGCCGATTGCGAGCATCAGCGGAATGGCCGTCGAGAGGTCACCACTCCCGAACCCGACGCCGACAGCGAGTCCTTCGGGCATGTTGTGGAGCGTAATCGCGAGAATGAACAACACGACGCCAGCGAGTCGTTCGTCGTCGACAGGACTCTTGTCGCTCGGATTCGCCGCGTCCGGTCTGCGTCGCCCCGAGAGGAGATAGTGCGCGTGGGGAACCAGCATGTCCGAGCGGTCTAAAAAGAGTGCCCCGAGAGCAACCCCAACCAACACTGGAATCGGATTGCCGTTCGAATACGTCTCGATGCCGGGGATGATGAGACTCGTGAAACTCGCCGCCAGCATCACACCCGCCGCGAAGCCAAGTGCGGTGTTGAGCGCTCGCTCGGACGGATTTCGCCAGACGAACACGAGCGAGGCACCCAGCAGATTGAACCCGGCGATGACGAATCCGCCGACGAGTCCCTGAACGACGGGGTTGTCACCGAACAGTTGGATGAACTGTTCGACTACCACACCGCTCGCCTCCCACTGTGGGTGGACATGATTGTGTAAAGTATGTGAAACTGGTGGGTGTATTTAGTTTTGCATGCGGGGCCGGAAACCGACTCGGCGCATAGCACGACGAGTCGACTCTGTCGTGCCTATTCGTCTTCCGCCCCGGTGCTCGCGTCCGACTTCGCCGTTTCTGCTAACTTCTCTGTGACCTCTTCGAGTGATTCCACCGCAACGGTGTCGGGGACGGCCGAGAGTGCGGACTCGGGCCAATCGCCGTGAGCGAGCGTGAACGTCGCGTCTGGGTTCTCTTCGACCAGTCGAGCGACACCGCGTGCGGCCTGTTCGTAGGCGTCGCGGTCGAGTCGCTCCGGTACCTCGGCAGTCAGCGGATACGTCTCCGAGAGCGCCCGCGGGAACGGACCGAACGGTGGCACGACGCGCCACGCGTCGTCGAACTCGTCACCGGAGGGGATGCCGCCTTCCGTGAGGAGGACGTTCCCCTCGGCAGTCAGGCGGTCCATCCGGGCGTGATGGCGGGCGACTTCGGGCCGGTGGGCACTCTCGTTCGAGACGTAGAAGAACGCACCTTTCGACGCCGGGTCTTCGCGTTCGAGTTGGTCGACGTGGTCCAAGAGGGCGCGATAGCCGTCGAGCATCGCCGGGTGCGAACGAGCGCGTTCCTCGACGAGTTCCATCAGGTCGCCGTCGCGGATGGCCTGCTTGATACGTCGGAGTTCCGCGAACGTCACGTGGAGGTTGTGCTCGGCGAGCAGTTTCTCCTGTGTCTTCTCGCCCTTCGCCCGGAGTTCGTCCGGCGAGTACTCGGTACAGATGGGACAGGTACACGGCAGATACTCCAGGTCCTCGAGATGTTCGGTCCCGCGGACCGTCAGATAACGGCCGTCGCGGGCGTACAGCGCGTAGGCCGCCGAGTCGAAGAGGTCACACCCGAGTGCGACGGCGAGTGCGAGCATCATCGGGTGGCCCGCACCGAACAGGTGGACCGGTGCATCGACGCCGAGGCCACGTTTCGCGGCGGCGACGGCATCGACCATGTCGCCGTAGCGGTAGGCGTTCATCATCGGGACGACGGCACCGACGGGGAACACGTCGAGGGCAGATTCGTAGGCGTGGCGGCCCGCCTCCTCGCGGAGGTCCGGGTACGTCGACCCCTGTACGGGCGCGTTGACGAGCATCTCGCCCGTGTCGACTGCTTCGGCGTCGGCAATCGCCTGCTTCGTGATTTTCAGGTCCTCCTCGGCCTGTTCTCGGTCGACGTCCGGCGGCGTCGGGATGTCCACAGGCGTCGCGATGTCCGTTCCGATGTCGTGTTGGAACTGAAGAATCTCCGCTGTCGTCGTGTCGATCTCGCCGTATTCGGCGAGTTGGAACGACCCCGAGTCGGTCATGATAGCGCCGTCGAAGTCGAGCATCTCGTGGAGGCCGACGTCGAGTGCTTCCTCGCGGAGGTGGTCGTTCTTCTTGATGATGTAGGAGTTAGTGATGAGAATCTCCGCGCCGAACTCGGATTCGAGTTTCGCGGGGGAGATGGTGTCGATGTTCGGGTTGACGACTGGCAGGAGGGCCGGCGTCTCGACGGTGACCCCCGCGCGAGGGACGGTCAAGCGGCCGATACGGCCGGCAAGGTCCCCGTCGCGGATTTCGAAGTGGTCGCGCATAGAGTGGCGTTCCGTGAGCGCGGCGGTAAGGGTTGCGTTCGCGCGCGATGGCCGGCAGACCCCGGGTGATATGTCGCTTCGGCATCACACCGACCACATGCGACCCGTCAACGAATCCGACCTCGACTGGGAAGAACACGGTGGCGTCGAAGGGACGTTCAAGCAGAAGCGGTTGGGCACTGCGGCAGGGAGCGACCATCTCGGGTGTAGCCTCTACGAACTTCCGCCGGGTGCGCAACCGTGGTCGTACCACTACCACGCAGCGAACGAGGAAGCGCTGTACGTGCTCTCGGGGACGGGGACGCTTCGACTCGGGGGCGAGACGTACACACTGCAAGCGGGCGACTACGTTCCGTGTCCCACGGACGAATCCGGCGCCCACTGCGTCGTCAACGACTCGGACTCGACGCTCCGCTATCTCGCCGTCTCGACGATGCGCGACCCGGACGTGACGGTCCACCCCGGCATCGAGAAAGTCGGCGTGTTCGTCGGCGCGCCGCCGGGGAGCGACGACGAACGAACCGTCTCAGAGTTCTTCGACGCCGACGTGACTGAGTAAACCGCCGAAAGACCGTCGGTCAGAAGAACAGACCCGTCGGCACGCCACCGGGCATCTCGGCGAACTTGAACGCGATGTAGGCGATAGTAAAGAGCGTCGCGTTGTACGCACCGTGGATGAGCGCCGGGACGACGAGGTTGTCCGTGAGTTCGTACGCCGTCCCGAAGACGAGACTCGGGAAGAACAGGATGCCGATGGTGACGAGACGCGCACCTGCGCCGCCGGTGAGCGCGACGAAGTGAATCGCCGCGAAGATGGCGCTCGCGAGTGCGATACCGGGGACTGGCCCGAACGCCTCGCGGATTCTGTTCTGGACGACGCCCCGGAACAACAGTTCCTCGCCGGGACCGATGAGGAGGAACGACGCCGGGACGAGAAGCAAGAGGACTTCGGGGTCCTGTGCGGCGATTTCGGTCACCTGATTCGACCCCGCCTCGACACCCGTCGTCGAGACGAGGAGCGCACCCGCGAACGCCGCACCGAGGGCCAACACGTAGCCGAGGACGACGGCAGCACCGTCACGGAGCGAGGGGATGGAGATGCCGAAGTAGTCGCGGTCGAGACCCCGAAATCGCACGTATCCGAGAGCGACGCCACCGAAGGCGATGCCCTGCAGGAGGATGAGCGACGTGACGATGAGTGACAGCGGTGTGAGTTCGATGCCGACGCTCACCGCCGCCAACTGCGTGAGGAGGACGAGAATCGTCCCGACGACGAGGCCGCCACCACCGAGGACGAGCGCTGCGACGAGGGACCGAATCGAGCCATAGAGTCGCGTCGTAGTAGCCACACCCGAGGGGTACGGGCGCGAGCGTCAAAACCCTTCTCGCCTCGGACGAGGGTGCCGACAACCGACAGAGGAGGCCTACTCGCCGGCGAGTTGGTAGTAGAGGACGCCGAGTACCGTCCGCGCATCCCGAACCTCGCCCGCGAGCACCGCCCGTCGCAACTCGTCGTACTCGACTGTCGTCGGTCGAATACTCTCGTTGAAGTCGAGCGTCTGGTCGGCGGTCGGTTCGCACCCGCGGGCGACGAAGTAGTGGTGGACGGAGTTGGCGATGCCGTTCGCGGGTTCGACCGTGACGAGTGGGTCCATCGTCTCGGCTTCGTATCCCGTCTCCTCGGCGAGTTCGCGGTGGGCGGCGGTTTCGTAGTCGTCGTCACCGTCTTCGGTTCCCCCGGCAGGCAGTCCACGGTTCGTCCGACCGACTGCCTGTCGCCACTCGTCGATGACGACCACGTCGCCGTCGGGTGTGAACGGAAGCACGACGACGGCCGGCGGTTCGTCCACGTAGTGGAAGTCCGTCTCCGTCCCGTCGGGGAGTCGCACGTCGTCCATCCGAATATCGAATCCGGGACAGGAGTAGTCGATTCGCGAGTCGGTCGTCTCCCACGAGAGGTCGTCGTCGCTCATGGACGGACGTGACGGCGGTGACTGCAAAAACGTCGCGGTCGGACCCGTACGCACTCAGCGACGGGCCGACCAACTGACTATGTCGCGGGCGACCAGTCCGACACCGGTAACCATCGCGCCGAGTCCGAAGAAGACGCTCACGAGGTAGCTCTCGGTGAACCAATACGGCAGCGGATAACTCGCTCGGAGGGCCGTGAGAACCGGTGAGACGACGGGAACGTCGGGTGTTCCGGTGACGACGACTTCCGACCCATTAGACCGAGGCGCGCCCACCAGTTCTCCAACGGGGAGGCGGTCTGCTTCGTAGGGGAGGTAGTCGGTCTTCGTACTCCAGACGACGCTGCCGGTTCTGTTCACTTCGAGGATGCGCTGATTCGCCGAATCGGTGATGAGTGTGTTTCCGTTCGGCAACCGGTCGGCGTCTCGGGGCCAGAGGAGGTCCACTCCTTCGGCGCGCTCGACTGTCCACACGACTGTCCACACGCCAGACTCGTTCTCGTGGAGTTCGACGATACGGTGGTTCCCGCTGTCGGCGACGAGAACCGCGCCCTCACCCAACCACTGCGGGTTGTGTTGATGTCGGAGCACCGCCGGGTCGCCTATGCCGTCGCCGTCGGTGTCTTCGTTTATCACGTCGACGACGCCGGACCCGCGTTCGACGACGAGTAACTGGTTCGCGTTGCGAACCGAGACGAGATACCGGTCCCCACCGATGGCGTCCACGTCGTTGATGTGAAGCCAGTCGACCCTCGTCGGGTCCGCCGGGGCCGCGTAGTACGACGAGGCGTTCCACTGCCACGTCACCTCGCCAGCGCGAACCGTGAATATCCGCTCGTGTTCCATGTCGGCGACCAGCACTTCGCCCGAACCGAGCGATTCCACGTCGTGAACCTCGCTATTCCGCACTGTCCGCACGGGGAAACTCCACTCCTCGACAGTCGCTGGGCCACCCTCGTGTTCGGGGTCGATGATGCGATAGCCCGTACGCGAACACGGTGAGGCGTAAGGGCCGCAGTCGTCGTACCCGCCATCGGCGAACGCCGCGAGGATGCGACCATCCCGCAGTCTCGTCACGTCGAAGTAACTATCAGAATCAGAGAGTCGCCACGAGACAGTGTCGTTCGAGACGAGGTAGACGTTCCCGTATTTGTGCAGTCCAGTTCCGCCACCCTGTGAACCGACGAGCGTCTGGTTTTCCGGCGCGTCCTCGCCAAAACTGGCGGCCGAAACGCCGATGTCTGGGGCAAGCGCCACGCCGACGACGAGCGTCGCGACGACGATGCCAGCACCGAGGAGAACGACGAGAATACCGGTTCGTCCTCTCCACTCGTTGTTCATCAGCAAACGTTGGCAATGCCCCGAGGAAAACGTTCGGGAATTCGATTCAGTCTCCGACGTTCATCGAAATCGGCGTCCAGTGACACGTGACGGACTGGCCCTTACCTCGCGTCGTCGAACGAAACCTGTTCGAGTTCCGCCTCTAACTCCTCGACGTAGTCGTTGTACGCCTCGACGAACCCGACGAACCCCTCGGCGAGTTCGCGGACGTCGGGTGCCGACGGCGGTTGGTACTGCGAGAGCAGGTAGACACCGCCTTCACCACCGACGCGGAGGTACGACACCTGCGGGCCGTCCCACTTGAGTTCCCACCGCGTGCCGTCGACTCGCTGGGTGAACGTGCCGTACTCGCCGTCGAAGCGGTTGAGTTCGCCCGCAATCGTGTTCGCGACGTCGCGAATCGTCTCGACGAGTCCGTCTCGCTGTGCGACGATATCCTCTGTCGTCGTGACGTCCGGGAACTCCGTGGGCACGTCGTCGAGGATGCCGTCGAGGCCCTCGACGAACTCGTTGTACGCCTCGACGAACGCGGGATAATCTTGCATCGCCGTCGCCAGCGGTTTCGGTTCGGGAGGTTGCTTAGTCGAGACGACGTACGTCTCACCGCCCGACTTGCCTTTGAACCGGAGATACTGCAACGCGCCTGCTTCGTACTTCAGTGTCCACTTCCCGCGTCGGGTCTTGAACGTCTCCTGTCCGTAGTCGCCGCCCTGTAAGATGGCGAGTTCGCGCGCAATCGTCCCCGCGTGAGATTGAACCGCCGACACGACTTCGTCGCGGTTGGCAGCAACGTCGTCGACGCTCGTCACGTCGAACGGGAGGGCCTCGGTCATTATCGACCCGTCTCCTCGTGGGGTGATAAGCACGTCCGTCGATTTTTTGACATTGTGGAGACACGAACGAGACGAATGAGCACGCAGACGTCCACAGTTCGAGGGACAATCGGGGGAATGGCAGAACGAGCGAACCCGGCGTTTGCCGGCGGTATCGTCGGTGTCTCCGTCGTCGCACTCGCGTACGCAGTGACCGTCGGAACGGTCCAGACACACACGTTCGTCCACGTCATGGCTGGCCTCCTCTGGACCGGAACCGACCTGTTTCTCGGAGCGATTCTCGGACCGGTCATCGGTGGCCTCTCGGAGGAACAGAGCGCGGCGGTGTTCGAGCGACTCACACCGAAGACGGCCTTCTTCTTGCCATGGATGGCACTGGTGACGATTGCGGGCGGAATTACCCTCGCCCAGCGACTCGGCATGTTTCCGAACGCCGAACCGTGGCTTGCACTGTTCACCGCGGTGAATCTGATTCCAGTGCTCTTGCTTCTCGGGTGGCGGTTGAACGCGTGGTCCGACCGCCGATGGCAGGTCACTTTCGCCGTCGCAACTGCCGGGTCGCTCGCGTGGGTTGCGACGACCATCGGCCAGTTCCAGATGACGACGCCCGCCATCGTCGTCGCACTCGTGTTAGTCACCATCCTCTCGGTGCAGGGATTCGGCTTCCTGATGCCGGGTGAGGTGCGGATGTACTTCGAGATGATTTCCGAGGACCCGGACCCGGGCATCATCTCCGCAATCGGTCAACAGAACGCCAAACTCGGCGGGGTGCAAGGCCTGTTCCAACTCGCCCTCATCCTCGATATGGTGTATCTCCGGTACGGTGGGTTCTGAGGCAGGTTCTCGCCCGTCGTATACAGACGCGCCTCCTTACGCCGTCCGTCGCTCGAAGACGCGAAGCGTATCTCGTTCTCCTCGTTCGACGTCGACCTGAACGAACCCGAACTCCGTGAAGACGCGTTCCCAGTCGCGGTAGTACAGCGGGAAGTCGTACTCGTGTTCGTTCACGCCACGTTCCGAGGGGGGCAAACGCTCGTCGCCTTCGTTCTCGACGGTGACCAACAGGTCGCCCGTGACCCGTGCGACGTCTTCGAAGACCCACTCGTCGTCGGGGTGGATGTGCTGGAGCGTCTCGATAGAGTAGGTTGCGTCGAACTGCCCGTCGTCGAATTCGGTGACGACGTCCTCGATGGCGTCTGCGTAGAACCTCCCCTCGGCCGCGAGTTCGGGATACGCATCCGCCATCACGTCGAACGAGTCGTCGTTGATGTCGATGCCGTGGAGGTTCTCGAATCCGTGGGTCAGAAGGTGGGCGAGATGCCGGCCCGGTCCACAACCGAGTTCGAGAACTGCCGCGTCTTTCGCGACTCGTCGTTCGAGGTGACGGCGAATCGAGGTGCTCGTCTCGTTCGGACCGTAGTACGCGTAGTATTCTGGCGAAAATTCTCCCGACCGGTCTCTCCACGTCCGACGAACGTCGTTTGCATCCACAGACTTTCGACGCCCCGGACACGGGTAAAGACTCGTCATTACGGGTGACACATTTCGGGAGCGAGAAGTTCTGATTCCCAAGAACCCACACGAATCCCTGACGAACTACTAGGTGAACCCCGTGGAGAACCGACGGATTGATTTCATCTGTCTATTATACCGCCCGATTTTAAACAATATGTCAAGTAAAATCCGACCATGACATAACAACCCTCACAAGTCTTATCTGCAAAGGGGCTGTTTGTCCAAAAGCAATGGCGAAAGGAAACGTTGATTTCTTCAACGACACAGGCGGCTACGGTTTCATTTCGACGGACGATGCTGACGACGACGTGTTCTTCCACATGGAAGACATCGGCGGCCCGGACCTCGAAGAAGGCACGGATGTGGAGTTCGACATCGAGCAGGCCCCCAAGGGCCCCCGCGCGACGAACCTCACCCGACTTTAAATTAATTTAGTACGCCGCGTTTCGCGGCAGAACGATAACTCTCACTTTTAGCGAACTCACGACCGAGAGCGGGCGCGCTGTGTCCGTATCGCGAAGACGGCAGACGAACCCGTACTGTACTGCTCAGAGTTTTCCGGCGGCTCGTGCCTGTTCGGACCGCGTTCGTGCTTGCGTGAGTCGTCGGTCCGTCGCCCGCGAGATATCCGCGGGGAGCGCAGACCGGGCCTCTGCCAACCGCTCGGCAACCGAATCGAGTCGAGACGCGACTGTCTCCAGACTCTCGTCGGCCCGCCCGCGGTTCCCGGCTTGGGCACGTTCGGCGGCACGTCGAGCTGCCTCGGCGACTGCACCGAGTGCTTGTGCGAGTCCTCGAACCGCGTTCGACGGTCCGCCACCCCCGTCTTGCTGGTCAGTTTCGGAGTCGTCCCCCGAGTCGTCCATCCGGGCGGCCACCCCTTCGACCTGTGCCTGCGTCTCCTCTGCGATGTCTGTGAGGAACGTGGCCAGCGACGCTTTTCCCGTGTTGGGTCGGTCGATGCGGACGCCGCTACTCGGGTCCGCTTCTGCGGCAGGGTCGGGATTCACGCGGAACGCTCCCACCTCGTCGTCTGTGTCCCGGACTTCGACGGTGTACGCACCACCACGGTGGACGTAGACGGCGTCCGGACCGGAGAGCGGTGCGTCGTACAGTCGCCCGGCGAAGTCGTCGTCGACACCGAGGTTGGTGAGCGTACTGTCCGCGCCATCCGTATCGACTTCCAGTTTGGTCGCTGCCTCGCGGGCGACGAGCGGAATCTCTCCGTCGACGCCCGCCGCAACCACACCCTCGTTCGCAGGTTCGCTGTTCTCTCCGTCACGCTCGCCGCCCACGGTAACCTGCTCGCTGTGTGGTGCGAAACCGGCACCGTTGACGGTGAGGCGATGGTCGCCGGCCGGAACGTCTCGGGCGACACAGAGACCACCGAACGTCGGTACCGCTTCGGGGTCGCTCTCGAGCAACACCACCGATTCGACGGGTGACGCGTCCGTCGTCAGTCCCTCGTCTTCGGGCGCGTCGTCAGAGGTAATCGCCTCGGTGACCCGCACGACGATGGTGTTGACCGTCGACGGTTCGCTGATCGCGTCGTAGCGGTCTGCCAGCGCGAGTCGGTGATTCGGCTCTGAGATGTCGACTGCGGGATTGTCGTATCGTTGCTGACCCCACGGTACCCCGGCCGTCGTGATGTGACTCGCGATGGCGTCTTCGGCGAACTGGGGCACCGCAAACTCGAAACTCAGTTGTGGCCCGGTGAACGCCGTGATGTGTTCGACGTCCGCCGTCGGGACGAGCGCATACGTCGTGTCGGCGTCTGCATCGCGTGCCTCGTGGTCGAACACGAGTCCGGTCGCTCGCCGTGGAAGATTTCTTGGTGGCGACGAGAGGGCGTCGAACGACCGAATCGTCAACGACTCGTCGACCAGGTCCGCGCGTTCGACCGACGGGAGGCGCTCGTCGTCGTACACCGGAACACCGTCTATCTCGGGGACGACGTAGGGCAACCGTGCCCCTTCGTCTCGCGGTAACCCGTAGGCGATGGGTATCTCGGCGATGTCTTCGATTCGCTCGATAGCGCTGTTGGTGATATCCGCGAACGTCCCATCGGTCGGCACTCGCTGGAACCTGTCGGGACTGTCGTTGAGCGACAGCGCACTCGAGTGCGACCCGAGTTCGGAGAGGATACGCGGGATGCGCCCTGGGTCCGGGTCGAGAAACTCGTTGTTCGGCACCGTTCGCGAGTGGGAACTGGCGACGTACAACTGTGGAACGGCGCTCGTAGGGTCGCCGCCGCTCTCACCACCCGTCTCGACGAAGACGTGAAGTACTTCCCAGTCGTGCCAGTGGAAGTTCGTCGTGAACTGGTCGAACACCGAGTAGAACCAGTACTGCACCACCGCGAGCGGCGAGTTCTCGTACTGGACGACGTTGTAGAACACCGTCGGGTCCGGCGGGTCGCCCCCTTCTTTCTTGCGTTCGTGATACCCATCGACGGCGTCGAACCCGTCGACGATAGTCTCGCCGTCGCGTTCGCTCTCGTACGGGCGCGGGTCCGTCGGGAACCACTGTTCGTACTCGTCGAAGTAGAGCGTCGGTGCGAACTGGGCGGCGAGTTCGCGAGCGAAGTCGTCTTCGACACCGGTGGTGTCGTCGTCGCTCCCGCTCTGTGACGACGAACACCCAGCAATCGACCCGACGCCGGCGGTTGCGAGGAGTCCGAGAACCGTTCGGCGGTTCACCCGTGAGTGGGTCATCGTATCACCGCCGACCAGTCGAGGCGGCGACCACCCGTCTCTCGGAACTGGATAGTGCGAATTCGTGACACGTTGGGGACATCTATACGGGGTTCAGCCGAGGGCGACACATAGCCTTTGTGCCACAGAGTGGAGCCTCGGCACCTAGCGCGAGCGCCTCTCCTCCTCCGTCTCTCAGAGTTCGGGTCGCCAGCGCATCAACTCGGTGTCCTGTGGCGCGTAGAGCGGATGTTGCGGCGACCCATCGCCGTTCTCTCGGATGATGTAGAGTTCGGCTGGTAGCATCTCGACGACTGCCGCTGGTCGGCCGAACTTTTGGCCGGCACCTCCCCACGCGGCGACGATGCTCTCTATCTCGTTCCCGAGTGCCGTCAGGAATCGGTCGTTCTCGGGGCCGACTGGGTCGTCGGCCGTTCGAAGGGCGTTCGGGTCCTTCGACCGGAGTGCGAACAGGTTCCCAACGACCATTCCCCCGGACCCCTCGTTGCGGGCGAACGTGGTGCACCTATCGAGCGTCCTGTCGTTTGCTGTCCCCCTGCCGGTGCTCGGATTACACATAACGTACGCCACCGTCGGTTTCTCGGCGTCCCACACTCGCCACAGCAGATAGCGGTAAACGTCGTCGTCGCTGAGGACGGCCCCTGCTTCGGTGTAGCCGTCGATATCTCCCATCTCGACGTAGACGCCAGCGGTTGTGTGGGGGGCGGATGTCCAGTCGTCGAGGAGCATTTTGATTGGGGTGAGTAGGTCGAGAAGGGCGAAATAGATGATGTCGATGGGTGTGTTCGTGGGTGGAAGGAAGGGATGCATCGAGACGTCGTGGACGATGCCATAAAGGAGACGGCATGACTGCGGCGACTTTCGAGAGTGTCCACCACTACACTACCCCCGTGGTCGCATAATTACAGCTTGGTACGAACTGATTGGTCCTAAGTGGTAGCTAGAAACCAAAAGAGCGAGACGACTTTTGATTTTGGTTGCTCAATTATCCCAAAATATCTTCAATCAATCTTCCGCATCATTCGGAGATTCATTTTCATCCATCACTGGCTCAGTCACATCCTCAACAAATTTCCAGTATTTCAGGACAACTGTATTACTAATTTGGAAATACGTGGCGCCGATTACAAATATAAGAACCCCAGCCCATAGCGGATTAATACTCTCTGGTAAACCTACACCGATAACCGATAGTAATGCCTTAGTCGAAAAGTCGGCAACCTGTGCATCTAGAATGAGCGTCGTGTAGGAACCAAACATAGCAAATGGCCAACCGACCCAAGTCAGTAAGTACGTTAGCCATCCACCAACCACCGTTTCATCCCTATTCAATTCTGATGAAAGCCTAATGAATAAGCTTAGACCCCACAAAAAAGACAAAATGGCAGCTATTTGAGGGGACTGTTGTTCAAACATTAGATATGCAACAAAAGGAAGTATGAACGCAACAACTATTCCACCGACTAAGATACCGGCTTGTTTTATTGACACAATTACGAGTGATAAATTCTAAGTAATAAACACATTCGAATTCAGCCATCCTATATATCCGATTAGAGCACGAGCGTTTCGCCTGCTTCATATGGAACATCGACGAACAAAGCAACCACCCCGTATTTTTTCGCGCCGCAGACGCGTGCGCTCAGGCACACTTCCTAAGAGGGTCTTCCCACGTAAGGGGAAGACAAGCCGTCCGGTGGATTCCGACGACGACCTAGAGGACAATCAGCATCGCCTCCGAACACAAATCTGCTTGTATAACAGGCGCTCAGAAGTCAACTCCAGTTGAAGAATAAGGGGTTCAAGGTAGCGTTGCCACTCATACGGAGCCCGCTATTCGATAATCTTGGACACCGGATTTTCGTCGGAGAGACGCCGTTTACTGTCGTTCCAAAAGAACGGCTCAGATTCGAACTTTCCTCGCTCCCGCTCGGGCGTTCGAATCTTCAGTCGCCCACACAACCATTTCGGAGGGACTCGCACACGCTACGCGGTGCTCGTTGGCGTTGAAAGGGGTAGAAATGGGCCGGCTCAGATTCGAACTGAGGTTACGGCCACCCGAAGGCCGAAGGATACCAAGCTACCCCACCGGCCCGCATTTTGACGCAAGCCACGACTGGCTTTAACAGTTGTGATTAGGAGCAACCGTCAGACCCAGTGACACACACTCACCGCGCCTCAGTACTGCGAATAGCCCTTCGTATCGAGGTAGTTGTGAGCGACGGTAATCGAGTGGTCGGCGTGGAGAATCTCGGGGCCAAGTCGAACGCGTTCGTCCGAAACCTCCGCCAACAACTCGGCTTCCTCGTCGGTGAAGTCGTTGTGGTCCGAGAGGACGAACAGTGGGTTCTCCGGGGGTTCGACGTCGACGACTGGGTCACCGTCTTCGTGGAGTTCGACGACAGTCGAATCGCGGGCGGCGTCTTCCAGCGTCGGTTCGAATCCCATCCGGCGAATCGAGACGCCCGGCGACGACTCCGCAGGCATGTGACCGATGGCTTCGTCGCGTTTCTCCAGTGCCTTGCGAACGAGTGCGGCAGTCGAGCGCTCGTCGGGGTTGAGTCGCCGGAGTTCGGAGCCTTCGAATCGGACGGTGTACTCGTCGCCGAGGACGAGGTGGACGCGAACGTCCTCGCGAATCGCGTGCGAGAGGAAGAACGCAGAGTTGACACAGCGACAGAGCACGTCGAGACGGCCAGCACCGCCGGCGATGTCGTCCAGCGAGAAGTCGGGTGTCGTCGGCACGTCGTGGCCGAGGACGATGAATTGACGCATATCGCCGACTCCGCCCGAGAGGGCCTTAGCCCTGTCCACTCACGGCCGGAGCGACGTCGATACAGAGGTGAGTACGAGTGTGAGAGGTGAGAACCGAGTTAGAGTGCTGACTCGAGCAGTTCCTCGATGCGGTGACCGCTCTGTTCCATCTTTTCGTGAATCAACTCCGGGTCGATGGAGTCGGGGAGTGTTGCGCTCCGCGTCAACATCGTTTTCGATGGGCCCAACGCCTCGAATACGATTCGACCGGACATCTCGAAGCCACCCTCCTTGATTACGGTCCCAATGGATTCGTTCTGCTCGTACTCCACGACTTCCATCGTTCCCTCGACGGGGACGTCGTACCGAGTGTTCCGTCGTCGAATGAGAGTCCCGACGCCGATTGGTCCGGGCGTCTCTAGTTCCAGTTCGATGTCCGGGTCCCAGCGTGGATGATTCTGCACGTGCTGTTCTGCGACGAAGTGAAATACGTCTGAAATCGGCCGGTCGATAACCTGTGAAAATTCGACTGTCCGAACGCCTTTCCCGCCGCTACTCGCCTGTTTCGCCATGATGCCTCCACCGGAGAATACGGGCTGTGGCGGCTAAAACTGGTCGAAGCGAGTCCACTGCGGGCCGGTACGCAGACTGTCGCCACCGTGCACGTCATATTGGCTGAAGCCTTACCTGAGGTAAGTGAGCACACAATCCAGGCGCGACCCGATGGTCCGTCTGTTCACCGAATACGGGCGGGAGAACCTGCCGTTCTTCGTCGTCGGTCTGGTAGCGAGCGTCCTCAATCGACTGGTGGGAATCGTTCCAGCACTGGTGCTCGGTGTCGCCATCGACGCCGTGTTCTTCCAGAACACCGCCTATCGCCTGCCGCTGGTTCCCCCTGCGTGGATTCCGGCGACGGTTTCGGGACAGTTCTGGCTGAGTTTCTGGCTGGTCATCGTGGCGTTCGCCGCCGGTGTCGGCCTCTCGTGGGTACAGGGACTCGGACTGGCCGTCTACTCGAACCGCGTCCAGCACGCCGTCCGCGTGGACACCTACGACATCCTCCAGCACCTCGATATGACCTTCTTCGACGACAAGCAGACGGGACAGGTGCTCTCCATCCTCGACAGCGACGTGCGAAACCTGCGGACGTTCCTCGACAGCACGCTCTCGGGTGGCCTGCAACTCGTCGTCTCCGTCGTCGGCATCGCTGGCGTGCTCTTCTACCTGAACGCCCAACTCGCGGCCGTCACGCTCGTCGCCGTCCCACTGCTCACGGTGTTTACCATCTGGTTCATGCGAACCATCCGGCCAATGTATCGCGCACTGCGTGCGAGCGTCGGCGCACTCAACACGCGCATCGAGAACAACATCGCTGGAATCGAGGTTATCAAAGCCTCGACGACGGAAGACTACGAGACGACACGCGTCGCCGACGCCTCGATGGACTACTACACACGCGCGCTCGCCGTCGTCCGTCTCGACTATCTCTACCAACCGACGATGGAACTCCTCGCGGGCGTCGCCTTCGCGGCCACCTTCGCCATCGGCGGTATCTGGCTCATCACCGGGCCACCGGGTCCGTTCACCGGTGAACTCCTCGTCGGTGAGTTCGTCACCTTCCTGTTCATGACCCAGCGGTTTATCGACCCGCTGTCGGGTGCTGGACGCATCGTCAACGCCTACGAGAACGCCCGCGCGTCCGGCGAACGCATCTTCGGTCTGACCGACCACGACGTGACAGTGCGAGACGCCACCGACGTAATGGACCTCGGTCCAGTCACCGGTCGCATCGAGTTCGACCACGTGTCGTTCGCCTACACGTCCGGTCGGGCGGTCCTTCACGACGTGTCGTTCGCCGCCGACCCCGGCCAGACAGTGGCGCTCGTCGGCCCGACGGGCGCAGGGAAGTCCACCGCTGCGAAACTCCTCTTGCGCCTCTACGAGACGACAGACGATGCGGTTCGCGTCGACGGCCACGACGTTCGTGACGTGTCGGTTCGGAGCCTTCGCGAGGCAATCGGCTACGTGAGTCAAGACGTCTACCTGTTCGACGGAACCGTCCGCGAGAACCTACTGTACGGAGCCTTCGACGCGACGCACGCGGAGATGGTTGCGGCAGCGACGGCGGCCGAGGCCCACGACTTCGTCTCACATCTCCCCGATGGCTACGACACCCGTATCGGCGAACGCGGCGTCAAACTCTCCGGCGGGCAGCGCCAGCGACTCTCTCTCGCCCGTGCGATGCTTCAGAACCCAGAGATACTCGTCTTGGACGAGGCGACGAGCGCCGTCGATACCGAGACGGAACTCCTCATCCAACGGGCACTCGACCGACTGACCGAGGGGCGCACGACGCTCGTCATCGCCCACCGCCTCTCGACGATTCGCCACGCAGACCGAATCGTCGTCCTCGACGAGGGGCGCGTCGTCGAAACCGGTACCCACGACGAACTCGTCGCGGAGGGAGGACTGTACGCGACGCTCTGGGGCGTGCAAGCGGGCGACGTCTCGGGTATCTCTCCGGCCCTCCTCGACCGACTCGTCGAGCGGAGTCGACAGTCGGACCGCCTCGCAGACCACGTGACAGCAGACGGTGGCGAAGACGGCGGGTGACATCGGCCGACTGCACCAGGCCATCATTGCGACTGCATCAGGTCGTCACTGCGACTGAACCAGATACGCCAGTGCCGCACCGCCTGCGACGCCGACAGCGACGCTGGCCGGGTCGAGTTTGGGCAGCACAGTCGTCGGGTTCTCGTGGACCTGCGATACCGTCGGTGACTCGTCCTCGGGGACGTCGACGGTGTACTCGTGGACTTCGCCGGACGACATCGACTTCGAAATCACCGTGTCGAGCGTCTCGCTTTCGGCACCGGCCACCTGCACGCGCAGGTCGTAGTCGGCCTTCTTCGTGGCGACGAGGGCGAGTCGATACCGCCCAGTCGGTGCATCGTATCGGTATCGTGTCGCCCACACGTCGGTTCGCTGGCGGTCCATGTACGTCGCGTTGTTTCTCCCGACAGGGTTCCCCGCCGGGTCGACGACGGCCAGCGAGACGGCGTCCGTGTCGACGGTGACGCGCAGGACACGTGTCAGCAGGTGGCCGAAGTCGTCACGGGTGTTGCTTTCGACCGGTGACGTGGTATCCGCGTTCGCCCGAATCGCCCGGTCCCAGCGATTGAAGACGAAGGCGTCGTACTCGGCATAGCCGGAGACCGGATGCGTCTCGCTCACGTCGACAGTGAGCGCGCGTTCGGTCTGACGGTACTGCTGAGCAGGGTAGTTCGGGTCGTAGAGTGCGAGTCGTGTTCCATCGGCCGTCTGCGTGTAGTCGTAGACGAGAACCTGATGGGAAGTCCGCGTCTCCGTGTCGACGAGCGTGACGCCGGCCGTTCCGAACTCGTCTACGACCGCTGCCACTGCCGCGAGTTCTGCTTCGTAATCGATGTGCCGTGGGCGAAACATCCGGCGACGACCCACCCACGCGTGGATATCGAGCAGTTGTCTGGCCTGATAGTGGTCGATGAGGTCACCAATCGGGCCGGCGTCCGACCCGAGTGGAATCTCCGGGTCGGTTACCTCCGCGGCAGTTTCGACTTCGTCGGGGAGGTCACCCGGCGCTTCGAAGTATCGCTGTGCCGCGTAAGTCATCCCGTAGCAGTGACCGTTCGACGCGGCGAGTTGGTTGACAGACACCGACAGTTGACGGGCGACGACGTCGAGAAGCGACCCCGACGTGTTCGAGAGGGCGAACCCGAACACGTCCGTGAAACTGTCCGCCCACTCGCGTCGAATGTGCGCTTCGACCGATTTCGGGTCGACGCGCACGTGTTCGTGCTCCGGATACCACGTGTCTCTCGACGCCCAGTTCGGAAATCCGAATCCGTCTCTCGCAGGGTCGAATCGAGGAGCGGGACGAGTCGCGGCGGCGGCGTGTGGGAGCGCTCCAGTCAGGGAGACAGCACTGCCAACACGGGCGAGAAATCTCCGCCGCCGGAGTTGGACCATGGTCTATCTGTCGAGGGGGCCATCTTTACCATTGCGCTACTCGGTGGCACACCTCATAGATGGTCGTCTCGGTGGGGGGCACATTCAGTAGCCCGCGACCTGTCCGTCTTTCCGCGGTTCCGTCGCACCAGAGAGTGTCCCGTCGTCCCACCGAGCGAACTGTGCGCCCCCGAACATCGACGCCGGGAGCACGCGAACGTCGTGGCCCTTCCGGGCGAGTTTCGCGCCGATGCGACTAGCGAGTCGTTCTTCGACTGCGAGCGTCCCGTCTTCTCGGTACCGCCAGCGGGGTGCGTCGAGAGCGGCCTGTGCAGGCAATCCGTGGTCGACGAGGTTCGAGACGACCTGTACGTGCCCCTGCGGTTGCATGTACCCGCCCATCACACCGAAGGCGGCCCAATCGTCCGTGTCGAATTCGAGGAGTCCGGGGACGAGCGTGTGGAACGGACGCTTGCCGGGTTCCAACCGATTCGGGTGGTCGTCCTCCAGCGAGAACGACGCACCGCGGTTCTGCAGGGCGATGCCGGTGTCGCCGGCGACCAGACCGGACCCGAACCCGGCGAATCGAGAGTTGATGAACGAGACGACGTTGCCGGCGGCGTCGGCGACACAACAGAGGACGGTGTCGGCGTCTTCGGCGTGCGCGTCCGGGACGCCGAACGTCACGTCGTGATTCACTTCGGGGCCGATTTCTTCGGCCCGTTTCGCCGCCCACTCGCGCGAGGCCAGCGGTGGAATCTCCTCGTAGTCGGGGTCGGTGATGTAGCGGTGCCCGTCGTGGAAGGCGACTTTCATCGCTTCAGCGAAGCGGTGGACCGACTCTGAGGACCCAACCGAGGGGTCGCCGGCGTCGATTTCGTCCGCGACGTTGAGTGCCTCGAGCGCGATGAGTCCCTGATTGTTCGGCGGGAGTTCGTACACCTCGACGCCGCCGTAGGTAGTCGAGACTGGGTCGACGAACTCCGGTTCGAAGGCAGCCATGTCGTCTGTCGTCAGAAACCCGCCGTTGGACTGGACTTCGTCGGCGATGGCCGCCGCCACGTCGCCCTCGTAGACGACGTCTGCCCCCTCCTCGGCCACTCGTTCGAGCGTCCGACCGAGTTTCGGGAGCGTGACCACCTGTCCGACCGTCGGTGCACTCCCCTCGAAGAGGTACGCTTCGCGCGCGTGGTCGGACTCGAACAGGTCTTCGCCGTGTTGCCACTGCGCTGCGACGACTTCCGTGACGGGATAGCCCGCCGTCGCGTAGTGAATCGCCGGTTGGAGAACGTCCCGCAACGAGCGCGAACCGAACCGATCGATGGTCGCTTCCCACCCGCGGGCCGTTCCGGGAACCGTGACTGTGTGTGCGCCCGTCTCGGGCATCGTCGCCTCGTAGATGGGGACGCCCTCCTCGGCAGCGACCGCTTTGCGAACACGATTACGCGTGGCGTCCGCCGGTGCACCACCGCAACTTCGCATCGCGCCAACCTCGCCGTCCGCGGTCCGATAGCAGGCGAAGACGTCACCCCCGAGACCCGTCGACGTGGGTTCGACGACGTTCAGGGCAGCGGCCGTCGCCACGGCGGCGTCGAACGCGTTGCCGCCGTTCGAGAGAATCTCCACCCCCGCCTGTGCGGCCAGTGGTTGACTCGTCGCGACGACGCCGTTCGGGGCGTAGACCGTCGACCGCCGCGACGTAAAGCGGTCGAGGTCGGGAGTGTGGTCGGACATACACTGTGGTTCGCAAACACACCGCATAGCCTTTCGGCTCTCGGAGATGGCGACGGTGGCGACGAAAAGAGACAGCGAAGAACGGCCCTGTCGAATATTCTCGGGAGACGGTTCTTCGAGAGGGTGCTGAGTGCAGGCATCCAAGACAGTCACCAGCGGGTGGGCACTTCCCCCCACATCTGGGTCGTTCGACAGAGCGTCACGCTCGAGCGCGAGAATGTTTATTGTAGTGCGTCTCGTTTCTTAAATTTATGACAGAGTTTGAAGGAGGGTATACCGCCGTCGGTGCCGTACTCGGGATACTGTTTGGCCTGATGCTCGGTGGCCCGATTGGTGTACTCCTGGGGGCCGCAGTCGGGGGAGGAATCGGGTGGTATCTCGAACGCAGTTCGGGCGAGTAGCCACCCTCTATTCTCTGCGAACAGGAATCGCCGTATGGGATTTATCCCGACTCGGAGTACTTCTCTTATGGGTGACGGCTTGCTGGCATTATTCGACCATAGACGCCCCGGCTTCCGACGTTCGGTCACGCCGTGGGGTTTTCCGCTGCTCTACCTCGGGTGGGCGTACGTGTTCTGGCTCCCGCTATTCGGCTCCGATACGTCGGTCTGGTCGTTCCCGAAGGTCCTGTTCTTCCTCGCAGGGGGCGCGAGCCCGCTGATTGCTGGTGTCACGATGGCGTACGTCACTGGTGGCAGCGAGCGAGTGCGAGACATCTGGCGCAGACTCGTCGACGTTCGACTCATCGCCCCGAAGTGGTGGGTCATCGTCCTCGGGTACTGGTTGGTGTTCGACCTCCTGATGGCGGGGACGGCGGTCATACTCGGCGTGACAGACGACCCGATACATCTCGCATTGACCCAACTGACCGACCCCGGAGCGTTGGGGTTCATGTTGTTGCTGTCGTTCATCTTTCCGCTGGTCGAGGAGGTTGGCCTTCGCGGCTACTACCTCGACCAGCTCCAGGCCCGCTTCAGCCCCACCGTTGCCGGCCTCATCAACGGTGGGACGTGGGCTGTCTGGCACGCACCGTTCGTCTGGTTCCCCGGTTACTACGCCGACGTGACGTTCGCTCCTGCCCTCTGGTGGTGGCTTCCATCCATCGTGTTGCAGACGGTGCTAATCGTATGGGTGTACAACAATACGCGACGGAGCATTCTGGCGGTGCTCCTGTTCCACGGGATGATGAATTTCACTGGTCTGGTGTTGGGCCTCGCTCCCGAGATGCACCCGTTCAGTCTCGTGGGGACTGCAGTCGTGGTGGCCGTCCTCGTCGTGTCCTGGAGACGGCCTACAGCATCGCTGTCGAGCGTTGGTGAGTAATCCACCGTGTTCTCGTACCTCTCTGGTCGCCCGCTCTGAATCAGCGTCGTAGTGGGCCTCACAAACACCCATCCGGCGGTCCGGCAACGAGTGCGAAATCCGAACGGGTGCGTCTTCGAGACGACGCCGAAATCGGCGCAGTCAGTCGGTCAACCCGTAACCACGCCGGAAGAGCGCGACGTCGATACCGACGATAGCGAGCGTGAGCGCCGAGAGGATACCGAGCGAGAGGTTCGGGTCGACTTCGGTGACGCCGAGGAAGCCGTATCGGACGCCGTTGACCATGTATATCATCGGGTTGAGGAGCGACGCCTGTCGGAAGAGTTCGGGAATCTCGTTGAGCGAGTAGAAGACGCCGCCGAAGAAGACGAGCGGTCGGAGGATGAACTGGTTCATCATCGTCAGGTCGTCCCAGTCTTCCGCCCAGAGGCCGCCGACCACACCGATAGCGGCGAACAACAGGGTGATGACGAGCATGAACGCGACGAGATAGAACGGTCTGGCGACGCCGACGGCGGTGAAGAACGCGCCGATGAGTGCGATGAGCACGCCGACGACGATACCACGAGTCGCGCTGGCGAAGATGTACGCGCCGACCATCGACGTGTACGACAGCGGCGACGTGAGCGCCTCCTCGATGTAGCGATTCCAGCGGCCGTGGAAGATAGAGAACGAGGCGTTCTCGAAGGCGTTGGAGACGGCCCCGAGGACGATGAGTCCCGGGAGGATAAACAGGATGTAGCGGACGCCCGCAATCTGGTCGATGCGTTCGCCGAGGATGACGCCGAACACCGAGAAGTACAGCACGTTCGTGATAAAGGGCGGGACGAACGTGTTTCGGGGGCGACGGACGAATCGAAGGATTTCACGACGGAGGAGGGCGTAGAAGCCCGTCAGGTCGACGTTCATTGGTCCACCTCCATCGTCGCGCGACCCTCACCCTGTCTGGTCATCTCGACGAACACCTCTTCGAGCGACGTGCGGGAGATTTCCAGGTCGACGATTTCGTGGCCCGCCTCGTCGAGTGCCTGTACCACGTCGGGGGCGACGAGACCACCCTGCTGAGCGGTGACGACGAGTCGGGTCCCGTCGAGTTCGACGGACTCGACCCGGTCGTCGTCTGCGGCGAAGTCGGGGACGGCAGTCGGAGGAGACCGGAGTTGGACGACGATGTCGTCGGTGCCCCGGTCCATCAGTTCCTCGGGGCTGGCGACTTCGAGGATGCGTCCGGAGTCGAGAATCGCAACCTCGTCACAGAGGCGTTCTGCCTCCTCGATGTAGTGCGTGGTGAGGAGAATCGTCGTCCCCTTGTCGTTCAGGTCGATGATGGTCTCCCACAGTTCGTGGCGGAGTTGCACGTCCACGCCCGCAGTTGGTTCGTCGAGGATGAGCAGGTCCGGGTCGGTGATGAGCGCCCGGGCGAGCATGAACCGGCGTTTCATCCCGCCGGAGAGCCAATCGAAGCGGGTGTCGCGCTTGTCGTAGATGCCGACGCGTTTGAGCACCTCTTCGGCGCGTTCGCGAGCAACGTCTCGTGGAATCCCGTGATACCCCGCTTTCGTCTCCAGAATCTCCTGAATCGGGAAGAACTTGTCCACGTTGAACTCCTGTGGAGCGACCCCAATCAGGTCGCGTGCTTCGCGGTAGTCGTCTTCGACGTCGTATCCGAACACCTCCGCCGTGCCACCGGACTTGCGGACCAGGCCGACGAGAATGTTGATAAACGTCGTCTTTCCGGCACCGTTGGGACCCAACAGACCGAAGAACGACCCCTCGGGCACGTCGAGGTCGATGCCGTCGAGTGCCGTGACGTCGCCGTAGGCTTTCGTCAGGTTTCGTATCTCTATCGCAGATGCCATTCGCTGATGCGTCGTCAGGTGTGGACCCGATTAAGCGTGCTGTCCGCGGAACGCACTGTGAACGAATGACACGACCGACTCCGGGCCATTTGGTATGGTGTGACATATCAAATTAATCCCTATTATCTGTCTGTATCGAACTAAGTCATTAACGAATATTATCATTATAAATGATTAACTTTTAATATCGCTTCCGAGTCGAACCGAGTGAGGTAACGCACAATGGTAGTATCCGCAGTATCCCCAGCAGGACATCACAACTCGACCCCCGAACGCTTCGAACGCTATCGACCGCCCACACCGCCGACATAACAAATGACAAACCGAACCAACACGACTCGCACCGACACGACGACCCGCTCGCAGACTACCACTCGCCCTCCCCGGACCACGCAGCGCTACCCCACCAACGAGGAGAACATGGACGCGCCGCTCGTCCCCTTCATCCAACAGCCCGGTGAGGAAGACGAGATGACCAACATCCGGCGTGAACTCGCCGCGCTCCGTACCCAACTGAACCGCATCGAGCAGACGATGCAGACTACCGAAACCCAATGAATCCGACCGAACTCGACAGCGATGTCTTCGCACAGGACGTTGACAACCAGAAAGCCCGAGAACTCCGGGAGAAGCTGAACACCCAGGACTTCGTGTTCGCCCCCGGGATGTACCACGCACTGGACGCCCGTCTGGCCGAGATGACCGGCCACGACGCCGCGTACATGTCCGGGTACTCGACGGTCCTCGGCCAGTTCGGGTTCCCAGACCTTGAGATGGTCACGATGACCGAGATGGTCGAAAACGCCAAGCGAATGGTCGAGGCGACGAACCTCCCTATCATCGCCGACTGTGACACCGGGTACGGCGGTATCCACAACGTCCGCCGCGCCGTCCGCGAGTACGAGAAGGCCGGCGTCGCCGCCATCCACATCGAAGACCAGACGACGCCGAAGCGCTGTGGCCACATCGCCGGCAAGCAAATCGTCTCCCGCGAGAAGGCCAAGGCCCGGTTCGAAGCGGCCGTCGACGCCAAGCAGAGCGAAGACACCATCATCATCGCCCGCACGGACGCCTACGGGTCGTCGAACGGTGACTGGGAAGAACACCTCGAACGCGGCCGTATCTACGCCGACGCCGGCGTCGACCTGGTCTGGCCCGAGATGCCGAACCCGAGTCGCGAGGACGCTGTCAACTACGCCGAGGAGATTCACGAGACGCATCCCGACCTGAAGCTCGCGTTCAACTACTCGTCGTCGTTCGCGTGGTCCGAAGAGGAAGACCCACTGACGTTCCAGGAACTGGGTGACCTCGGCTACAAGTACATCTTCATCACGCTGTTCGGCCTCCACTCGGGCGCACACGCCGTCTACGAGGACTTCAAGAAGCTCGCCGAACAGGACGAAGAGGGGCAGTTCGACCTCGAACAGCGCTATCTCGACCACCCGACCGAGAGCCACCACGAACTCTCGTTCGTCTCGCGGTATCAGGACATCGAGACGAAGTTCGACCCCGAAGCACGCCGTCGCATCGAGGAGTCCGAAGGCTTCAGCGAGGAGCAGGCAGACCCCATCACGACGTCGGACGACGACTGAGGGTCGCACCGATACTTTCTGCCAAACCAATTCTTAACACACTATAATCCAGATACACGCACATGACTGAACGAAGACACGAAAGAAAGTTCGTGCGGACGTTCTTCACGTCGCCGACGGCCATCGAAGGCGAAGAAGACTCCGCGAAGATGATTCGACGAGCGGCCCAACTCCGCGGCATGCAGGCCCCGGACGTGTGGGTTCCGGACAACGAGGACGCGACAGCGCCCTCGATGCGCGACGAAGGTGTGGAGAACATCATCGACGTCGTCGCCGAACAGGGTGCCGACTTCCCCGGCGAGATTCACCCGCGGATGGTCTGGCACCGCGACAGCCCGGCCACGCGCTATCAGGGCTTCCAGCACATGCTGGAAATCGCGAGTTCCGACACCGGTGCAATCGAGCACATCGACGGCTTCGTCATCCCCGAAGTCGGTGACATCGACGACTGGAAGAAGGCCGACGAGTTCTTCACCATCGTCGAAAACGAGTGCGGCCTCGAAGAGGGAAGCCTCGCGATGTCCGTCATCATCGAGAGCGGAGAGTCCGAACTCGCCATGGGGAAACTCCGTGACGAGATGGGCAAGGACACGAACAACCTCGAACGGTTGTTCCTCTTCGTCGACGGCGAGGTGGACTACACGAAGGACATGCGCGCGATGACGCCGACGGGCGAACTGCCCGCGTGGCCCGAACTGCGCCACAACACCTCTCGCGGTGCCAGCGCCAACGGATGCATCGCAGTCGACGGACCGTACGACGACATCCGCGACGTGGAGGGCTACCACGAGCGGATGACCGAGAATCAGGCGAAGGGCATGCTCGGCATCTGGTCGCTGACGCCCGGTCAGGTCGTCGAAGCCAACACGTCGCCACTGCCGCCGAAGACCGGCAGTTGGCTACTCGACACCGGCGACGGCGACGTCGAACTGGACTCCGAAGACGGCGTCGAAGTGTACGAGGGTGACCGCGTGTCGCTCGAAGAGACGGCCGACGGCTACGAACTCACGGTCAGCGGTTCGACGCAGGTGCTCGACGAGGACGAACTCCACGAGGAACTCCTCAACATGACGTCGTACGTCCCGAGTATGGACGACATCGTCGACTCCATGGAGGAGTTCGAGGCGGCCAAGGAAGCAGGCCGCGGTGCCATCGCGATGGAACGGTCGGCGACCCTCCGCATCGGCGAGACGGAAGTCGAAATCTCCACCGACCGAATGTGGGACGAAGCGACCTATCAGGCCGCGATGACGCCCATCAACCTGTTCCAGGACGTCTACGAGAACCGGCCGGACCAACACGACGAGCTAGAAGAACGCTACGGTGCGGGCGTCGTGGAACGCGCGGTGGAGGTCGGTCTCTGAGGGGCGTCCCGACCCGTTCGAGGTTGCCGTCGGCCTCGGTTCCGCCCTGACGGCGGCACAACCCTGGTTGTAACTCTACCCCGGCACGTCGTCCGACACCGTGGGGACGACGTGCCACTCGTTTTTTCGACTCGTCTCGCCGCCACACGTCCAGCACTCGCGTCGACGCTACGCTCAAGAGCGAGTATCACGATAGGGCTACCGTGAACGACTCGTCACTCCAGCACGGGAGCGAACGTCCGCTGGAACCCGCCGCAATCGTCGATTTCGACGACGACACGCCGGAAGAGACGCTGGCCAGACTCCGCACGGTGAGTCACTACCTCGACAACGCGTTCGAGATTCCGGGGACCAACTACCGCATCGGACTGGACCCGATTCTCGGATTCATCCCGGGCGTCGGCGATACGACTGCCGCGGCGATGTCGGCGTACATCCTCGTCGAAGCGGCGATGATGGGCGTCCCACGAGCGACGCTCGCGCGGATGCTCGGAAACGTCCTTCTGGACACAGTCGTGGGGTCGCTACCGGTCATCGGTGACATCTTCGACGCCGCGTGGAAGGCAAACGCTCGCAACGTCACGCTCCTCGAAGAACGCTATGACGACCTATCGGGAGACGGGGCCGAGGCTGACCGCCGATTCCTCCTCGTCGCCGTCGGCGTCGTCACGATTCTGCTGGTCGCACTGGGTGTGGGAATCACCCTCGCCGCGTTGTGGGCGCTCGGGCAGTTCGGACTGTTCTGAACGGCCGACGCGGGGACCCCTCCACACCTGACTGAAGATTCGTGGCCGTGTCACGACACGTCCGAGCGCGGTGGTGGGCGACGAACCTTTTTATCCGAAGACGGGAGCAGTTCGGCGTAGTCGAAAGGGAGAACAGACGAGACTCAGTCGTCCGCAGGTACCGGGTCGTGGTCGGGTGCTGGGTCGTAGTCGCCGACCAATCGGAGTGCAACACCGCCGGTCCGAACACAGAGTCTGTAGGCGAACGGTGCGAGTGCTGTCCGCTTCATCAGGGCGAACCCGGTGAGGATGAACGCGAACCCTACGGCCGTCGCAGTGCCGAGTTCCTCACCGAGGACGGCCCACCCACTGAGCGCGGCGACGATGGGCACGGCGTAACTCACGAGGTTGATTTCGATGGCACCGATGCGGTCCAAGAGGACGAAGTAGATGATGAACCCGGCGGCACTGCACAGGACGGCGAGGAACAGCAGTGCGGCGACGACGAGCGGTGACCACGCGACGGTAGTGAGTCCCGGTTCACCGAGGAGTGGACTCACGACGTGGAGGAGTCCCGCGCCGAGAAGCATCATCCACGACTGCATCGGGACGACTGGTGGGTTGCCGGGGAGGCGTTTGACGAGGACGGTTCCGAACGCCCAACTCACTGCCGCGAGGAAGAGCAAGACGACGCCGGCGAGTTGCCCGCCGACTGACCCCGACGACAGCGCGATGACGACGGTGCCGACGAGTCCGAAGAAGACACCGAGGAACCCGACGCTGTCGAGTCGTTCGTCGGGGAGCATCGACCACGCGAAAAGCGGCGTGAGAATCGGCGACGTACTGAGGACGATGGCCGCGACACCACTCGTCACGTATCGCTGGCCAGAAAACAGGAGGGCGAAGTGTGCCCCGATGAGGAGTGCGCCGCCGACGCCGACGACGACCCACTCGTCGCGGCCACGGGGCCGCCAGTCCTCGGCGGCGAGCAATCCGTAGACGAACAGCACCGCGCCGGCGACGTCGTACCGAAGCGCGGCGAAGAGCGCGGGGGGAAGCACCTCCAACCCGACTTCGATGGCGATGAAGGACGTCCCCCAGAGGACGGCGAGCGTGACGAACAGTGCGAGGTTGCGTTGTGTTTGAGTTCCGATAGACACGTAATATCGACCTAAGGCCCAGTTGTTGAATCGGCTACCAGGCCCCCGTATATGAAATTTCTCAAAGTACTCTCGGACACACGACTGAGACGCGTTGACACATATCTCAGAAATCGTATGTATCGAACGGGACGCTCGAACGACGTACTCGGGGGCGTCCGAACAAAGTAAGGTAGTTACGCGCGCCCCGAGAGAACCCGAGTATGAGTATCCTCGAAGACGCCCGCGAACTCGAAGCGAGCGGGCCGGTCTGTGACGCCTGCCTCGGGCGGGCGTTCGCTGACCGAAGTTTCGGGTTGACGAACGCCGAACGAGGGAAGTCGCTCCGCGTCGCGGCGGCCCTCGACGCAGACGAACCGTACGAACCAGTCGAGACAGAGGCCTGTTGGGTCTGTGAAGGCGAGTGCGCTCGTTTCGACGAGTGGGCCGAACGCTGTGCCGCGTCTATCGACGACGTCGAAGTCGAGACGTATCAGGTCGGAACCCGAGCACCGCCGCTCGTCGAAGAGAACGAGATGCTGCTCCGCGAAGGTGCTGGCCTGCCCGACGACGCGGGCGAACTGTTCAAATCCGAGTTCAACCGCGAAGTCGGCAAACGCGTCGGCCGACTCACGGGCACCGAGGTGGACTTCACCCGTCCCGACGTGCAGTTCCTCCTCGACATCGAGGCGGACACCGTCGAGCGACAACTCAACTCGGCGTTCGTCTACGGCCGGTACCGCAAACTCGAACGCGATATCCCACAGACCGAGTGGCCCTGCCGGGAGTGCGACGGGTCGGGCTACAAAGGCAAAGAACCGTGTGACTACTGCGGCGGGTCCGGCTATCTCTACGAACACAGCGTCGAAGGGTTCGTCGCGCCAGTCGTGATGGACGTGATGGACGGCGTCGAAGCCACGTTCCACGGCGCAGGCCGCGAGGACGTCGACGCCCTGATGCTCGGGACGGGTCGCCCGTTCGTCGTCGAAGTCATGGAGCCCCGCCGTCGAACCATCGACGTCGAACAACTCGAAGGCGACGTCAACGCGATGGCCGAGGGCGCAATCGAAGTCGAAGGGTTGCGTCTGGCCACCTACGACATGGTCGAACGCGTGAAGAAACTCGACGCGTCGAAAGAGTACCGCGCCGCCGTCGAATTCGACGACGACGTGACCGACGACGAGTTACAGGTCGCACTCGACGAACTCACCGGCGCGACTATCGAACAGTACACGCCGCACCGCGTCGACCATCGCCGTGCGAGTCTCACGCGGACGCGACACGTCTACGACGCCACCGGCGAACTCGAAGACGCCCGCCACGCCACCGTCGACATTCACGGCGAAGGTGGCCTCTACATCAAAGAACTGGTCTCCGGCGACGAAGGCCGGACGAACCCGAGTCTCGCCGGGTTGCTGGACACGGGCGCTGTCGTGACGGCACTCGACGTCATCGCCGTCGAAGGCGAAGAGGAATCCTTCGAAGACGACGAGTTCTTCAAGGACTGAGCGTCTCCACCTGGAATTTCGCATCTCGAACCCAGACTCTCTGGGTTTCGTGAAGTAGGGTTAGGTCACACTGCAACGTCTCTCTAGGTTGCCATGAACCGAAATTGGATACGTGTCGCTGGAGTCGGAGTGGGCCTCGTTCTCGGTGGCGCAGGCATCGCACTCATGCGCTGGAAGCGGAAGCGACTCGCTGACCTCGTCGCCGGCAGTGAACTCGTCACGACGGACCGAGGCGTCGTGGAAGTCGCACGACAGGGGTCTGGGTACCCTGTGCTCTTCCTCCACGGCGACCCGGGTGGATACGACCAAGCACTCGGTGCTGGCGGCGCACTGTTCGGAACCGACGTCGAACTCGTCGCGCCGTCGCGGCCGGGGTATCTGCGGACGCCCCTCGGCGACAACGGGTCACTCGACGACCAGGCCGCCCTCCTCGTGGCACTCCTCGACGAACTCGAGATAGAGCGTGCAGTCGTCGTCGGCCTCTCGGGCGGCGGGCCAATCGCCCTCCAGATTGCGGCCGACTACCCCGACAGGGTTTCCGGACTCGTGCTCGTCTCGGCCATCACCACCGAAATCGACGAACGGATGTTCGACGTCGGCAACCCAATCGTCGACCCGATTCTCACCTCGACACCAGTCCTCGACGTGCAGTCCGGCATCGCTGCAGCACTCCGGCGCATTGCCCCCGACACGCTCGTCTCGATGCTACACAGTGAACTCTCGACGCTCGAAGGTGCGGAACTCGCCGCGTACGTCGAATCCATCAAGGCCGACCCACAGCTTCGGCAACGGTCACTCGACCTGGTTCCGACCGTTCTCCCCGCGAGCGCACGCATCGACGGGACGCTCAACGACGAACGGTGGTTCCGTGAACTCCCGAACGTCTCGTACGAATCTATCGACTGTCCAACCCTCGTCGTCCACGGTGAGTTCGACGGGGCAGTCCCCATCGACCATGCCGAGTCCGTGGTCGAAGCGATACCCGACGCCCAATTCGTCCGTCTCGAAGCGGACCACTCTATCTTGGCGAGCCCAGACGCCACCCGGGCCCGTGAAGTGATTCGGACGTTCACCGAGTCGGTGACGGCCTCCAGCGAACCGACGGCGCTGTAGGGACGGATACACGTCCCTCGGGCCGGAGGCCACGAACGCAGACCGCAATCTTGAATCCCTCACCCCAAGACCCGACCACGTATGCACATCGGCGTCGACGAGGCCGGCAAGGGACCCGTACTCGGTCCGATGGTCGCTGCAGCAGTGCGTGCTGACCCCGAGACGCTCCCCGACGGCATCGCCGACTCGAAGCGCCTCTCGCCCGCCCGCCGCGAGGAACTCGCCGTGGAACTCCGCGAACGCGACGATATCGCCGTCGGCGTCGCGTTCGTCGAACCGGAGACTATCGACGACCCGGAGACGAACATGAACCTGCTCACGGTCCGGGCACAGGTCGAAGCTGCCGTCGCCGTCGCCGAAGACGCCGACGAACTGCGCTGTGACGCCGGCGACGTGAGTGAGTCTCGGTTCGGGCGGCGCGTCCGTGAGGGAGTCGCCGACGCGGGCATCACAGTCGAGGTTCACGCCCAGCACCGCGCCGACGACGAACACGCAATCGTCGGCGCGGCGAGCATCGTCGCGAAAGTCGAGCGTGACCGGCGGGTCGAAGAGATTGCCGTGGAATACGGCGAGGTGGGCAGTGGCTATCCGAGCGACCCGACGACACGCGACTTCCTTCGGGAGTTCGTCCGCGAACACGGCATCCTTCCGGACTGTGCGCGGAAATCGTGGTCGACCTGTGCGGACCTGCTTGCGGCACACGAACAGGCGTCGCTCGGGGACTTCTGAGCCACCAAAAAACAGCAGAGTCGGAGGTTGGAGGACTATCCGAACGGGGGACGAACGGGGGTCACACCATCTCGTCGAGCGAGACGAACGAGTCTTCCTCCGCGGAAATCCACGTCGTCATGAGTCGCTCCTCGGAGAGACCGGTGGGGAAGATGGTGCACTCGTCCGGCGCGTCGTCGTAGGGGGTGACGATTGCGATATACTCCAGGTCGTCTGGCGGGGATGTCCGTCGCCCCGAAGTCTCCGTCGTCGTCGTCGTCATCGCGTCCGTGTCGTCGTGTCGAAGTGGAGTATCTTCCATGGTTCTGGGGTCACACCGTAATTACCGACGGGCGGCGGTTACTCAGATATCGCTTCAGTTGATGATTTGTACACAGTCTATAATATTCTATTGGAAGTTCTACGTGATTGAGAGAGCGAAAGTCACCAAATCGAAAACTATCGAAGATGCGTCGAATTTGGTGCTGAAGATGCCTCGTTTCGGGGTCCACCGGCGAACCAGCCCTGTATGTTGGACACAATAGCAATCGCTCGATACCATGCTCGATGGTCGGTGGTTTTTGTGCTACTCGGGTGTGGGGCTAGGAGCGACACATTATATAATATAACTGGATGTTTGTGTATAATAGTCTATACACGACATTTTTAGAACTGCGGCTTCGAATGTTGATTTCCTTTCAAACACTGTTTTTAGTGACTTTTCACGTCGTCACGAACGTATAGTTTTTGTACCTCCCAAATTTTTTGATAACTACGTCTACTGTTATATATTGCCTTTTTCAGTCGATTAATCACCTCACAGACCTCAGTTCGACCCGAAAGATATCGATAGACACAACTCGGTTTTTTGCCATCAGTATTGCTACTCTAGAGCAATATTAGTTGTCTTCGTCGCTCGGGAGCGCCTTCAATTCGAGAGTGTACCCGAAGGGGTCCGTGACGTACACTGCGGGTGCGACACCGGTCGCACCGAGCGGTTCGAGTTGTCGGTCGACCTCCACACCTGCCGCATCGAGAGATTCACGTAACTCGTCGATAGTGTGGTCGAACTCGATTGCGAGGTGGTCGAACCCCGTTTCGGCCGGCGGGTCGAAGTTCGCCGCTGGTTGGAGGTGGATGATGCTCACGGGCGTGAGTCGGACCGAGATGAACGGTTTGTCACCCGACTCGAACAGGTCACGGTTCTCGATGTCGAATCCGAGCGCCTCGCTGTAAAACGCGACAGCCGTCTCGATGCCGTCTTCGGGAATGCGGAGGTTGACGTGGTCTATCGCTCTGGCATCCATGGACCACCTATCGACTGCACGGATGGTAAATAATCCGGTCACTGACCCGAACGGCCCCGTCGAGGGCGTCACCGCTGGACACCGCTATGGGGATGTCCGTCCCGAGTAAAAGCGAATCCGTATCGAATGGGGCGTTCAGTGGGTGCCGCTGTGGTATTCGTCGCCCGGTGCTCTGTATCGACTGACAAGTGCCCGCTTGTCAGTCGAGTCTCGCTTTCGTGTAGGCTTTCAGCCCTCCCTGTTCGACGAGTGACTGGAGGAACTGCGGGAGCGCCTCCGCGTCGTACTGCTCGTCTTTCGTGTGGTTGACCACGGTACCCGCGTCGAGGTTCATGTGAATCTCGTCGCCGTCGTCGATGGCGTCTGCGCCCGGACAGATGAGCACCGGGAGGCCGAGGTTGATGGCGTTGCGGAAGAAGATACGCGCGAACGACTGGGCGACGACGCCCGAGACGCCCGCGCCGACGAGTGCGAGCGGTGAGTGCTCCCGCGAAGACCCGCTTCCGAAGTTCTCTCCAGCGACGACGAAGTCACCGGGTTCGACCGATTCGGAGAACTCCGGTCGTAAGTCTTCGAAGGCGTGTGTCGCGAGTTCGTCGGGGTCCGACGAGACGATGAAGCGCGACGGCGTAATCTGGTCGGTGTCGATATTGTCACCGAACACCCACGCTCGCGCCGGGGCGCTCGGGTCTGGCCGGCCAGTGGCGTCACTCGGCGTCGTCATGGCAGCACCTCCGCGAAGACGGTGTCGTCGTAGCGGTTCGTCTGGACCGTCCGTGGGTCCGTAATCTCACCGTAGAGCGCGCTCGCCCCCACCGTCGCGGGACTGGCGAGGTACACTGACGACTCCATCGAGCCTTCGCGGCCCGGGAAGTTCCGGTTCGCCGTGGCGAGACAGACGTCACCGTCGCCGAGGACGCCCTGATGGTAGCCCGCACAGGGGCCACACCCGGCGTTTTGGATGACGGCACCGGCGTCGGTGAGCGTCTGGAAGACGCCCGTGTTCAGCATGTGTCTGTAGACGGATTTCGAGGCGGGCACGACGACCATCCGCACGTTCGGCGCGAGCGTCTCTCCGTCGAGGATGTCCGCGACGATTTTGATGTCCTCGTAGCGGCCGTTCGTGCAGGTTCCGACGAACAGTTGGTCGATTTCTGTCCCCTCGACAGCCGTCACGTCGACGGCGTTTTCGGGGTTCGACGGTTTCGACACCTGCGGTGCCAACTCGGTGGCGTCGTAGGTGTGTACCGCCTCGTAGTCGGCGTCGTCGTCCGAGCGGAAGGCGTCGTTCAGGTCGATGTCGTTGCCGGTCTGGCGTTCGAGGTACGATTCGGTCCGGTCGTCTGGCGCGACGAGGCCCGTCTTCCCGCCCATCTCGATAGCCATGTTCGACAGGACGAGTCGCTCGTGGATGGGCAGCGACTCGATGGTGCTGCCGGCGTACTCCGCGGCCATGTAGGTACAGCCATCGAACCCGACGTCGCCGATGAATCGGAGAATCAGGTCCTTCGCGTAGACGCCGTCCTGGAGGTCACCGTGGGCTTCGAACCGCATCGTCTGCGGGACGCGGAACCAGAGGTCACCGGTGGCCAGCGCCGTCCCGAGGTCTGTCGAACCGACGCCGGTTCCGAACGCGCCGAGGCCGCCGTAGGTCGTCGAGTGAGAGTCCGCACCGATGACGAGGTCACCGGGTCGGACGAACCCCTCTTCGACGAGGACGGCGTGGCAGATGCCGTCGCCGACGTCGAACTGGTTCGCCCCGTGTTTCGCGGCGAACTCGCGGACGGCGTTGTGGTTGTTCGCCGCCTGAACACCGTCTGCGGGGGCGTGGTGGTCGATTGTAAAGATGGTTCGGTCGGGCGCGAACAGGTCGGCGTCCTCGCCCGCCACCTCGTGGAACGTCTGGAACGCGAGTGGCCCGGTGATGTCGTGGGCCATCGCCACGTCGATTTCGGCCTCGACGTAGTCGCCGGCACGGGCGTCGGTTCCGGACTTCTCCGAGAGGAGTTTCTCTGCGAGTGTCTTTCCGGTCATGTTCAATCACTTCGTTTGTCGGAGGCGACGGTTTCGAGCACGCGCTCTACCGTCCCTCCCATGAGGACGTGGCTTGTCGCCCCGAGTCCGAGGCGGTCAGACACGTCGTGGGCGGCGTCTTCGATACGGTCGAAATCGACGCCATGGTCGACGCCCATCCGCGTGAGCATCTGGACGAGGTCTTCTGTCGGCGTGTTTCCGACACCCGACATGCCCTCGGGGAGGACGACGCCCCCGCCGAGACCACAGACCGAGGTGTCGAATCGGTCCACACCGACTGCCATCGCGGCGAGGGTGTTGGCGAGACTCATCCCGTTCGTGTCGTGGAGGTGCAGACCCATATCGAGGTCCGGATGAGCGTCGAACGCCGCGCTGAATCGCTCGGTAATCTCTACGGGGTTCGCGAGTCCCATCGTCGTCGCGAGCGTCACCTCGTCGACACCCGACGCGACGACGCTGTCGACGACCGAGAGCGTCTCCTCGGCGTCTATCGCGCCTTCGTACGGGCAGTAGAAACTCGTCCCCATGCCCGCTTCGACTTCGATGCCGTGGTCGTGGGCGAGTTCGACGATGTCGTCCATCTCGGCGAGGACTTCCTCGCGCGTCCGGTTCTGGTTGTTCTCGGTGTACGTCTCGCTCACCGTGACGAGTGCGTTCACCTTGTCGACGTCCGCCTCGACGGCACGCTCCATGCCGACGATGTTCGGGACGAGCGCTCGGTAGGTGACGTCGTCGTGGCGGGTGATTTGCTGGGCAACGTCGTCGGCGTCTCGGAGTGTCGGGACGGCCTTCGGGTGCGTGAACGACGAAATTTCGATTTCGTCGACGCCCGTCGTCGAGAGTTCGTCGATTATCTCGACTTTCTCCTCGGTCGGGACGAACTCGTCGAGGCGCTGGAACCCATCGCGGGGCAGCATCTCGACGACGTGAACCCGGTCCGGGAGGTTCGTGAGGAGGTTCATATCACGCCCTCCGATTCGAGTTCGGTCATGAATTCCTCGTCGTAGCCGAGTCGCTCACGGTACACTGAGTCGTTGTGTTCACCCAGACCGGGGCCGAGGTACTTCACCTTCCCCGGTGTCTCCGAGAATCTGGGGAACGCGTTCTGGACGACTGCCTCACCGAGGTCAGGGTCGTCGATGGTCAAGAACGCCTCGCGCGCCTGATAGTGCTCGTCGTTGAGGATGTCTTCGACGTTGTACACCGGTGCGAGCGTGGCGTCCGCTTCTTCGAACGCAGTGAGAATCTCTTCGCGCGTGTGCTCGTCCATCCAGCTTTGGATGATGTCGTCGAGTTCGTCGATGTTCTCCATCCGGTCTTCGTTCGTCTCGAACCGGGGGTCGTCGACGAGGTCGGGCCGGCCAATCGCCTCGAAGGTTCGCTCGGCGAGCGGTTGTGCACTCGCCGAGATGGCGACCCAGCGGTCGTCGCCCGTTCGGTACACGTTGCGCGGGGCGGACGACGTCGAGCGGTTACCCGTCCGGCCTTCTATCTCGCCGAGTTGGTCGTAGCGGAGCGGTTGTGGGCCGAGGAGTCCGAAGATGGGTTCGATGAGGCTCGTGTCGATGTACTGGCCGCCGCCGCCGTGGACGTCCCGGTGATAGAGCGCGAACATCACCGCGAACGTCGAGAACAACGCCGCGATGTTGTCTGCGAGTCCCGTCGGTGGTAACAACGGGGGCGAGTCGGGGAAGCCGTTCAGGTAGGCGAACCCGGACATCGCCTCCGCGAGCGTGCCGAATCCGGGGCGCTCCGAGTACGGCCCCGTCTGGCCGAAGCCAGACATCCGGAGCATGACGAGTCCGGGATTCACCTCAGAGAGCGACTCCCAACCGACGCCCCAGCGTTCGAGGGTTCCCGGTCGGAAGTTCTCGATGAGGAGGTCAGCGTCGCTCACCAGGTCCTCGAACACCGCCGCTCCCTCCTCGGTGGAGATGTTCAGGGTTATCGATTGCTTGTTCCGCGAGAGGTACTTGTGCCAGAGGCCGACGCCGTCTTTCTGCGGGCCGAATCGTCGGATGTGGTCGCCGAACTCCGGGTGTTCTATCTTGATGACCGTCGCCCCGAAGTCGGCCATGAAGCGGCCGACCGTCGGGCCCGATATCATCGACCCGGCTTCGAGGACGACGAGTCCGTCGAGTGGTCCGTTCGTGTCGTTTGTCATTTCGTGGGTATCTCGTTCGTGTCTGTGTGTTTCGGTAGGTGGTTCAGTGTCCGTGTTCGGTCGCGTCGATACAGTGGCCGAAGCGTGGTCAGACGGGTCGGTCGACGTGCGTCCCGTATCCCTTCGTGCCGACGATGTCGCCGTCGTCGTAGGCGAGTTGCCCCTTCACGACGGTCTGTGTCGGCCACCCCGTGACGTCTCGCCCCTCGTAGGGCGAGTAGCCACAGACGCTGTGGAGCAGTTCGGGCGTCACCGTCTTCGTCTCGTCTAAGTCGACGACGACGAGGTCCGCGTCGCTGCCGACTCTGACGGTTCCCTTCTTGGGGTAGAGGTTGAACGCCTTCGCGGCGTTCGTGCTCGTGACCTCGACGGCGCGTTCGAGGGAGATGCGACCCTCGTTGACGCCCTCCGAGAGGATGAGCGGGAGCATCACCGGCGTCGAGGGGAATCCGAGGAGACTGTCGCGAATGCCGTCGCCGAACTTGTTCTCGGCGAGGTTGGCACAGTGGTCGGTCCCGATAGTCGAGATGGTCCCGTCTGCGAGGCGCTTCCAGAGCGTCTCCTGGTCGGCTTGCGACCGGACGGGTGGGTTGACTTTCATCCGCTCGTCGCACTCTTCGGTCGTGAGCGTGAGGTAGTGGATACACGTCTCGCCCCACGTCTCGTAACCGGCGTCGTGGAGCGCAGCGAGTTCGTCTGCAGTCTGCCCGGAAGAGATGTGGACCGCGTAGAATCGGTCGTCGTAGCCGTGGACCTTCGCGAGCGACGACCCGGCGACCATGCTCTGGGTCTCGGCGTATCCGGGGAACTCCTCGACCATCACCTCGTACCCTTCGTCTCCCTCGGCGTCGGTGTCGTCGGACTCGGAGGTGACGTAGACGTTGCCGCCGGCGAGCGCGTTCGTTATCTCGACGTTCTCGGAGTGGTATCCGAGCGTCGTCGGCACGTCCTGGTCGGCGAGTTTCTTGACGAAGGCGTCGCCGAAGTCGTCTTTCATGTCGCAGTCGACGCCGAACTTCTCGCGGGCGGCGTACTTGTAGTTCATGTACCACTTGAACGTCGTGATACCGAACTCCTCGATGATGGTCGGAATCTCCTCGACGTGTTCCATCGAGAGCAACCCGAGCGAGAAGAAGTAATCGTGGTAGTAGTTGGGTTCGGCCTCCTCGAAGTACCCCGGCATGATGTCCTCGTAGGCCCCGGCGCGACGGAAGTAGTTCCCGATGGTCGTCACGCCACCGACGAGGTCCGACTTCGACTCGGATTCGGCGTCCGCTTCCAGTCCGCGGTAGATACCGTGGTGGGTGTGCGGGTCGATTGCGCCGGGAAGCACGTACTTCCCACTCGCGTCGATTTCCGTCTCGCCCGAGAGGGTCCCCGGTGCGGCGATGGTCGATATCGCCTCGCCGTCGGCGGCGACGTCTGCCTCGAAAGTTCCATGTTCGGGCGTGACGACGGTGCCGTTCGAGATGACGAGGTCGTGGTTCATAGCGTCTCGACCCACGTCTTCACCTCGTCGGTCTCCAGCACCTCGGCGTACTTCATCCACAGGTCGAGGAGACCAATCTTGTGTGACGCTTCGATACGGTCGAAGATGCACTCCTGTGGCAGGATGACGCTGAATCCGTTTTGCTTCGCGTCGACTGCCGTCGCCCTGACGCATCCGCTCGTCGAGTTGCCGACGATGATGACCGAGTCGTGGTCACCGCGGACGAGTCGCGAGAGCAGGTCGGTCCCGTAGAACGCCGAGGCGTAGGACTTGTCGATGACCGTGTCACCTTCCTCCGGCGCGATGGGGTCGACGATGTCGAGGTCCGGGTGGTCGGGGTCGTCGTAACTCGACGGGACGACGCGAGTGTAGGTCACCGGGAGTCCTTCCTCGCGTGCGAAGTCGAGGAACGGGTCGATGTACTCGATGGCGTCCCAGGCGATGTCGCCCATCGCCGTGCGATACTCCTCGACTGCGTCGAGGATGGGGACGTTCTCGCCGACGATGAGTCGCTGCATGTCGATGACGAGAACCATCGGGTTCTCGCCCATGCCGCGTGACTCCCACGACGACGCGCCCTCCTTGTCGTAACCAGCCTTCGTGATGACCTGTTTATCCTGTTCAGATAGCAGGTCCTCCCAGATACGGTCTGTCATGACTCGCTTCGACTGAGATGCGATGGCATCCAGCATAAAAGTACGGCACAATCCGGGACAATCATGTTACGGTGCGAACACCTCCAGCGTTCGGGCGACCCACTCGCGGTCGACGCCACCGGGGGCGCGGACGATGGGGAGGTCGACGCCCATCTCGCGGAGTTCGTCGAGTCGGCCTCGCGTCTCGTCGGGCGTTCCGACGAGTGCGACCAGGTCGAGAAAGTCCTCCGAGAGTTCACGTGCACCAGCCTCGGTCGTCGGCGCGGCCCGGACCGCATCGACTTCGTCGGCGAATCCGGCCTGTTCTGCGGCGCGGTCGTAATATCCCGGGACGTCGCGCAGGTAGTACGCGACGTGCTCGGCGGCGGCGCGTCTCGCTTCGGCCGGGTCGTCGTGGACTGCGGTGAGGACGTACATCGCCACGTCGATATCGGCGACGTCGCGTCCACTGCGGGTGGCCCCCGTTTCGAGCCACTCCAGTGCCTCCTCGAACTGTGGTCGCGGGTAGAGGTTCGGGAGCCATCCGTCGGCGACCTGTCCGGTGAGTCTGACGTTTGCCGGGCCGAGTGCGCCGTTGTAGATGGGCACCTCGTCGCGGACCGGTTCGAACGCGTCCCAGAAACTGGTTCGTTCGGGGGTGAAAAACTCTCCCTCGAACGAGTCGGCGTCGCCGCGGAGATAGCGTCGAACGAGTTCGACGTACTCGTGCATCCGAGCGAGCGGGCGCTCGAAGGGGACGCCGTGGAACGTCTCGACGACGCCGGGGTGAGCGACACCGAGGCCGAGAATCGCACGCCCGTCTGAGTGCGCATCGAGCGTCGCCGTCGCCGCGGCGAGCGTCGCCGGCGTACGCGAGAACACGTTGACGATACCAGTCGCGAGTCCGATTTCTTCGGTGTGGACGGCCCACCGCTCGAGTTTCCCGAACGCGGTTTTGCCCTGCCCTTCGGCCGCCCACGCGGATTCGTACCCCAGTTCTTCCGCGAGAGAGACGAGCGACGGGTCGTCTCTGAGCGCGAAGAGAACGGCCGTTCTGTCGGTCATTCCTCCTCGCTCGACACGCGTGTCACCCACGACTCTCCTCTCTCGGCCGGTTCGACGGGCACGACGCCATCCACGGCCAGGTCGTTCCAGATGTCGAGTCGCTGGATGAGTCCGTGACTGACCTCGTAGACGTCGACGTATCGGACGTCTTCGAATTCGACCCCGTCGTTGTCGACGCCGTACAGTCGCCCGATGCTCACGACGGTGTCTCCCGCCTCGACCCAGCGGTCGAACTCTTTGGCGGCCCACTCGTATCGCGGCCCGAGGAAGTCGAGGAAGTCGTAGGCTGCAGTCGGCCCCTCGAACGTCGCTCCCGGGAGCGTGATGATTGCGTCCTCGGCGAACAGGTCGCCGACGGTATCTCTCCTGTCGTCTTCCATCCGGTCGAAGAACTCTTCGACGATGACTCGTGGTGAGTCCATGGTTTCAGCGTGTTCCCAAGCACCATAGTTCTCACTCTCGGCGGGGTCCACCGCCCGGTCTGTCCGCTCTATCTCGTTTGTTCACTCGCGTACGCGAGGGGAGCGGACGCTGGCGGTACCTTTACGAGAGAGTCTCACTAGCAGGGTCCATGGACGAGCAAGCCAAGCGCACGCCGAGCGATGGCGTCACAGAGGTCGTCTCGGTCGAAGATATCGACTGGGACGTCGACACCGACGTTCTCGTCGCGGGCGGCGGTGGGACCGGACTGGTCGCCGCACTCGCGGCCAGCGAAGACCCCGAGACTCGCGTGACAGTGTTAGAGAAGGCACCACACTGCGGGGGCAACACGTCGCTGTCGACGGGGATGATTCCGGCGGCGGGGACCCGACTCCAGCGGGAGGCCGGTATCGAAGAGACGCCCGCCGACATGGCACAGGACATCCTGGAGAAAAACGACCACCAGGCAGACGAAGAGCGGGTCGCGTACCTCTGCGAAGAGAGCGCGAACCTCGTCCACTGGTTGGTCGACGACTGGGACGTCACCCTCCACCTCGTCGACGACTTCAAATATCCCAAACACTCGGAGTACCGGATGCACGCACCCGAGGGACGGAACGGTGAGAACCTCGTCGCGGAACTCGTCGAGCGAGTCGAGGAGACACCGAACATCGAACTCCTGACGAACGCACCCGTGACGAAACTCGTCGCCGAAGACGGGGCAGTCCGCGGTGTCGTCGCGGGCCGCACCCACGACGAAGCAATCGAGGCGAAGAAAGTCGTCCTCGCCACCGACGGGTTCGCCGGAAACCGAGAGATGGTCACGGAGTACTGTGAGGAGGATATCGAACGAGCGCTCTACTTCGGGTCCGACGGTAACACCGGCGATGGTGTCCGATTCGGCGCCGAACTCGGCGGTGAACTCGCCTGTATGGACGCCTATCAGGGACACGCCACCGTCGCGAGTCAGACGGGGATGCTCTCGACGTACGCCGTCGTCATGAACGGCGGAATTCTGGTCAACGAGGCGGGCGAGCGCTTCGGCAACGAGTCGTCGGGGTACAGCGAGTTCGCCATCGACGTGTTGAAACAACCCGGTGGACAGGCGGTCCAACTGTTCGACGAGCGCATCTTCCGGAAGTTACAGGGGTCGTTCGACGACTTCGACGAGGCAGTCGAACACGGGACGTACCACAGCGCCGATTCGGTGGACGAACTCGCAACACGCCTCGGGGCCGACGGCGAACGTGCTGCAGAGACTGTCGCCGCGTACAACGAAGCGGCCACGGCGGGCGAACCCGACGAAGTCGGCCGTGTCGATGGGACACACCCGCTCGAAGCGCCCTTCTACGGCACGAAAGTCACCGGGTCACTCTTCCACACGCAGGGTGGCCTCGTCGTCGACGAACACGCACGGGTTCTCAGAACCGACGGAACCGTGGTCACGAACCTCTACGCCGGCGGCGGAACGGCCTGCGGAATCAGCGGCCACGGTGCTGGCGGGTATCTCTCCGGAAACGGACTGACGACTGCGCTCGGATACGGCCGACTCGCCGGAATCCACGCGAGAGAGTCGCTCGAGTAAGCGGACGAACGGCCGAGTTGCGGTGTCTCAATTTTCGACTGTCGCTCTCCCACCGTCGACGAGTAGCGTCTCACCCGTGACGAAACTCGCCGCGTCGCTCGCGAGGAACGTGACGACTGACGCCACCTCCGCTGGGTCACCGACGCGTTCGAGCGCCGAGAGCGACCGAAACCGGTCGAGCGCCGCCGCGTCCTCTTCGAAGGGTTCGGTCATCGGCGTTCGGATGTACCCGGGGGCGACGGCATTGACGCGGACACCGTCGGACCCCCACTCGGCGGCGAGTGTCCGGGTGAGTCCCTCGACACCTGCTTTCGACGCGACGTAGCTCCCTCGGCCTGCCGCACCAACCTGTCCGTAGATGGACGAGACGTTCACGACGGCCCCGCCGTCAGCTTTCAGATGGGGTGCCGCCGCTCGGCAGAGACGAAACGGCCCGGAGAGGTTGACGTCGAGCGAGTCGGCCCAGTCGTCGTCCGACAGGTCGGCCACGGCACCGCGTCTGATGATGCCGGCGACGTTGACCACCACGTCGATTCCACCCGTCTCGACTGCGGTATCCACGAGTCGGTGGACCGCCGCATCGTCGGTGACGTCCACGGAGACTGCCCGAAAGGAACCCGGACCATCAGCACACGTCGATGCTGTCTCACGCTGGTCTGCTGTGTCGCCACCGACGACAGTCGCACCGGCGGCGACGAACGCCTCTGCACACGACTGTCCGATTCCACTCGCCGTTCCCGTGACGACGACAGTTCGGTTTGCGAAGGCGTGCTCGCCCGGTTTGGTCTGTTGAGTCCTCGGAGTGACCATAGAAGGCGTACAGCGGAGCGCGTAATGAACGTATGTTAACTACCGACAGGCTTCGAGCGACGTGATTGGGGCGATTCGAGACGGAGGAGCATCGAGAACGGCGTCTTGACCACATCCAGAACGGGAACGTCTCCCAGACGTGACAGAACGAGTACGATAGTCTTTATTACGAATACACTCTAACCCCGAGAATGATTGCCATGGGTAAGACTCTCAAGTCTTCGACGAGCAACAGGCGACGCTTCCTCAAAGCAACGGGTGCGAGCGTCGCAGCATTGACACTGGCTGGCTGTACGAGCGACGACGCCGGCGGCAACGGCGGCGATTCCGGTGGCTCCGGCGGTGATTCCGGAGGTAACGGCGACTCTGGCGGGAGTCAGGGAACGACGACCGGAACGCCCGAACAGTCTGTCGAGGAGATTATCATCGGTTCGAACCACCCGCTGTCGGGTGGCCTCGCCGCCACGGGCGTCGGGATGAGTAACGCCATCAAACTCGCCGCGATGCGGAAGAACGAGGAAGGTGGCATCGAGTCGCTCGGTGGTGCCGAAGTGAAGGTCATCGAAGGCGACAACCAAGGGAAACAGGAACTCGGTGGGCAAGTGAGCGAAGAACTGCTCAGCGACGGCGCGCACGTGCTCACAGGATGTTACTCCTCGCCGGTGACGACGGCAGCGACACAGGTCGCCGAGCGACAAGGCGTCCCCTTCGTCATCTCCATCGCCGCGGCGGACAACATCCTGCAGGGTCGCGGATTCAACTACATCTACCGACCGCAACCGCCAGCGCGGCGTCTCGCCAGCGACTACGCCGACCTCGTGCCATCGGTCATCCGCGATGCTGGCGGGACCATCGAGACGGCGGGTCTGTTCTACATCAACAACAGCTACGGGCAGGCGATTCGTGACAGTCTCCGGGAGTTCCTCCCGCAACAAAACGTCGAAATCGTCGAAGAGACTGCCATCGAGTTCGGCGCGTCCGACGCGAACACGCAAGTCTCGAAACTCCGGAGTGCCGACCCCGACACCATCATCGCCACGACGTACGTCGCGGGGGGCGTCCTCCTCGCACAGGCGCTTCAGGACCAGGACTACCGTCCACCGTACCTGACCGCGTCCGCGTCGGCGACGTTCACCGACGACAAAGCAGTCAGCGACATCGGCGAGTTCGCCAACGGCGTGATGGACAACAACTACGCGCTGAACCCGACCATCGACAAGACGGCCGAAGTTCGCTCGCAGTTCCTCGACAACTACGACCAGGAGTTCTCCGCCTCCGTCGGGATGGCGTACACGGCCGGCGAAGTCATCATTCAAGCGGTCGAAGAGGCCGGCAGCGACGACCCGGACGACATCAACGAGGCGCTGAAGAGCCTCCAGTACGACGACCACATCTCTGCGATGGGAACCATCGAGTTCAACGACGAGGGCGAGAACCTCAACGCACTCGGACCGGTCAACCAGGTTCAGGACCTCTCTGTCAAAGTCGTCTACCCAGAAGAGTACGCGGAGGCATCCCCACAGGTCTAATCGCACCTACACGTCAACGAACCGCCTCGAAAAATGAATACCTTTTATGCCGGGTGCCAACAATCCCCGAGCGTAGAAACCGCATGCGACACCTAGTCACATCGGTCGCGCCACTCCCGTTACAAGGAGGTGGTCTCGACCGATTCATCGACCCCTTTGCACAGCTCTTGACCGATATCGCCAACATGGAGCCCGTCTTGCTCCAGTTACTCGCGTTCGGCCTCCTCCTCGGAGGCGTCTACGCGCTCACGGCGCTCGGCCTGACGATGATATTCGGCGTCATGGACGTCATCAACTTCGCCCACGGCGTCTTCCTCGTCGTCGGGATGTACACGGTCTGGTTGGCTTCGACCACCCTCGGAATCAGCCCGTTCGTCGGGATTCCCATCGCCGCACTCGTCTTGTTCGTGTTGGGTATCGGCGTCCACATCTTGACGGTCGAACCGATTATCGAGGCACCGCAACAGAACCAACTCATCGCCACCCTCGGTGTCTTGCTGATAATCCAATCGGCTATCGAGATCGTCTTCACACCCGACCCACAGCAGGTCGAACTCTCGCTCGGGTCGCTGAAGCTCGGTGGCGTGTTCATCCCGCTCGGCCAGTTCTACGCGCTTCTCATCGCCCTCGGGACGATGCTCGGTGTCCGTGCGTTCTTGAACCGAACCGACCTCGGCCGGAAGATTCGCGGCACCGCAGACAACCGTGACGGTGCTCGCTACGTCGGTATCAACGTCGCACAGATCAACTACCTCACCTTCGGCATCGGTGCGGCGCTCGCCGGTGTTGCCGGCGGGTCAATCGCGCTCTTCCAGCGGTTCGACCCGTTCACCGGTGAGGCGTATCTCATCAACGCCTTCGTCATCGTCATCCTCGGCGGCCTCGGGTCGTTCCCCGGGGCGTTCGTTGGCGGCCTCATCGTCGGCATGATACAGGTGTTCGGCGGATACTACCTCCCGGGAACGACTTCTCAGGTGCTCATCTTCCTCCTGTTCATCGGGACGCTCCTCGTGAAGCCTGAGGGCCTCTTCGGAGGTGCGGAAGCATGAGCACACTCGAATCCGTCCGCGAGGGCTACCGAACGTTCGACGACCAGCGGTACGCACCGCTCGTGAAGGGAGTCGCACTGTTCGGCCTCCTCGCGGCACTCCCGTACATCATCGAAATCGACGTGGCCGGGATGGAACTCGCGGCCACGCTGAGTCTGAAGGTGCTCATCCTCACCGTCATCTACGCCTACACCGCCCAGTCGTGGAACATCATGTCCGGCTACACCGGACAGTTCTCCTTCGGGCATGCCGCATTCTTCGGCGTCGGTGCGTACGCGACGCAGTTGCTCCTGGCCGACATCGGGCTCAACCCCTGGATAGGAATGCTCATCGGGGGCGTCATCGCGGGGCTGTACGGCCTCGTGATTGGCGCACTCACGTTCCGGTTCAACCTCAAGGGTCACTACTTCGCACTGGCGACGCTGGCGTTCGCCGAACTCCTCCGGTTCGTCGTCACGAACATGTCCGAACTGAACGGGGCGAACGGCTACTTCAAGCCGTTCCCCCGCGACTACGGTGCCGAGTACGGACTCGCCGCCTTCCAGTTCCAGACCGACCTCCCGTACTACTACATCATCCTCGGGTTCCTGCTCGTCGTGACAGTCGTCTCGTGGGGCATCAAGAACTCGTGGATAGGGCTCTACTTCTTCGCTATCCGTGAAGACGAACAGGCCGCCGCGAGCGTTGGCGTGCCATCGTTCCGGTACAAACTCATCGGTGTCGCCGTCAGTGCTTTCTTCACCGCCCTCGGCGGTGCGTACTGGTCGATGTACTTCAACACGATTCGCCCCGACACCGTCTTCGCGCTGTTCAAGAACGTCGAGATACTCCTGCCCGCCGTCGTCGGTGGACCGGGGACGCTCATCGGCCCCATCGTCGGGTCGTTCATCGTCACGCCGGTCAGCGAAGTCGCGCGGACGACGTTCACCAACATCAACGGACTGGACCGCATCATCTACGGCGCGTTCCTCGTCGCCATCGTCATCTACTCCCCGCGCGGCGTGGTGAGTTGGCCGAGTCGTGCCCGTGCGCTATGGTCTCGCCTGCAGGGTGACGAGGAGGTGAGCGAGTGATGGCGCCAGATGACCAGCAGTCAGTCGAACGCGAGGGTGAGACGCTCCTCACCGCCAAGGGTGTCGGAAAGCGGTTCGCAGGCCTGCAAGCGCTCGAAGACGTCGACATGACCGTCAACAGCGGCGAGATTATCGGCCTCATCGGCCCGAACGGTGCCGGGAAGACGACACTGTTCAACTGTATCAGCGGTACCTTCCCACCCACCTCCGGGACAGTCACACTCGAAGGTGACGTCATCTCTGGACTGCCCGCGCACAAAGTCGCACGGTCAGGCCTCGCCCGGACGTTCCAGATTACGCGCCCGCTCGAAGAACTCACCGTCATCGAGAACGCGATGGTGGGTGCGCACATCCACACCCGTCGCCGCCGCGAAGCGCGCGACATCGCCATGGAGAATCTCGAATTCGTGGGACTCGCCGACCGTGCAGACGAAGAAGCGGGCGAACTCACCGTCGGCGCACAGAAGCGCCTCGAACTCGCCCGGGCCGTCGCGACGCGGCCGAAGATTCTGCTCCTCGACGAGATAATGGCAGGGTTGACGCCACAGGAGACGAATCAGATGCTCGACCTGTTCCGGCAGTTGCGCGCCCGCGGGACGAGCCTCCTCATCATCGAACACGACATGAAAGCCATCATGAACATCTCAGACTACGTGAAGGTACTCGACCAGGGCCATGGTATCGCCTTCGGGAAACCCGAAGACGTCGTGAAAGACGAACGCGTCATCGAGGCGTACATCGGAGGGTTCGACGACGATGCTTGAAATCGAAGGCGTCCGGGCTGGTTACGACGAGATAGAGGTGCTCCACGGCGTCGACATGCACGTCGGCGAGGAGGAAATCGTCGCACTCATCGGTTCGAACGGTGCCGGGAAGACGACCACGATGCGCACGATTTGTGGCATCCTCCAACCGAGTCACGGCCGTATCACCTACCGAGGTGAGGAGATTCACACGAAACCGTCGCACGAAATCGTCGAACGCGGCATCGTGCAGGTCCCCGAGAACCGCGACCTATTCACCAACATGACGGTGATAGATAACCTCCTGCTCGGGGCGCAGACCGACGAAGCAGTCGCGAACCGCGAGGAGAACCTCGCGGAGATGCTCGACCTGTTCCCGCGCCTCGAAGAGCGAAAGAAGCAGCGCGCCGGGACGATGTCTGGCGGAGAACAGCAGATGTTGACGCTCGCACGGGCGCTGATGGGTGAACCGGACCTCCTCATCCTCGACGAACCGTCCATCGGACTCGCACCACAACTCGTCCAGGAAGTGTTCGACGTGGTCAGAGAGATTCACCAGCAGGGCGTGACCGTGCTCATGGTCGAACAGAACGTCCAACAGACGCTGAAACTGGCCGACCGCGGGTACGTCATGGAGAACGGTCGCATCACGATGACCGCGAGCGGTGACGAACTACTCGAAGACGACAGCGTCGTCGAAGCGTACCTCGGGGTGTGAGATGGACGAAGCGACCCTCGCATCGTTCGTCTCGACGCTCGACCGGGAAGACGTCCCAGACGACGTCGCGGCCCGAGGGTCGCTGGTCATCGCGGACACAGTCGGCGTCATCCTCGGTGGTGCGTCCGACCCCGCAGTGGCGGCGCTCACGCGGACGTGGGCAAACGACAACGGCGGGCACGCGACCATCCTCGGGACGGCCGGTGAGCGAACGTCTGCCTACCGCGCTGCGTTCCTCAACGCGACGGCCGGAACCGTCCTCGAACTCGACGAAGGCCATCGCTTCGCGGCCGGACACCCAGCGATTCACGTCCTTCCGGCACTCCTCGCGGACGGTGAGTCGTCCTACCGGAGCGGTGACGAACTCCTCACCGCCTTCGTCGCCGGGTACGAGGCGGCCGTCCGCGTGGCCGAGATGGTCGTCCCGTTGGCCGACGGTGTCCACCCGCACGGTGTGTGGGGTGGCGTCGGAACCGCGGCGGCAGTCGCACGACTCCGCGGACTCGACACCGAGACGACCCTCCACGCGATGCGCATCGCGGCGAACTACGCACAGCACACGCGGTTCGAAGCGGCGACCGAAGGTGCGACGGTCCGGAACAGTTACGCGGGCATGAGCAACCTCTCGGGAATCGTCGCCGTCGAACAGGCCGAAGCGGGGTTCACCGGCCTCGACGACGGTATCGCACGCCACCTGTCGTCTGTCGCCGCCGGTGAACCCGACCGGGCCGCCCTCGCGGACGGACTGGGTGACCGCTGGGAAATCGAACGCGGGTACTTCAAGGTTCACGCGGCGTGCCGATACACTCACGCGGTCCTCGACGCCGTCGAGACGCTGGCAGAGCGACAGGCGTTCGGCGTGGCCGACGTCGCGGCAGTCCGTGTCGAGACGTACCCCTCGGCAGCAGCGTTGGCCAACACACGACCGGAGAACGCGCTCCAGGCGAAGTTCTCGATTCCGTTCGCCATCGCCTCGGCGCTGACGACTGGCGAGACGGGCAAGTCGTCGTTCACGGACGAGGCGGTGACCCGGGAGGTGCTCACGTTGGCAGAGCGCGTCGACGTCGTCGCCGCCGACGAGTTCGCCGCCCGAGCGCCCGACGAACGCGGTGCGCGTGTCACCATCGAGACGAGCGGCGGAGACACGTTCGCTCACGAGGTTCGAACGGCACGCGGTGGCGAACACGACCCGTTTACCGACGCCGACCTTCGAACGAAGTTCGACCAACTCGTCGCACCCGTCATCGGAGACGGGAGCGTCAACGGACTCTGGACGGCGGCGCGCGAACCCGCCGCCCCCCGCGTCCTCTGTGCCCTGACACGGGCCTGAACCGCCGTCCCCTGTCCTCCGTTCCTCCTTCGAGAAACCAATGATTCCACAGAAACCAGTCCGAGATTGGGAACAGCAACTGTACGACTTTCTGACCACCGAGGTTCCGCCCGCGGTTCGAGCGGCCGGAAAGCGTGTCGTCACGGACGTGCTCACGGCCACCGTCGCAGGTGCTGCCGCACCACAGCACGCCGACGTCTTCCGGGAGGCGAAACTCGCAGATGGACCGGCCTCCGTCCTCGGAACCGACCGACGGGTTGACCCCTCCCACGCGGCCCTCCTGAACGTGACCGCCGCGATTACACAGGAGATAGAAGAGGGCCACAACCGTGGTGGACACGTCGGTGCGAGCATCGTCGCCGGGGCCGTCGGCGTCGCCGAGGCACACGACGTCGACGGCGAGACGTTCGTCGACGCGTGCGTTCGGTCCTACGAACTCTGCACCCGCTTCGAGTACGCGCTCTTCGCGATGAAGGCGCGACTCAACGACGCGATTCCGTGGCTCGTCCGCGACCCCCACTCGACGTGGACGACGCTCGGTCCGGCGCTCACGGCGGCCGTCTGCATGGGACACTCACCGGACCAGCTTCGCGAGACGGTTCGAACTGCGCTCAATCTCGCAGTCGTCTCGATGCACGACCCATTCGCAGAGGGTGCTCCGTCGCGGAACTTCACGGCAGGGTTCTCCGCACAGGCGGGTGTGAGCGCGGCGACGCTCGCAGGTGCCGGCCTCCGTGGGTCCGCCGCAGCGATGGAAGCCGTCTACGACCCGTTCGAGTCGCTCCTCGAAGACGGTGAGTTCGCCCACCTGTTCGACTCGCTCGGCGACGAGTGGTGGATTACAGAGGCGTACCACAAACCGTACCCCTCCTGCCGGTACACCCATGCGCCGCTCGACGCGCTCAGAGACGCGAACGTGGGCGACTTGGACCCCGAAGACGTCGCCCACATCGACGTCTACACGTACCGAAACGGCGTCGACATGGGTCACGTGCGGCCGGACACGTTGACGGCGGCGAAGTTCTCCACGCCGTACGTCCTCGCGCGGTGGGTCGCAGACGGTGAACTCTCGCTCGAACACTTCCACGACGACGCCCTCGGCGAGGAAGCCGTCCAGTCGCTCTCCGAGCGCGTCGACCTGCACGTAGACGAGGCGTACGAACGCGCGTTCCCGGACAAGTGGGGCGCTCGCGTGGAAGTGGTCACCCACGACGGAACGCGATACGTCGGACGACGAGACGTCCCGCGTGGCGACTACAGAGACCCACTCGACGAGGCGTCGCTCGCCAGTCGGAATCGGGAACTGCTCACCTACGGCCTCGGGACGACGGCCGCTGCCGACCACGCTCTCGACACGCTCTCGTCGCTCGACTCGGTGTCGGTATCCACCGTTGTCGCCTCGTTGAATCGCTGATACGGAACGTCTGTTCGGTACTTCCGAACAGAATACGAACAATTATTGTGAAGGACCCACATGGGCTATCTATGCACACGAACGACCCGGCCGAAGACGGATTAATCGGCGCTACGAAAACATCGTTCGGCATCGTCGAACACCTGCGTGAAGAGGGCGTGAGTGGTGTCTCCGACGTCGCGACTGCCCTCGATATCTCGAAGAGCACTGCACACAACCACCTCCAGACGCTCTTACACATCGGGTACCTCGTCCGGGTCGACAGTGGTTACGCGCTGAGCCTGAAGTTCCTTGACCTCGGCGACCACGCGCGGACACGGCACGCGCTCTACCACACGTCGATTGGGGAGATGGACGAACTCGTCGACGCCGTCGGCGAACGCGGGCAGGTGATGGTCGAAGAGAACGGCCACGGCGTCTACATCTACCAGGTGAAGTCTGAGCAGGGACTCCAGACGGACTCGCACATCGGGACGACTGTCGACTTGCACACGACGGCCGTCGGGAAGTCCTACCTCGCGTTCTGCGACGAAGCCCACCGGAACGACATCCTCGACGACGACCTGCCGCGACTCACGACGAAAACCATCGCCGACCGAGCGGAACTCGAAGCCGAGTTGGCGACGATTCGAGAGCGTGGCCACGCCTTCAACGACGAGGAACGGATTACCGGGATGCGCGCCGTCGGCGCACCGATTCTCGCAGACGACGACACCATCCTCGGTGCGATAAGCGTCTCCGGCCCGACGACGCGAATGAAAGGCGAGTGGTACCACAGCGAGGTTCCAGAGATGGTGAAACAGGCCGCTCGTGTCATCGGCATTCGCGCGACGTACTCCTAGAGCTGCCCAGTGTTCTACTCTGCCGAACGGTCGTTCACTATCCCAGATTCTGGCGCTGCCGGTCCAGTTCGTCGACGGACGGGAGCGTGCTCACCCCTGACGAGACGACGGGGACGTTTCCAGGAGATAGCTCCCTCCCGGCCTTGCCGCCGAAGATTACAGTAGTACACGTGTAACGGCCTCTCCCGGCCGTAGATGCACCGGTCCTCGTCGACGATGAATCGCCTTCCAAAGTACACCCAATGTTTCGGATTTATGTTATACATCTCAATTTGGTACGTCCGGGCGAACTGACTGGTGAGCGTTCAGTTGATGAGGTACCGGATGTCCCGAGCAAAATCTGAATATCCTATATAAAGTCGCCCCATCACTGGGAAATTCAGCCATAAATATTCTCAATCAGCCGGTACATCTATCCGATGTTGTATTTTTCACGGTCGGAAGTCACCATGAGAGAATGTGAATACGGCACCGATAGCAGTCGTATTGAACCACCAATCTTCGTATGTTTCTTTTCAATAGTCAGTATTCGTATATTCATCTTGGTCTTCGGTATCCGTCCGCGTCTCGGATGACGGAACCGTTCACCCACCCGTGGTGAACGACCGTTCGTGGAAGTCGGTGTTCGAATCCGACTGCCGCCGACTCAGAGGCGCAGTCGTTCCGTCAGAGCAGGTGATACGACGAGCGTCGGTCGCTCAGTCCGACGGCGACAGAAAAATAGGAGTCTTCGGTCGGGGTTAGCGGTCGTCGGTCAACAGGATTCGGAGGATGTCACCGTAGGCGGGGCGGGTGACGAGCACACCGATGATGACACCGAGGATGGTGAAGATAGCGAACCCTTGTAGGTCACCGAGCGAGAGGACGGCGAGTGGACTCATCGCGATGATGGTCGTCGCGGCGGCGGCACCGATGACCCAGAAGGCACGGCGGAACCGTGACTGGAAGACCTTGCGTGACTTCACCGACCCTTCGCCCATCACCTCGTCGGCGATGATGATGAGGTCGTCCACCCCCGTCCCGATGACGGCGATGAACCCGGCGATGACCGAGAGGTCGAGCGGATAGCCGATGAGCGCGGCGAATCCGAGGAGGACGTACACCTCGGAGAGGCCGGTGACTATCATCGGGAGTGCGACTTCCGGTTTGCCGTAGCGGATGAAGACCACGCCGGCGACGGCGAGGACGGCGACGATACCGGTGAGAAGCGAGTCGAACTTGAAGTTCTCACCCTGACTCGGGGAGATGTACGACGACGTGCCGCCGTCCTGTCCCGAGAGGTCGAGTTTCGCCGGGAGCGCACCGGCGCGGAGGTTGATGGCAATCTCCTGTGCTTCGGAGGTGTTGCGCGTCTGCAGTTGGAAACTCGGGGCCGCTGCCCACTCGCCGGAGCGCATGCCGTCGGCGAGGCCGGGACTCATCCCGAAGGCGTTGACGACGTCGCCGTTGACGACGAGGAGGAGACAGGCGTCGGTCGTCTCCTGCCCGCCTTCGTCCATGTAGGTACACCGGGTGCCGCCCTGCTGGGCGAGACCAGTGTCGACGACTGCCTGCTGGAAGTCTGCTGCGGGTTCGTCACGGACCGAGACGGGGACGAACGCGCCGCCACCCGTCTGTGGTTCCTGTGCCGTCCCGATGGACGTGAAGTCGGCCTGTGTCAAGACGGCCTCGCGGGTCTCGTAGGTTCGCGTCCCGTTCTCCGTGGTCGGGTAGTAGATGTCGATTTGGACCGTCCCGCGTTCGCCGACGAGGTCGATGACGTCCTGGCGGTCACGGTTCGGTACCTCGACGAGGATGAAGTGTTCGCCCGTCGCGGTGGTCACCTGCTGGACTGTCCCGCCGGAGAGCCCTGCCTCGTTGATTTTGGATTCGAGGACGCGAACCGTCTCCTGACGCGTCGTCTCGGTGACGCCGTCTCTGACGGTGCCGTGGGCGTATCCGGCGGCGTCGAGCGCCTGCCCTAACTCGTCTGTCGTGACGTTCTCGATGGTCGCTTCGACGGTGTTGGACTCTGCGCCCTGTCGGGCGATGACGTCCGCGGCGTCGGCGTCGGGTAACTCTGCGGCGACCTGTTGTTCGACGACGCGTTCGGAGTCACCGTTGAACTCCACCTCTTCGGCCGTGACGCCGATGAGGGGTGCGCGAATGCGCGTCCCCCCGTCGAGTTGGAGGCCGTATTTGAGGTTCGTGAAACTGTCGTCCTCACCGACGGCGGGCTGTGACCCGACAGTCGGCGAGAAGAGGGCGAACGTCGAGACGAGGATGGCGACGACGAGGAGGATGACCCGCCAGTTGTCGCGGAGGGTGCTCATTTCGCCACCCCCTCGAACTTCCACCAGCGAAGGAGCGTCACGTTGAGCATGTAGGTGTTCATCAGGTCGGCCGTGAGACCGAAGACGAGGACGGTTCCGATGGCGGCGAGCAACTGAATGCCGAACAGCGTCGCCGTAATCGTCATGACAATCATCGCCGCGATGGACGTGAGCGTCATCGTCACACCCGTCCGCATGGCGCGGTAGGTAGACTCGTAGAAGTCACCGGAGCGCCGGAGGACGTGGTTGTTCAGGAGGATGTCCGAGTCGACGGAGTACCCGATGAGCATCAGGAGTGCCGCGACGGTTCCGAGCGACAACTCGATGCCGAGGATGTTCATCAGCGCCACCGGGATGACGATGTCGGAGAACGCCGAGATGACGACGGCGATAGAGGGGACGAACGTGCGGAACATCGCGAACACGAGGATACTCATCCCGAGGAACGCGATGGCGACGCCGCCGAGTGCGAGCAACTGCGTGTCGGAACCGAAGTTCGCCGACACCGAGTCGATAGAGCGGACTTCGTAGCCTGCCGCCTCGGCCTCTTGTTCGAGTTCCGTCGTGGACGCACCGCCTCCAGCCTGGAACGTCAGCACGTAGGTGTTCTCGGAGGGAACAGAGCGGATAGATTCGGGTGCGGTACTGAACGCCGCACTGACCTCGTCTTGCGGAGCATCCGTGGCGATACGGAGTTCGGTGCCACCGGTGAAATCGACGCCCGGGTCGACCGGCGCACCAGTCACGACGTACCACCCTGCGATGACCAGCAAGGCCACTGCCAGTACCGCGAGGGGGACGGCCGCGAGTTGGCGATTCGTGTACCGGGTGTAGTCTACCTCCGGTACCGTAAACTCGACCATGCGTTGCGGTCCTGAGCGATGGCGAATAAGGCTTCTTATGTGCGGTAGGATACGGTACCGAGACCCGTGATAGGAGACGGTGTCGAGACAGACGGTCTGACGGTGTGCCGGCGAATCCGCGACAGGCCCATAGTCTCGGACCGACAATCCTGACCTATGACGAGTGACGCGACTGCGACAGAGACGGCGAGCGAACTGGTGGCGTCGAGAGTCGTCGTCTCCTTCCCCGACGAACTGAGCGCGTGGGGGCGCGACCAGTTGACCGCCGGCCGGTTCGTGAACTACATCCGGCGAATCCACGACGAAGCGAGGGCGGGCGACGAGTGGGAGGAGTTCTTAGACGTCGGCTGTTGCGGCGACTCGCTGACGCTGACGCTTCGTGTCGAAGAACTCGAACCCGAGGGAGCGACGACGCTCGACGGCGACACCGACGTGGAGTTCGTCGAACGCGAGGGAAGCGTCCACGGCGGGTGGTGCGTCCAGAGCGCCGACGGACCGGCATCGACCACCGGAAAACAGTCGTAACCTGCTCTATCACCACTATCCGCAAGCACTCTCGACGGTACTGACCCACTCGGGCACGGCGACGGTCACGGGGCCAGCAGAGTACTGCACGCTGTACACGAGGTCGAACGACCGGACCTCACCCAGTGGGTCGAGGATGCGTCCGTCTATCGTCTCGGCCATCGTGATGCGCACGACCATCTCTGCGTCGACGACACGGCCGTCTCGCCTCACTAACTGGCCGTCCGCCTGCGAGATGTAGACGACTCTGGTGTCCGAAGGAGTCCGTCCTTTCGCTCGATAGAGCCCTGTCTTGGGAGTGAGGACCGTTCCACGAGGTGTTTCGGTCGCCTCGAACCGAAGGAGTCCCCCGACGACGGTGTTCTCGATGTCGTGCATCCCGTCTTGGTATCGAGTGACGTCACGCGACTGTTCTCGCTCGAACGTGACGGTGTCTCGTCTGATGCAGGCGTCGGGTGCAGAAACCTCGCCGATGGGGTTGACGTGTTCAGTCCGTTTGTACTCGACAGCCGGGTCGGAAGTCAGGTTCCGGTATTTCACCGCGTACGAGTACGTCTGGTTCGGGTCGGGATGGGTACCGGGCGGTGGACCGTGGGCCTCTACCGAGGCGTTCTCCGCATCGTGTGCGACAGTGTGTCTGAACACGACCGGTTCGTCCAGATATCCGACGAGGGTGATGTTCTCTGTCGAGGTGAAGTCCCGTGGCTGGTCTCCCGTCGACTGCCACGACTGGTCGTACAGTGTCGTGCCAGACGCCGCCGGCAGTACCATCGGTGTGACTAACACCAGTCCGATGACTGAGACGAGAACCGTGAGACAGATGCCGGCGAGAACCCGGCGTGATAGTTGCGGTGGGCTTGGCGTCATCGGCGTCTCGGCCGAGATACAGAGCCCGGTGATATAATCTATCCGCTATATCAGAAAATTCGACATGAAACGCCGGTCGATGGCGGGACGGCACCCGAAGCCTAGGTCGCGTCTCTCAGGGCATGTACCGAACCGAGACGACGCCGGAACTGGAGCGAATCTCGACGCGGTTGACTTCGAGTCGTGCCGCCCGCGAGAGCAGTCCTTCTCTGTCTTCGAGGATGTCGTCGACGGCCTGTTCTGTCATCTCCTCGGGCACCGACAGGATGTGAATCTCGCCCGTCCCCGCTCGTTCTTGGGTGACGAGTTCGCCCTCGGGGTTCTCGCTAGCTATCGTTCGGGAGTTCGTCGTCGGCGACTCCGACGAGCGCTCGACAGAGACGGTCCATCGCGTCTCGACGTCCACGAGTTGCCACGAGACGTTCATCGGTGGGTCGGGCGCGACGGTGCCACGAAGGGCCTCGTCCTCTGACACACCGGGGTTCGACGAGAGCGTGTGTACTTGCCCGGAGTGTACGTCTTTCAACACTGCCGACTGCTCGTCGGCGGCGGTTACGAGGAACGTCCCCGTTCGTTCGGACTCGGTCATCACCCGGTGTATGCCGTCGCGCCTTTTCCCCGTTTCGGGCGCGTTCGACGCCGTGTGCCGAGAAGTCACACGGGAGACGAACGTGGCGACTGGTGCGAGAGTTCAAATAGTGAGACGGGACCACACCGACTCGTGACTGCAACCGAGCGGTCAGTGAACGTCACCGAAGCAGTCTGTGGGCGCCGTAAATCGCCAGCGCACACACAAGCGGCGGGACGAGGGCGTACAGCGGCGGCAGGTCGTAGAGCAGTTCCACGACGGGGACGAGCGCCGAGACGGTCAGCGGACCGAGCGTGAACGGTTGTGGCGGCGTCTGGAGGTCCGTCGGCACCGAGATGACGAGGCCGACGTACACCGAGAGGACGAACAGGAAGCCCGTCAGCGCGAGACTCAGGTCGTATCGGCGGTCAGACCCGGTCCGCCGATGGCGGCGCGCGACGAACAGCACCGGGGCGACGAGCGGTGCGACGATGAAGAGGCCGACGAGGATGTAGAACGGCCGTGAGAGCGTGAGCGCGCCCCCGGGGACGGCGGCAGTCGTCCCGATGAGGACGACGAGTCCGAAGATGACGAACAACGAGACGATACCGGAGGCGAGGGCACCGACGAGGACGTAGAGTTTGAAGAGCAACGATTCGCTGTGCCGGAATGCGTAGGGGAACGCCCCGAAGACACCGCCGTAATCGTCTGCCATTGGGCGGCCCTTGGGAGCGGTTGTGATTAAACCGACCGATGTCGTTTTCACGCCGGCCGACGCCAACTTTCGCATGCAGGTTGACCTCGGAAACGTGCTCGACACGGCCTCGGCACACGGCGTCTCACGAGCGACGCTCGAACGACTCGACACCCGCGTCGCCGCCGCACACGAGCGTATCGAACAGGGACGCGAAGCGAGCGAACACGGGTACGAAGCACTGAACCTCCCGAGTCGGACCGACCCCGACGCGATTCGCGACGCGGTGAGTCGCTTCGATGACCCCGCCGCAGTCGTCACCGTCGGCATCGGCGGGAGCGCCCTCGGCGCGGCCACGCTCACCGACGCCCTCGACAGCGACGTCGACGCCTACTATCTCGACAACGTCGACCCTGAAGCGGTCGAACGCCTCCTCGACTCACTCGACCTGTCGCGGACCGTCGTCAACGTCGTCTCTCGTTCGGGGACGACGGCGGAGACGTTGGCGAACTTCCTCGTCGTTCGCGAGGCGATGGCCGACGCCGGCGTCGACTGGGCCGACCGAACGTTCGTCACGACCGGTGAGGAGGGGAACCTCCGTGACCTGGCCGAGAAACACGACTTGCCACTCCTCCCCGTCCCGGACGGCGTCCCCGGTCGGTTCTCCGTCCTCTCGACGGTCGGACTCGCCGCCGCGGCGCTCTGCGGGCACGACATCGACGCGGTGCTGGCGGGCGCGGCGGCACAGGAGTCCCGCCTCTCTGCCTCGCTTTTCGACTCGCCTGCCTACGCGTACGGTGCCGTCTCCTACGCCCTCGCTGAGCGTGGCATGCTCCAGAACGCGATGATGCCCTACGCCGAGTCGCTAGAGACGTTCTCCGAATGGTTCGCCCAGTTGTGGGCCGAGTCCCTCGGCAAAGACGGCCTCGGACAGACGCCGCTTCGCGCCCTCGGGGCCACGGACCAGCACTCCCAACTCCAGTTGTACCGCGCCGGCCCGCGCGACAAACTCGTGACGCTCGTCCGCTCCACCGACCGAGACGACGTCGCAATCCCCGAAACCGACCTCGACGGACTCGCCTACCTCGGAGGGTCGTCGCTCGGTGAACTCCTCGATGCAGAGTTCGAGGCGACGGAGGCGAGTCTCGTCGCCGCCGACCGGCCGAACGTCCGCATCGAAATCGACCGGGTGGACGAGTACGGCCTCGGCGAACTCCTCTACGCGATGGAGGCGGCCTGCGTCCTCTACGGCGAACTCGCCAACGTCGAGACGTTCGTCCAACCGGCCGTCGAGTGGGGCAAACGCGCCGCCCGCGGCCTGCTTGGTGGCGGTGACTTCGAGGAAGCAGACGCAGTTGCGGACAAAGAACGCCTCGTCGTCGAGTAAGAAGACAGACCGACGGCAGTAGTCAGGCCGCCAGCAGGAGTCAGGCCGTCAGCAGTCGCGGCGTGGCCACCCGTTCTGTCATCGTCGCGTCGTCGTCGGCAGGGAGCGAGACGTCCACAGCCTCGACGACGACGATGACGTCGTAGCTTTGCTCGTCTCTGATGACTGTGCGAATCTCCTCGGCCAACCCAGACGGCGGGATGCCACCGGGTGAATCGACGAGAACAGTCACTTCGGGTTCGTCACTGAACAGGAGCCCCTGCACGGGCGAGACGTCGATGTGGACTTCGACGAGTCGCACGTTGCGGTACTCGTTTTGGGTGAGTACGTCGGCTATCTCGTCGTTCAGGTCCGCTTTGAACCGGGCGTCTGCGACCGAAAGAAGACTCACGACGACGAGGACGATGCCCAACGCGAGGAGCGCGAACGTGATGATGCCGAGTAGTTGGATGGTCCGCTTTCGGGCGAATCCCGTGTCGTCTTCCGAGACGGGGCGATACCCGCTCATCCACAGGAGACTGAGCGCGACGAGGTTCACTGCGAGGATGTTCACGAGCAAGAGCGTCCCCGCCTCGACGATGGCGAGCGGTGCGTTCCACGCGATACCGATGCCGACGGTTGCCGCCGGTGGAACCAACGCGACGGCAATCATCGCACCCACGAGCACCGACGACACGCCACGGGTGAGACTGAAGACGGCGGCGACACCCGCGCCGACGGCGAGAACCAGCGAGAGGATGTTCGGCGTGAGGCGCTCTTGGACCTGTGGCACTTCTATCGGGTTGAATCCCGGCGGCACCAACAGCGTCTCTTTGACGAGGAGCGAGAAGACGAGGCCACTGGCGATGGCGAGCAAGACGCCGAACACCTGGAGTCCGACACCGCGACGGAACAGTTTCGGTTCGTACAGGACGCTCCCGACGGACGCCGATATCGCCGGGCCCATCACCGGCGCGATAATCATCGCCCCGATGATGACTGCCGCCGAGTTCGAGAGCAACCCCGTCGTCGCCACGACGGCACTGACGATGGTCATGACCACGAACGTCGACAGCGGGGGTGCCATATCCTCGGCCCGCGAGACGAGTTCCGCACGCGAGAGCGAGAGTTCCGAGTAGTTCTTTTTGACCACGTCGAATCGCTTCGAGACGACGGTTTCCGCCGAGACGACGATGGTGTAGCCGTCTTCTTCGAGTCCGACGTTTCGAAGTCGCGTCAACACCGGTTCGACGGCGCTCGTCGGGAGGGGAAACGAAACCTGTGCTTCGTACTCGCCTCGTCCAACCTCTTGGCTGACTGCGTAGTCGATTCCCTCTTCGTCTAACTCGTCGAGGACGCTCTCTAGTCTACCAACCGGGATGAGTACGTGAACGAGGCGCATCTGCGCACAGAGATACGCCACGAGAAATGATAACTTAGCAACTCGTTCGTTCGTTTTACTCCAACAGTCACGCGTCAGATACCGTACCGAAGCGTGGACTGTTGACCGTCTCCGAGTCGCCTCGAAACCCCATCGACAGTCGCTACTTCTCGTCGATTTTGAGTTCGGCCAAGAGTCGCGCGGTGACGACGGACCTGACGATAGCTATCAACGTCTCGTCGTCACTCGTGTAGTCCGCGAAGATTCCGAGCGGGATTTCGCCGCCCGCGACGTCGTGGTGGCCGCCGCAACTCCCAACGTCTTCGAAGGCCTTTCTGAGGACGTTGCCAGCGTGTATCCGCGCGTCCGGGGACCGGGCGCTAATCTGAATCCCGTCGTTGATGATGCCGAAGACGATGGCGGTTTCGACGCCCTCCAGGGTGGCGAGATAGTCGGCGGCCTGTGGGAGCGCATCTCGCTCTGTAGTCCGCCCGACGTTCGAGATGAGCACCGACTGTTTCACCACTCGATTGCCGATTGCCGTCGCGATGGCGTCCAGCGTCTCTCCAGTGACGGGCGGTGCCGACAGGCGGCGGAGTAATCCCTCGTCGACGAATTCGTGGAGATAGCCCGCCGCATCGTACTCTTCGCTCGTCGCACCACGGAGGAAGTTGAGCGTCTCGCGGCGAATCGCGAACAAGAGCGCCGTCGCGAGCGCAGCGTCGAATTCGATATCGAGGTCGCGGAGGTACTCTGTGAGAATCGTCGCGGCGGCACCGATGTGTTCGCGGTGGTCGACGAATTCGGCGTCGATATCGTTCGACGGGTGGTGGTCGATGACGATGTCCAGCGACGTTCCGTTGGGGACGCTGTTGTTCGCGCCGGGGGTCGAGTGGTCGACGAACGCGAGGAGCGAAGTAGAGGGGCGGTCCCGAATCACGTCGATGTCGAAGTCCATCAGTTCGATGTCGAGGAGGTTGACGAACGCCCGATTCTGCTGGTGAGAGATATCGCCGTTGTAGAAGATGTGAGGGTCGTCGATGCCGGCGGCGACTGCAATCCGTCCCAGTGCGAGTGCGCTCGCGAGACAGTCCGGGTCGGGGTTGTTGTGACAGACGATGTTGAGTTCTGTCCCCCCTTCGAGAAGTTCGAAGAGTCGCTGGGATGGTCGCATCTATAGTCGTAGGCGCCCAGACGGATTATGTATTTACACTGTCATCCCTGAATGTTTGCGCCGAGAGAGCGACGCGACGAGCAAGTTTCAGGCGGGGACGGCAAGTTGCGGGGCGGGCGCGTCGTCACCCACAGCACCTGCGACGGCGACAGCGACCCGAATCCGTTATCCGGCCTGATTCCGAAGGGGAGGGCAATGGCTCAGGACTCCGTCCAGTCGTCTGCGAGTCCCGGCGAGCATCTCCAGGCGTACGGCGGAATCATCATCGTCGTCGCGCTCGCCCTCATCGTCGGTGCGTTGTTCGGTTCTATCGCGAGTGGCATCGCGACGGGGTTCGTTCCCTCGTCGGACCCCCTCGTCGACGCCATCGCCAGCGCCGGCCAGTTCGTCGGGTTCGGCGTCGTCGGACTCGGCTACATCGCCTCGCGAGGCGACTGGGATATCATTCGACTCGAACGCCCCACGAGACGTGACCTGGTGTGGATTGCCGCCGGCCTCGGTGCGCTTCTCGGCGTCTATCTCGTGGCGACGGCGTTGATGAACGTCCTCGATATCCAGAGCGGTGAGAGCGTGTTGGCTCAGCAGGGCCGCGAGAACCCGGTGTACTTCCTCTATCTCACCGTCGTCACTATCTTCCTCGTCGGTCCGACCGAAGAACTCGTCTTCCGCGGTATCGCCTACGGCGAACTCCGTCGCCTGTGGGGTCCTGCCCCGGCAGTCGTCCTCTCGAGTGCGGTGTTCGCCTCGATTCACCTCTGGTCGTTCTCGGGAGAGGGGATGTTCATCTCGCTCGGGATGGTGTTCCTCCTCGGGAGCGTCCTCGCGGTTATCTACGAGAAGAGCGGCAACCTGCTCGTCGCCGCCGTTGCTCACGGCCTGTTCAACGCGGTCCAGTTCCTCGCCAGTTACGCGCAGGCGACCGGACTAATCTGAACCCCGCTGCGGCCCGGATTACGCCGGGTTCTTCCGCGAGAGGTCCATCCCACAGATGGGACAGCGGTCTTTGTTCTCGTCGAACTCGCGGCCACAGCCCTGACACTGGAACTTCCAGTCGCGCTGTTCGGAGATGCCGTCCTGGGCGATGACTTCGACGTCGACGTTGAGTCGCTCGGCGACGTTCTGCATCGCGTAGTCGTCGGTGACGAGTATCGCGTCGAGTTCGAACGCCGCGGCGATGAGGCGAGCGTCAGTCTCCGAGAGCGTGTCTTTGTCGCCCGTCTCACCGGCGGCGCGAAGCACCTTGTCGACGGTTCCCTGTCCGGGGATGTGGACGTACATCCCGGCACCTTCGTGGGCGTCGAATCGGAAGGCGTGTTCGCCCGTGAGTTCTTCTTTGACGAGCGGAATCGACGCCGTCTCGTCGTCAGTGTGGTACTCGTGGATGAACGCAGAAGAGTCGAGAATCCGCATGAGGAATTTATCGTTGGACGACGATGTAATCTTTGACTGCCTGCACGCGATTGACCGGGATTCGGAACCGTCCGTTGTCGTCCCTGTCGAACGCGACGCGACCAGCGGCAATCTCTTCGTTGGGCTGGACGAGCAAGTCGTGAAGCGTGCCCGTCTTCAGGTCCATCGTGATGTTGTACAGCATCCCGAGTTCCGTCCCGTCCGACCCCATGACGGCCTTTCCGGAGAGGTTCTCGGCGAGTATGTCGGCCATGAACAACCGTTCCTCGTGGGTTACCATAAACGCCACGGGCCTGTCTGACGGACGGCCGACGGATTTGCGTCGAGCGACGTCGCCAGGGTCGGAGCGCGACCGCCCTCGCGGAAATGCTCAGCGAACCATAATTATCAACCCAGAGAATCACTTCCCCTGAGGCGAACCAAAAATACCGCAGCCTCCAAGCTGTCTGCCGATTTACTCAAAACGAGGGTATAAGTTGCACACTTCCATTCAGGAAGTATGAACGATCAGCCAACTCGCCGTTCGTTTTTACGGGCGGGGGTCGCAGGCGGACTCTCGGCGAGTGTCGTGGCTGCAGGGACTGGGACAGTGTCCGGAGCAGAGCAAACGACAGTGTCAGGGAAACTCGTCGCCGAGAGCGGGGCTACCGTCTCGTTCGACGAGATCAACGCAGCAGGTGCAGATTTCTACTCAACGCGAACGAACGGCGATGGCGAGTTCGAAATCCAGGTCAGGACGAACAGCCAGTACGAACTCTGTTTCTACAAGGCAGATTCGAGGAGTGACCTCGAACCGACGAAAGACGGCATGCCACACGTCTACATGTTCGAAGACGCCCATGTCGGCACCGAACCCGTCGACATCGGTGAAATCGTCTTACCGACCGCCCACCTCGTCGACGTTCGCGTGGTGAAGCCGAACGGCGACCCATTGATCGGTAGCGTGGCACAGATTCGCGACGACGGATTCGGAACGAATCCGGGACGGGTCTACATCGACGACGACGGCTACGCAGTCATCGAAGGCAGCGACGTCAGTGGATTCGAAGCCGTCGAGCGCGTGACCGTCGAAGTCGAACCACCGCGTCGTGGCGACTACACGGACGCGACCTATAGCTACCCACTCTCCGTTTCTGGACCGATGACGGTGACTGCCACAGTGAGCGAAAACGGCGTCTCGTGGGACGTCTCAGAGGGTGCGTCGGAGTCCGGCGACGAGACGCAGACCGAGACGCAGACCGAGACGCAGACCGACGAACCGACGACAACGACACCCGAACCGACCACGGCAACCCCCGAAACGACCACGGAGGAACCGGCGGGGACAGACCAGACGACCACGCCGCAGAACGCCTCGACACCCACGACGCCGACTCGTGGGTTCCTCTCGAACGATGCGTCCGCCGAGGAACTCGACGCACTGAGTGACCCGTTCGTGCTGACCGTCGGTGGCTTTCTCTTGTCGGTGCTCGGTATCGCGCACAACCTCGTGAGGGGGTACTGACCGTGGCCCGTGGTCAACCAGCGCTCTGGAGTTCGGTTCTCGGCCTCCCGTTCGTCGGTGCGGGCGGGTGGTTCTACTTCAGACAAGAGACCTATCCACCGGACGTCGGCATCCCGTTCGTCCTGTTCGGTGCGTTCATCGTCGCCGTCGGGGCGTACGTCCACGTCGTCTCGCCGAGTAAACCGCGACTCTCCGACGGCGAAGAGGTTCTCGAGACGCGACACCCAACCCAGCGCGTCGCCCGGGTGAAGGTGGCGACTGGAGTCCCACTTCTCGCACTGACGGTGTACCTCCTGTACTTCACCTACTATCCGTACGTCTACCCGACGGCCACACTCGTCGTGGGACTCTACCTGTTCTCGGTAGGCATCCACACTTACTGGACGAACTCGCTGACGACGTACTACGTGACGACGAACCGCATCATCAAGGAGTACCGATTCATCTCGCTCGTTCGTCAGGAGATTCCGCGCTCGAAGGTCCGCGGTGTCCAAGAGCGCAAGTCCATCACCGAGAGTCTCGTCGGTCTGGGGAACGTCATCGTCGCCAGCGGTGGCGGTCACTCGCTCGAGATTCGGATGCGAAATATGGAGCGTTCGGGGTCGTTCGCGGACAGCATTCGCAGTCTCGTCTCGGTGTAACCGGGCCACCGACGCGGTCGCACTCGGGGTGCTCCACCGCCGCCGTCGCCTCAAGTCGTGACGATGGACTTAACTTGAGTCACCGACTCGAAAGCCGTAAGGAACTTTCTCCGGGGCGATTCTCCATGTCCGACACTGATTCGACGTCACAATCCGATACGCTTCGCACACCTATCGTGGCCGTTCTGGGCCACGTAGACCACGGGAAGACAAGTCTCCTCGACAAGATTCGCGGGTCTGCCGTCAGCGAGGGTGAGGCCGGTGCCATCACCCAGCACATCGGCGCGACTGCAGTCCCCTTAGAGACTGTCTCGCAGATGGCCGGCAGCCTCGTCAAGCCAGAGGACTTCGACCTGCCGGGCCTGCTCTTCATCGACACGCCCGGTCACCACTCGTTCAGCACGCTCCGCTCGCGCGGTGGTGCGCTGGCCGACATCGCCATACTCGTGGTCGACGTAAACGACGGCTTCCAGCCACAGACCGAGGAGGCCATCGACATCCTCAAACGAACCGGGACGCCGTTCATCGTCGCCGCCAACAAGGTGGACACGACGCCCGGATGGAATCCACAGAAGGGTGAACCTATCCAGAAATCTCTCGACGCGCAGTCCAAGCGCGCGAAATCCAAACTCGACGAGAGTCTCTACGAACTCATCGGCCAACTCTCCGACAAGGGCTTTTCCTCTGATTTCTACTGGCGTGTCCAGAACTTCCAGAAGAACATCGGTGTCGTCCCCGTCTCCGCGAAGACCGGTGAGGGTATTCCGGACTTGCTGGGCGTCCTCATGGGCCTCTCGCAGCGCTACATGAAAGACGAGATGGCCATCGACGTGGCCGGACCGGGGTACGGAACCGTCCTCGAAGTCAAAGAGGAACGAGGCTTCGGTGCCACGCTCGACGTGGTGCTCTACGACGGGACGATTCACGCGGGCGACACCATCGTCGTCGGCGGCGCGAACAAACCCATCGTGACCGAAGTCCGCGCGCTCCTCCAACCGCGCCCGAACGCCGAGATTCGAACCGAAAAGCGGTTCGACAAAGTGGACGAGGTGCGCGCCGCCGCAGGTGTGAAAATCGCCGCACCGGACCTCGAAGACGCGATGGCTGGCGCACCCGTGCGCGTCGTCGGTGACCGTAACGTCGAGGAAGTCATCCACGAAGTCGAAGCCGAACTCGCAGATATCGAGGTGACGACTGAAGAGGAAGGTGTCGTCGTCAAAGCCGACACGCTCGGGAGTCTCGAAGCGATGGCGAACGCACTGCAGGAGGCCGAAGTCCCAATCCTCCGCGCCGAAGTCGGTGATATCGCCCCGCGAGACGTTGCCGTCGCGTCGACGGCCCGCGAACCGGAACACAAGGTCATCCTCGGGTTCAACGTCGACGTGCTCTCGAACGCGGAAGACGAACTCGACAAGAACGACGTCAAACTGTTCGAAGACGACGTCATCTACCAACTCGTCGATGAGTACGAGGAGTACGTCGACGAGATGAAGCGCGCCCAGCAGGAGACGATTCTCGACAAAATCGTCCGCCCGTGCCGCTTCCAGATTCTCCAGGACCACACGTTCCGGCAGTCGAACCCCGCCGTCGTCGGCGTCGAAATCATGTCCGGGACCATCAAGAACAACATGAACGTCGTGAAGTGGGAGGACAACGAGCCGAAGCGCGTCGGCCAACTCTCGGGGATTCAGGAGAACGGTGAGGACGTGTCGAGCGCCCGCGCCGGGTCACGCGTCAGCGTCGCCATCGACGGCCCCACTGTCGGCCGCCAAATCGAAGAGGGCGACGAACTCTGGATTGAACTCCCGGAGAAACACGCCAAGATTCTCGAACAGGAACTCCGCGACGACATCCCAGTCGACGAACTGGAGGCGCTCTCTGGCTATCTCGACAAGCATCGTCGCCGGGACCCGTTCTGGGGCAAGTAGGCGACACAGTCGGTTCCGTCGTCACCACCGACGAATACCTGTCAAACCGCAGGACAACGGCGTAACGAATTAGTAGTAGAAACGAGTCATTCACGAGTAGGTGGTATAATGCGCACACGAACATTCAGCGACAGCATCGTCTCGGAAGCGACCCGATACGACCTCATCCTGGCCACGCTTCCGCTCCCGTTGTTCCTCGGCCTGTTGGTCGGCACGCTCACCGACCTGCCAGTCTCACCGCTCGTCGGTGCGAGTGGACTGGTCTCCGTCGCAGTGCTCGCGTACGGCCTCTTCGTCGCGGCACCGCGGTCACCGACCGAGTCGGACATCGGCACCGCACTCGACGCGCTCGAACCCCCGTTGGATGCGGTGGATGCGTCGCTCGACGCCGTCGACGGTGCACGTCGTGACGACACCAGCGGGAACCGCCGCCGTCGGGGCGTCTAACACCCGATGCTGTGCGTTACGGCCGATTCTACACTGGCTTACGGCCGGTTCCACTCCCAGAACCAGTAGGCCACCCCGAACAGCATCAACCCGGCACCGAGGGCGGACGTCGCCGGTTCGGGGAAGACGAACAGCAGGAATCCGACGATAATCAACGTCGTCGGACCAATCTCGTCGGCGTAACTGGAGAGAGATACCATACGCTGACTACTCTGTGAAGATACAAGTGCGTTGTTGCGATTCTCGTGGGACGAACAGAAGGACGCGAACGCTCTCGAAGAGTCGTGACCGTTCGAGAAGGCGACCCGACGACGGAGTTACCGGGCGGCGGGTGTGATGTCGTCGCCGACGGCGCTCATCACCTGAAACGCCGCACTGGCGGCGAGTCCGCGAGCGACTTCGTCACGGTCCTCGTCGGTGAGGCCAGCGTCGAGTTCGTCGGCGTCGGGCGAGAATCCCGCGCTGACGGGGTGGCCCACCGGCGGGTGGACGGCGACAGTCGCCAGTGGCCCGTTCGGTCCGGTCGAGAGTTCAGACCCGACGGCGAATCCCTCGGGGAGATACGATTCTGTTTGAGAAACGATGCCGGCGACAACTCGGCGGAGCGAGTCCATCTGGTCACCCGTCAGTTCGTGCCCCTGCGACGGTTGACCGGCACCAGTTACGCCGGGAGCGCCCGCATATGGGTTGTTCCCGTTCATCAGTCGTCTGGGATACGGGGAGGACGTGTAAAAACCCGTCGTCAACCACGATTGTCTCCTGAACGTATTCGAGTTCGAAAACTGAGAGCTACGAACCGGTTGTGGGAACGCACAGGGTCACAGCGGTCCCTTGCGGCACCAGCGACTCGATATCGAGCGACCCGTCGGACGCTTCGACGATGGCGCGGACCAACCAGAGTCCGACACCGCTCGTATGTGTGAGCGGGCTTTCGGAACCGAGATTCAACGCGTTACGTTCGATGTCGGGAATCCCCGGGCCGTCGTCAGTAACGACTACGCAGGCCACATCTCCCTGTCGGCGTGCCGTCACATCGATGTTCGGTGCCGCTCGGTCTGAGTGAACGACTGCGTTGTCGAGGAGTTCGGTGATACTACGTGGTAACGCGGGGTGGCCCACCACGGACAGAGACGAAGGCACGGAAACCGAGAGGGACGCCGAGGGGTGTTCCAGTCGAGCGTCTTGGACGGCGTCGGTGACAGCACGGGAGATGTCGAATTCGACGGTAGTCCCCTCGGCCTGTTCGACAGAGCGCAAGAGGGAGACTTCGTCACTCACTTCGACGAGGCGGTTCGCTCGCTTTTGAATGGCCTCCACAGGGTCGGTGGCGACGCGAACGTCCCGCCGTGGTTCGACGAGTTCAGCGTAGCCCAGTATCGACGTACAGGCGTTTCTGATGTCGTGTCTGAGGACCCGATGGAGGATGGTCGCGTGCGCGTTCGTGGATTCGAGTCGCGACGACGTGCGGGAGAGTTCGGCGTGACTCGCAGTGACGAGGACGTAGACGAGGCCTGCAGAGACGACGACGAACGCCCATCCCGTCGCAGTATGAAAGATGAGGTGGTTCGGGAGTCGTTCGACGACTGCATCGCTTCCGGTGACCCACAGAAATCCGAAGACGGCGTAAATTACCGCGATACGCCGCGCGGACAAGTCGAACGGGGTCACCACTCTCATACAGAGCCATTACGACACCGGATGATGAGTACGTCGGTCGGACAGATATGTAGGTGGTACGTATACGACGCGGGGAATCCGTCTCGGCCCGATGGCGTGACGACGACGTGAGCGACGTTCTCCGGTTCGTTCTCAGAAGAGTGATTCGCTCTGTCCGTAGGCGGCGACGGTGACGACAGTCGTGTAGCCGTCGCCTTCGTGTTCCGCCGCCGTCAGTGCGACCTGTTCGTCGTCGAACTCCCAGTCGCGGAGGTCACGGCCAGCGTCGAGACCAGAGCGAATCGACTCGCGGACGGACGCTTCGTCGCCACCAGACGCTTCGTAGAACAGGCCCGGGCCGGGACCGGTGGCCCATCCGAGACCAGCGACGACGCGTTCACCCGGCGTCGACGTCGTCTCCCGTGCCTGCACGACAGTCAGTCGATTGCCGGCGGGGCCGAGGTCAGGTGCGACGTCGACTTCCTCGACTGTCGCGTCCGCGGGGACGACAGACGAGACGGTGACGAGGTTGTAGTTGTGGATATTGGCGGCGGCGAGGGCGGCGTCGTACGACGCCATCTCCGTCGGGGCCGTACCGACCCCGCGGACGACGCGAATCGTGCTCATGAGTGAACGAGAGCGTCTGCTCAAAAGGCGGTTACGAATGCCGTCGGCGGAACCGACAGCGACCGAGACGCGGGTTCAGTACTGGTAGTCGGTGAATCCGGAGATGGGGCCAGTCCCCGACTCTTCGACGTTTTCGAGTTTCTCGAACGCCGCTTCGAAGTCTTCGTGGGAGACTTTGGTCCGTTCGTCGCGGATGGCGAACATCCCCGCTTCCGTCGTGAGCGAGGCGATGTCGGCACCCGAGTAGTCGTCGAGTTTCTCTGCGAGAACGTCGAGGTCAACGTCGTCGGCGACGTTCATGTCGCGCGTGTGGATGTCGAGGATGCGGCGGCGACCCTCGACACCGGGCTTGGGCACCTCGATGAGACGGTCGAATCGGCCGGGGCGGAGAATCGCTTCGTCGAGCATGTCGAAGCGGTTGGTGGCCGCGATGATGCGAATCTCGCCTCGGTCGTCGAACCCGTCCATCTCCGAGAGCAGTTGCATCATCGTGCGCTGGACTTCGGCGTCACCGGACGTCTTCGAGTCCGTCCGTTTGGACGCGACGGCGTCGATTTCGTCGATGAAGATGACCACCGGTTCGCGTTCGGCGGCGAGTTTGAACAGGTCGCGGACGAGACGCGCGCCTTCGCCGATGAACTTCTGGACGAGTTCGGACCCGGCCATCTTGATGAACGAGGCGTTCGTCTCGTTGGCGACGGCCTTCGCGAGCATCGTCTTCCCGGTGCCCGGCGGGCCGTAGAGGAGGACGCCGGACGGCGGGTCGATGCCGACGCGTTCGAACATCTCGGGATTCTCCAGCGGTTGTTCGACTGCCTCGCGAACCTCGCGAACCTGTTCGTCGATGCCGCCGATGTCGTCGTAGGTGACGGTCGGAGACTCCACGACTTCCATCGCTTGCGCGCGGGCGTCCGTCTCGTCGTCCAGTAACGTCTGGACCGCGAACGAGTCGTTGATGGCGACTCGGTCACCCGGTTCGATATCGTCGTAGTTCAGGTTGGGGGCGAAGTCGGTCAGTACCTCCTGATTGTTCCCGTGTTGTTTGATGATGACGCCGTCGTCGGTCAGTTCTTCGACGGTGGCGATGTAGTACGAGGCAGTCTTCAGCGCCTCGTTGCGTGCTTTCATCTGCTCGACGTCTTCGACCAGTTCTGCGTGTCGCTCGTCAGCAGATTCGAGTCGTTCGTCGAGTTCCCTGTTCACCTCGACCATTCGCTCCACGTGTTGGCGGAGTGCAGAGAGACGCTCTGCATCCGACATTTCGGGGTCCAGGTCGAGATGAGGGCGTTCGGGGAGAGATGGACTCCGTGACATCAGTTATTGGACGCAATTAGGTGCGCGCGTAAATGTGCCTTTGGGTCAGCGAACACGCCCTCGTTATACGAAATTCGAGTCAGCGAACACACCCAACCATACGAAACGGCGGTGGGTGCGCTGTGGTCGGACCACCAGACCGAAGGGTGACGCGGCGCTCGCGGTTCGAAACGACGCACATCGCTCTGCGTCCGAAAGAAAGGGTCGGAAGGAAGTTGCGGAGGTATGTAGCACGGGGTCGCCCCTCGTTCGTCCCGTATCGTTCGCCTCCGCAGACGTACAGTAGGGCCGCCAGCGACTTGAAACGAATTCGTCCTCTGTAAGAACGTCTACAAGCCGGACAGGACGGTATTTACCCAGTATTCGCCGGTCTGTCTCTCCGTCCCTACTCGGTTCGTTCGCCCTGATAACTGCCGTCGTAGGTGTCCTCGTGTGCGGCGTCCGTGAGGACGATTTGGGCGACGCGAGCGCCGCGTTCGAGTTCGATTGGGTGGTGCACCTGCAGGAGTCCCTCCCCTTTGCCTTCGTAGCCAGCGTCCCAGACGGCCGTGTTGAGCATACAGGAGTTCCGCATCAGCGACGACCGAGGATAGATGAATCCGACGTGGTCTTCGGGGATGTGGACCGTCTCGGCGTACTGGAGGACGTAGCCACCGGGTTCGAGGTGGTACGTCTCGGTGTCGGCGTCGTCGACGTCGAGTGCTCGGCGCTCGCCGATGGTCTTTCCATCACGTCCGAGGCGTCCGGGTTCGACCTGTTCGAGAATCGCGTCGAGCGTCAGGTCCACGCCGTTTGGCTGGACCTGTTCGTCGGTGACGGGCGAGATGTGCTGTGCGACGAATGAACCGGAACGGTACATATCTGCACAGAGTCGAGCGGGTGCAAAATGGTGCCGGATGGCGGTCGGTACGGAGAGCGCCGACTGTCGGCCGTCGTGACAGTCGTGTGGGTGCGACTCTCATGGAAGAACCAACAAGGAGTTTAATGGACCTTAGTCGATAGAAACCCGCAGACGGCCCAATTCTTCACGTTCGAAGATAGGGAAGTGCGCGGGATTTATATTTGAGGACCCTCCACTCTCGGGTGTTATGGGACAGACGCTCACGGAAAAGATTCTCTCGGACCACCTCGTCGAGGGTGACCTCACCCCCGGAGAGGAGATTGGAATCGAAATCGACCAAGTGCTGATGCAGGACACCACGGGCACGATGGTGTGGCTTCAGTTCGAAGCACTGGACCTCGACGAGGCCCAGACCGAACTCGCCGCGCAGTACTGTGACCACCAGACCTACCAGTTCGACTTCAAGAACACGGACGACCACCGCTTCCTCCGCTCTGCGGCCGGTACATATGGCGCTCACTTCTCTCGCCCGGGCAACGGTATCTGCCACAACGTGCACAAGGAGAACTTCGCCGCGCCCGGCAAGACGCTCCTCGGTTCTGACTCGCACACGCCGACCCCCGGTGGCCTCGGGCAACTCGCCATCGGTGCGGGTGGCCTCGACATCGCCGTCGCCATGGGCGGTGGCGCGTACTACGTCGAGATGCCCGAAGTCGTCAACGTCCGCCTCGAAGGCGAACTCCCCGAGTGGGTCTCCGCGAAGGACGTCATCCTCGAGATGCTCCGCCGCGAGACCGTCAAGGGTGGCGTCGGCAAGGTGTTCGAATACACCGGCCCCGGTGCAGAGTCGCTCAGCGTCCCCGAGCGTACGACCATCACCAACATGGGTACGGAACTCGGCGCGACGTCGTCCATCTTCGAGACGGACGAGAAGACGAAAGACTACCTCGAACGCCAGGGCCGCGGCGACGAGTACGTCGAACTGACGGCCGACGACGACGCCGAATACGCCGACGAAATCGTCATCGACCTCGGTGACCTCGAACCGCTCATCGCCTGCCCGTCGATGCCGGACAAGGTCGTTCCCGTCCGCGAAGTCGCCGGCAACAAGGTCGAACAGGTCCTCGTCGGTTCCTGTACGAACGGTGGCTACGAGGACATCCTCCCGGCCGCGAAGATGTTCAAGGGCCGCGAAGTCGCGAAGCACCTCGAGATGATCGTCGCACCCGGTTCGAAGCAGGCCGGCGAGATTCTCGCCCGGCAGGGCTGGACCGCCGAGATGATGGCCGCCGGTGTCAACGTCTCCGAGGCGACGTGTGGACCGTGTATCGGTATCGGCCACGTGCCCGCCTCCGACTCCATCTCGGTGCGTACCTTCAACCGCAACTTCGAGGGTCGCTCCGGTATCGAAGACGACAACGTCTACCTCTGTTCGCCGCAGGTCGCTGCCGCCGCAGCGCTCAAGGGCGAAATCATCGACCCGCGTGACCTCGCCGACGAACTCGGTGACCTCGATTCCCCCGGCGTCGAACTCCCCGAGAAGTACGACGGGTCGAAGACGGACCTCATCTACGCGGACGAAGCCATCGACGACGAACTCATCAAGGGCCCGAACATCGGCGAAGTTCCCCTGCAGGACCCCCTCGGCGCCGAAGTCGGCGGCGAAGCGCTCCTGAAGATGGAGGACAACATCACGACGGACCACATCATCCCGGCGACGTCCGACATCCTCAAGTTCCGCTCGAACATCGAGCGCCTCTCGGACTTCACGCTCTCGCGTGTCGACGAGACGTTCGCCCAGCGCGCCAAGGATGCCGGTAACGGCGTCCTCGTCGCTGGCGAGAACTACGGACAGGGTTCCTCCCGTGAACACGCCGCGATGTGCCCGATGTACCTCGGCATCGAAGCTGTGTTCGCACAGTCGTTCGCTCGCATCCACAAGGCGAACCTGTTCAACTTCGGTATCGTCCCCCTCGCCATCGACGAGGAGACGTACGAGAAGCTCGAACAGGGCGACGACATCGAAATCGTCGACGACGTGGCCACCGCAGTCGAATCCGGTCAAGAAGAGTTCACCATCCGCGTGAACGACGACTGGGAAGCGACGGCGGACCTCCACGCGTCCGAACGCGAGCGCAACATCCTCTCGGCCGGTGGCAAGCTCCCCCTCACGAAGCAGCAGGCTAAAGGCGGCTCTGCCCCCGCGGACGACTAACGCGCACACCACACTTCTCACATTTTTCACCCGCCGAGCGGCGGCACCGTGAGCGTCTTCGTCCGAAACCGCACCGGTCACGTCTGTCCACATCACCAGTCACGTCTGTCCACCACACCGGTCGACGCTCCCCACGATACCAGTCGACGCTCCCTACCGCACCCGTCGCGTTTTTGCGCCCCCATCACTTACCGCCGAACGTGACGGTGTCCGACGACGTGTGCGCCGAAGACGTGGTCGTCCGGCGAGCGACACGTGCCGACCTGCTCGACGTGCTCAGAATCGAGCGGACGTGCTTTTCAGAGCCGTGGCCGTACGCCGCGTTCGAACTCTTCGTCGACGAACCGGCGTTTCTCGTCGCGACCCGCGGAACCGACGTGCTCGGCTACGTCGTCGGCGACGTGATGCCGAACCACGGCAACGACATCGGCCACGTCAAGGACCTCGCAGTCCGGCCAGACGCCCGCGGGATGGGCCTCGGCAAACGACTCCTGCTTCGGGCGCTGACGGCGATGACAATCGCCGGTGCCGCCGTCGTCAAACTCGAAGTTCGCGTCTCGAACGACCCCGCACGACAGCTCTACGAGAGCGTCGGATTCGAGCCTGCACGCCGAATCCCGCGCTACTACGGTGACGGCGAAGACGCCTTCATCATGGTACTCGACCTCGGCGACTGGCAGACGGCGTAACGCAACGAGTGAGGCGACACAACCAGCCGAGCGGCCGGTGTCGAGAATCGTGGGAGAACTTATCACACTGACACTCGTAATGCGGTTGTGTCACCGTCCAGCACGGTCCTTTGTGTGAGTGACGACGGAGAGTTCGCGGACTCTCTCCAGTCGTCGTTCAGGACCATCTCGGCAGACCTCACCGTTCGTCACGTCCGTGAGACGAGGGCTGCCACCGCAGAACTCCTCGCATCGAGTGGCGACATTCGGTGCATCGTCTTGGCCACGCCGCTTCCGGGCGACGACGGCATCGCGTTCGTTCGGAGCGTCCGTGAGACCGATTCGACGCTCCCAATCGTCGTCGCCGGCGACTCACAGGAGTTCGTTCGAGGTGCCGTCAACGCAGGGGCCACCGATTACTGTATCCGCAATCTCGAAACCGACTCGTTTTCGTGGCTCGCGTTCCGCGTCCAGAAGGCGATTACCGATAGCCGTGTCGAGCAGTCGAACCGCGCCCGTCTCGACCAACAACGCGTCGTCTCGGAACTTGGGACGCGCGCACTGACCACGGCGAACCTCGACGGCGTCCTGCAACTCGCAGTCGAACGCGTCGGCGAGGCGCTCGGTGCCGACTCCGTCTCGGTTCTCGAACGCGTCGACGAACCGGAGACGTTCCGCGTCGCCGCCGGGACCGGGTGGGCGTCGAAACACGTCAACAGACGTATCCGGGCCAAAGAGCGGACGCAGGCGATGCAGACCTACCAGCGTGGCCACTCCATCGTCGTCGACGATTTCACCGAAGACGACCGGTTTGACCACTCCGAGGAGTTCGCGTCGAACGGGTTCAAGAGCGGAATCAGTGCGTCCGTCGGGAGCGATGCGAGCAGATGGGGAGTCATCGGTGCCCAGGGGTTCGAATCCGGGCAGTTCGTCGCCGAAGACGTGCTCTTTCTGGAAAACGTGGCCGCGGTCATCGGTGCGGCGGCCGAACGCGACGAACTCAAGAACGCGCTCTCGGAGGTGTTGGGCCGAATCGACGAGGCAGTCGTCGCGTTCGACTCCGACTGGGGTCTCACCTACGTCAACGCGGAGGCAGAGCGCCTCTTCCGCGAACCGGCGACCGACCTCTACGGTCGGCAGATGATGGACTTGACTCCCGAGTCCGGCGGGTTCCGCAGCGAGTTCAGAGCGGCGATGGAAACACAGGAGACCAGAGAGTTCGAAGCGTACTCCGAGAATACGGCGACGTGGTACAACATCAAGGCGTACCCCTCCGAGACCGGTCTCTCGGTGTACTTCACCGACATCACCGAACAACACGACCGAGAGGCGGAAATCGAACAGTACGGTCTGATGCTCGAAGCGGTTGCCGACGCAGTCTACGCACTCGACACGGATGGGCGGTTCACCGCTGTCAACCCGGCGTTCGAGCGACTCACCGGACTCGACAGAGACGTGATACTCGGGTCGTCGGCGAGTCTACTCGTCGACAGTCTCGGAGCGTCGACGAGCGGTGACGCATTCGCGGCGACGACTAGTCAGACCGTCGAGTTCGAACTCAACGTCTCCGGAAACGGACCCGTTCGCGTCGAAAACCACCGAACACCACTCGTCATCGGCGGCGAAGAAATCGGGTCGGTCGGCGTCCTCCGTGACGTGACCCAGCGCCACCGACACGAGCAATTACTCGCAATACTCCACAAGCGCACGCGAGAGATGATGAGCGCGACAGACCGTGACACGGTCCTCGCCGACGCCGTCGCGGCCTGTGACGAAGTACTCGGTGACGCGCGAACCGAACTGTTCGTCTTCGACGAGTCACGGACGACGCTCGAACGCGTCGGCGAAGCGGGGACGGGCCTCGGTGAGAAACCGATTCACGGCGGCCTCTCGAAAGGCGGCGTGTGGGACGCGTTCGTCTCCGGGGAAGTGTCTGTGGTCGAAATCGCTCCGGACGGCGGCGTCGTCGAAGGCGTCGAACGCGTCATCGCCGCACCAATCGGGCGATACGGCGTCCTCGTCACCGGCCATCCGGGGACGACAGCACCCAGTGACGTGGACGTGGAACTCGTGAACCTGCTCGTCGCCACCGTCGAAGAGTTACTCGAACGAATCGACGCCGAGGCCGAACTGCGGGAACGTGACCGCCGCCTCGCAGAGCAGAACAAGACGCTCAAGCGACTCGACCAGGTGAACAAGACCATCCGAAACATCAACCAGTCGCTCATTCGGGCGCCGACACACAGCGAGGCGCTCTCGGCCGTCGGGGAACTCCTCGCCGAGGCGGAACCGTACCGGGTGGTCTGGCACGTGGACCCCGACGAGTTAGACGACGGGTTCCACCCGGACCCGGGCGAGGTCCACGGTGTGGACGCCGCGTACGCCGACAGACTCGGCGAAGTCGCGGGGTCCGAACCGATGTCGACGCTCCTCGAAACCGCCCTCTCCACGCAGTCGATGCAGGTGGTCGAAGACGTGCTCAACGACCCGGCGTGGGCCGACCACCGCGGTGACGCCCTCACCTACGGGTTCCGGTCGATTTCGGTCATCCCGGCGGTGGCAGACGACCGGGTCGAAGCGCTGTTCGTCGTCCACGCTGTCGATTCCGCCGTGCTGTCGGACGAAGGTGGCCTCGTCTCCGAGTTGGGAGAGACGGTCGGATACGCCCTCGCGTCCACGAAACGCGCCGCGGGGATGTTGACCGAGCGCCGAACGCGCGTGCAGGTCCAACTCGGCGGTGACCGCCTCTCGATTTCCCGACTGGCGCGACGTGTCGACCACAGCGTCGAACTCACGGGCGTGCTCCCGCAGTCCGACGGGTCGGTCATCGCGTTCGTTATCACCGACGCCGACCCAGACGTCGTCGTCGACGCCGGGTCTGACCTCGCCACGAGCGCGCGGTTACTCTCAGAAGACGACGCCGGCAACCTCTTCGAACTCCGACTCCCACGAGAGTCACTCTTCGAGACGTTGTACGCCTCCGAGGCGATACTCAGAGAACTCCACTCGACGGGCACGCAGACGACGCTCACCGTCGACGTTCCCGAGCGAGTCCGAGTTCGGTCGTTCGTCGATACACTCGATTCGGATTACCCCGGGACGGGTCTCCTGTCGCGACGGATGCTCACCGACGGTGCAGAGTCCCCGAAGACGTTCCAGTGGAAGATACGTGAGGCGTGGACCGACCGACAGGCCGAGTCGATTCGGGCGGCGCACCTCGCGGGGTTCTACGAGTGGCCTCGCCGGAGCACCGCAGAAGCGCTCGCGGGCACCTTCGACATCAGTCCGCCGACGTTCCAGTATCACCTTCGTGCGGCAGAACGGAAACTCGTCGAGCAGGTTTTCGACTGAGACGAACAGAAGGTGGTACCGAGGCGACTCACCCCACTTCCGTTTCGAGAGGCATACCAACTGCGTCTCAAGCGATACTCTATTCACCTAGAGTAGTCACGCGTGGCACTACTAGCTGAATAGCAACGAGGGATATATTTTCTACCGTTGTCCGTCACGCTGTCGGCAAGACGCCGACGCGAACCGAACCATGGACGAAACTCGCGTGTTACAGGGCAACGCTGTTGGATGGAACACTGGCACGACCGGAGAGGTCGTCGCTCGACACGACTGGGACGGACGGGACACACTCGCCGTGACTATCGTCACTGCGACAGCCCAGTTGAAAGACGTCGACGTTCTCGACCTCCCACCATTGTCGGATGTCATCAACCCAGAAGCGCTGGATATGGTCTTCGCTCGGCCGGTCCGGGCACCGGATTCGAGCACCACTATCGAGCGTGGGTCGATGCGCTCGTCACACGCGACTGTCAGGTTTCGGTACGCTGCCTGCGAGGTGACCGTCTGGGCCGACGGGACGGTTATCGTGAAGTCTGCGTGACCACAGCGAAAATCAACCTCACCACCACCACCACCACCACCATCACCACACGAAGTGGATAGTGGCCGTCCGTCGGTAGTTCGCCACCCCCCACCACCTGCGAACACGGCCACGACATTCCCCTTCGACTCGACTGCGACGCATTTTGGTACACTCACGCGCTACCGGAGGGTATGGGATACGCCTGTCCGGTCTGCGACGCGCCACAACGTGACGAGACGCATCTCGCGAACCACATGGCACTCCAGGCACTCGTCCACGGCGACGACCACGAGACGTGGCTCGACGACCACGTCCCCGACTGGGAGTCGATGAACGCCGACGACCTCGGACCACTCGTCGCCGAGCACGCAGAGGAACGCGAGTTCGACGAAGTGTTCGAAGACACAGTGGACCGAACGCACGGCCACGGCCACGACCACGAGATGCAAGAGTTCGGCGGCCAGGGTGGGTCACAGTCGCTCTCGGGCGACGCCGCCCGTATCTTCGAAGAGGCGAAAGACCTCACCCAGGAGATGTACGACCGAGACGAGGCGGACGAAGAGACAGAAGCTGACGACGCGTCCGCCGACGACGAGAAAGAGTCGTAAGTCCGGGCCACCAACCGATGGGCGATGGAAACCCACGGGACGACTGCGCCGGCGACACTCGAAGCGGCCGAAGAGACGTTCGACCGCTTCGGACCGACGGCGCAGGTGGTCGTCAGAGAGACGGCCAAGGCGATGGATTTCGACCGCGAGGAGTATCGCGAACGGGTGACCGGCGACGTCGTCCAGACGGTCAGAAACGCGCTGTTCGCGGAGTCGTTGACCGTGACCGTCGGGTCTCGCAGCGAGTTCGACGACTGGCGAGCAGACCACCCGGAGTACGACGTCGTCGAACTGGGGAACCCCGACGTCGAGCGCGTGGCGTGGCACCCGATTCCGTTCGCCGAGACAGTCGTCGCCACCACGTTCCAGAACGAACGCGACGCCGCAATCAGCACGCTCCGCCGCAACGCGTTCGGACGGGTCTACCGTGACGCGATTCTCGGTGACGCGGCCGAGACGGCCGAGACAGACGCTGGAGGCGACGGTCGATGACCGACGACGGACGACGGCACGAACCCCTCTCCGACCCCGACTGGCCCGTCCTCGAAACGAAGACCGAGTACGAGACGGGGTGGTTCACCGGCGGATACGACCTCGTCGAACAACCGAACGGGTCGACGAAGCGCTACTACTGGGCCGAACTGGCGACTGCCGTCGTCGTCGTCGCCGTCGCAGACGACCACGTCGTGTTCGTCGAGCAGTACCGGCCGACCATCCGGCAGACGCAACTCGAACTCCCCGCCGGCATCGTCGAGAAAGGCGAGGCCTTCACGGACGCAGCAGCACGCGAACTCCGCGAAGAGACGGGGTTCGAGGCGAGTTCGCTGTCGCTCATCGGCGACGTCTGGTGTACGACGGGACTGCTTCGACATCGGCGTGCGTTCGTCTTCGCGGAGGGCCTCACCCCGGTCGAACGCGACTTAGACGAAAACGAGTTTCTCTCGGTTCGAGCCCTCCCCGTCGAAGACGCTGTCGAGCGGGCAGTCGAACCGCCGACGAACGACGCCACAGTCGAAGGGGTTCTCCTCGCCCGCGACGAAGGAGTACTGTAGCCGATGGTCGCAGAAATCGAACCCTCGGAGGTCGAAGCGCTGCTCGAATCAGACGACCCGCCGACTATCGTCGACGTGAGCACGGACGCAGAGTTCGCCATCGGACACATCCCCGGGAGCATCAGCGTCCCGTTGAACGACCTGGTGAGACATCTCGACCGAATCAGCGACGCAGACCACATCGTCACCGTCTGTCCGCGCGGCGAGGCGAGCGTACAGGCCGTCAGACTGCTGTCTGCGTACGAGGGGACCGAAGGCGCGCGAATCGAGAGTATGGTCGGCGGGATGAACGCGTGGGACGGCCCGGTCGAATCTGACCTCGAAGAGTAGGGCGCTGTCGCTCGCGGACGGTGTCTTCTCGAAAAATACTCGACGCTGGGCTATGTCAGAGGGCGGTCACGCGACGTTGAACCCCTTTTCGCGGAGGAAGTCCTCCACGCGGCCGCGGTGGTTGCCTTGGAGTTCGATGGAATCTTCTTCCACGGTCCCACCGCAGGCGAATTTCGACTTTAGGTCCGACGACAGGCTATCCATGTCGACGTCCTTCGGGTCGAATCCCTCGATGACTGTAACCTCTTTTCCGTAGCGGCGCTCGTCGATGCGGATGACTATCTCCTGAGACTCTTTTGCGACGTCCTCACAGACGCAGAGCTCTTGAGGCAGCCCGCACGTCGAGCAGACTTCCGACATTACAGTGTGGACGTACAGGATGGGGATATTAAACAGTATCGGGACTCCGAAAACCAACAGTCAGTGAAACGACAGCGCAGACGTGAACGTCACGACTCAGGACGTGACGGACGAGGGGCAAAACGAAGTGTTCTCACCGGTCAGAACGCTGGACAGCGAGCGTCGCAGGTTACCATCCGACGATGGTGGTGAATTCGAACGTCAGCAGGTCGCTCGGTCGGTTCTCGGTACCCGCTCTGTCGTTAGGAGACGAATCCTTCGTGTCTCGGCTACTGTTTTCGTTGGCCGACCCTGCGTTGTCACCGTTCCCGTTTCCGGACGAGTGCTCCGAGGACGCGTCGGAATCGTTCCCGTTCCGGTCGGCGTCGGCAGTCTCGTTGCCCGACTTACGGTCCTTCTTGGCCTTCTCCAGTCCCTTCCCGGGGTTCTCACCGGCGAGGTCACGGGCGATGGCGGCCACCTCGGGCCCTGCGAGTTCGTTCGCCGACCCGCGGAGTCGGTCGAGTTCGGCGGTATCGACGCCCTTCTCGCGGAGGTCCTCGGCGGGGATGTCGGCGGCGGCGTCACTCGTCTGGTTCAGCATGGACTTCGTGCGCTCGATGTCGGCGACGGTTCGCGTCATCTTCACGCGATACGCGCCGTCCGGGAGCGACCCGTTTTCGTGGGCTTCTTCGAGTCGCTGTTTCTCCTGTTGGAGCGCGGTGAGTCGGTCACGGATGGTGTCGACCTGTCCGGCGACGACTGCGGCCTTCGAGGCGTTCGAGTTCGCCTTCGCGAGGCGCGTTTCGAACGTCCGGCGTTCGAGTTCACCGTCGGTCTCAGAGGCCTGGACGCCGATGACTCCGGAGAGTTTCTGTCCCGGCGGCGTCTCGTTCGTCGAGTTCGCGGCAGTCTCGTCGTCCGCTGCGGGCGCCCTGCCGTCGTCGTCTGCAAAGGCAGGCGCGGCTGGACTCGTTGGAGAGGCTAGTGCGAGCGGTGCACCGAACGTCGCCAAGAGCACAGTTACGGCGACGGCGAGCACGGCAATTCGTCGGCTCATTACTGTCCTATAGAACGGTAATTCAAATATAAACGGGCGGTCGTCCCCTCGAATCAACCCGATTCAACGGGAGTTCCCTTCGACCGCAAAATCGACCGCAGTCGTTCGATTATCGGGTCGTTGAAAGACGTAAACGGTCAAAAGACTTTTATAGGTCTTCTCGCTCGTCGTCGTCTTCGGGGAGGCGAAGCACGTTCTCGCGCCCCAGTCGGAACCCTTCTATCGTCCCTTCGTCGCGCATGCCGCGGACGACTTTACTCGTCTTGGCGTCGGTCCAGTCGAGTGCGCCAGCGACCTCTTGTTGTTTGATTCGACCACCGCGGGATTCGATGAGGCGGAGGACGCGTTCTTCGTTGCTGAGGAGTTCCGGTGGCACGTCGTCTGCTTCGTCGTCGGCCGTGTCGTCCGCCGCGGCAGTCGTCTCGTCGGGCGCACCCGGCGCAGGCGTCGTCGGTTCGTCGGTGGGCGGTGTCTGTTCGGAGTCGGTCTCAGCCGATTCGGCGACGGTGTCGAGTCCGTCGTCGCCGCCGATGATGCCACGCGAGCGGAGGTAGAAGACGCCACCGACCAAGGCGACTGCCACCACGGCGAGCACGGCGAGCGCACTCGTCGTCGGGAACGGGTCGTCGACGGACGACGGCGGGACGCCGGAGTCGTCTGTCGTCGTCTGCGTCGTATCCGTGGTGCCACCGCCTGCACCGACTTCGAGGACGAGACTGGGTTCGCCCGAGACGAACTCGGTGTCTGCTCCTCTCCAGATGACGGTGTTCTCGCGCATCTCGTCGCCTGTGGGTTGGACGCTGACGGGTCCGTACTCGTCGGGCCACGAGACGATGAGACGCGAGTTCGAATCGAGGAAGAAGCCCTCGATTGCGTCGCCGACGACGAGTTGCTCGCCGTCGACTGCCGCGAAGTTCGACCACTCGAACGAGTAGGTGACGACGCCGAAACTATCCGGGAGCGAGCGCGTCTCGGCGGACACCGAGACGTTCGTCACCGACATCTCGCGGCCAGTCGAGTTCTCCGCCGCCGAGACGGTGTCCGTGATTCTGCTCTCGAACGCGGACGTGTAATCCTCGGGGTTGGCCCGAACGTCGTCTTGGAGGGAACTGAATGCTTCAGTCGTGTTTTCGTCGTCGAGTCGAGTCCAGTACTGAATCTCCCAGCGGGCAGAGCCATCGGATTCGACGTCCACGACGATACGTGTGCTATCTGGTTCGACACCCTGCTGTACGAGTGGGTCGACACCGGGACCGGTTGCGGACCCATCGGGTGCTGCCGCGGCCGGTGGGACCACGGCGAGCACACAAAGCAAGATGCACAGGAGTGCGGGGACGGCATCTCTCGTCGCCATTGCTCACTTGTCTTGGGCGGACACTGAAAAAGTGACGCGGTTCAGTCCGACCACCGTCTGACAATCGGCAGACGTGACCTGACGGTCCGGTCTGCGACGGCCATCACTTCGTCGGCATCCGCTCGGGTGACGCCGTGTCCGTACCGGGCGCGTTCGTAGATGGTGGCCACCTGTCGGGTGCGTTCGTCGACGCCGACGCGAGAGAGCGCATCGAGGTAGTGACGCACCGTCTCGCCGGGGCGTCGCGGGCGGTACTCGCGTTCGAGGACGAGTTCGAGGCGGTCGTACGCCCGGAACACGTCGTCACGTGGCGAGTCCGTCCGGCGTTGATAGAACGCCAGCGTGGCCCACCGGAGTTGCGTGGGAATGTTGGTTCTGCGAACCCCTGCGACGGCGCCGACGATAGCCACGAGGCCGACGAAGAGCGTCTCACGAGACGGTAACTGTGGAACCGGTCCGTCGTTACCGGCCGACGCGTTCCCCCCGACTGGTGTCCCGAGTCGTTCTGCGATGCCCGGCCCGGGGCCACTCGCTGGCGTGGTGTTCGTCTCCTGTTGCGTCTCGTTTTCCGTCTCCGTCGGTGTCGGCGTCTCCGTCTCGTTTTCCGCCGCCGCTACCGCCGCAGTCTCGTTCGTGTCGACACCCTCCTGGCCTTCGTCACGGGCGTCGGTGAGCGACGAGGATTCGGCCTCCTGTCGGGGGCCTGCGGGCGTCGGGTCGAACCGAACCCACCCGGTGTCTTCGAAGTAGACTTCGACCCACGCGTGCGAGTCGAGGCCACGGACCACGTAGGTGTCGTTTCCGACGGGTTCACCCGTCGTGTATCCGGTGACGAACCTCGCCGGGACGCCTTCGGACCGGAGGAGGACGACCATCGTCGACGCGTAGTACGTACAGTATCCGGCGTCCATCTCGAAGAGGAACGACTCGGCGATGTCGCCGTCCGGGCGCGACACCTGCAGCGAGTACTCCTTGTTCTCTTCTAGCCAGTTCTCGACGGCGACTGCTTTGTCGTACGGTGTCTCCGCGTCTGCCGTAATCTCTGCTGCACGTTCACGGACGCGGTCAGAGGTACTGTCGGGGAGTGCGAGGTATCGCTCGCGGATGTCGTCCGGGTAGTCCGTCCCCGTCCTGCGGAGCGACGCCGGCGTATACTGCGGCACCGAACTCGTCACGACGAACTCTTCGCCCGTCTGGATAGTTCGGGCGGGCCTGACGTTCCCTTGCTGCGTGACGAGCGTCTCGTCTGCAATCTCGCCACTGATGGCGACGGGTCGCCACGCACCGGGCATCGCGTCGAGCGGCGTCGCGGGTGTGACCTCCTGTCGGACGAGTCGCGTCGGCCCTTCCGGGCCGGTCAATCGACCACCCGAATACGGTTCGGCGTCGCCGGTCCGAACCCATCCCGTCCCGGTGTATCGGTCGAACGAAGCGGTCTGCCAGTACGACGGTGACGAACTCTCGACTTCGAATCGAACCTCCGGAGAGAGACTGATGCTTCCGACGATGGAGATTCGGTCGCTCGCACTCACGAGACTGGCTTCGACGGTGGGTTGTTCGGCCACGCCACCCGCCGGGAGGATGGGCGACCCACCTGCACCGGGGAGGACTGTGACCGTCGCAGAGAGGACGACCATCGCCGCGAGAACGGCCGTGAGAACGTCGAGTTGGCCGCCGTTGCGCCCGAACCGGTCGATGCTGTCGAATCCGATGGCCGCCATCCCCGCACCGACGCCGACGAGCGTGAGTGGTCCGTTGGCGTCGCTCGTCAGGACGAACAACCCGAGGCCACTTCCGGCGACGACGACGGCGGGAGCGATACGCCCACGGATGGCGAGATACCACGCGAGGAAGGCGGGCGCGGGCGTCACTGCGAGTGCCCACACGTCTGCCGAGAGCAGTCGAAGCGCCGAGAGACCGCTGAGAAGCGCCAGCGAGTCACTGGCGAGGCGCTCTGGTGAGAGCAACGCGAGTTGACTCGACGGGAGCGAGAGGAAGTACGCCGCAAAGCCGCCGCCGAGAAGCACCACGCTGAGAACGAGTGCGACCCGCGGGCGGAGCGTCAATCCGGCGATAGTCGCGAGCGCGAGCGCCCCACTCGCGACGAGGACGAACTGGTCACGCCGCCCGACGATGTCGGTGATGTCGTAGAGGACAGAGAGGAACGTCCCGACGAGGACGAGCGTCGCGGCCATCGCCAGCAGGTTCGCGGGAATGCCGGCGATGGTGTGCGTCTCCGTCTCCGCGTCCGTGGGCGCAGACCGACGCCTCGCGGATTCGATACTCATCGTCCCACCCCGTGGCGACTCCCGGCAGGGCGGCCGAGGATGTTCTCGCCGACGTCAGCGTCGGTGTCCGGCAGGTTCTCAGACGAGGGCAGGTCCTCCGCCTCTGCACGCAGTCGGTCGAACGTCGTCTGTCGGCCGGCGAAGGTCACGTGCGTCCGGCCAGCGTCGCCGCGGACGACTACTTCGGCGTCAGCGTTCGGAACGGCACCGGATTCGAGTCGCGAGAGGTGTGCGAGAACGAGACGCCGTTCGGTCGGTGTCGCGTCCGTGACGCCGACTGGTGACGTGAGGTGGACGGGGATACCCGCTTCGAGGAGCGAACACGAGAGCGTCGCCGCCGCTTCGGCGACGTCGTCTTCACGGCCGTCTACGGTTCCGACAGAGACGGCCACGGCGTCGGCGTTGGCGCGGTTCGTGTAGGACTTCACGACGAGGTTACCCGACTTCGCCGTCGACTTCCAGTGGATATCGCGGAGTGGGTCACCCGACACGTACTCGCGCAGACGGTCGAATTCGCCGCGGTGGGTCGTCGCCCGCCTGTCCGAGAGCGCCGAGAGGTCACGGTTCGCCGTCGGCGTGAGCGACCCGATTCGCGGGAAGACGAGTACCTCAGTCGTGCCGCCGGTGGTGAACGTCCGAGAGAAGAGTCCGAGCAAGTCGTGTGCGACGACGGTCACGGGACCAATCGACGACGGCCCACGTGTGCGATACGTGACGTCGTAAGAGATAGCGCCGGCACCGACGACGGTGTCGACTGTCGAATCCCCGTCGAGACCATCCGAGAGTTCGTCGGTGACAGTCGCGGGAAACGTTCGCTCGGCGTCGATTTCGACCGAGACGGTGTGTGTCTCGTCCGGGAACCCGTCTTCCGGGGGATGCCGGACCGCCTGCGGCGGTGAGACACGCCAGACTTGCACGGCACCGACGACCAGAGCGACGGCGACGGGGACGACTACCGCGTTGAGCGCGCGGGGGCCGAACGCGACGGCGTTGGCGACGCCGAGGAGGACGACACCCACCGCCACCCACCCCCGGTACGTGAGTCTCATTCGACTGGGACGTATTCGAGGGCGCGTTCGACGACGTCGATACCATCCTCTCCGGTCGTCGTCCGGATACGGTGCGCCCAGACGCTTCGCACCTCACGCTGGACGTCGTCGGGGGTGACGTAGTCACGGGCGTCGAGTGCGGCGCGGGCCTGTGCGGCGCGGACGAGCGCAAGCGACCCACGCGGACTCACGCCGAGATGCGCCCGTTGCCGAGTGTCCGCCGCGAGTCGAGAGACGTACCGGCGGACGGGTTCGTTCACCGTCACCCCGAGGATGACCTCACGTGCGTCGCGAACGTCGGCGGCGGTTGCGACGGGTTCGAGCGACTCTATCGGGTGATGGCCGGCGATGCGGCCCAGGAGTTCGGTCTCCTGTGATTCGTTCGGATAGCCGAGGTGAATCTTCTTCATGAACCGGTCGAGTTCCGCCAACGGCAGGTCGTAGGTTCGGTCGGGTTCGACGTCGTTCTGCGTCGCGATGACCGTAAACGGGTCCGGAACCTGTCGTGTGACGCCGTCGACGGTCACCTGCAGTTCTTCCATCACTTCGAGGAGGGCGGCCTGCGTCTTCGGCGGTGCGCGATTGATTTCGTCGCCGAGGACGACGTTGCCGAACACGGGACCCTTGCGGAATTCGAACTCGGAGGTCTGTTGGTTGAACACGTTGACGCCGGTGACGTCCGAGGGCAGGAGGTCCGGAGTGAACTGGATTCGTTCGAACGACCCCTCGATGGAGGTGGCGATTGCCCGGGCGAGCATCGTCTTTCCGACACCCGGAACGTCCTCTAAGAGGAGGTGGCCGCGAGCGAACAGCGTCACGATGATGTCCTCTATCGCGTCGTGGTGGCCGACGATGACCTCCTCGACGTTGTCAGAGATTCGTGTGGCGAGGTCCGATACCGCTTCGACCGAGAGCGCGTGGTCGATGTCGGTGTCTGCATGTACATCAGTCATTGATATCCCGAATGTCCCGCCGACCGCTCTGCGACGGCGCGACGGGTCTCTGACGTGTAATATAGTCTCAGTCTACCTAACGTTGCTGGGTGTGTGCACACCACATCCACGAAGAGACAGTCAGAGAATGCGATACGTCGCGCCTGCGAGCGTCACAGTGGAGCGTGTTCCCGGGCGTTTTTGTCGCTCGGCATCCCCGTACCGGGTATGAACGCGGACGCCCAGCGCGAGGCGGTCTACGGCGCACCGCCAGAGATGCTGGCTGTACGAGACGACCTGACGCCGATGCTCTCGCAGTACACCGACCTCTGTGAGACGCACGACGACGCCCTCGTGTTGTTTCAGGTCGGTGATTTCTACGAGGCCTTCTGTGGGGCCGCCGAGACGGTGGCACGGACCTGCGAGGTGACGCTCACGAAGCGCGAAGACTCGACTGGGACGTGGCCGATGGCGGGCATCCCCATCGACAACGCGGCGGGCTATCTCGAACGACTCCTCGACGCCGGTTATCGCGTCGCGCTCGCAGACCAGGTCGAAGACGCCTCCGAAGCTTCTGGACTGGTGGACCGGGCCGTCACGCAACTCATCACCCCCGGAACCGTCGTCGACGAAGAACTCCTCGAAGCGGGGCGTGCGACGTATCTCGGTGCCGTCGCGCGCGAGGGCGACACCTACGGCCTCGCCGTCGTCGACGTCTCGACTGGTGAGTGTCTCGTCACGGGTGCAGACCGAGCGCTCGCACTCGAAGAACTGGAGCGCCTCGCACCCGCAGAACTCGTGGTCGGCCCCGACTGTGACCTTCCGTCGCTGTCGTTCGCCCCGATGGAGACACCCTTCGACCCCGACGCCTTCGACGCGGAGACGGCCCGCGAGACGCTGTCGGCGTACGCACCGCGCCCCGACGCAGTGGTCGAATCGACCGCCGAACTCCGGGCGGTCGGCGCACTCCTCGCCTACGCCGAGTACGCACAGGGTGACTCACGACTGGAGTACGTCTCTCGCGTCACTCGGTTCGACCCCCGCGAGTTCCTCCAACTCGACGCGACGGCGATGCGAAGCCTCGAACTGTTCGACTCCCGGGGCGTCAGCGGCGGCAACACGCTCTACGCCGTCCTCGACGAGACGGCCTGCGCACTGGGTCGCCGCCGACTCGAAGCGTGGCTTCGACGGCCACTCGTCGACGCCGACGCAATCGACGCCCGACTCGACGCCGTGGGTGCGCTGGCGGACGACGCCCTCTCGCGGGCGGACCTCCGCGACGCCCTCTCGTCCGTGTACGACCTCGAACGACTCGTCGCTCGCATCGCTCGCGAACGCGCCAGCGCCCGCGACTTGCGCTCGTTGCAGACGACGCTCGACCGTATCCCCGAGATTCGTGAGACGCTCGCCGACGTGGAGTCGGGCCTGCTCTCGGACCTCCGCGACTCGCTGGACGAACTCGAAGACGTCCGCGACCACATCGACCGTGCCATCGTCGCCGACCCGCCACAGGAGATTACCGAAGGAGGCGTCATCGCCGCGGGATACGACGACGAACTCGACGACCTGCGAGGAACCGCCGAAGACGGCCGCGAGTGGGTCTCGAAGCTCGAAGCACGCGAACAGGAGCGGACCGGCATCGACTCGCTCGAAGTCGGCTACAATCAGGTCCACGGCTACTACATCGAGGTGACGAACCCCAACCTCGACCGGGTGCCCGACGACTACGTGCGCCGACAGACGCTGAAGAACTCCGAGCGCTTCTACACGCCCGAGTTGAAAGAGCGCGAAGACGAGATTCTCCGGGCCGCCGACCGGGCCGACAGCCTCGAATACGAGTTGTTCTGCGACGTTCGGGCCGACGTCGCGACCGAATCCGAGCGGATTCAGGCAGTCGCGGACGCACTCGCTGACCTCGACGTGCTTCGAACCCTCGCGGACGTGGCCGTCGCCAACGACTACGTTCGACCCGAGTTCCACGACGGCGGCGCGTCGGATTCGGCGTTCGACGCGGGTATCGAAATCGAGGCCGGTCGCCACCCCGTCGTCGAACGCGCCCAAGACGAGTTCGTCCCGAATCCCACGTCGCTCCCGCCGGGTGGCGTGGCGCTCATCACCGGCCCGAACATGTCGGGGAAATCGACGTACATGCGACAGGTCGCACTCGTCTGCATCCTCGCACAGATGGGGAGTTTCGTCCCCGCGGACGCCGCCCGACTGCCGATTATCGACCGAGTGTTCACTCGCGTCGGAGCATCCGACGACATCGCCGGTGGCCAATCGACGTTCATGCGCGAGATGAGCGAGTTGACCGAAATTCTCCACAACGCCACCGACGACTCGCTCGTCCTCTTAGACGAAGTCGGGAGAGGGACGTCGACGACGGACGGACTCGCCATCGCCCGCGCGGCGACGGAGTTCGTCCACGACGAAGTCGGGGCGACGACGCTCTTTGCCACTCACTACCACGACCTGACCGACACCGCAGACGAGCGCGAGGGCGTCTTCAACCTGCACTTCACCGCCACACAGACCGACGGCGACGTCACTTTCCTCCACAGCGTCGCCGAAGGACCGTCGTCCTCATCGTACGGCGTCGAAGTCGCCCACCTCGCGGGCGTTCCATCCACCGTCGTCGAGCGCGCACGGACGCTCGTGGAGGCGGGAGAACGGGACGGAGTGACTGGCGGGGATGACGCGGCGGCTGGTGAGCGGGACGGAGCGACTGACGAGACGGCCGCCATCGCCGACGAAGCTTCAAATGCGAAGACGGGGCAATCTGCACAGGACGGGCCAACGGACACGGAAGACGGCACGCTCGCGGCCTACGTCGACGGACTCGAAAACGGCCATCGGCCCGACGACGAGGACGCCACCGACCCGGCGGAGGCACACGCCACTCGCGAGGTTGCCGACCAACTCCGGGAGGCGGACCTCGTGGAGACGACGCCACTGGAGGCGCTGAACCTCCTCTCGGAGCTCAAGCGGAGACTCGAATGATACACCACCTCGACCCGGAGACCCGTGCCAAAATCGCCGCCGGCGAAGTCGTCACCCGACCGGCGAGCGTCGTCGTCGAACTCGTCGAGAACGCGCTGGACGCCGGCGCAGAGACGATAACAGTCGACGTCGATGGCGACGGCACCGACCGAATCCGCGTCGCCGACGACGGTCACGGGATGTCCGAGTCGAACGCCGAACTCGCCGTCGAACGGCACACGACGAGCAAACTGAGGAACGCGTCCGACCTCGAAACCGTCGAGACACTCGGATTTCGGGGGGAGGCCCTGCCGAGCATCGCCGCCGTCGCACGCCTCGAACTGACGACCAACGCGGGTTCGGGACACGGCGTGTGCGTCGTCGTCGACGACGGCGACAGGACCGTTTCCCCGGCGGGACGCGCACAGGGGACCACCGTCGAAGTCACAGACCTCTTCGCTGACCGCCCCGCTCGAAAGAAGTCGCTGGCGTCGCCAAAGACCGAGTTCGCACGCATCTCGGCACTCGTGACCCGGTACGCCCTCACCCGACCGGACGTCCGGTTCGTCCTCCGACACGACGGCCGGCAGACGCTCACGACGCCCGGAACCGACCGCTTCAGCGACGCGATGCTCGCGGTGTACGGGCGCGACGCCGCGAGTCACGCCTCGGCGTTCGACGCGACCCGAGAGGCGTCTGGCGCAGGCGAGACGGTCACTGCCAGCATCGACGGGATTCTCTGTCATCCCGACGTGACCCGCGCGCGACGTGACCACGTCCACGTCTCGGTCAACGGCCGGGCCATCGCAGACGCGCGAATCAGACGCGCCGTGGCCGATGGCTACGGGACGCTCCTGCCGGATGGCCGCGAACCGGTCGCAGTCGTCCGCGTCTCGCTCCCCCCGACGTGGGTGGACCACAACGTCCACCCCGCGAAAGAGGAAGTCGAGTTCAGAGACGCCGACGAAGTCGCGGCGGCAGTCGAATCGAGCGTCCGCGACGCCCTCTCGACGGCCGACCTGCGGCGGAGTGGCGAGTTGGCGATGGACCTCGACGCGTCGCTCGAACCCGTCGAGGCGAGTTCCGTCTTCGACGACGTGCGCGTCATCGGCCGGTTCCGCGGCCTCTACCTGCTCTGTGAGGCGGACGACGAGTTGCTCGTAATCGACCAGCACGCCGCCCACGAGCGCGTGAACTACGAACGACTCCGGACGGCCGTCGAATCGGCGGGCATCGACGCCGTCCCCATCGACCCGCCGGTGAGCGTGTCGCTCAGTTCGACAGACGCGGCACTCCTAGAGGCGAACCGCGAGACAATCGAGAACCTCGGCTTCCGCGTCAGCGAGTTCGGCGGCGACACCTATCGCGTCGAAGCGGTGCCCGCACCGCTCGGGCGGCCATTCTCTCCCGACGCTCTCGCGGACGTCGTCGCGGACGTCGCCGCTGGCGACACACCCGACCCGCGAGACGAGTTGCTCACCGAGTTGGCGTGTCATCCGTCCATCAAGGCGGGCGACGAACTCTCGGACGAGGACGCGACGCGACTGGTCGAACGCCTCGGGTCGTGTGAGACGCCGTACTCGTGCCCACACGGCAGGCCGACAGTGCTGGCTATCGACGAATCGACGTTCGTGAGCGGGTTCGGTCGGCGGAGTGGACGACAGGGGTAGAATAGCGAGCGACCAGCGGTCCGTTACCAGTTCTTGCAGTCCGCACAGACGTACTCCTCGCCGTCGAGCCACGTCTTTTCGGCCGACGTACCGCACTGCGGGCAGGTGGTTCCCGACGGCGTCCACCGATAGGTGGCGAGCGTCTCCACGTCCGGGTCCGACGCTTCGACAGTCGTCTCGGCGTCCGCCGTCTCAGCATCCGCTGTCTCGGTGTCCGCTGTCTCGGCGTCCGCTGTCTCGGCATCCGCCGTCTCAGCGTCCACTATTTCGGCGTCTACCGTCTCAGCATCCGCCGCCCCAGCATCCGCTGCCTCGGCGTCCGCCGTCTCGTCTTCGGCCGCCTCCTCGTCGGTGCCGCCGCCGGCGAAGTCGTCGAGCGAGCGATTCGGCATGCCGTATTCTCTCTCCGGGTGGCCCTTATCGGTGCCGACCCCGAGCCGTGCGAAACCCACACAATCAATACCCCCGAATCCAGACTCTCGGATATGCCTACACTCACGGATTTCGTCGTCGCGCTCCTCCAGAGCGTGGTCGAGCTGATGTTCAACTTCATCGACGTGGCGCTGAACGACCCACTGTCGCCGCTTTTAATCCTCTTCGGCAGCGCGTTCATCGTCCTCTCGGTGGGGATGTTCACCTACGTGACCCTCGGCGCACTCGTCGCCGAACTCGGTATCGGCGTTACGCCTGGCTCTCGCGGTGAGCCTGCGCAGCGAGAGTAATCGCTTCTTCCAGGTCGGGGCCGATTGGCGACCCGACCACGATGCCGTCAGCGTGGCCGAGCACCGCGTCCATCTGCGTGGCCACGTCGTCGGGCGTCCCGGCCATCGAAAAGGCATCTATCATCTCGGGCGTGACCAGCCCGAACGCCTCGGAGAACTCGCCTGCCGAAATCTTCTCGCCGATGTCGCTCGCGAGTTCGCCGTCGAGGCCGTGTCTGTCGAGGACCGGTGGGGCCGCCCCTGCGGTGATGAAGGCGACCGGTGGGCGGGCCGCCTCGCGTGCCGCCTCCGCGTCTTCCGAGATGGAGACGCTGGCGTAGGCGGCGAGTGTGAACGCGCCGCGTTCGTCGGGGCGGTCCTCGCGGCCCGCGTCGACCTGTTCGCGTGCCCACGCGAGGTCATCGGGATGAGAACCGTTGAACAGCAAGCCATCGGCGTGTTTGCCTGCCATCCGACACATGTGCGGGCCTTCGCCGCCGACGTACACCGGCACGTCGCCGGGCACGTCGAAGTTGAGGCCGGCGTCGTTGGCTTCGAACGTGCCGTCGTGGGTGACGCGCTCGCCAGCCCAGAGGTCCTGTGCGACTTTGAACGCCTCCAGGACCGAGCGAAGACCACGCTCGTCTTCGAGGCCGAGGTTGCGCAGCGTCGAGGGGTCCCCCGGGCCGATGCCGAGGAGGCCACGCCCATCGGACGCTTCTGCGACGGTGGCCACCTTGGCGGCGAGCGTGACGGGATGCATCTCGTAGGGGTTGGCGACGCCGGGGCCGAGGCGGATGTCGTCCGTCTCGGCGGCGAGTCGCGCGAGGACCGCGAAGGGGTCGCGGTTGTTGTAGTGACACGAGACGAACAGCGAGTCGTAGCCCTCGCGTTCGGCCTGCGTCCCCAGTTCGACGAGGCTATCGACCGGATGTTCCGGGGTGAGTTCGAGTCCGAGCATTGGTGTTAAGGTTCGTACTGCCACTCGCGGAGCGCCTGTCGCACGAAGTCGCCGTCGATGTCGCGGAAGTGGGCGTCGCTCTCGCCGTGGTCCCCCCACTCGAATCCGCGGACGACGACGACCGGTGTCCCGCCAGCGCCTTCGCCCTGTACGAGGTTGGCCGCCGCCGCGAGTTCGTCCACGACGCTCTCGACGGTCACGCCGAGTTCGCGTCCGTCGCGGTCGGATTCGCCGCGCCAGTCTCTGGACGCGCTCATCCCGGCCCATCCGATGGCGACGCCGCGTTGGCCGTGTCTGAAGGGGCGTCCACAGGTGTCGGTGACGATGACCCGGTCGGCGGCGAGGCTCTCGCGGATGCGTGCGGCGGACTCACTGGGTCGCTTCGGGAGCAACAACAGGTCGTGGTCGGGGACGTTCGACCGGTCGATGCCGGCGTTGACGCCGACGTGGCCGAACCGCGTCTCCGTGAGCAAGAACGGTTCGTCCATCACGAGGTCTACGCTCTCTTCTAAGACCGCTTGCGCGAACCGCGGGTCTTTCTCCTCGCCAGTCAGGTCCGAGAGGCGGGCGGCGAGTTCACGTGCCCGCGGGCCGGCCGGGAAGTCTTCGAGGTCGGCGAACCGCCCTTCGGCCTTCGAGACGACCGTCGACGCGACACAGACCACGTCGTCGGGGCGAAGGTCGACACGCTCCGAGACGAGCGCCGCGAGGTCGTCGCCCTCGCGTATCTCGGGGACGTCGGGGACGGGAAACAGCTCCATACCGGATGGGAAGACGAGGGCGGTGAAAAACAACCGGGTGTTGGCGAACCGGGCCGGTATCACAGGTGGCGGGTCGAACGGGTGACTGCGTCGGTCCGACGTCGTCGGTTAGCCGCCGTGGACGACTTCGACCGACAAGTCGCCGTCGACGACGGTTCCGACCATCATCGTCGCGTCGTCACCGTCGTTGGCGGCCGTCGCCGTCCCCGGATTCAAGATTCGAACGCCGTCGGCCACCTGGTCGATGACTTCGTGGATGTGGCCGGCGATGCCGATGGCGTCCGGTCCTGCGGCGTCCTTGACGAGGTCAGCGACGCGCTTGCAGTATCCGGTCCTCGTTCCTGTGCCGTGTGTGACGACGAACGTCACCCCGTCTGCTTCGACGACTTCGACGAACGGGAGATTGACCTCTGGTGGGTCGATATTCCCGCTGACGCCGACGAACTCCGCAGAGATGTCGCGGAGGTGGTCGACCACCTCTGGCGTGTCGTAATCGCCGGCGTGAATCACCAGGTCTGCCTCACGAACCCGGTCTTCGACCCACTTTGGGAGGGCGTCAGCGCGGTTGGGGACGTGCGTATCGCTCAAAATGGCGAGTCGCATACTATCTCATCACAGCCAATCTGAATAGTCGTTTTGTCAGTCGCGGCTGTAGTTCATGGTATGACACACGTCGTGACCGTATTTCTCCGCAACGGTGGGCAGGTGTTGCTCACACGTCGGAGTGACGCCGTCGGCACCTACACGGGACGGTGGGCCGGCGTGTCGGGCTATATCGAAGGCGACCCTGCCGACGCGCTCGACGACGCCCACCGAGAACTCAGAGAAGAAGTCGGCGTCACGGACGCGACGCTCGCGTGTGCAGGCCGTCCGTTGACTATCACGGACGACGGCCGCGAGTGGACCGTCCATCCGTTCCTGTTCGACGTGGCGGACCGTGCGGTGGAGCCGAACGAAGAACTCGCCGAGGTAGAGTGGGTCCACCCGACGGCGATTCTCGAACGCGAAACGGTACCCGAACTGTGGGCGACCTATCGTCGCGTCGCTCCGACGGCTGACACCGTCCGCGAAGACGAGACGCACGGGTCGGCGTGGATATCGCTTCGAGCGCTCGGAACTCTGCGTGACGCCGCTGCCGACGCGGAGTCGTGGGACGGGCTGGTCCCGTTGGCCCGGCAACTCCGCGGCGCCCGACCCAGTATGACTGCCGTCGTCAACCGTGTGAATCGCGTGATGGCCACCGCAGACGAGACGCCCGAGTCAGTACGACGGCGAGCCGAGACGGCTATCGAGGACGCCACCCTCGCAGACGTGACGGCCGCGGCGAGGGCGGCAGACCTGCTTCGGGACCGTTCGTTCGACCACGTCGCGACACTCTCACGTTCGGGAACTGTGCTCGCCGCGCTCGAAGACGCGACTCCATCGGTGCTCGTCGCGGAGTCCCGCCCCGGTGCAGAAGGGCGTTCGGTGGCCGAGGAGTTGGCCACACACGGCCTCGACACGACGCTGACCACCGACGCGGCGCTCCCCGGACTCGTCGCCGCCGACACCGTCGATGCCGTCCTCCTCGGCGCAGATTCCGTCCTCTCGTCGGGTGCAGTCGCCAACAAAGTCGGCAGTTTTCCCGTGGCGCTCGCCGCCCACCGCGCCGACGTCCCCGTCTTCGTCGTCTGTGCGCGAGACAAGGTTCGCGACGACGACGTGTTCGTCGGTGAGTCGGGAGCGGCACTCACTGCGGACGACGCGTCGGTGGCGACCGAAAATCCGCTCTTCGAACTCGTGCCTCCGGACCTCGTGACGGGTCTCGTCACCGAAGACGGCGTCCTCGACACTGACGAGGTGGCGTCGATTGCCGACGAACACGCGTCGCTCGCGGCGTGGGATGCCGGCGCCTGAGAACGAGCAAAACACGTACCACTACCCCTGACCAATCAACCGGTATGGACCCTGCACAGTGTTCGCGGAGGTGGTGGAGATGAACCGCCGCCGTGCCGACGTGGTGGTCAGTCTGGCCGTCGCGGCAATCCTCGTCTTCGGCGGGGCGCTCAGTTGGCAGACTTACCAGCAAAACCGCGCACTCGACGGGATGATGGGGTCGATGATGGGGACGTCGATGGACGCGGTTCACGGGACGAACCCGCTTTGGTACGTGCTCGGGACACTCCTCGTCGCGGGCGTCGTCGGTGGACTGTATCTCGTCTTCCGAGACGAGTTCACGTCGGACGACGGGCGTGTGCGAAACACCGCCGATGGTGCCACCGACACTGCCGAATCGTCGGCGGCGACAAATGCCGACGAGACACCGGAAACGACGGAGACAGCAGAGACACCGGATACGGCGGCGACAGCGACCGATTCCGGCCCATCGGCCGCCGCGAACGGCGCACCTCGGCCCCAGATTCTCGACGTCCTCCCAGAGGACGAACGGCGCGTCCTCGAACCGGTGATGACGTCGCCCGGCATCACGCAGATAGAACTCCGAGACAGGTCGGACTTCTCGAAGAGCAAAGTGAGTCAGACGGTGAGCGAACTCGAAAAACGAGGGCTCCTCTACCGCGAGAAGCAGGGGCGCACCTACCGCATCTATCCGAGCGACGACCTGACGCAGAATCACGCGCAGTGACGAACGGGCCCCGACAGTCGGTTAGCCCGTCGCCTTCGACTGCATCCGACTCGACTGCGACCCCATCTCGGCCGGGTTCTTCATACCTTCCTTGACGCCGAGGTGTACGAGCGCCACGTTCACCGAGAACGCCGCGAGGAACCCGACAGAGAGCGAGAGGTTGTGGCTAAGACTCCAAACGAACGCGCGGGCATCGACTTTTGACTCATCGCGTGACTCGTGAGCGAGACGACAGAGACCAAACCGTCGGTATCGACAGGAGATGAACGATTCTGGCGCTGAAAAACCCTCACAGCCGTCGATAAACGTTCTCGAACGTTCTCCTGCGTCTGTTCACACCCACGGTGATAACCGTCGAACCCCCCTACGGGAGAGTGAGGCGAAACATAATGACGACAATCAAGATTGGACGCTGGTTACTCGTGGCTCTCGCAATCGTCGGACTCACGATGGCCGCGCCCGCAGTCAGTGCACACGGTACTGAGACGACTGCTCACGGTGGGTCTCCCTTCGACGGGCCTGCCGACGAACGGACCACAGACGAATGGACTGCAGACGAATGGACTGCGTGGATGCAGTCGCAGATGACCCGACACATGGGCCCCGGCGCAGTCGAGTGGATGGAATCCCACATGGGCGTGAGTGTCGAACAGATGGGCCAGTACATGGCTGACGGCAACCACCGTGGACCGGGGATGACCGCTCGTGGTGGCATGGCCGGTAGCGGCGGCACGTACGGCGGTGGGATGTACGGTTCGGGTGGCACGTACGGCGGTGGGATGACTGGTCCCGGCGGCATGTACGGTGCCGGCCACGGTTGCTAACGGCATAGCCAACCGTTTCAGTTCCTCGTCACCCTCCTTACGCGCCTGTTATTCCCGTTCGACACCTATCTACCAACAGGTGAGTGAGATGCTCGATACCGAACTTCACCGCCGTTGGTTCATTATTTTCGCGGGGACGACGGCGGTTACAGGGCTTGCAGGGTGCACGACGACGCCCCCATCGACGGATGGGCAGGGAAGTGGTGGCGAGTCGACTTCGACTGACAGTGCGGCCGTAAAGGGTGACGACCATCACCACGACGAGGCGCCGCACGAAGACGAGACGCTACACGACGACGCGGACGACCACCACCACGACGAGGCGCCGCACGAAGACGAGACGCCACACGACGAGGCGAGACACGTCCACGAAGAACTTCTCGAAGCGCCGGCCAGCCACGCCGACGTCGCCATGCTCACGTCGAGTACGGGCGAACACTTCGAGCCCCACATCGCGTGGGTCGACGTCGGTGGCACAGTCACGTGGGTGAACGAGAGTGGGTCCCACACCGCGACGTCCTACTCGTCCGACAACGACAGACCGCAACTCGTCCCAGAGGGGGCCGAGACGTGGGACAGCGGCCTCCTCACCGACCGAGACGAGACGTTCGAACACACGTTCGAGACGGAAGGAGTGTATCACTACTTCTGTCTCCCACACGAGTTCGTGGGGATGATTGGGAGCGTCATCGTCGGAACTCCCGACCCAGACGAGCAGCGCGCCCTCGGTGACCCACCGACGGCGTTAGCCGACCCAATCCGCGAGAGCATCGCAGGACTCAACGCGCGAATCGTCGACGTACTCACCCACGACGAGTGAGTGGTGCTCCCGGCCGGCGTAATGAGATGGATTCATCACGCTCGAAATCCGAGGTTCGCTCGGTGGCGATGAAGAAAGTTACCCCCACTTAGAGGCGTTTTCTACTAATAGAGAGACTCTTCTCACTTCACTCGCGTGCCAGTGCGTCAGAGGGCAGGCAGGGAGGAAATGGAGCCACACCAGCAGACCAAAACAGATGAGTTAGTGATGGTTACATATCTCGAGGTGTAATCAACACGCTCCATTGACCAAACAATTAATCAATATGCGATAATCGGTTCTCGTATGCCATCTCTCTCCGACCGTGATGAGGCTAATCTGGAAGACGTAATTGAGGATCTGAAGCTTATCTTTGAAAAGGAAGAGATTGGTCTAAGTGAAGTAGACGAGTTGGAAGAAGAACTGAGGAGTGAAGAGGTACACAGATATCTCCTCGATCTCCGTGAAGGGAGCGCACCTGAAAGTGCACTTCGAGAAGAACTCATGGCAGGTGCGAAATCGGTCCTTGCCAAATTCTTTTTTGGACGAGTTAGTCCTGAGGTTTCCACGGAAGAAAACGGCTTCATTGACTATCGAATTGCTGGCCCTCCGCCGATGCTTCTCGAACTCAAGTCCCTATTCAGGCAAAAAACGAATAGCCGGGATGAGGTGACATCATTAAAGCAAGACCAACTGGATTGGGAAGACCATCAAGAGCAGGTGGAAAAATACCGGACTGATAATGAATTTCTCATTCTGACCGATCTGAAAACATGGTACTTCTTCAGTAGGAAGTCACCTGAACCAATAAACAAAGAACCGATAGAATTTGAGGAATTCTATCAGGAATTCCGTCAGAGAACCGATCTCCGGGACCATCTCAGAAGACTTCAGGGTAGAAAATCAAGGAGTGACCTTGATTCCCAGTTCTTTGCCAGTCTTAACAGGTGGATAGATGTTCTTGGTGAAATTGAATTTGAAGACGACACGAGAGAAGATGACAAAATCGAGAATATCGTCAACCTCATCAACAAATTTGTATTTATTCAAACGCTTGACGACTATTTTGTCATCGATTTTCAGTGGATTCAGGAAACATGGGATTACAATGACCGTCGGTGGAAGCATATTGGCAAAGGTCGGGTATTAGAGGAATTCTTTGGAGAGGTGAATAATTGGTTCTATACATACTACGATACGGAGTTGTTTAAGCGAGACATTTACAATAATATCAAAAAGTCGGATGAGAACCTTGACGCTCTATATAACAAGTTAGGATTAGTCCTTGGTCTTGAAGAATGGCAATCAGAGGCAGAAGAGAAAGGAATCACCAATTACGATTACAAGCAGATTGACGAGGACATCTTTGGTAAGGCGTACGAAACGTATCTCGCAGAGGTGAGAGAAGATCAGGGAATTTACTACACTCCTCGCTATGTGTCCCAATCAATCGTTGAGGAGACTGTTGAAACACGGTTTTGCGAAACTGCTGACCGATTAGAAAATGCCGTGAAAGAGGAGTCGTGGGACGAAGCAGAAGATATCGTAAGAGAGTTCACTGAACTTCGGGTGTTAGATCCTGCCTGTGGTTCGGGGTCTTTCTTGGTGAAGGCGTTCAGCGCGATCCGGGAAGAGTACGAACGTGTATTCGACTTCCTATCCGATGAACGGAAATCGAGGCGGAGTTTTTCGGATGGGACGTTAAGCACAAATGCAGAAGACGAAGAGGCAGTCAAGAATATCAGAAACCTCCAAAGAGATCTCGGATACACCGAAGATGAGAATGGTAATCTAAGTCGCAACGAACGAAATCTAGTCTCAAAAATTGTCCTACGGCATATTCACGGGAACGACCTCGATAGACGTGCCTTAGACGTTGCGAAGTTGAACATCTGGCTTGAGGTAATCAAGCGTGACCCCAAAATATATCAGTATGATAATGTTCCCGAAGCCGATGGATACGTTCTCCCCGACTTAGAATTAAACCTAGGGTATGGCGACTCCCTTGTTGGACTCCCTGATAATCAAACAATCGACATATTGACTGAAGATTTCAAAGATGAGATGCAAGAGGTCATTCAAGCCAGAGAGGAATATATCCAAGACCCGACTGATCAAGAACCAATCACAAGGGCTTCTGAACTGATAACAGAGGTTCGAGGGGACTTGGACGAAGAGTTCAAGGAATATGTGGAGACGAATTCACTACCGGAAGAGGTTATCAGCAAAACCTCACCGTTCTACTGGCCGCTTCAGTTCTGGCATGTATTCAGAGATTCAGATGGGTTTGACTGTATAATCGAGAACCCCCCGTGGGTGATAGAAGGCAAAGAGGATATCAAGGACTTCCTGAACGAGACATACGAATACCAATCTGGACAACCTGACCTTTACCGATTCTTCCTAGAAAAGTCGTTCAACCTAGCTACGAGCCAGATTGGCATGGTGACTCCGAATACGTGGTTCTCAATCCCGGGCGCGAAGGGTCTTCGGGACGTATTCTTGCATAATTCTCGATTGGAAAAAGTGGCATTCGTCCCTGACTCCGCGTTTAAAGGTGTCTCTCAGAATATTGTGACCTTCACGTTGGATAAACAAAAGTCACCAACGATTGGGAGTTCTGGCACTGAGGACGGTCTGGAGATCAGTGTTGGCAAGCTCGATACGGATGGTGATTTTCGAAAAGTTCGGTCCATCCCGTCTGGCGATATCACTCCACCCAAGTATCATATCAATCTCTATGTCGGGAAAGAAGAAAAAGAGATTAGCGCAAAGATGGAGGATGGTGCAGTTGAGTTAACCGATATCGCTGATGTGACTGTTGGTTACCAACTGTATCACAACGAGATTCATACAGACGACCAGATCAAGGAAGAAGTGTTTCATTCAGACACAAAGAAGAACGCTGATTACGTCGTTGACACGCGTTCAACCTCTCTCGGAAGGTATCATCTCGACCTTTCTGAAAGTAGTTACGTTGACAAATCTGCTGAATTCTTCAGGATTCCTCAGGACCAATTCCTAGAGGGTGAAAAGTTACTTCTCCGAGAAGTGCCGTCAGAAAAGGAGATAGGACTGATAGCGGCAATTTCGGAAAGCGAACTCCTTTTCCCGAAATCAATTATCTCGATTTTGCTGACGAACGACGAATACGACTACGAGCATCTACTCGGGTTATTGAATAGTCGTCTGCTGTATCTACAATCTCTTGTTAAGGGGGAGAAAATGGGCCAAGACCTCTTCCCCCGCATCTCACTAACACAGCTTAGAGGCCTTTCCATCAAAGGAACAACCCAACTAACACCATATGTGGAAGAAATGGAAACCCTCGCCTCTGGCCGCCAGAAATACATGAAAGAATGGAATCAGAAAAGCCAGAGTCTGAAAACGTTAGACCGAGACCTCGCAGAGATTCTACTGAATGATCGAGAGAAAGTTCGACGGGGAGATCGAGAAGAAACGTGGTCAACAGACATACCATTCTATCCTGATGAGGAGAAAGAGATTCTTGAAAGGGAGTTTAGCGAGTATGAGTTCGTTGCTGATTCGAGAAGTCCGATTCTCACAATATACGGTATAGACGCTAATGTAGAAGAAGAGATCTACCAGATTGAATTCAGAAATCGTGAACTAATGCAAATGGTCTATTTGTCGATGAGAGAGTTGTTCGATTCGAGAGCTAGAGTTAATAATCTGGAAAACATTCTGAACAAGACTTCTGTCCCAATTATTCGCCCCGATACAGCCGAAAGAACTGTGAACATCATCAAAGAAGTCGAACACGAATTCGACACTTGGGACAGCTGGGACGATTCGCGGTATTCAGATATGGCAGACATAGTGAAGATAGATAATCTGCTATCTGAAGGACAAACCAAACTGGATGCACTTGTTTTCGACCTCTACAACCTCAATATCGAAGAGGCGAGAACTGTACTGGAGGTCTTAGATATCAGGGAGATGTTGGTGAAAAAGACGCTCATGAAGCTGGCAACCTTGAAATTATATAGAGCTAAAGCAGGAGTGACCCGGCTAATTGAACAAAATTAGTTGAAGTCACATATCTTAACGAGATTAGTTCTGTGGTTCTATTGGTTCACTATACTGTATCATATTTTACTGATTCACCGTTCATTGGAGTGTGACCAATGCATTGGGTTACGGAGTCGGTATTGGATTGGATATCTTGAGATTGAGTAGCGTGGTAAGTAAAAAATCAAATCAGAATACTTTGAAGATGTAATTTAGATAGTGATCTCGAATATCGGTGAAATACGCCGACAAATACTCGTCGATAGCCTCACCAGAATATTCACCCAACTTGTCGCCACGCATATACTGGACTAATTCACGTGGTAGGTCCTGATGCACCTTCCAGTAATTTGTGAAGAAATATCGTCCATAGTGAGAGGTGATATTCCGGTATCGATCACTCTCGTTGTGAGTTGCAAAGTGGTGTTTCCAAATCTCGTTCACCCTGTCACCTCGAACGATTTTGCCAAACGTACGCTGGCTGAGAATCAACCACTGTGTATCAGCAGTTGGCCTTGTCGGTAGATAGTGCAACAGAACCTGCTTTGCTTCATCGTCGAGAGGCAATATTCGAGGGCGGTGGGACTTGTTGCCTTCGCGTTTGTATCTCGAAGGAATGTAGACCGCGTCACTGTATCCCTGTAGGGGATCAGCAGACCCCATCTCTGGATACCACTTTTCTATTTCAGCATGGGAGAGCGCGATATCCTCGAGCCTGATATTCAGTAACTCACCTACTCGAAGACCCAATTTCAACTGCCAAACAAGGAACAACCGCTCACGGACATTGGTACATCCGGAAATTACTCCTCGAAGGTCTTCCACCGACAACGGCGGATGTTTTTTCTTTTCTTCACCTCCGTTCAAGTCGGTTTCACGGAGAGCGATTCTGAATGGGTTGTAATCCATCGGGTGAGGGAACGCGTGGTGTTCCTGCCACCACTCGTATGCCCTGTTGATGTTCCTCACCTTCTGTTGAATCGTGGAGGCACTGTTGTCTCGCTCGTCCGAGAGGTATCTCATGAACTGCTTCACGTGCGTATCGTTCGGACAAGCGAAGTGCCTCCCAACACCGGCCATGAAGTTTTGCCACTGATCGAAGGAGTGGTGGTAGTTTTTCAGTGTTGACTCAGAGGCGTCTTTCGGTATTTGCACTCGCTCAATGTACGCGTACAGTGGGTCTGCATCTACCTGATGGAACCTACTCTCGTACTCTTGGAGGGGATCAGTGTCGCGACCGAATGCAGTTGCAATCTCCTCGAGGCCGTCGTCACCACTATTCATGATTTCCTCGTTCGATAGCGTTTACCCAGAGCTCTCGACTGACGTCGTTGGCTGCTGCAGACATCACGAATGGATGGTACCGGTGAGGATACTCCGTATGCTGGAACATCCACCTGTAGAACCGCTCAATCTCTATCCAATACCTCGCTGCAGTGTCTACTGATATTGGGAAGTGGTTCAACAGATGCTTCGCGTACGATTCTGCATCCTCAGGTGAACAGAGTGCGTGATGCTTTCCACGACCCTGGATGAATTCCTTCCACCGATTCTCAGCCCGTCCGAGGTACTGCTGTCTCTTTACAGGTAGTTCGGTCCCAGCGTGGCTCTGTGCTGTGAGATACTCGGTCCAGCAGTCTCGCTCCTCGAACTGGTACTCGTATACTTCCAAACGCAGGTGGTCTGGAACCTGATTCAGAGACTGATACATCCCAGCTCGAACCGCAGGGTCAACTGGGATCCAACGCTCGTCGCTAACCATCGTCCTGTGCCCCACGGACGTCGTAGCGTCCGTCTTCTAACCTGATTTGGTCACTATCCAATTCATTGAGGATGATTGAGACACGCGCGGGAGTGTCGTTGATGACATGCTGGACAATCTCAGCGAACGTTGCGCCGTTCGGTTCTTCTTCGAGAAACTCGAGAATTGAATTCCGTTCGTCGCGATACAGTTGGTCTTCAAGTTGCTGCAGACGGTCCCGTGTCTGGTCCAGTTCTCTCTTCAGATCGTTTCTCTGCTTGCGGAGTTCCTTCGTATCATCATCATAGCCGATGGAGATATTCAGCTGCTTGTAGCCTGCCTCCACCATTTCAATCATGAATCGGGAAACGCTCTTGTAACCCATTTCAGAAGCCCAGTCTTTCCATTGCTCGTACTGTGTTTGCTTGGGATAGCACATCGCGGCTTGCGTGTCCTCGCCCAAGTTAGTCATCGGAACCACCTTGCAGATCCCTTGGAACGGCGTCTTGAGCAGACATAGAAGTCTGCACGCTCTCTAGATGTGAATCAGGGTAATCAATCGGCGATTGCTTTTGCAGAGATGGGGACTGTCTCATTCTCTGCCCCCATTGATGACCAACTCTTGCGATTTCTCGTCGACAAAATAGGTCAACTCTTCGACGTGGTCGATGTCAATACCCAGGGCTTCGATTTCTTCTGAGGATAAATAGACACACACGCCAATGGTCGTCCCTTTCTGAGTGGTAGCGACTTCCGCACTTCTGACCCGCCCGAGAGATTTTCCGTCGTTGGGACGCTGGGCGGTCATACTTGATCGCCCCCGAAGGAGGTGAACAAAACCCCAAGTTCTAATACAATTGGTTCTTCAGAGTACTCTGGAGAACTCCAGTGGACATATGATTCACTTTCAGGGACAAAATTTGTAATATTCGCACTATTATCAATATTTTTTGCGAATTGGCCATGTTCTGTGAACGTGGAAATGTCCCACAGATCCGACAGCACCGACGCGGAATTGTTAGCAAAGAAAACAGTCTCTAAAAAGAATGTTTTTAGAGATGTTGATTGTCGAACTGGTTCGACACAGGGCAATACGTCTCTGCTGGCCAAAATGCTTAAGTTACCGATGATACAGCGTTGCATAGAACCGCAAATCCTAGATCCTAGGATTAGCACTGGCAAGGGGATTTATACTGCAGAAAATAATCCTGCGGAACCACAGAAAAAAGAGCTAATTTCAGACGAGCGTGCTCCAAACAAAGGGGGTACAACAAAATCATACCTCGACATTGTACTTCCAACTGGTAACATTGGGTCCGACCCGCAATCGCTCATTGAGATTGCTCTAACCCGCGTTAGTTCACTGGCGAACTATGGGATCTCTCTCGCGAAGCCCATATCAAATCTAGTCGCTCGTGTGATAGCCGTTCTCAGTATGTTTGCCCTGGTCGGGACTCTACAATCTACTGAGAAAGAGGAAGAGGAAGAGAACGAGCCCAGAGGAGTCATTTACGCGAGAGTAAGTAGCGACAAACAAGCACAGGAAGGGGAAAGCCTCGAAGAACAGGTTCGAAGTCTCAAAAGCCTGGCTGAAAGCGAGGGTATCAAACTGATAGACGATCCGTTTGTCGACAGCGGTGAAACTGGAACCAATTTCGACCGAGAAGGCATTTACAAGGTAGAAGAAAAAGCAGCACTGGGAGAGATTGACCATCTCCTAGTGGATGATCTCGATCGGATTGGAAGAATCGCTCCCGACGTTGTCTATCTAATTTGGAGTCTGCGTAGAGACTTCGACGTGACAATCGTGACGAACGCAAGTGGTGAAGTAGACGTCGATACAATGTCAGGACTCGCGAGTACGTTCATTCACGTATTCAGTTCACACTTCCAGAACGAAAATCGATCGAGGCGGGCAAATGAGGCGAGGTATTCCTTATTCAAACAGAAGAAATGGGAGTCAATTAAGAAATCCACACCAATTGGTTACGAATTGTCAGACAAGGGATGGCCAACAACCACTGAGAAAGACGCAGAAAGGATTCGGATTGCTCTCTGGCGATTCCTGATGGCCGATATTTCGAAGCCATACAAACTCGTGAGTGAGACCCTGGATAAGTGGTATTCAGACGTTAACGGAACGAAGGCAAAGTCGCTATTACAGAACCCGATTTTGATCGGGAAACCGACCGCAGGAGGAAAAGATGGGAGCTTCCACGAAACCCGGGGAGACGGAGTGACTGTCATAGATCCCGATTTACAGATAGTCTCTACTGAACTATTCGCTCGCGTTCAGCGAAAAATTGAGCGGGTGAGTCAACGTCACACCACGTCCTCAGAAACTCAAGATATCGAAGATCTTGTCATAGAATATGGATTTGCGCCGCTGTATAACGTATTGGACTGCGTGAAATTGGTGTGTCCTCGAAACACCTGTTCTGGGAAATTGGTCAAGAACGGGATTAGATCCACTGCCGGAAAGAAAGTCCATAATTACGTCTGCACTGAGGCTGACTGTCCTGTTCAAGGGAAGATTCCAACCAGCAAGCAGCTACGCAGACTTCAGAGTCAGACTGCAAAAGCATTAGACAAGTAATTGAATCTCACGTAAACCTCATAAAACTAACATAATCAACAAAATGGCTCACAAAAACCCAATGAATCAGAATCATAAATTGGTCCCATTGAACTCCCGCGTTAAGCATTCTTCCCAGGCATTCCTGCTGGACTTGACCAACGCAATTTCAGAAGCAGGGATTCCAGAGGGAAATTATGTTGATATTTGGTTGGACACTGATATTCACCCACCAACGTTTATTATCGGAGACGTGGGCACTGAAAAACCAAGAACCTCAGTTGGGACCGTTCGGAAAGTCCGACAGAGCGGTAAGATAAGCATTCCATCCCAGATGATACTGAGCGGCCAGGGTTCTGGTCCGTCGTTAAACCTCGAGGATTATTACTCGACACACCGGCTTCTGTTCTCACCAACAGCGGCGAAGGGTATCCTCGCAATAGAACCAATTGAGTGGGAAGATGGGTCAATATTCACACCATCCGAGGAACACAATGAAGAGAGTAATCGTGCAGCATCGATCGGTGGTGAAGACGATGATGTACAGCCACTCTCCAGCCAATCGATTGCTCATGTCGCGCAAATGGAAGGGGTAGATAAGAACAGACTGCGTTCTGCAGTATGTTCTATTGAGCAAGCTCCGTCGGAACCAAGCCACTCAGAAGAATACGACATTCTCGAAAGTGATGGAATGAAGATCTACTTGATCGAGAAAACTGAATGGATTAAAATTGCTCGGAGAGCTGGCATAATGGCTGAAAAGGTGGTCAATGCTGCACAATCGGTTCAGAGAATGATAGCAGAAGACATCTTTTACGAGATGGATTTGAGAGATTACGATCGTGCAGTGAACGACTCTCTATGCGTTGTTGTTAAACAAGCAAGATAGACTCGTACAGGCCTCTCCACACAATCTCCATTTCCATTTATTCGTTACTCTGAATAACTGCTCGCGGAAGCATTCGAAGAATATCATCGGTTGAGCACTAACGAATATAATTCGAATACTTCTCGATGATTCTCATCACGGTTTCACGCTTTCTCTTCTTAGACATTTCTGGCCTCGTTGAGGGAACGTTTGTTCTAAACCGTGTACGTATTGTCGTCACTTTCTCGAAAGTGGCGTCACTGAGAATTCGATACTCATCAACCCAAGCGTGAACACCTCTGATCGAGTACCGCCCAATATAGATTTCATTTCGAAGAATAGTCCCGATGGTACTAGGAGTCCACTTTTTTCCCGACCTTCCCAATCGTCCGTCTCTATTCAGTTGGCGGGCAACCTCTGGCATAGATTCGAGTTCAACATACTCCCGAAAGATTCGTCGAACGAGGACTGCTTCACTGGGTGCAACCTTGAGAAAACCGTCCTCAGTGACTTCATACCCCAAAGGTGGGGACGTATTCGGCCACTTGTGTTCCATTGCTCGTGCAATGTGGCCCATCGTAGTCCGTTGTTTGATCAGTTCACGCTCGAGTTCGGCGGCATTTGCTAGATTTCGAAAATTAAATCGTCCTGTTGGGTTGGTCGTATCCAGTTGCTCGGTGACGCTGTGGAGTGCAACGCCCCAGTCCGAAAATTGCTCTTCGAGCTCAACTACGTGCATGATACTGCGCGAGAAGCGGTCTAATTTCCAGAAGACAAGGACGTCGAAATCGCCTGCTTCTGCTCGATTCAACATTTTCGAGAACATTGGTCGGTCAGTGTTGGCTCCGCTCACGGCCTCATCTCGAAAGACGAAGTGCACCTTCCATCCGAATTGGTTGCACCGTGCAATACATTGGCGGACTTGTTCGTCAATCGAATACCCAAACTGTTGGCTGGCGGATGACGTCCGCGCGTATATTGCGGCACGGGGAATTGCCTTCGACTCAGACGATGCATTTGATTGACCGGAATATTCGGAGAAGACAGTATGGAGTTCACTCATCGCGTCTTCCACTCAGTATCCAACCGAATGTCCCGTACTCTCACTCGGAGCGTTTCCTCAGTAAGACCAGCAACAGTAGCAACCTCCCGTTGTGTGACCTCCCCGTTTGCAGCTAAATAGAGTCCCGCTCCAGCGACACCAACAGGACTTTTTCCTGAGAATTGAGACTCCTCAACAGAGATGATGAGTTCTCGAGCGTCTCTCTCGTGCTGGATGTTCAGGTCAAGTTGTTCACGGAGATAGGGGAGATACTCGACGGGGCTACAGGCAACAGCCGGTCGATTTAATTCTCGAGCGAGCCGTCGGATTAACCTTCGAACTGAGCTAGTGGGCACGTGAGCCGCTTCCGCGATACGGCTTGTGGGGCGCGGATCGCCGAGTTCACGGGCTGCGAGAGCAACCAAGACACTGACTACCAGCTCAGTCGAGCGTCCGTCAGTGTGATTCTCAATAGCTGCCTTTGCATAGAGATTAGCGGCTTTCTCACGTACACTGTCTCCAAGACTCAACTCATCAGCCACCTCTTCCAAAACTGCGAGAGCAATAGCAACCTGCTGTTCAGTACTATTCGAGACTCTACAATATTCTTCCCAAGGAATCTCCAGAAGGTCGTCATCAACCCTATCAGGAACAGCAGAGTGCTCGATATCTTCAGATATGACTGCTCCACAGTCATCGCAAACCGGGTCGAGTCCAGAGAGAATTTCCGTCACTTGGAGCGAATTGCACGCGGGACATTCAATTGTCTTCGTCGAACCCCAGTCCAGCGGAACAGAAAACTTGTCACTCGACATTTGACTCACCACCCTCAACTATTGATTGGCCATTCGGGTCCGGGTCAACGAGAGGCGCATAGACGGCATTTGCTGCGCAGTCGGCGCAGATTGGAAGCTGGTCGAGATCCCCCTCCCAAGAGGTTGTTTCGACTGGGAACTCTGCACTGCACGCAGAGCATCGCCAATCGTAGCTCCCGTGTTCAGCAGCAAGCTCGGGATAACAATGAGCCAATGTAGGAGTAAGCTTGGCAGTTGGATAGGCAGCTAGATATTCTTCCAATCTCTCGGGTGGATACTTAGTTAGAGGAAGTAGCCCAGTTGGCTCTTCATCTGAAAATGGACTGTCTCTCTTACCACAACGGTGGCTATACGGACAGAATTCACACTCCCATTCTCGTTCTGGCGTTGCTGGAGGTAGGATTCCATCCGCCCTGAATCCTGAGTCCTCTGTGGCCCAGGTAAGTACCTCCTCGAGCCAGAATTTGGAATCGAACCGGACGTGAAATTGTCTAAACGCGAAGTCGTCGCGTGTGAAGTAGAGTATAACTGCGTCAAGATACTCAGTCTCGTATCTTTCGGACAGTCCATACAGGTATGCGTGAACCTGAGCTCGATGGTGTGGGCTAGGCTTGTCCATGTGCTGGATGGAACTTGTCGTCTTGATTTCAGTGAGAAGCACAGGTCGACTCTCCTCGTCGACGATTACTGGGTCTGTTTCACCGCGAAATCTGACTTCACCTGAGTCTACTTCGATTTTGAAGTCGACCCAGATCGAGTTGCGTACGTAATGGTTTTCTTCTGTAACCGAACGAAGAAACGGAACTGAAATATCGGTCTCAAACGAAGAGCCGAACCAGAAAATCCCAATCGGTTTGGAAACCTCTGCAGGTGCATTGTGAATTTCATAATATACGCGTCTGTGACACTTGAGAAGTCTACTGGGACTATGTTGAGCCGGTTTGGGAACAGAAGGGTTGTTGAAATACGGAGTGCCTTGCTCGATATTTTGTCGATATCTACGTTCTCGATACCAGGAGGAAAATTGGTCTGAGCTTATTCTTGAAACGTACTCCTGAGGGGTATCTGGCTCAGGGGAACTATTTCCATTAGAGATGTTATCCAATGTTCGAGAACTCTTCTCGGCCATGGTTTCGTAGAAGTGCTGAGACTACTTGCTCTAAGACCGATTGCGCTGCACTACCGCTCCTCGACACTGTCACGCGATTTCTGTTCTTGTAGGATATCTATCGCAGGTCGGGTAATCCCATCTAAAAGTAGTGCGAGCGTGAAGTTTGGTCCGGCAGATACCTGCTGACGCATTGGGTCATAGACGATGACTCCCGCACGCGCAAGTGTCGGGAGATGCGTCTGAGTCAACGAGTTGTACACATTCCGGTAGGGTTCACCGGTAGCCTGTTGCGGGGGGACATCTTGTTCAACGCTGGTAATTTGACGGGCAATCTCTCGAGTGGGGAGGGTTGTACTATCCGTGTTACCCAACACTTGAATTGTATACCGTCTCCTGGAAGCCCGAAGGGAATGGTGTAAGGTTGAAATCACCTCTTCCTTTTCAACATCCTCAGACATCCGACCGTCTCTCTATACCCATGAATTATCCCTCTAATGTCTATTCTGGAGTGCGCTTGGTCTCCTTAGCATATTACAAGGCTTGGAAGGTATATCTATCTAGTCAACATATTTTGATACTACAGACACAAAATATTGTGTCTATAGACAGGTTTTGGTGCCGTCTTAGGGTCCGATATCGCGCATTAATTCGTTAATGCGGCCACGCGTAGATTGGATGACGCAGGCTGACGAGCGTATTCTCGAATTTTTATTTGAGAAGGACATTGTTGCCTCTCCTTCTGTTATAGCTGCGAATATCGACTACACGGGAGAGTACATTTCACGTCGATGCCGAAAGCTAGCTTCAGTTGGCCTAATCCAGAGGATAGATGCTTCAAACTACAGGATCACAGAATTCGGTGAGAAATTTCTTGCTGGGGAAGTCGATTCAAAGGATCTCACACTTAAGGAGTAAGGATAGGCACCAATCAATGAACCGAGTTGGATTTCCGTCGACCCCCCGGGGGTTTGGGGAGAATTGCGGGTCGACGGAAACACTCTTGTGAATACCGCCACCACAGTCCTCTATACCCGTGAATTCGTACGGGTTCCAGACGAACCCTTGTGGGATTGAAGCTCGGTTCATGCGCTTCCCACTCTTCGACGTCCAAGTCAGTTCCAGACGAACCCTTGTGGGATTGAAGCCGACAGAGAGCCACTCGTACACACCGAGACGCGTGTTCCAGACGAACCCTTGTGGGATTGAAGCATCTGTACGACGGTGGTGCCCAGAACATCGGGAAGTTCCAGACGAACCCTTGTGGGATTGAAGCACGGTCCACACGGCGGTTCACGACGGTTCGACACCGTTCCAGACGAACCCTTGTGGGATTGAAGCGTTGGGCCAGCAGTCGCCGCATCGATTTCGTGGAATAGTTCCAGACGAACCCTTGTGGGATTGAAGCTCCCGTAGGTCGAGAGGTCCGCGATAGTGGCATTGCGTTCCAGACGAACCCTTGTGGGATTGAAGCTTAGCTCTGCTAAGAGTGGAGGGTGCGAGATTCTGTTCCAGACGAACCCTTGTGGGATTGAAGCTGCGATGCCTGCGGTTGCGAATCCGAGGTTGTGTAGTTCCAGACGAACCCTTGTGGGATTGAAGCTGAAACACGTCTGAGATGGTCGCACTCGCGTCAACGTTCCAGACGAACCCTTGTGGGATTGAAGCGACGGAACACATGCTGTTTTGCACCAAAGGGAATGTTCCAGACGAACCCTTGTGGGATTGAAGCCACGTGTCAGCGCCACCGAAATCCAGACCCACAGTTCCAGACGAACCCTTGTGGGATTGAAGCGATTCGGGCCATGTCTGCGTTCAGCAGGTACATGAGGTTCCAGACGAACCCTTGTGGGATTGAAGCCGACCGCTGGGTCTTTCAAGAGACCGAATCACCAGTGTTCCAGACGAACCCTTGTGGGATTGAAGCAGTTAGTCTCGGAAGGCCGAGAGAGGTCACCCCAGTGTTCCAGACGAACCCTTGTGGGATTGAAGCTCGTCGGTCGTACCGTCATCCGACCAGTCGTGAATCGTGTTCCAGACGAACCCTTGTGGGATTGAAGCGGAAGTCGGTCGACGGCAACCCCACAGACGGGATTGTTCCAGACGAACCCTTGTGGGATTGAAGCAAATTTGTTAGGCATGGTGAGAGGCTCCGGTTAGAGTTCCAGACGAACCCTTGTGGGATTGAAGCGGTCCCAGTCAATCCAGTGCTCGTGCATGTGCGAGATTGTTCCAGACGAACCCTTGTGGGATTGAAGCTCTTCGTCGTGCATCCCGAGATGTAATTCTCAACCGTTCCAGACGAACCCTTGTGGGATTGAAGCGAACAGCGAGACATGGAAGACGTCCAAGTCAAATGGTTCCAGACGAACCCTTGTGGGATTGAAGCTTTATTAGCATGAAGTGGTGTGCATGAGAGTAGTGTTCCAGACGAACCCTTGTGGGATTGAAGCACATGTACATTGTAGTGTACGCTAGAGACGGTCGACGTTCCAGACGAACCCTTGTGGGATTGAAGCGTCGCGACCGGCGGATACACCGCGAACGACTGCGATTGTTCCAGACGAACCCTTGTGGGATTGAAGCAACGACTACCGCCATCTGCACTTGCGTTTCCGTGGTTCCAGACGAACCCTTGTGGGATTGAAGCGACACACTGCCGAACGTCTTCTCCATGATGGGCGTGGTTCCAGACGAACCCTTGTGGGATTGAAGCTCGAGATCGTCGCGAAGCGTCCGGGTTTCGTTGACGACGTTCCAGACGAACCCTTGTGGGATTGAAGCTTCGGGCTTACCGGAAAAGACCCGATGACGATGGTGTTCCAGACGAACCCTTGTGGGATTGAAGCTCAGTCCCCGTGCGCACGAGGAGGTCGTCGCCACGAGTTCCAGACGAACCCTTGTGGGATTGAAGCGACTGCCAAACGTCTTGCTTGTCGAGGCTACCGTTGTTCCAGACGAACCCTTGTGGGATTGAAGCAGAACGGGCCGGCGAGCGCACCGCCAGCCGCCGCGTTTCAGACGAACCCTTGTGGGATTGAAGCCTTTATCGTGATTCGCCCCCGGTCATACGCCCGGAGTTCCAGACGAACCCTTGTGGGATTGAAGCATGGACGCCATCCCTTACGACTCTCGCGAGACTATCGTTCCAGACGAACCCTTGTGGGATTGAAGCGTCATCCTCGCGCGGCTATGGTCGTATCTCCTGAGTTCCAGACGAACCCTTGTGGGATTGAAGCTTTGGCGGTGGCGAGGGGGATGACGGTGGCGCTGAGTTTCAGACGAACCCTTGTGGGATTGAAGCGCTACTACGTCTGCGGCGAGGGTGCCGTACCATCTCGTTCCAGACGAACCCTCGTGGGATTAAAGCGGCAAGTCCGTGGACCGGGTGGACGCGCTTTGGATTGTTCCAGACGAACCCCTGTGGGATTGAAGCCACGAGAAGAACGTGAGGTTCGCCTGATAGCGTACGGTTTCATACGAACCCTTGTGGGATTGAAGCACGTTCAGCATCGCGATGGACATCGACGCGCTGACGGTTCCAGACGAACTATTATACGTCCCGGTTTCGAGTCTGAGGGTAACCCTTTGCCTAGAACGGATCCAGACGAACTGAGCGCAGATTGAAGCAAGTATTGGCAAAGAGGACACTGGCTGACAACCGCTTCAGACGAACCCTTACGGGATTAGATTCACCCGGGTCAGGACTATCGACCAGTCCGAATCACACTCATGAATGATTCATAACTCATATTACAATAGTTACAAGTAATGGCAATTTAAACACAACTTTGTGTCACACAATTGTACTGACCGAAAAGGGGTGGTATGAGGCGTGCGCATCGAATTAGCCTTGGATGCCGTTGCCGACGCTGCCTACGATACATCGTATCATCACAAGCTCCGTGGTCGGATTTGGCGCGGCCTCCAAGATAATCAGGAGTACGTCCAAACTCACGACACGAAACATGGTGTCGGGTTTGCGTACTCGAATGTGTTCCCGTGGGGTCGTATTCAGGAGGGTGACCGACGATACCTCCGTATCGCCTCACCTCGGCGTGAAGTTCTGGACGACCTTGTCGCACACTTCGGTCGTGAGCGGGCATTCGATATCGGCCAGATGCGGTTCAAAGTCGACGAAATTACTGGCCACACACTCGACGTCGGCGAAGCCGGTGCAACAGGTGAACTCGAGACCGGAACTGGCGTCTTCTGTGCGCTGGACCGCCAGCTAGCAGAGGAACACGGGCTTGGCACCGAGAAAATCGACGCCGGCGATGCAGAGACGAAGCTATTCTGGCGTCCTGAGCATGGCATGGAGCCACTTCAGGAGACCATCAAGCGGTCTCTGCAGCGGACACACGAACGGTACGGCGACGACTACTACGACGGCCCGATGGACGTCGACGAACCGCTCTTCGAGCGAATCGAACCAATCAAAGACGAGGTGACCTACGCGATTAAGTTCCAGCCAGCCACGGCTGTCGACCGAACAGTGTTGCTCTCGAAATGGCGCTTCGGGTACCGAGTCCGGGACGAGACGCACCGCTATCACCTGAATCTCGCTCTCGATTCGGGTATCGGGCAGCGACGTGAGCACGGCTTCGGGTTCCTGAACCTCGCCGACAAAACACCACCACGGGCAGGTGACTGATGACTGGGCCGACTATCGAAGACTTCGAAGACGCAATCGACTCGTACTGGCATGGTCGCCCACCCTCCAGTCTGGAAGACGTGATGGCACTCTACGGTGTCCTTGCAGTCGCCGAAAGTGGCGGAGAATTGTACGGTACACCGAGCAAACTCGAACCCTTCATCGACGATGGTCGACTCGTCACCATCGATATCGACCTGACCGGAGAGGTGCCTGCAGTAAGCGACCCAAAGGTCGACACACTCCGTGAAGAGGACGTTCCGAATCTCGGGTACTCCCACAAATCGTCGGGACGTGGTGCAAAGTACAGTCTCACCCAGATTGGTTCGAAGAATGGGAACGACGCTGCAGGCGTTGTGAGTACTATTCTCGGCCGTGTTCGCTCGTGGACGACACAAGACAGCGTCCTGAGCCTTGTTGGTGAGGACGGTCATCCCGACGCCTGGATCATAGAGCGACTCGCCGACGTATTCGAGAAAGACTCAGATTCACTCGAAGAACTCGGCGATAAAATCGAAGGCATCCTGCCAGCTGATGAATCAATCCCGACTGTCGTCTCAGTTCGACTTCGAATCGATACGGACGAACTTGAACGAACTGATGAAACAGGGACGCAGTGGTTCTGGCCCGCAGACCTCGATGTCCTGACTGAAGCGATGAAGCGGTACGCGACAGCCAACGCTGCCGACAAGAATATCGACTCAAGTGGTGATCCCTCCGAGGGGATTGGAACTGGCGTCGTTACCGGACGTGAAGGGCGAGTTGTCGGAACACCCGAGAGCCCACTTGGGATATTCTCTGTCAAGCATCCAGACGCACAACCAGGGCTTCGACAAGACCAATCTTGGCGAAACTACCCCGTGAGTGCTGACGTGGCGATGCTCTTCAGCAAAGGGCAGGACCTCATCGAGAAGTGTGTGTACCGTCGCGGTGGGATGGAAACGTATGCCCTCCCGTATTTTGCTGGTGACTTGACCGCAGCCAAGGCCCAGTCGCTCTACGGCGCAATCGAATCCCTTGACGCTGACAGCGACTACGACGAGTCCGGCGGAGCACCGATGGCGCGTGTTACCTACGAGCTTCGCGAGTCCGACAGTGAAGCACTCCGTGATCTCGGCGAAAGAGAACTCCGCTTCTACACGGTTACACTTCCCATCGGCGACGACAAGAACGTGATAGCAGAAGAGCCAGCGGCAACCGTACACTGGGTCTCAGAACTCGCAGAAGCAGTTGCCGAAACCGTACACGGACCATCTCTCGATCCACGGAGGGGTGGCTTCAGCGTGTACGACAACTGGCCACTTCTGGACTTTGCCGACGATTTCGACGAGACGCGTAAACTCGCCTTCTATCGAATCGTTGGGCACCAGTTCACCGATGCAACGTTCGCGTATCGAAGCGACGAAGAAGGCGACGACTTCCGGCGAGTCGTCGACCATCGGTTGATTGCTGGTGCACAGCTCGACGCGTCGATGCTATTTGACGAGTACATGCGACGCTATGACGACGCCTCTGAAGACGGTGAGGTCCCGCCCCACCAGATTGTCGTCCAGCAACTCGTCCATATAGAGGCCCTCTCACGCGCTGGGCTTCTGACCGGCATCGACGTCTCAATTGAACCAACCAACACCATGACTACTGACACAGACCTCGACACATCCGACCTCCCGACGATCCGGGAGTACCGACTCGAATCGTTCCTTGAGAGACCACTGTTCAACGACTCCGAGCGGAGAGCAGCTGCCCTCGCCGGCGTACTCGTCGGCCAGATTAGTTGGCACCAGGAGTCTGTCCGCAACATGGGCCGCCCACTCGACTCGAAGACGAGGGGCGACCAACTGACAAAGAACAGCCTCGAGAACGCACTTACTTCGGCGCTGGAGAAAGCCAAGGTCTACGCGTTAGACTCGGATTACAGTTCTGACCGAGATCTCCTATTCCCGGAGACGGTAGACCGGCTTCTCGAGGCGACCGAAGACATGCCCAGCAAGTGGGAGCTGGAAAAGCGTGAACTCCAGTTCTGTTACGTACTCGGCCACGCACACGGCCGACGGTCGATGCCAGTAGCCTTCGACCTCCACGAGAAGACCGACCAGAGCGACGAAGCACCGGTCGAGAGTGCAGCCAACTGACCAAACACCCCCAATACACCAATGACAACGCCAAACCGCTCCGAACTTCTGTTCGTTTACGACGCCCAGGACTGCAACCCAAACGGTAATCCGATCGGCGATAACCGCCCCCGTCGCGATCCCGACACAGGTCAGGGAATCATCACCGACGTGCGACTCAAGCGGTACCTTCGAGACCAACTGCTCGACGACGGCTTCGACATCTACGTGAAAAAGGTCGACGGAGAGTCAAAAACACGAACAACGCTCATCAAGGACCTCTTGGAAGAACTGGGCGACGCCGACGACATCGAAGAACTCGAAGACTTAGGATCGAAGTTCCTCGAAGCAGCGACAGACGTTCGCTACTTCGGCGCAACGCTCAGCTTCGAAGCAAGTGACGACGAAGCTGACGAAGCGTTCCGAACCGCACTGAACAGGGAATTCCCAAGCCACTACCAAGGACCGGTCCAGTTCCTGCCATCGAAGTCGCTGAACAAGGTCGAAGAAAACGAAGAGTATGACTCACTGACCAGTGTCATCTCGACCGGGGAAGAAAACCGTCAGGGTGGATTCGATCTCGACGACAAACGAATCAAGTACGGCATCTTCCCGTTCTGGGGGCTTGTCGACAACAACGGTGCTGAGTCGACCCAATTGACGCAATCAGACGTCGAGCGGCTCGACACACTCTGCTGGCGGGCGCTGAAAAACCAGACGACTTCTCGGTCGAAACTCGGCCAGGAGCCGCGTCTGTACATCCGCGTCGAGTATGAGGAAGGTAACTACCACATCGGTGGACTCCACGATTTACTCGAACTCTCCTCAGAGAGCGACGAGTCGCTGCGCTCGGTCAAAGATGTCGTCGTTGACGCCACTGAATTGGTATCTGCTCTCGACCACGCAGCTGACCGTATCGAGACAGTGCACATCGTCGGTGACGACCGATTGACGCTCGAGGTTGATGACGAGATGATTCAGGGTGACGAACTGAGCAGCTATCTCGCCGACTCGGGACACGATGTTCACGAGATCGACGTCCTCGAAGAGCGAGACCTGGCGGCCTGACATCTGGGTAAATAGATGACACCGCAAATAGACGCTGACGGCGTCCCTGACCGTTGCCTGTCGTTTACCGTCAGGTCAACATGGGGTCATTTCAAGCGAGTCGGACGAAGCGTCACCAAACAGACGTACCGAATCCCACCGCGGACCACTGTCGCTGGCATGCTCGCTGCAATCGTTGGTGCTGGCCGTGACTCGTACTACGATACGTTCGGGTCGGACAACTCCGCGATAGCGATTACGCCACTCACAGAACTCCGAACAGTCAATATCCCAACAACTGGGGTTGGAACAGACCCAGGCCAAGACGTGACCTCGACGGTGGGAAGCTGGCGAACACACAAAATCACCTACCAGAACACTGAGGGAGACCGACAGCTCCACGCATACGAAGTGCTTGCTGACCCAGCCTACCGGATAGATGTTGCACTCGAGGATGACGAGTTCTACGACGCGCTTCGTACGAACCTTGTTGATGGTACGTCAGTGTACCCACCGAGTCTTGGAAAGTCGGAGTATCTCGCAACGATAGAAGACGTCAAAACTGACCGTACTCCCACGCGAGTCACAGACGACTCGATCACCGACGTCGACTCCGTAGTTCCGATCTCGCTGTCGAAAGCGGTCCCGCAGGGTGGTGTGACGTATGGTGTCGAACGCTCACCTGCAGTCATGGAGGCGGAATCAGGCGGACGGCGAACAACACGCTTCGACGACTACGTCTACACACAACAGGCAGACGCCACGGTCCGTATCGGGGCAAATACAGACGTTGTACCGGTCACAGTCGGTGATCGGACCGTCGTGTTCCGATAACGGCCTAATATTATTTCTTTAGTATGGAACTCCCGCTAATATCCCATCCTGCGACCAACGAGACTGACCACGAATATCCGGAGGACCAGCTCACCGAATCTGGTGCCCTTCGCCTCACTTCACACAATGCAGTCGTTTCGGATCGGGCATCGAAATTGTTCGGACCTGACGACGAACGAGACACGTATCTGTGTGCCGCAGCAGCACTCCACGACTTTGGGAAGGCCACACCTCAGTTTCAGGCGTATATACGACCAGGTGTATCTCGAATTGGAACTGAAAAAGAGAAAAACCACGCCAGGCTTGGTGCACTCGCGACGTGGTTCATCCTTGGGCGGCTCGACGCCCCCGAAAAAGACCGGCTCGCTGCGACACTCGCGGTCGCTCGCCACCACCAAGCACTCCCCAATACTGCGCAGTATACCGCGGAGACACTGGCAGAGGCATTCGACGACTCAGAAAGAATTCTCACAGCGCAAGTCGCGGCAATCGATGAGTACTGGCCACAAGCTGCAACCGAGTTGCTCCACTGTACCGACGTACAGGATGTAGCTTGGGAAGAGTTCGTTGCGTGGGTAGAATCGGGAGACGTTGTCGACGAACTTCACGAACAAAGTGCTCGTCAGGAACTAACAGGACCGAAGGCAGACTCGTCAAAGCTCCCCGAAAAAATATACGACCGGACTCTCCACTACTGGTCCGCGATTACACTCGCAGACAAAAGCCATGCGATGGGAATTCCAGAGTCGCAAGTATTCGATATCGCAACGCTGGACCGTGCTACGATAGAAGCGTATATCCAGGATATCAGAAGCACTCCAACAGAGAGTGACCTCCAAGTCAGTCTCAATGATGAGCGAGAACGAGCCAGACGACAGGCCATGAGGGGCGTGCACGAGTGGCTTAACGGTGGGGAAGCAGGACGGAATTCTTTCATTGCAACGCTCACGTTGCCGACTGGTCTTGGGAAGACCTTCACAGGATTATCCGCAGCCTTCGAAGCACGTGATATGCTGATGGACCGGTCTGGTGATGAGCAACCGAACCCGATCGTGTACGCCCTCCCATACACGAGTATTATCGAACAGACACGGGAAATCTTTGAGAATCCAGACCTCTGGGGTGCAGACCCGAAAAAGTCGGCGTTGACCGTCCATCACTATTTGAGTGAAACAGTGGTCTACCACGACGAGTACCAAGACGACGACGTGGCGACGACTGACAGTGAGGAAGTCGCAAGCTTACTTGGTGAATCCTGGCGAGATGGGACGGTCTTGACGACATTCGTCCAGCTATTCGAGAGTCTTACTGGGCCGTCGAACCGGCAGGGCTTGAAGCTCCCCGCACTGGATTCCAGTTTGGTCATCTTGGACGAACCACAAGCGCTGCCCAAAGACTGGTGGGACGCAATCAGACGGTTACTTGATCTACTGATCGACGAGTATCAGACTCGAATCATTGCGATGACTGCAACCCAACCCAGTTTGCTCCGAGACCTAGATACTGCACCGCTCTTGGAACTGGGACTCATACACGATACTGACTCGTGTGCTCGTTGTGCGGATGCTCGCTCGTACTCGACTACCCTGGACCCAATAAGAAAAGAAGCGTACTTCGAAGAAGCAGAACGGGTTCGGTACACAATCGATGAGACCGCCCTCTCTCATCAAATCTCATCAGAGAACAAGTACGTAGATTATGAAAATGCGGCCGAGCGGGTTGTAGAGGAGACCAGACAAGGAGGGTCGACACTCGCAATCTGTAATACGGTCAAAAGCACCTCAGCACTGACTCGGTCGGTTTGTTCGCAAAAGCGAGTAGCCCACCTTGGGCCGGCAATTCAATCCGTACTGAACAGTGAAAATGTCGATGCCGTCACGAAAGAGTATACTCCCAGAGAGGTTGCTTCCAAAGCCCTCGCCGAATTCGGGATAACGAAACCAACCGGAAACGATGATTGGTCGAAGCCAGACGGTGTCGACGAACTCGTATTGACGCTTAGTTCCCGATATCGACCATTCGATCGGCAGATCATCATAGAATTGGCAGATATGTTATCGACAAGTGAGCTCCCATTCATACTTGTCTCGACGCAGGCAATCGAAGCAGGTGTGGACATTAGCTTTAGGACGGTCTATCGAGACATTGCGCCGCTCGATAGTATTGTCCAGGCCGCCGGACGGTGTAACCGTTCGTACGAGTGGGGCCGAAACGGAGGTAACGTAATCATCTGGACGCTTGCGGACCCCAACGAAGAGACTGCTGGAAACACGCCACCGGCATATTGGGTGTACGAAAGTGGCTCGACAGATGCTGGAATCCCAGGACATCTCAAGCTGATTTCAGAGGTACTCGCTGAGCTCGAACAGACAGAGGATATTCCAGACGGTGAAGTGTCTCAGCATGCTGTCGACGCGTATTTCAACGCCCTCCAAGAGAAATCACTTTCATCGACTGAAATTCGAAAGCATATCGATGACGCCAAAGCGAGATGGCTCTCTCAGCAGTCAATGATTGGTGGCTATGAAACGGCCGACGTGTTAGTGGCCACAACCGATGCAGAAGTCGCTCGACTGAACCGACTCACCGAGATGTTCGAGTCCGGGAATCCTGCTGCATACGACGAGTTGGATGCTGCAGCAGGTATTCGCGTCTCGCTTCCAGTTACGACTATCGACGATATTCCAGAGGTTGTTCGAGTTGATGGCAAGGAGCGGTCTGCTGATGGCGTCCAGGTGTTCCGGTATACTGGCCATGGTGGCCTACAGTACGAATTGGAAAGTGGTGGGCTCAAAGGACGAGACGACGTTGTTGCAGGCAGATTTACTGTGATTTGAGATTCGGTTCGTCTAGTAGTATTACCACCCACTTCAGCTTCTCACCCAGAAATCAGAGAAAGGAATATTAGTCACTCAAATAACAATTACACAGATGTTAGAAACAGACTATCTTTTCCTATTCGACAGGAGGTGGCAATGTCCGCTACGAACCCAGTGAGGGAATACATTGAGGAAGAACGAGACCCCAGCAGGACTCCGAAAAACCCGATTACCGGGTTGATGGTTCAGTATTACCACGTCTGCAAACGCGAACTCTGGTTCATGTCCGAGGGCGTCGATATCGACAGAGAAACTCCAAATATTCAACGAGGAACGCACGTCGATCAAACTAGCTACAGCGGGTCTCGACGCTCGTTCATGATTGGAAACCGAATTCAGTTAGATATCTTGGAATCTGGTGAAGTGATGGAAGTGAAAGTTTCTTCAGCACTTGAAAAACCTGCACGGATGCAATTATTGTTCTATCTCTGGTATCTGCACAAAATCTATGACGTCGACAAGGACGGTGTTTTAGCGTACCCCACAGAGCGGAAGCGCGAATCGGTCAAGCTCGATAAGACTGCAATTTCAGAAGTAGAGGAGACGATTCGTGGTATCTTGGATGTCGTTAGCCAAGATACTCCGCCGGAATTGGAAAAGAAATCATACTGCGACTCTTGTTTGTACCAAGATATTTGTTGGGTTTAAATCATGACAAAAGCAAATCATCATATCTTCGCTGACGGTGAACTATCGCGAAACGAAGGAACGCTCAGAATCGATACTTTAGAAGGAGATACAAAGTATCTCCCAGTTGAATCAATTGATTCCCTCTATCTCCATGGCCAAATCACGTTCAACACACGGGCGCTCGGGCTATTAAACGAACATAACGTTCCGGTGCACATCTTCGGGTGGAAAGACTACTACAAAGGGTCATACCTCCCCAAACGCGGACAGGTCTCAGGAAACACCGTTGTAGAGCAGGTCCGCGCGTACGACGATCCAGATAGAAGGCTTCAGATAGGCCACCGAATGATCGAGGCCAGCATTCACAATATGCGCTCGAATATCCGGTATTATTCTGGGCGTCGAGGGGATTTTGAGTCGGTGGTTGATACTCTATTTGAGTTGAAAAACGAAGTAAGAGATACACAAGATGTCGATACACTACGGGCTGTCGAAGGAAATGCCAGGAAGCGGTATTACAGTTGCTTCGACGAAATCCTCACAGACCCATTTGAGTTGACGAAGCGTGAATACAACCCGCCGACGAATGAAGCAAATGCGCTCGTGTCCTTCCTGAATGGGATGGTCTATTCTACATGCGTCTCAGCCATCCGAAAAACAGCGCTCGACCCAACGATTGGGTTTGTACATGAGCCAGGAGAACGTCGATTTACACTCTCACTCGATATTGCAGACATATTCAAGCCACTTCTAGCGGATCGCCTCATGTTCCGTCTTGTAAATCGAAAACAGATTACGGTGGACGATTTTGAGGACGAACTCAGCGGTTGTCTCCTCACTGAAAATGGCAGACTAACTGTCTTAGAGGAATTCGAGCGCACGCTCGACGAAACTGTGAACCACCCTCGACTCAAGCGAAAAGTGAGCTTCAAAACACTCGTACGGTTAGACGTTTACAGTCTCAAAAAGCACCTGCTCACAGGAGAACCGTATCTAGCTACAGAGAAGTGGTGGTGAGATGCACGTAATTGTGGTCTACGACGTACCCGCTAACAGAACACGCATCTACCGGAAGCTTCTCCGGCGTCGTCTCGAGCACTTACAATATTCTGTGTTCTTTGGAGAGCTAACCCGGGGACAGCTCACTGCAATGAAAAACGAGATAGAAGACGAACTCGACCCTGCCGATTCAGTTGTGATATTTGAATCAAGCAACCCTGCAGCATTCGAGTTCACTACATACGGTGATACGGATGAACCCGGAAGCAGGTTCACCTGAGCTGACTTCTCCGTTATTGGTCTACGTTTTAGGTCAATCCTGATTCCCGTCGACCCCCCGGGGGTTTTGGGAGAATTGCGGGTCGACGGAAACACTCTTGTGAATACCGCCACCACAGTCCCCTATACCCGTGAATTCGCACGGGTTCCAGACGAACCCCTGTGGGATTGAAGCGGTAACAGGATTTAGCGGTTCGTCTGTCGATATCGGTGTTCCAGACGAACCCCTGTGGGATTGAAGCAACGTCATCGTCACCGCCGAGGGAGATGCGTTACTGTGTTCCAGACGAACCCCTGTGGGATTGAAGCACATTGCCCTGTACTGGCCGTTCGAAGTCCTCGTTTGTTCCAGACGAACCCCTGTGGGATTGAAGCTCAGAGCACAAAATCGGGGGTAAAATCGGTCGAGTTCCAGACGAACCCCTGTGGGATTGAAGCGGACTCAACTGGCGACGATGGAAATTTAGCAATTGAGTTCCAGACGAACCCCTGTGGGATTGAAGCGTCGGTGGGAACGTCACGGTTGAAAACGATACTGTTCCAGACGAACCCCTGTGGGATTGAAGCAATTTCGAGGCATTCAGGAGACGCTCGTCAGTCATTGTTCCAGACGAACCCCTGTGGGATTGAAGCGTCTTGGATACGCGTTTCAGAGAGTGGTTTCAGTGGTTCCAGACGAACCCCTGTGGGATTGAAGCCGTCGCCGCGACTTACGACCGGGCGAACGGTGAGATAGGTTCCAGACGAACCCCTGTGGGATTGAAGCGAGTGGGAACTTCACCGCACTCGAGGGCAACTTCAGTTCCAGACGAACCCCTGTGGGATTGAAGCACTCGAATCACGAATCCCGACGGTGTGCAAAGTCACGGTTCCAGACGAACCCTTGTGGGATTGAAGCACACTCTCACACGCCGATATTCAGGTAAGAGACGGGGTTCCAGACGAACCCTTGTGGGATTGAAGCGGCGACCGAAACGAAGACGACGAACCGACGGTCACGGTTCCAGACGAACCCTTGTGGGATTGAAGCGTTCCAGACGAGAAGATTGAAATCGACACCAAGGTGTTCCAGACGAACCCTTGTGGGATTGAAGCTGACTGCGCCCACACGACGTCGGCGTCGACGTCGGCGGTTCCAGACGAACCCTTGTGGGATTGAAGCGATAAGCAACCAATCGACCCCCGCGACCACGAAGAGTTCCAGACGAACCCTTGTGGGATTGAAGCACGCTCGACGACGCGCCGAGTGGTGGATGGGCGAGTTCCAGACGAACCCTTGTGGGATTGAAGCATCATGGAGCTCCTCGGGCGAGATAACGAGACAGTTCCAGACGAACCCTTGTGGGATTGAAGCGACAATCGAACCTACGGGACTTCAGCGCCACTGGTGGTTCCAGACGAACCCTTGTGGGATTGAAGCCCGAAGTGAGGAGCGTCCACGTCCGGAGCATCCACCTGTTCCAGACGAACCCTTGTGGGATTGAAGCTTGACGTACTTCAGGACGCGCAGCAGCACCGGGTCAGTTCCAGACGAACCCTTGTGGGATTGAAGCGCAGCGAAGCCAACCGCGAGTTCGCCGTCCGTATCGTTCCAGACGAACCCTTGTGGGATTGAAGCACGTCGAAGAACGGCGAGACGACGATCCGAGTCAAGTGTTCCAGACGAACCCTTGTGGGATTGAAGCTCTTTCGTCATCCGGCGGGTTTCGCGACCACGGCGGTTCCAGACGAACCCTTGTGGGATTGAAGCGCCGAGACGAACGGGTTGAACATAGGGCCGGCTTGTTCCAGACGAACCCTTGTGGGATTGAAGCCAGACGATGATTGGCTCATGGTCTCCGAGATGCGGTTCCAGACGAACCCTTGTGGGATTGAAGCAGCACGAAACCAGATAAAAGCCCTTGCCGTTCCACTTGTTCCAGACGAACTCTTGTGGGATTGAAGCGACCCGAACCTGGCGGACTGGACCGCCGTCGCCTCAAGTTCCAGACGAACCCTTGTGGGATTGAAGCATCATCCTCGTGGTACTCGAGCGAGTGGAGGCTCCAGTTCCAGACGAACCCTTGTGGGATTGAAGCGTGATGCGAGCCACGTGAGTAACGCCTGTGATGCCGGTTCCAGACGAACCCTTGTGGGATTGAAGCGTCGACGGCGTTGCTATCCTGACGCTCGAAGCCGACGTGTTCCAGACGAACCCTTGTGGGATTGAAGCGTCCACGTGACGGCCGAGGAGTTGAACGACGACATCTGTTCCAGACGAACCCTCGTGGGATTAAAGCGTTAGAAGAAAACTGACCGTCAAAGCGTGAGGTTCTTCACTCATTGCAAACGACGACCAGTTGGTGGCTATGATGACCGTTACCCCCACCGAGCCCCTTGTGACGATGGATTATTCCTGAGCCACCATCTTACTAAACAACTCGACACCAACTGGATTTCTATTAGTAGAAACGGGGTCTGCCCCACTCAGCCCCTTGTGATGATGGATTATTCCTGAGCCACCATCTTACTGAAACAAGAAAACGGCATCGAATAGGCTATTTGTGAGTTCTTACCCTGTCGAGGTTCTCAGTTGGTTCGGAGAGTAACCGATGTCGCTTCGTAATCCTCCAGAATCGCGTTATCTCCACCGATGCTCACCTCGCCATCGCTGGTTTCGAGATACAGACTCGTCTGCAGTGTGTACTCGTTTGTCGATGGTTTGACGAGCGCTTGATGAATTCGACTCACCTTTCCTGAGATTGTCTCTCCATCAGTTGTCTCCACATCAGCCCAAAGGTCTGTTCCCGCCTTAGAATGGAGCACCGCTTGGAAGACGGCTTGTCGGAACCAGTCGTATGTCTTTGGGAGTGGGTTCGGGTCGGTTACGAATACATCAGTCCCGGCCGGCCAGTAGGCGCTGAAGAACATTCCATGGATCGAACCTGCGAGATGTTTCTCAGAGACCGCGACACCGTCCCCGAGGTCGTGTGTTCCGGATACTAAGAGAGCGTCACCGACCAATGCTGACTGGTGTACCGATGGATTCGTCGACTGGGTATCTGTTGCGAACATGAACAAAATATTCTCGCTCCAGCAACGAACGGCATCTGCGACGCCTCTGAACCGCTTCCTCGCTCCTTCAACGTCGTCTACGTCTTGAACCAGAAGGAAAGTGAGAACGTCTCGGTCAGCAGCGGTCCGGAGTTCAGTTTCGATTTCTGGATAGACGTCTTCGGGAATGGCAACGATAATCTCTTTTTGGGCTTTCGAGATTGCATCACGGAGCCGCCTGATGGCAGTCTCGTGAGACTTCACCATCTTGAGTTCGGGTGTCTTGGGCTTCGTGTCGGTGAACCGGTCTTTGAGAGCCGGTGTAATCGAGTCAATCCGACTCGACAGGGCCGCCATCGATTCCTCTGGGGGGATTGCACGGACCGTTTTCGGCGAAGCGTGGTCGTTGACACGAACCAAGCCTCGGTCTTCGAGTCGGTCAGTGATGGTGTAGACTGCCTGTTGTGAGACGTCAGCCTCCTCCGAAATCGCACTCGTCGTCGCCTCACCCAGAGACAACAGAGCGAGATAGACATCGATATCCTTGTCCGAAAATCCGAAGTCGCCCAGTTCCTCCCTGAGCATCGCGTCGTCTTGCTCGCCGTGCTGAGACATTGAGTTGGTATTAGGCTTCATCGATAATTTGGTTGTTCATTCAGAGTGGTCGACACTGTCATTGACGGGGAGAGAAGTTCGGTGTATCAGAGGAGTTGTTGCTCGTGCTCATCGAGTGTTTCTTCGTCCTCCTCAGTCCATAGCAGTCTCCACCCGCGAAGGGTCTGACGGAACTTCGGAACGTATGTGCTTCGGCAGTCACGGAAAAACGCATAGATTCCGTAGGTCCAGAAGAAAAACAGCACCGTGACCGCACTGACGTATACTGCGGTGAGCGTCTCGAACATGGTTAGTCCTCCGACGGAGTACGCTGGTCGACAGCGTTTTCGGTAGCAGTGGACACGATGCTGTGACAGATTGCTTCACCAGACTGCTGGTCGAACAGGTGGAGGTTCGCTCGGTCGAAGAAGACCTCGACGTTCTCCTCTTCGGAGATATCTTTGTCGGGGTCGACACTCATCAGCAACTGGTCGGACTTCCGTTGTACCTCCTCCATTGTGGCGGTGTTGCGGTCTCCGTGAGTCAGATAGACGAAAATTTCGTCACCCATCGGCTCCAAGACGTCGGTGGTCGTGTCGACGTGCTTCGTCGGGTGAGTGACGTCACTGGCTTCGCCGGCGAGATAGACGTCTTCGGGGCGAACCCCAAGAGAGACAGCGTCTCCCACGGACACGTCGAAGTCGGCGGGGTCGAAGTCGACAGTGACGAACTCTGAGGTGAACCCGTTTGCGGTGACTTCTCCCTCGAGAAGGTTCATCGACGGCGAGCCGATGAATCCCGCGACGAAGAGGTTCGCCGGTTCGTTGTAACAAGTCAGTGGTGGAGCAATCTGCTGGAGCTGACCGTCGTTGAGGACCGCGATACGGTCGGACATCGTCATTGCTTCCGCCTGATCGTGTGTGACGTAGATGATGGTTGTCTCCAGCTCTCTGTGGAGCCGCTGGAGTTCTGTCCGCATATGGACGCGAAGCTTTGCATCGAGGTTCGCGAGTGGTTCGTCCATCAGGAACGCTTCTGGATCACGGACGATTGCCCGACCAATGGCGACACGCTGGCGCTGACCACCGGACAGCTCTGAAGGCTTCCGGTCCAACAGATCACCGATTTGGAGGATATCTGCCGCCCGTTCGACTCGGCGGTCAATCTCTTCTTTCTCGAAGTTGCGGAGCCGCAGTCCGAAACTCACGTTGTCGTAGACGTCCATGTGGGGGAACAACGCGATGTTCTGGAAGACCATCGCAATGCCCCGTTCCTTCGGGGGGAGATTCGTCACCTCCTTTCCGCCGATGGTCACCTCACCCTCGGTGGGCAACGTGAGACCGGCGATCGTCTCCATCGTCGTCGACTTGCCGCAGCCCGATGGCCCGACCAGACAGACGAACTCGCCGTCCCGGATGTCCAGGTTCATGTCGTTGACTGCCGTTACGTCGTCGTACTGCTTCGTTACGTGTTCGAGTTTAACATTTCCCATAGTTATCACTCCTTGACCGCGCCAGCGGTGAGGCCACTGACAATTTTCTCCTGTGCGATGACCACGATGAGAGCGACGGGGAGAATCCCGATCAGGCTCGCCGCAGCCATGTAGTTGTACAGACTGGTGTACTGGCTCTGGAACGCCAGAATACCCCACACGAGTGGGGCACCGTTCTCGGGCTGGCCGGTCGTCATCAGGAACGAGAAGAAGAACTCGTTGTAGACGGCGATGAACGTCAGGATCCCGGCGGTTGACAGACCGGGTGCTGAGAGCGGCATAATAACCCGGAACAGTGCACCAAGCCGAGTCGTTCCCTCCACGCGTGCTGCTTCTTCCAGCCCATCTGGAATCTGGCTATAGAACGTCGTCAGGATGAACACTGACAGTGGAAGGAAGAGCCCGCTGAAGGGGACGATAATCGCACCCACAGTGTTGAACAGGTTCGGACTTGGAATCCCGAAGATGAGCAGGTTCCCGGTGAACAGTTTGAACAGCGGGAGCACGAAGGCCGCTGGCGGGAAGAAAGATATGATCAGCAGGAGCAAGAGCAACCCACCTTTCCCACGGAATTCGAGCCGACCGAACGCGTATCCCGCCAGACTCGAGACTATCAGTACGTACGCCGTCGTCGTTACGGCGATTACGAAACTATTGAACATGTACAGGTGGAGTGGAACCGTCTCCCACATGTCCATGAACACAGAGATGTTGAATCCGCGGGGGAAGATGCCCATGTTCACGATGAGGTCGTTTGGTGTAAGTGCCAACACCACGAGCCAGTAGATAGGGAACAGCGTCGTGAACATGAAGAAGAGAAGTGCGACGTAAAACATCGCTCTGTGAACCTTCCCCGGATTCTCGATCGCGCTTCTGACCCAGTTGGTGAGCAGGCCACCGTCGTTCTGGTCGTCGGTGTCGTGTGCGGTCGCCATCTCAGACGCTCCCTCCGATTCCCCGCAAACTGTCCACGAACTTCACCAGGTACACCAGAATGAACACGCTGATTACCAGCGCGGTGAGGAACGCGAGCGTCGCGGACGTTCCGTATCTGTTCGACCGGAACGCCGAGATGACGAGACAAGTCATCGACGGGACCGTCCGACAGCTGGAAAGCACCTCGATGACGCCGTAGACTTTCAGGGCACCCAGCGTCCGGAACAGCATCCCGACCAAGACCGCGGGCAGCACCAGTGGGAAGGTGATCAATTTGAACCGTTGCCACGCAGTTGCACCGGCGACCTTACTGACGTCGTAGAGACTCCGGTCGATACTCTGCATCCCTGCGAGGATAATGAGTGCCATGAACGCAGAGGTCTTCCACGCGTCGGTGAGCGTGACGAGTATCAGCGAGTCCTGGGTGTTCGCCAGCGGCGTCGACGAAAAGACGCCGAGTTCTTGCAGCGGTGCGACGAGGAACCCGATACTCGGTTCGAACAGGAGATAGAACATCATCCCCTGTACGACGACAGGCACCGCCCACGGGAGGATAATCGCCATCCGAACCCACGAGCGGCCGCGGAACTCTTGGTCGAGAACGAGTGCTTGTGCGAGACCGATGACCGTTTCGAGCGTGACGCTCCCGAGTGTGAAGGCGATAGTGAGACCGACGGCGTACCAGAACGACCCCGGTAACACCGCATTACGCTGCCCGGTGAGGACAGCGACGTAGTTTTCGATGCCGATGAAGTCGCCGACGCTGACACCCGAGATTGCATCTGCGTGGAGTGACATGGTGAACGTATCCATCAGTGGCCACAGCGCGACCACACCGACCATCAAAAACGCTGGGACGATCAGAAGGTACGCGTACAGCTCTTCGGGCAGCGTCTCGATCTTGTTTGCGATAGCGTAATCCGGACGTGGGATAGTCCTCGATTGTTTGTTTTCGGTTGCCATTGGACTCGATCAGACCGACTGCTCCTCGATCTCTTTCAGTGTCGACGCGAGCGCGTCCATCGCTTCTTGCGGCGATTGACTGCTCCCTTTCTGAAGCGCCTTGTTCACCGCACTGGCGATGGCACCGGACTGGTCGGGCCACGCAGTCGTCACCGGGCGTGGGATTGCGTTGCTCCCTGCGGTTTGCAGGGCATCCATATATCGACCCATAACCGGGACGTCTCGTGCCGAATCGGAGTTGAAAACCGATGGTTTTGGCGGCAGGAATCCGAGATTCTCGAACTGCCACAACATGAAGTCCTCGGACATCTTCGCTTTCAGGACTTCGACAACCGCGTCTTTCTTCTGTGAGTTCGGGTTCACCACAGAGTTCCACCCGCCTAGTGCGGATGCAGACCCACCGGTGCCACTGAATTGAGCGTCATCAGTCGAAACACCGTACGGGAGCGGCATCACGCCGAGTTTTTCGCCGAGTTCCTCTTCGGCTCCGTTTATCGCAATCGAGTACGGCCAGTTGCGGTGCATGACCGCATTGCCGTTGGTGAATGGCTTCCGTGAGGTTTCTTCGGTCCAGCCGAGTGTTGCCGCAGGGGAGATGTTGCCGGTGATATCCATCCCGTGTTTGTCGTCGTTCCCGTGGATGAACGACCGAACCATCTTGATAGCCTCGACAGCACCTCCTTCGTTGACTGTGACCGGGCGGTCGTTGACCGGTCCGAAGAGGTTTTCTGTACCTCCGAAGTACGCACCGCCCCACGTCGTCATCCACTCGTTGAAATCACAGCACGACAGTCCTCCGTAGCTGTCCGCTTGGAAGGTATACCCGTACTCGACATCATTTTGCGCCATCACGTCGGCGGTGATTTCAGCGAACCGTTCCCAGGACATCGGCTCAGTTTGCCACCCTTCAGTGTCGTAGCCAGCAGCCTCGACGAGGTCTTTGCGGTACTGTATCGTCGGGAAATCCGGGAACTCTGGGATTCCGTAAAGTGTGCCCTCGGGTGAACTTGCCGACGCCACGCTCGCCGAGAAGTAGTCGTTCTTGACGGTACTGAGTGTGCTGTCGTCTAAGAGTTCTTCGAGGTTCTGTACTTGGCCCCGTTGGACGAACGGAATCGTCCAGCCGGAATCCATGCTGAAGATGTCGGGCTCTTCTCGTCCTGCGGACAGCCACGTCCGGTACTGATTGAGTAACTGGTCCGTCGTCGACGGCCCGTCCACAATCTCGACGTAGATGTCTTCGGATAGACCCGCGTTCCAGAGTTGTTCTCGAATTTGGTCTTTGACCTCTGGTGATTCGTTGGCACCGACACCCGAATACTGTCGAACGACCGTTTGACCAGACTCTGCGTTCTCGGGCTTGTCTCCGTCTCCACTCCCGACGCATCCAGCGATACCTGCCACACCACTCGTCGCGCCGACTGCTTTGATGAATCGGCGGCGAGTGACTGCTGACCGCCTTCGATTTCCATTGCGATTGTCTCTCATGCTCATCTACAATTGTGACATACTCCGTAATAAAAATTCTGAATCAAGCAGTTGATTAAGATTCTGGATAGTTTTAAGAGCGATAGTCTCTTTTGCTCTAATAGGCGGGAAAAGCACTGCTCCCCGGCAAGTTCAGAATCATGAATGGAATACGAACCAGTCGAAAACTGCAGATGAGTCCCAAATTTGAGTTCACATGGAATCCGACAGCGACGGCACCAAACACTAATTTCGAGGGTATCGAGCCACGCACTTGCACCAGACTTGGTGGTTGGCGATGAGTCGCGCCGAGGTTATCAAGCAACCCGACGAGTCGTGGTGGAAGGAAGCGGTCGTCTACCAAATCTACCCGCGCAGTTTCAACGATAGCGACGGTGACGGAGTCGGTGACATCCCTGGAATCACAGAGAAAGTCGAGTATCTCGACTCGCTGGGCGTCGACGTCGTCTGGCTCTGTCCGGTATACGACTCCCCGAACCACGACAACGGCTACGACATCCGTGATTACCGTTCGATACTGGACGAGTTCGGGACGATGGCAGACTGGGAGGCGTTACTCGACGCATTGCATGCGCGAGACATTCGGTTGATTATGGACCTCGTCGTCAACCATACCTCGAACGAACACGATTGGTTCCAGCGTTCACGGCAGCGTGACGGTGAATATGAGGACTACTACATCTGGCGCGATGGGTCACCCGACGAACCACCGAACAACTGGGAATCTGTCTTCGGTGGGCCTGCATGGACCTACGACGACGACCGCAAACAGTGGTACCTCCACCTCTTCGACGAGAACCAGCCCGACCTCAACTGGCGCAACCCGGATGTCCGCGAAGACATCAAGGAGATGATTACGTGGTGGCTCGACAAAGGTATCGACGGGTTCCGGATGGACGCCATCAACTTCATCTCGAAGACCGACGGGCTTCCGGACGGTGACCTCGACGAGCAGCTCGTTGGTCACCAGCACTACGCCCACGGCCCTCACATCCACGACTACCTGCAGGAAATCTACGACGACACACTCGCGAACTACGACGCGATGACCGTCGCCGAGATGGGTGGAACGAGCATTCCGCAAGCCGCCGAGTATCTCGTCGAGGGTCAGAGCGGGCTAGATATGGTGTTTCAATTCAATCATATGTCTGTCGACGAGGGCTCGGATGGCCAGTGGACCCTCGACGAGTGGGGTGAGTGGGACCTGACGGAGTTCAAAGAAATCGTCACAGATGCTCAGGGCGAACTCGCAACCACGTTCTGGGACGCGTTGTTCCTTGGAAATCACGACCTACCTCGAATCGTCTCTCGGTTCGGCGACGACGGCGCGTACCACGAAGAGAGTGCGAAGCTCATTGCGACCTTTCTGCTGACGCTTCGTGGCACACCGTACATCTACCAGGGAGAGGAGTTCGGGATGACGAACGTCGAGTTCGATAGTCTGAACCAGATAGACGACGTGATGACCATCGGGAAGGTCGAAGAGCTATTCGAGACGGGAAGTATCGACTCGTTCGAGGAGGCTCGTGGTCTCGTCAACTACTGGAGTCGGGACCATGCACGGACGCCGATGCAGTGGTCAGATGCTCCGAATGCTGGCTTCACCGACCGCGAACCGTGGCTCGAAGTCAACGACAACTATCACGACATCAACGCTGAAACGGCGCTTGCCGACGAGGACTCCATCTGGCATCACTACCGGTCGCTCATCGACCTTAGACACGAGATGGACACGCTTGTCTACGGTACATACGAACTCCTCCTTCCTGACCACGAGCAACTTTACGCGTACATCCGAACACTCGACGAAGAGCAATTGTTGGTCGTCCTCAACTGGTCGGACGAACCTGCGATGTTCAGGACCGGCATCGAAACGAACGATACAGAGGTACTACTCAGCAACTACGAGAGCTCTCCAGATAGTCCACTGGAACGAGAGTTCCGGCCGTACGAAGCAGTTGTCTACCGACTCTGAGGAAGTACCGACCTACTGAAGAGACCTACTCGGCTCTGTTCCTTGCGCTCTGTTTTCTCAGAATTCTATTAGTAGAAACGGGGTCTGCCCCACTCAGCCCCTTGCGATGATGGATTTCAGCTGAGCCACCACCTTACTGAAGCGATTACGCAACTTCGGCCGGAGTAGAGACACCTCCACGAGAACGAAGAGGAGGGGTATACTGACTCGGAGTTGAATCCATTTGCTCCAGTGAAATGCTCGGTTGGTGATACGTTTTCGAAGTCGTGCCGAATAGAGGGCGCGTATTCACCAAGCTTTGTCGGAGCAACCGGCACTTCGAAGGAATGCCGGGTGAGAACTGTTCAGACGGTGGGCTCAATGTTCTGGTTGAGGTGGAACACGTTATCGGGATCGTATTCGGTCTTTATCTCGACGAGACGCCGGTAGGTGTCCTCACCGTAGGATTCGCGGACCCGTTGGATGCCGTCATCGGCGTCGAGGAAATTCACGTAGACCCCCTCTCGATGAGGTTCGAGGGCGTCGAAGAACCGACGGGTCCACGCTGTTTCCGACTCGGCGTACTTCTCCTTCTCGTCTGGACGCCATGCACCGTTGATGTTGATGTTGTGAGGCGAATTCCGGCCGGTGTAGGCGGTGGCGTCATCATCGACACGGCTCACCGCTCCGCCGAGATGGAATAGCACCGTGTACGAACGGGGTGACTCCGCCGAGAAAGCGTGGTCGACGAACACGTCGATCAGGTCGTCGGACAGCTCCGGCAGATCGGTCGACTTCCAGTAGTAGTGCCATCCATGGGGGACGGTGCTGTCGAGGCCGCCTTGGTGTGCCAGATAGGGCTTGGGGGAGACCAGGTCGAGAAGCGGTGTGCCGTACTCTCGCAACGGTCGGAGGACGCGTTCACCCTCGTCGACTGGCGCGGCGTAGCAGGCGTTGATGGCCACGGAGGGTCGCCAGTGAAGTTCCTCGGGGACGGCTGAAAGGGGAGGGATGGCCCCGAACCTGACGACGGTGCCAAGCTCGTCGGGAGCATCCCGCGCGAAGTCGCGATAGAAACGTAGCACGTCGGCGGTGTCCTCCGCCGCCCAGAACACGGGGCCGGCGAGTACAGTGGGACCGACAGGGTGGAGGGCGAACTCGAAGGAAGTTACGATTCCGAAGTTCCCACCGCCGCCTCGGAGCGCCCAGAACAGGTCCGGGTGCTCGTCTTCCGAGGCTCGGGTGAACTCCCCATCGGCGGTCACCACATCGGCAGAGAGCAAGTTGTCGGCGGTGAGGCCGTGCTTGCGCATCAACCAGCCAATCCCACCGCCGAGTGTGAGTCCAGCGACGCCGGTGTGGCTGACGATGCCGCCCGTGGTTGCCAAGCCGTGGACCTGAGTCTCGTGGTCGACATCATTCCACAGGGCACCGCCCTGAACCCGGGCGGTCCGCGCGCGAGGGTCGACCCATACGGCTCGCATCTCTGAGAGGTCGATGACGATTCCGTCGTCGCAGACGGCGGTGCCGGCAACATTGTGACCGCCGCCGCGTACCGCGATTTCAAGATCGTGCTTCCGTCCGAAGTTCACTGCCGCGATCACATCCGCGGTGCCTGCACACTTGGTGATGACCGCAGGATGGCGGTCGATCGTCCCGTTCCAGACCGCACGGGCCTCGTGGTAGCCCTTGTCGTGGGGTTGGAACAGGGTTCCCCGAAGCGTTTCTCGGAGGTCGTCAACTGGCACCATATCTTACGTTCCCTACAACACGAATCGCGTTAGCCGTTACCGTAGCACAAGGTCTGCTGAATCCATATCCGACATCCAGCACGCCACAGCTGTCAAACTCTAATGGCTTCAGCGGAGCCGAATCTGTCGATTACCTTTACGACGACATCTCAGGAAGAACGCTCACTGTTTGAACGAAAAATTGGAGTAGAGAACGTGTGGATTCTATTAGTAGAACCGATATCTGCCTCACCGAGCCCCTTGTGATGATGGATTATTCCTGAGCCACCATCTTACTATCCCCAGAGCGACTGCACCGTTCGGAACCCACCTGCTGACGGTGGACGGAGTTTCGACCGTGAGCGACAGCGACGAGGCAGAGAGATGGCTCTCGCCACCGACACAGCGTGCGAACCGAACGCACGACTCCGTCGTCGTTACCCTATCGCCGACCCGACGTGACGTATGGACCGACGGGCATTCCTCGGACTCCTCACAGGCGCGACTGCCGGCCTCGCAGGGTGTATCGAGGGGAGCGTTCGACCGCCAATCGCCGGCTTTGCCGCGCCGGAGAACCCGGACCCAGTGGTCGTCCACGGCTTCCCCGGAACCGTCTGTGGCGACCCGCCGAATCCATTCATCGGCATCGAGGCCGTCCTCGAACCGGCAGTCGGCCCAAACTGGGATGGATTGGCCGTCGCAGAGAAGTACCGCTTCGGCTACGAAGTCGGCCCGGGTCTCTCAGCGGACGCCTACATCGTCGGGGTGGAAAGACAGGGGTCGGCCCGCGCGTACCCGCTTTCTATCCTCTGGTGGCACGAGGTGGTCAACGACACCCTCGGTGGCGACCCGGTGCTCGTGACGTACTGCCCGATTTGCCAGTCGGGGATGGTCGCAGAGCGTCGCGTCGCTGGCGTCGAAGCGCTATTTCAGGTCTCCGGGCATCTCTGGCAGCCTCCTGCTATTTATGGGTTCGCCAGTGTCGAAGCGGGGCGGACGTTCGGTGCGTCGGCGTCGTCCGGCGAGGCGGAGGTTCGAAACTCGGGGAATCTCGTGCTCTACGACGAGGCGACGGGGAGTTACTGGAGTCAGATGCTGGCGAAGGCAATCTGCGGGTCACAGTCGGGCGAGCAGTTGCGCATCCTCCCGTCGACGGTGACGACGTGGGGTGAGTGGCGTGCCGAACATCCCGAGACGGATGCACTGCTCCCGCCGCCGTGGTCGAAGACGGCGTAGTCGGCGGTGAGTCCGACGGAGCGGGAGAACGCCCCCCAACAATGGTGGCGCAAGTTCCTTCGTGTATCAGTGTGACGGTCGAATATGGACCTCGATAGACTCGCCGTACACGAGTCGGTGGGAAAAGTCATGCCACCACAGCTACTCGTCGACGCACTCGAAGACACCGGTATCCCGGTGGAACTCGTCGACGACGACGAACAGTTCGGGCCGGGAGACGTCGTCGTCACGTTCGGTCACCGAGACACGTTCCTCGACGCCGACTGGGTCCACGGTGTCCGCTCTGGGTACGACGAGTTCCCCGTCGGCGTCTACGACGAAGCGGGGACTGTCTTCACGAACAGCACCGGCATCCACGGGACGACAATCGGGGAGACTGTCGCTGGCTACATGCTCTCGTTCGCCCGTCGACTCCACACCTATCGCGACGTTCAATTCGACCACGAGTGGCGACGCCCGAGTTACGACGAGTCGTTCACGCTCCAGAACGAGCGACTCTGCGTCGTCGGCCTCGGGACACTCGGCCGGGGTATCGCAGACCGGGCGGCGGCGCTCGGAATGGACGTCGTCGGCGTGCGGCGGTCGGGTGACCCCGTCGAGAACGTCTCGGTGGTCTACACGCCCGACCAACTCCACACCGCAATCGAAGACGCTCGATTCGTCGCGTTGGCGACGCCGCTGACCCGAGAGACGGAAGGGATGTTCGCCGCACCCGAGTTCGAGACGATGCGTGAAGACGCCTACCTGATTAACGTCTCGCGTGGAGAAGTCGCCGACGAGTCGGACCTCGTCTCGGCACTCCGCGACGGCGCAATCGCTGGCGCTGCGTTGGACGTGTTCACAAAAGAACCGCTCCCCGAAGACTCGCCACTGTGGGACTTCGACGAGGTGCTCCTCACCCCCCACGTGAGTCCAGCAACGGGGAAGTATCACGAGGACATCGCCGGCCTCGTCAGCGAGAACGTCAGCAACGTCCGGGCCGGCGACTCGATGATGAACCGTATCGTCTGAACTCGAACCGTATCGTCTGAACGCGTCGCCGAGACGGGTCGTCAGGTTCGAAACCCGTGGGTCGTCGGATTCGACGCCGAGAGTCGTTCGGTTCGACGCACCCACGTTCAACCGGTCGCCAAAAACGGCCTCAGACGAACTTGAACAGGTCGTCGCGCCCCTGTTCGTGGAGGTGCGTTCGGAGCGCGTCTTCGAGGTTCGAGATGTCGCCGCGCTTCGCGGTGATGGGGGCGATGACGTTCCGCCACTGCTTCCACGGCGGGAACAACCCGAGACGGTCACAGAGTTCGTTCAGTCGTTCGTCACGGTCACCGACTTTGTCCATCTTGTTCACCGCGACGACGGTCGGAATCTCGAGTTCGTCGAGGAAGTAGAACATCTCCACGTCGTGCGGAATCGAGTCGTCGGTGGTGTGACGGTCGATGATATCGACGACGCTCTTGCCGTCGACGACGAGGACTGCCGCGAGGATGTCGTCGGCGTTCTCTTCGATGTAGCGGACGATATCGGTCTTGATGGCCTCGCGGGTGTCGGCGTCGACGCCCGACATGAAGCCGAACCCCGGGAGGTCGGTGAACATGAACTTCTCTGCCGTCCAGTCGAAATGGTTGGGCTTGCGGGTGACACCCGGTTTCTTGCCCGTCGTGAACTTGCTGTGGCCAGTCAACTCTCGCATCAAGGTGGACTTGCCCACGTTCGACCGGCCGACGAGAATGATTTCGTCGCGATTCGGTCGGTCTTCGAACATACCCGGTGTTTGCTATCACGACAGATAAGGGAGACGGAAACGACCAGACAGAGATTCCGGTCAAGGCTCGCCGAGGAGAGACACGAGTGAGACTCACCGGTGAGAACTGAACGAAAGACGCGAGTCGGGAGCACCACCGCGACGGACCGACTCGTGTGTCAGCGTCCGGCGACTCCCACCCTACGCAGACGTGTCTGGTAACTCGTCTGCGTGGTTCTCCATCAGGTCGAGTAAGGGTTCTATCTCCTCGAACTGAGGGCCCGTTTCGATGGCACCACTCTCTCGGTCCCACGAGACGTACCCGGCACTGTCGAGTTTCGGGAGATGAAGGTGGTAGAGTTCCACCTCCAGTTGCGTGTGGTCGTTGACGCCACCATCGGCAACGACCCGTGTCGCCCCACCGAGGCGTTCGACACGTCCTTCACGCAGATTGTAGAGTAATCGGCGTCGATGGACGTTCCTGAGGACGTCGAACGCCTCGTCGAGGCGGGGGTTAGCGGACACTGCCATCGTCACAGCCCCCACTTCGTCCAGAGAGGGTTCATCGGGCGTTCGGAAGACGCCGAAACACGACGCCCGTCGATGGCATGGCACGGGGGGTCCGCCACGAACCGTCGAGACGATACCGTCTGTCGGGTTCGTTTCTGACTGCCCCCGTTCGAGACAGCGTCGTCCGCGACAGCACCCCCACGGCACTGACATCCTGCGAACGACTGTCGATAATTGAGTGTAGTCACGCTCACTTCCCCACGTGTTCCTGACTAGCATAGTTCTATTCTCGTTGTGCTTTCACACTACTGCCATTCAAGGGGGGTCAGTAATCTGGATATCCGCAACCACTGTTTTAAGCCTCTGTGTAGAGAACTACGGCACGAATGGCAGTAGTCGTGGAGTTGACGATTAAACCCGAAGACTTCGACCTTGGGCGCGTGACCGCCGTGACGGGGGATATGCACATCGAACTCGAGCGTGTCGTCCCGACCGGTGGTGACGTGATGCCGTTCTTTTGGGCCAGAGGCTCGGACTTCGACGGGTTCGAACAGGCGGTGCGAGAGGACAAACTCGTCGAGCAACTGTCTGCGGTGGCCCGCGTCGGTAACCGAGTCCTCTACCACGTCTACTGGGGGGACACCGTCTCTAGTCTCACGACGATTCTCACGAACAGTGAGGCGACCATCCTCGAAGCGCACGGGAACTCGCCGTGGATGTTTCGCCTGCGGTTCAACGACCACACGGGACTCACCGAATTCCACAACCTCTGTCGAAACGAAGGAATCGACTTCCACGTCGAGCGAATCTACTCACTCACCGAAGAAGAGACGGGCGTCTACACCTTCGACATCACGCCACAGCAACAGGAGGCCCTCGTGGCGGCAGTCGAAGGTGGATACTTCGAGGTGCCACGGCGGACGACGCTCAAAGACGTCGCTGACGAACTCGGAATCAGTCCACAGGCCGCGTCGGAGCGGATTCGACGCGGTGCCGACACCGTTCTCCGGAAGGTGCTCCTCTCTCGGTCTGCCGCCGACTTCGAATAAATTCGCTCGGCCAGTCAGATACGCCGGACGAGACGAATCGCCCCACCGCTCCCGGTGTCTTCGGAGACGACTTCGAACCCGTGTTCGCTGAAGAACGACAGCGCCTCGTCGTCGTGGGGTAGACACGTCGCGTACTGTTCTCGTGCGCCCGCGACGACCTGTTGGGCGGTAATCGTCTGTAGCACCGCCGTCCCGGCGTCGGTCAGTTGTACGTCCGGATGCGCGTGGAGAGAAAACACCTCGCCAGACTCGTCTCCGACCAGGTCACCACCGGCAGCCGCGACGACTGCGTCGTCGTCGACGGCGACGACCCATCCGTGTTCGTCCGCCTGCCGAATGTCACGCTGGAGACGCGTCACGTCGAACCGCGTCTCGGAGACGGTGTCTCCCTCTCCGACCGAGACGGCACCTCCTGCCACGTCTCCCCACCGACTGGTGAAGATGTGGGCGATGTCCGATACGTCAGTCTCTCTCGCAGTCCGGACGAACATACGAACCCATTCGTGGAGAGACTGCAAAATTGTTTCGCGCGTTTATACCTCGCATAAAACCTTACTCGTAATCGGAAAAACATCTACACGCAGAGAGTGACAAGAGTATTCCGCCCACTCGGAGTAGGACCCGCCACCGACCGATGGAGAAGGCAGACCTCAGAACGGCAGTGTGGGACGAACTCGAAGCGTCGGGCGAGGCGCGGTTTCCGTTCCCACCGCACGGCCGAATCCCGAACTTCGCCGACGCGGCGACGGCGGCAGACAGACTCGCCGAGACGGCGGCGTGGGCGGATGCGAGGACGGTGAAGGCGAACCCGGATGCGCCGCAACTTCCCGTGAGACGGCGTGCACTTCGTGAGGGGAAGACCGTCTACATGGCCGTCCCGCGTCTGCGCGACGAGAACTGTTTCTACGAACTTGACCCCGCGCGTCTCGACAGCGACGCACTCGATAGCGCACCCACCGTCTCGCACGTCGAGGAGTACGCGGACAAGGTCGGTCCAGACGAGGTGCCGACCATCGACTTCGTCGTCTCGGGGTCTGTCGCCGTCACAGAACAGGGTGCCCGAATCGGCAAGGGAGAGGGCTTCAGCGACCTCGAATTCGCGATTCTTCAGGGCCTCGGCGTCGTCGACGAGACGACGACAATCGCGACGACGGTCCACGAACTGCAGGTCCACGACGACGCGCCCGAACCCGACGCCCACGACGTGCCGATGGACCTCGTGGTCACGCCCGAGCGAACGATTCGCACCGAGACGCTGTATCCACGGCCGTCCGGCATCGACTGGGCCGAACTCTCGGACGAACAGATAGCAGAGATGCCCGTCCTCCAGCGACTTCGGCCCCGCTAACCGGACCCGAACGCCCCCTGCTTATTTCACCGCCCGGAGCGACGTGTGAGCGTGCGACTCGTACAGGTGCTAGTGCCGGCCGGAAAACGCGAGACGGTCCTGCGGACCCTCGACGAGGAAGGCGTCGATTACGCCGTCTCCGACGAGAGTTCTGGCAGAGATTTCGTCGCCGTCGTCACCTTCCCACTCCCGAAAGAGGCGGTCGAACCCGTCTTGTCACGACTGCGAGACGCGGGTGTCGAACGCGACGCTTACACCGTCGTGGTAAACGCCGAGACGGTGGCGTCCAAGCGGTTCGACGCGTTGGTCGAGAAGTACAGAGAAGACGAAGAGAACGACGACCGAATCGCCCGCGAGGAGTTGGCGTCGAAGGCGGCAGACCTCGCGCCGTCGTTTCCGACGTACGTCGCCATGACGATTATCTCGGCGCTCGTCGCGACCGCTGGGTTGCTCCTCAATTCGCCGGCAGTCGTCGTCGGGTCGATGGTCATCGCACCACTGGTCGGCCCGGCGATGGCCGCCAGCGTCGGCACCGTCGTCGACGACGACGAGATGTTCGTCAGAGGCGTCCGCCTACAGGCAATCGGCGGCGTCTTTGCCATCGGGTCGGCAGCGGTGTTCGCCTTCGTCCTCAAAGAGAGCGGTGCCGTCCCGCTCTCCGTCTCGGAAGTCCTGCAGATTCCAGAGGTGGACGAACGACTCGCCCCGGACGTCCTCTCGTTGGTCATCGCGTTGGGGGCCGGTGCCGCAGGTGCAATCTCGCTGTCGACCGGTGTCTCGACTGCGCTCGTCGGCGTCATGATTGCCGCCGCGTTGATTCCGCCCACGGCAGTCGTCGGTATCGGTATCGCGTGGGGAGCACCCGAGGCAATCGTCGGGTCGGCGATTCTCGTGTTGGTGAACATCCTCTCGGTGAACTTCGTCGCCATCGCCGTCCTCTGGCAGCAGGGCTACCAGCCAGAACACTGGATTCGCCAGAGTGAGGCCAGACGAACGACCCTCTACCGAATCGTCGTCCTCGGGATGGGACTGCTCGTGTTGTCGTCGTTCCTCGGCGCAGTCACGTACACGACGTACCGCAACGCGGGGTTCCAGAGTGACGCACAGGACGCCATCGAAGACGTCCTCGCGGACTCGAACGCCCACCTCTTGGCGCTCGACATCCGCCACGACACCGGCCCGCTTCAGGAACCCACACACGTCGTCGTCACCGTCGGATACGACCCGCAGGAAGACCCGCCACAGGTACAACCAGCGCTCGCAGACGCAGTGAACGCTGTCGCTCCCGAACCCCTCTCGCCGTGGGCGACAGACGAGGTGACGGTGGAAGTGCGGTACATCGGCGTCGCCGACTGACACGCCCACCCGTCGTGAATTCACACCCGCCGAACCGCCGGACTGGAAGGGTACAGTGACTCTTTGTCTCTAGCGCGGGTTCAATATCTCATCTGCCCTTCTAGTGGTATGAAACGACGAATCATCGGCCCACTCCTCCTCGCGAGTCTCGTTCTCCTCGCCGGGTGTCTCTCTGCACCGCTTCAGACCACGGCCCAGACTGACGGCGGAATCGACGCGACGACCATCTCGACGACGGGAACCGGCGAAGTCACCGCCGAATCCGACCTCGCTGTCGTCAACATCGCAGTGACGCACACCGCCGACTCCGCCGACGAGGCCCGTGGCGTCGTCGCCGAAGACGTTGCCGCGGTCCGTGCCGCGCTGACTGACGCCGGCATCGCAGAAGACGCCATCCAGAGCACCGGGTTCCACATCTACCCCGAGTACAACTACGGCGGCGACGAGCGCGAACTCGTCGGCTACCGCGCCGCCCACAGCCTCACCGTCGAAGTCGCACCCGACCGTGCCGGTGAAGTCATCGACCTCTCTGTCGGCGCCGGTGCCGACGAGATTCGCGGCGTGTTCTTCACGCTGACCGACGAGAAGCGCGCCGAACTCCGGAGCGAAGCGCTGACGAAGGCCGTCGAGTCGGCCGAGGCAGACGCTGAAACCGTCGCCACCGCCGCCGACCTGCGAATCACCGGCGTCCACACGGCGAACGTCGGTGGTGGGTACTCACCCGGTCCGTACCCCGTCGCGTACGCTGAAGACGCCCGCGCCGGCAGTGCCGGTGCCCCGACCGAACTCACGCCCGGTCCGGTGACCGTCTCGGCGACGGTCCAGATGGTCTACACGGCCGAATAGAGGCGAACGAACGACTCACCCGCTGACCGAACCGAATCCACTTCGGCCCTCCACTTTCTCGAACTCGAAAATTAGACTGCTTACTCGTTGCGCGACGGCGGGATGTCGGGTTCGAACCCGATGGCGTCCGCCGCAGCGTCGAGAACTGCATCGACGTTCTCGCCCGTCTCGACGCTCATGTAGAGGTCTGCCTCCATGTCGGTCGAGCGGTCGCTCTTGTTGCAGACGGTCAGGACGGGGATGTTGCGCTCTTCGAACCGCGCTTTCACCGCGTCCCGGAGTTCGAGTTGCGAGTCGACGGGGTAGCCACACTCGCCACTCGCGTCGGCGACGAAGATGACCGCGTCTGCGAGGTGTTCGAGCGCGCTGACGGCCTGTCGCTCGATATCGTTTCGCTCGTCTTCGGGCCTGTCGAGCAGACCGGGGGTGTCGATAATCTGGTACCGGATGCGGTCACGGTCGAAGTGCCCAATCTGGACGCCCTTGGTCGTAAAGGGGTATCGCGCAATCTCGTTCGACGCGCGGGTGACCCGGTTGACGAACGACGACTTCCCGACGTTGGGGTAGCCAGCGACGACGATAGCGGGTTCGTCGGGGCGGATGTCGGGGAGGTTCTTCAGTGCGTCACGGGCCGCACCGACGAAGAGCAAGTCGTCTTCGACTTCTTCGACGACGCTCGCCATGCGAGCGAACGCCTGTTTGCGGTGCTTGCGGGCGAGGCCAGCGTCGGTCTTGCGGAGTTTCGGCTGGTACTCGCGCGCGATGTTGTCGATTTGCCGCGAAGCCCACATGATTTCGGAGAGGCTCTTTCGAATCGCGTTGACACCGTTGATGTTCTCGCCGGTGTCCGTCTCGTAGCCCTGCACCGTCTGCGCGACGACGGCGTCGGCGAGTTCGCCGTAGAACGGGTCGACGAGTTCGAAGTCCGGCCACTCGACGACGACGTTCTCGAGGTTGTCCGAGAGGATGTTCGACGCCGTCTGGAGCATCGACTGTTGAGCCTCCAATTTGTTCTGCTTCGCTCGCCCCGAGCGTGCGGCCCGCGAAAAGGCCTTGTCGATGAGTTCGTCCGACCGGGGCGTGGTCGGGAGAGACTCGAAAATCATTGTACTCCGCTACAGGGCGGAGGCGTAAAAGCGCGTTCGTTTGGGTTTCGACGCCTCGTGAGGTGAATTAGGCGTGCAATGCACTCGCAAGACGCGCCGGCAACCCGCCACGAGGTTCTTACGTGGTGACGAGGTATCCCGGTGTATGACTGACTGGAAAGCCGTCGGCGTCGGATTCGTCGTCATGCTCGTCATCGGTGCCGGTGGACTCGCCATCCCTATCGTCGGACAAATCGGTGCGGGACTCATCGGCGGATTCGCCACGGGCTATCTCGCCGGGGGGAGCCTCGGAAACGGCGCGTGGAACGGTCTCGTCGCCGGGTCCATCTCCGGAATCGTCGTGAGCCTCTTTGCGGCACTGCTCGGCGGCGTCCTCGGACTCGCAGGTGGTCCACTCGGGAGTCTCTTCGGTGGACTCGGCGTGTTCGTCCTCGGGGTCATCCTGACCCTCCTCTTTGCCATCGACAGCGCCATCGGAGGGGCCGTCGGGGCGTGGGTGAAGGGGTAATACAGCGCCCACAGTATCTGATTTCTGAGCCGACGTCACCGGCGCTCCATCCCGAGATACAGCGCCAGTGTCGCACCCAGGTATAGTATCATCCCACCGACGACACCCCACGTCAGCACGTTCGACGTGTCGAAGTTGTCCCAGACTCTGACGACACCGACCAGTACCAACGAGAAGCCAAGCAACTCGCTTTGGACCAGTATCCGAGCAGCACTCCACCGCTCGTCGAGTACGACAGCGCCGTTCACGACACCGAAGAGCGCGAACCACCCTGCCAAAATCCGAGCGGTCAACGGTGAGACCGTCCACGGCCAGACACCAATCATCAGGTCCGGGGCGACGAACAGGACGATGGCACTGACTGTGACGACGAGTCCGAGGCCACCACCCAGAACACGGACAGTTCGTGGAAGACGGACGTCATCAGCCCCCAATTCGCCAGTATCGGTCCGGCGATTGAGTGCCCACACAGCGGGAACGAGCACAGGTGTCACCGCGTAGAGGAAGACCCAGAGGGCGAACGTGGCGTGAGTGTGGTTGAAATTTTCCCAGTGGAGCACAGTGGCGATTGCCATGAACCACGTGAACGTGGTGATACCGAGGAAGACTGGGGCGACAGTGTGCCACTCGTCGGCTGTCGAAACCCGATAGAAGAAGAACACGCCTGCACCGTACCCAGCACCCATGATGATGGGCGTCATCTCGGGGCGAATCGTCCACGCGAACAGTTCGGTGGTCCGAGTTGGAAACCCGTACAGGACCAGAAACGCCGCAGCCAGAAACGGGACGATGATACGTGCGACCCATCGAGTGACGGGGAGGACTCTGTCGTCGTGGACAGCGGTGTCCAACCCGCGTCGAAGTTCGACTCGCCAATCGCTCATCGTCCGCTACGTCCCATACATATTCTTCCACTGACACGCAGGTATACCTCTCGATTTGGAGGATACGTCCGCGATGTACAGCACGCAACGCTCGTCAAACCCAGGGAAGAACGACACAACCAATCAGCGCCCGCTGGCCGACTGACTCACTCGCAGGCGCAGTTGGTCCGTGGGTCGACGGGGAGCACAGCCGTGCCGTCGCAATCTACACCCAGCGTTTAGATTGTTGACAGAATACTTTTCAGCTCTCCCACAGTTCCCGGATTATGGACGAAGCGCTCGAAGACGCCCGGTTTTTAGCAGGGTCGTCGAATCGAGTCGCTGCGCTCGACGTCCTCGCGTCCGGCCCCACGTCGCGAGACGAACTGTCGTCCAGCGTCGACGCGTCGAAGGGAACGATTAGACGGATTCTCAGAGATTTCGAAGACCGAGGCTGGGTCGAACAAGAAGGGGCCACGTACACCACGACAGAGGCAGGTGAGACCATCGCCGTCGAGTTCACGTGCCTCCTCGACACGATTCGGGCGACGTACCGATTGGACGGCGCACAGGAGTGGTTGCCGACAGACGCATTGGGATTCGGTCTCGACCGACTCGCAGACGCACGGGTGACCCTCCCTCAGGAAGACCACGTCATCACGCCCCTCGACCGGATGGACGCACTGGTTCGTGACGCCTCTGTCTCTCGGATTTTCTCGCCCGGTGTCTCTATCTCGACTGTCTCTGCGAACCGGGACGCAGTCGTCGAGAACGGACAACAGATGGAACTCGTCCTCACAGAGCGCGTCGTCTCGACCATCGTGGAGCGGTCAGACCTCGCGGCGATGATGCGAGATATGGTGGAGACGGGTCGTGTGACGGTGTTCGAAATCGAGAACGACGTCCCACCGATGACACTCTGCATCCTCGACGGCGTAGTCGTCCTGGGACTCATCGGTAATGGACTGCCCGTGGGCGTCGTCGAGTCTTCGGACGAAATCGTCCGCCAGTGGGCGGACGAATTTTTCGAGGACAAACAGGAGCGAGGAGACGAACTTCCAGCGACTGCGTTTTCGTCTGGTTCCGGGACACGATAACACCGAGACGGAGTTCGTTCGGAGGGAATCGCAGGACGCTGACCGGCCGTTCACGGGGTGAACGAACGGTCACGGGGTGAGTTCATTATCCCCCTGTCCGGGACATGTACATGAACGAGAACGTCTTCCGGTGGGGAAGATACCGCCACCTGGCGGTGAAAGGGGGCACGGAATATCGGCCGGTGCCGACGCTCGAACCAGAACTGCTGACTGGTGTCGTGGTGGTGGGTCGATGCGAAAGCTGAGCGTGTACGGCATCGTCGCCGTCCTCCTCGTCGCGCAACTCACGTCTCTCGGGGGTGTCGTGACACCGGTTTCGGCAGCGGGGACGACTCACGTCGTCGACGCCGCGGGTGGCGGCGATTACACGACGATTCAGGCGGCCGTCGACGCGGCAGTCGATGGTGATACCGTCGAAGTCCGTCCCGGTGTCTACCGCGAACAGGTGGCCGTCGACACGAACGTCACGCTCGTGGCACCCAGTGGGGCGACACTGAACGGCTCGACGTTCGGCTCTGCGAGTACCGGCATCACCGTCGACCCGACACTGTCGACAGGGCTCCTCATCGACGGATTCACGATCGAACGGTACGGCGACGGCATCACTGTCGGGGGGTCGGCGGGTGAGAGCTACGACGATGCCAGTGAGACGTCCATCGCAGGAGGGTGGACGATTCGCGACGTGACTGTCCGAGACAACGCCGAAGACGGTATCGACGTGGCGGGCACGTCGACTGCGTGGACGATTCTCCGAGTCGATGCGTTCCGAAACGGCGACGACGGAATCGAGGCTGGCACCTACATGGGAACGGGCGCGTGGACGATTCGCGCGTCGAACGCCTCCGAGAACCAGGATGCCGGCATCCGCGCCGGACAGTCGACGGCGAACTGGCAGATTCTCGACTCCACCACCAACGACAACGAGAACGGGGTGTACACCCTGCACGACGGCAACGCGTGGACGATTGGAAACCACACCGCGCGGTACAACGGGTTCTACGGAATCAACCTCGCTGGGAGTTTCAGTGGCGACTGGACGGTCCACAACGCGACGATTGCCAACAACAGCGGTTCTGGCATCGGGAACGGAGCGGGTCTCACCGGGAACTGGACCATCCGCGACAGTCTCGTGGCGAGTAACTACGACTCGGGGATTTACGTCCCGAGCGCCTCCGACGACTTCCGCATCGAGAACGTCACCGTCGTCGAAAACAGTCGGGACGGTATCTGGACGACTGACACCACCGGGAACTGGCGAATCGCCAACTCAACCATCGAGAACAACGGCGACTACCGGGGCGGATACGCGATTAAAGCCGAATACACGGAGGGCGCGTGGGTCGTCGATAACTCCTCGATTACCGGAAATACCAACGGCGGCATCAACGCGACGAAGGGGGCAACGGACCGGCCCACCGGCGACGCCACCGACAACTGGTGGGGGCAGTCAGGTGGCCCACTGGCAGGACAGTGTGTCGGTAAGGTCGACTGCTCGTCGCCGCTCACCACCGAACCGGGGACGAGTGCCCCCGAGACGGCGGGGGTTCAGGGGACGGTCACGAATGCCTCCGGGTCGGCGCTGTCGGGAGTCGACGTAGTGGTCTACCGCGACGACGGCACCGACTTCGTACAGGTCACCACCGGGACGACGAAGTCGGACGGCACGTACAGTATCGACGGAATCGACGCATCGAGCGGGTCGGCCGACCTGAAGGTCGAGTTCAGCGACACCGGCTATCAGGCCGAGTGGTACGACGACGTCGCCACGAAGGCGTCGGCAACCGTGCTCACCGTCTCCGCAGGTACCGTCGAGACCGGAATCGATGCACAACTCGCTGCGGTGGACACCGCCACGGTCGGTGGAACAGTCACGAACGAGGCAGGAACCCCGCTTTCGGGTGTCGACGTGACCGTCTACCGCGACGACGGCACCGGGACGTTCACCGAGTGGACGACCGAGACGACGGACGCGAACGGCAACTACGCCATCGACGTACAACCCGTCGACCCGACGGACACCGACGTGGGCGTCAAACTCAGGTATCGCGACCCTGCTGGCGTCTACACGACCGTCTGGCACGACCAACAGAGCACAGAGACTGCCGAGGCGGTCACCGTGCCGGTCGGCGGTGAGCGCACCGACCTGAACGCGACTCTCGTCTCCCTCTCGACGCCGTCACAGGGCACCGCCCGCATCTCCGGGTGGGTGACGAACGAGTCCGGTGACCCGCTCGACGGGTTACTCGTCGTCGTCTCCCGCGACGATGGCACCGGGACGTTCGTCCAGCAACCGAGCGTCGGGACCGACTCCGAAGGACGATACAGCACCGTCGTCGACGTGCCTTCGGGACAGTCGAGCGTGGACGTGAAGGTGAAATTCGTCGACCCCGACGACGTCTACGCAACCCGCTACTACGACGACGCAGTAGTCGAGACGGGCGCGACGGTGGTCTCGGTCCCCGACGGCGAGACTCGGTTCGTCAGCGAGACGCTCCCGGTCGAAGACGACGTCACCGGTCGGTATCTCGGAACCGTGACGAACGAGAGCGGCGACCCGTTGTCGGGTATCGAGGTGACGGTGTTCCGTGACGATGGAACCGGGACGTTCCGCGAGTACACGACAGAGACGACGGACACGAACGGAAGCTACGACATCAACGTCAGGCCCGTGAATTCGAGCGATGGGAGCGTCACCGCCAAACTCCGGTTTACCGACCCGACGTGGACGTACGCGAGGGAGTGGAACAAGACGGGGTCGACCCCCGCCCGGACGAAGGGTGATGCGGAGGCGCGCACGGTCGCGGTCGGTAGCGGCCTGTACGTCGACCAGGAACTCGACCGAAACGAGGTGACAGTCAGCGGCGTCGTGGACACGACAGACGGCACCCGACTCGAAGACGTGCTCGTGGTCGTCTACCGCGCGAATTCGACCGGAGCGTTCGAGCAGTACCAGTCGGCGTCTACGTACACCGATGTGAACGGGGAGTACGAGACAACGGTGCCGGTACTGGACGGCGAGACGTCTATCGATTTGAAGGTGAAGTTCGTCGACCCAGACGGTCAGTATGCGACCACGTACTGGCGGAACGCGACGAAGGTAGCCGACGCGGAGGTCATCTCGGCGGAGACTGGCTGGGTGCTGCCGAACGTCGACGCCACCATGCCATCGATAGCCGACGTGGCCGTCAGCTATCAGGGGACGGTCTACGACGAACAGGACGACGCCCTCGAAGACGTGCTCGTGACCGTCTTCCGCGACGACGGGACGGGAACCTATCGCGAGTGGACGAACTGGCGGACTGACGAGTACGGCTACTGGTCGGGGGCGGTGTACCCACCGACCGGCGAGTCGAACGTCTCGGTCAAGATTCGCTACCGGAACGAGAGCGGCCACTACCTGACCGAGTGGGAGTTCAACGAGAGCAGTAAGGCGACGGCAGACACGGTGAACGGCACCGTCGGCGACGTTCGCTCGCTCTACGGCACGCGTCTCGAACCCGCACCCACGACACAGGTCTCTGGGGTCGCACTCGACGAACAGAGCCACGCGCTCGAGGGCATCGAGGTGACGCTCTACCGCCACGACGGCCCCGGGTCGTCGACCGAATTCGCCACGACGACCACCGACGAGTACGGCTACTACGAGTTTCAGGTTCCACCGCCGCTGGGTTCGTCCACCGTCGAGACCCGACTGCTGTTCGACGACCCGGCGAGGGAGTACGCCCACGCGTGGTATCGCGACGCGCGACGACGCGCCAACTCCACGCGGATGGTCAACGACCCCGGTGACCTCGACATCCATAACTATCAGACGCTCCGACCGGCGGGGATGCTCCTCGACGTGAACGTACAGGCGCTTTCGGCCTGTCCGGACCCGACCGACGAGTCGACGTGTACGTTCTCGAATCGGGCGGAGAGTGTGACCGTCGACCCCGGCGAGGAAGTCGCCGTCAGATACGAACTGTGGAACGGTGACGACGTGGTCTACACCGACTACGACGTCGACGATTCGGCGACTGGGACCACGATGTTCGGTGCGAACCACCACATCGCACCCGGAGAGATGCGGACGACGACGACGACACTGACCGCACCGATAGTCGACGGTGCGTACGACTACGCGGCGAACGCGACCAGTGAGTCGCAATACGGCGACGTGAGCAACTCGACCGACTGGTACACCGTCGAGGTCAGTGGGTCAGTCGTCCAGCAGGTGACGACGAACGGACAGTTCGACGCGTCGGTGTCGAACGCGAGTTCGGGCGAACCCGTGCTCGTCGGCGGCAGCGACCACCCCGTCTCCGAAGTGAACAACACGACGCTGCAGAGTATGGTGCTGACGACAGACGGCGGGAACTTCACGCTGAACGTCACCGGCAGCGAATCGTCGCCCGACGGAACGTCGCCACTCCAACTGGCACCCGGTGGGATATCGCTCGCCTACATCGACGTCAACCACTCCGTGAACGATTCGTCGACCGATTCGGTCGAGTTCAGGTTCGTCGTCGAGAAGGCTCGATTCGTCGGCACGGGACTCACTGCCAGCGACGTGACCGTCTACCGGTACGTCGATGGGTCACCGACGGCGCTGTCTACGTCGCTCGCTCGGGAAACGTCCTCTGCGTACGTCTTCGAGGCCACGTCACCCGGACTCTCCGTCTTCGTGGTCGGTGCCGGTGACCTCGAATCTGCGACGACTAGCTCGTCGTCACAAGACGACAGCAACGACGTGAGTAACGACGACAACGACCACAGCGACGACGACAACGACGGCGACAGTGACCGGTCAAAGTCGGGCGGTTCGGCGGACGTCACCGCGACGTCGACACCGACGCCGACCGAAACTGCGACCCCCACTCCGTCACCGGAGACGTCACCCACTGCCACACCCGAAACGACCCTGACTGAGACTGCGACGTCGACGCCGCCCCCGACTACCGACGAACCGGCGGCCATTCGAGAGACCACGACTGACACTCGCGCACCGGGGTTCACGGTCAGTCTCACCGTGCTCGCGTTGCTCGTGCTCGCGCTCGTCGGCCGGCCTCGTCGGAGAGAATGACCTGGGCGACTGCGATGACCGCGGCGATTACAGCGGGCGACCAATAGATTGGCCGGCCGATTTACTCACTCGCCGCGTTCGAGGTACTCGCGCTGAATCTCGACGACTTCCGTCGAATCGGCGCACTCCGAGTACCGTCGTAACGGTTCCTCGTTGAGTTCGAGGAAGGTGTGTCCCCAGCGGAACTTCGAGAGAATCTCCTCGGCCTGTGGTTTCTCGCCGAAGATGACGAGCGCCGCCGCGAGTGCTTCGACAGTCGTCAGTTGCATCGGGCGGCCGAAGTTGACCGGGTTGGCGGCGACGAGATACGGGAGTGCCCGATGCTCGCCGGGGAGTGAGAACATCGCCTCCTCGGCGGACTCCCACGAGCAGTCGAGTGCGACGAGTGCGCCGCTGTCTTTGTCGGCGGGCGACAGCGCCTGCTCCGCGTGCGGGTTGAGCACGACGCCGTAGGGTGTCGCCCGGTCCGACCCGTGGAGGGCGGCCATGTCGAACCGTTCGAGTTTCTTCGCCGTGCACTTCTTCGGGTCGTCGTCACCCTCGTATCGAACGTGCAGGTCCACACCCGGCGTAGGTGGGTCCAAGAGAAAAGCGTCCCGAAGGCGGGTGGTACCGGGTCGGGGTGAGACAAAAATGGATTCCGTCGGGGGGTTCTTCTAGCTAGAAGACGATATACCGGTGTGCATCCCGACGCCACGTATCTCGCACGGCAGTATTACACGGCGATAGACGAACACGGATACGAGTCGCTTCGGGACATCCTCGACCCGGAGTTCATCCAGCACCGGGGAGATATGACGCTCGACGGGCGGGACGAGTTCGTCTCGTTCATGCGCGACGAGCGACCGCAGAAGGAGACGACGCACGTCATCGACCGCTACATCCAGTCGAAATCCGACGACGAAATCGTCGTCCGTGGCCATCTCGAAGACAGCACCGGCGACGAGATGTTCGTCTTTCTGGACCGCTTTCGCGCCCGTGACGGGAAGATTTCCGAGTTGAAGACGTTCACTCGCTCGCCGAACTGAGATGGGCGAGTCGAAGACGGCCGACGCCCCCGACCTGTTTCGCACTCTCCGACAGTTAGGTATCGTCGCCAGTGTCGTGGGGACGGACGTTCGTCACACCGCGTGAGAGGAACTGCTACAGCGTGAGGAGAAAGGTCAGCAGAGCGTGGTTCAGTCTTTCTTGCCCGCGCCGACTGCCGCCTCACCGACCGGTTCGTGGCCTTCGATGACCTCGCGGCCACCCATGTAGGGCTGGAGGGGTTCCGGCACGTCGACGGTACCGTCTTCGTTCTGGTAGTATTCGAGGAGAGCGACCATGATTCGGCCGACGGCGGTTCCCGACGCGTTGAGCGTGTGGAGGTACTCGGCCGATTCGTGACGCTCTGGGCGGTAGCGCAGGCCCGCACGGCGTGCCTGGAAGTCTTCGAAGTTCGACGCCGACGAGACTTCGAGCCAGCGGCCACCCAGTCCCTCGGGTGCGTCGTCCGACTCGGTACCCGGTGCCCACACTTCGAGGTCGTACGTCTTGGCCGACGCGAAGGTGAGGTCACCCGTACAGAGCGAGAGGACGCGATACGGCAGGCCGAGTCTGTCGAGCACTTCGGCCGCTTCGTCGACGAGGGCTTCGAGGCGGTCGTACGACTCCTCGGGTTCGACGAAGTTGACGAGTTCGACCTTGTTGAACTGGTGGACGCGAACGATACCGCGCGTCTCGGTGCCGTGTTCGCCCGCCTCGCGGCGGAAGTTCGGCGTGTACGCCTGATGCTTCAGCGGCAGGTCGTCTTTCAGGAGGATTTCGTCGCGGTACATGTTCGTCACCGGCACCTCTGCGGTGGGACAGAGCCACAGGTCGTCGTCCTCGTAGTTCTCGGTCTCCGACCCGCCGATGCGGTAGGCGTCGTCCGCGAACTTGGGGAGTTGCCCGGTGCCGGTCATCGAGGTGCTGTTTATCGGAATCGGCGGGAACAGGTCGACGTACTCCTGTTCGCGGTGGACCTCGAGCATGAACTGGATGAGCGCGTGTTCGAGCATCGCGCCCTCGCCTTTCAGGAAGTAGAAGCCCGACCCCGTCGTCTTCGCAGCGCGCGCCTCGTCGATGATGTCGAGGCTCTCGCCGAGTTCGTAGTGGGGCGTCACCTCGTCCGGCAGGGGGCGCAGGTCGTCGAATCCGACGCGACGGACTTCCTCGTTGTCCGATTCGTCGGCACCGACCGGAACCGACTCGTGCGGGACGTTCGGGAGTTCGAGAAGCGCCTCGTCGAGTTCCGATTCGAGGTCAGCAGTTCGCTCTTCGAGCGTCTGGAGTTCGTCTTTGAGTTCGCCCGACCGGTCGATAGCGGCCTGTGCTTCCTCGTCTTTGCCCTCCTGTTTCAACTGGCCAATCTTCTGGCTGACCTCGTTGCGCTCGTGTCGAAGGTTGTCGCCTTCGGCTTTCAGCGAGCGCCACTCGTCGTACACGTCGAGGATGTGGTCGAGGTCCACGCCCTCGTTGCCGCGTGCCGCGAGTGCATCACGGACTCGCTCCGGTTCGTCGCGGAGCACTTGCCTGTCAATCATTAATCCGTGATTCCGGGGCCGGCGGCAAAATCGTATCGCATCGTCGGGTGGGAGGCGGGACGACCCGTCACTATCGTCCGAACGCTTTTGCCCCACCACGACGGCCGTCAACTATGGCAATTGGCGACGTCGAACCCGTGCCGAACAGCACGGACGTCTACTACGTCGATACGGGAATGTACGAAACCGAGATGTACGGGTCGGTCTTTCTCGTCGACGCCGAGCGACCAGCTATCATCGACACCGGCATCGCCGCCGACCGAGAACACGTCTTCGGGATGCTCGACGAAGTCGGCGTCGACGACTTAGAATACATCCTGCCGACGCACGTCCACCTCGACCACGCCGGCGGTGCGGGCTATCTCGCAGAGCGGTATCCAGACGCCACCGTGATGACCCACGAAATCGGTGCCCCGCACCTCGTGGACCCGTCCCGCCTCGTCGAAGGGACGAAAGCCGCCGTCGAATCCCAGTGGCGCTTCTACGACGAACCACTCCCCATCGAGGAAGACCGAGTCGAGTCGCTCACCGACGGCGACGAAATCGACCTCGGTGACCGGACACTCACCGTCTATCACGCGCCCGGACACGCCCCCCATCAGGTGATGTTCCACGACGACGCCGACGACGTCCTCTTCGTCGGCGACGCGATGGGTATCTGGGAACCGAAGTCCGAGACGCTCCGCCAGACGTCGCCGCCCGCACAGTTCCACCTCGAAAAGGCACTCGACGACGTGCGAACCGTCGAAGACATCGCCCCCGAGATGCTCTGTTTCGGCCACTTCGGCCCACATGCCTACTCCGAGGCGTTCGCAGAGGAGTACAAACGTGTCCTCGTCGAGTGGGTCGAAGCCATCCGCCAGAAGCGTGAAGAACTCGACGACGACGAGGCAGTCATTCGACATTTCGTCGAGAACACACAGATGGACGACGTGTGGGGCGTGCGAAAAGCCCACGACGAAGAGCGTCTCAACACGCGCGGCGTCCTCGGTTACCTCGACTACATCGGCGACGGCGAATAGCGAAACGCCCGTCTCACCCCGGCGAGCCGATACTGTGGGCTTTCAACCAACCGAACGTACATAGTTTTAAATGTTGAATTGCAACTAACAGGACATGGATTGGCGCGACGCGGAGGCGGCTTTCGATGACCCTGTCATCGAACGAACGACTCTCCCACGAATGTTCGAAGAGAGCGCGGGCCGTAACGCCTCGCGAATCGCACAACGCTACAAGGGCGGGGTATACGACAGGAGTCTCGTCGGCGAGGGCGTCGTGCCTGCGGCACCCGCCGGCGACTACGGCGACCTGACCTACGAGTCGATGCGTGACGTCGTCAGGAACCTCGCCGCCGGGTTGCGTGACCTCGGACTGGAGACGGGCGACCGTGTCGGAATCTTCGCGCACACGCGCATGGAGTGGGCCCAGACGGACTTCGCCGTCCTCGGTGCCGGCGGTGTCGTCACGACAGTCTACACCTCGTCGTCGGAACGGCAGGTGCAGTATCTGCTGTCGGACCCCGGTGCGAACGCCGTCGTCGTGGAGAATCAGGAACTGCTGGACCGCGTGGTCGCCGTCGAGGACGACCTCGACCTCGGTTTCATCGTCGTCTTCGACGAGTTCGAGGGGTACGACGACCGAGACGACATCCTGTCGCTCGGCGAACTCTACCGACGCGGCGAGGACGTCTTCGACGAGGCCGAATACGAGTCGTGGCTAGACGAACGCGACCCGGAGGACCTCGCGAGTCTCATCTACACCTCGGGGACCACCGGCCAACCGAAGGGCGTCCAACTCACCCACTGGAACTTCCGGTCGAACGTCAACGAGGCGTATCGTCGGTTCGGGCCGCGACCCGACAAGGGTGACCTGCCGGTCTTCGGAACCGAAACGGTCGGCCTCTCGTTCCTCCCACTGGCGCACGTCTTCGAGCGAATGGCAGGACACTTCCTGGTGTTCGCGGCGGGGGGGTCCGTCGCCTACGCCGAGAGTCCCGACACACTCCGCGAGGACTTCCAACTCGTCCGCCCGACGAGTGCGACGAGCGTCCCACGAGTGTACGAGAAACTCTACGACGCGATTCGAACGCAAGCGAGCGAATCGCCCGTCAAACAGCGTATCTTCGAGTGGGCCGTCGGCGTCGGCCAGACGTACCACACGACGGAGTCGCCGGGATTCGCGCTCAAACTGCAACACCGGATTGCCGATAAACTCGTCTTCCAGCAGGTTCGCGACGCACTCGGCGGCAACCTCGACTTCTTCATCAGTGGCGGCGGCAGTCTCTCCGCAGAGCTCTGTGCACTCTATCACGCGATGGGCCTCCCCATCTACGAGGGCTACGGCCTCACCGAGACGTCGCCGGTCATCACGGTCAACCCACCCGAAGAACCGAAAATCGGGACGATTGGCTATCCACTTCAGGACGTCGAGGTGCAACTCGATACGACTGTCGTCGGCGACCAGACCGGTGACGCGGGCGGCGACGTCGGCGAACTCATCGTTCGCGGCCCGAACGTCACCAAAGGCTACTGGAACCTCCCCGAGGAGACAGAGGCGGCGTTCGTCGACGACGAGGAGGGGAACCGCTGGTTCCGCACCGGCGACATCGTCGAACTCCGGCCCGACGGCTACATCTCGTTCCGCGAGCGAGCCAAGCAGATTATCGTCCTCTCAACGGGCAAGAACGTCGCACCCGGCCCCATCGAGGACGCCTTCGCCTCGTCGTCCGTCGTCGAACAGTGTATGGTGCTCGGCGACGGCCACCGATTCATCTCCGCGCTCATCGTCCCGAGTTTCGAGGGCATCGAGAAGTGGGCCGACGCCGAAGGAATCGACCTGCCAGACGACCCCAAAGCCATCTGTCGCGACGACAGGGTTGAAGAACGTATCCAACGGGAGATAGACGAGGCCAACGAGAACTTCGAGACGTACGAACAGATCAAACAGTTCCGCATCGTCCCCGAGGAGTTCACCGAAGACAACGACCTGATGACGCCGACGATGAAGAAGAAACGTCGCAACATCCTCGACCGGTACGCCGACGAGGTGTCGCTCATCTACGAGGAGTCGGACCACCGGACCGAAGAACGAACGGGGAGCGACCAGACCGCGACTCAGTAGAATCGAACACATTAAACTTTTTCTCCGGAATTCTAAACGAACGTTTCTACATTTCGCCGGAAATACCGCCCGAGATGTATGGTTTTATCTTCCGTCGCCACATGAACCGAATCAATGGAGGCGAGATAAGTGGCCGCAGCAGGAGGAGCGAATCTCATCCCGCTCGTTGCCGCAATCATCGGCATCGGCGTCGTCTCGCAGGTGCTTTCGGACCGATTTAGGATACCGAGCGTCGTGTTTCTCATCGCCGCCGGCATCTTGCTCGGCCCGGAGGTACTCGGCGTCATCACCCCCGACTCGTTCGGAAACGCACTACAGGCTATCGTCGGTCTCTCTGTCGCTATCATCGTCTTCGAAGGCGCGTTCCACCTTCGTATCGACAAGCTCCGAGAGGCACCAGCAGCGACGTTCCGCCTCGTCACGTTGGGGGCGGTCATCGCGTTCATCGGGACGGGACTCGTCGTCCACTACGCGCTCGGTGCACCGTGGGCCGTCTCCTTCCTCGTCGGGGCGTTGCTCGTCGCAACCGGGCCGACGGTCATCGCACCTATCCTCGAAGTCGTTCCGGTGCGTGACCGGGTGGGCGCTGCCCTCGACACCGAAGGTATCGTCAACGACGTGACGGCGGCCATCGTCGCCGTCGTCATCTTCGAGGCCATCATCGAAGGCGTCAGCAGCCCCAACGCCCTCGTGACGCTGTTCGCCGAGCGACTCGGCGTGGGTGTCGTCGTCGGGGCAGTCGTCGCCGGGACGCTCTACTACGCGCTCCAGTACGTGGACCTCTCACCCGGGAACGCCCCGCAGAACGCTCGGTTGCTCGTCCTCGCGGGGGCGCTCGTCTCGTACGCGGCGGCGGACTTCGTCGCCACCGAGGCAGGCATCGCCGCCGTCGCGACTGCGGGTATCCTCCTCGGCAACGCCGAAGTCCCGTACGAAGAGGACATCTCGGCGTTCAAAGGCGACATCACGTTGCTCGTGCTCTCGTTCGTCTTCATCGCCCTCGCGGCGTTACTGGAGTTCGACGTTCTCATCTCGCTCGGGTTGGGCGGTATCGCCATCGTGCTGGCCGTCGCAGTCGTCATCCGCCCGCTTCTCGTCTTCGTCTCGGCGAGAGGTGACCGCTTTACCCGCGGCGAGAAGCTCTTCATGAGTTTCGTCGGCCCGCGCGGTATCATCCCCGCGTCCGTCGCGACGCTGTTCGCCATCGCGTTCCGTGAGGAGGCGACGCGACTCGCCGCAGAGGGGATGACCCAACAGGCGGCCATGCTGAACGAGAGCGCTTCGATTCTCGTCGGTACCGTCTTCCTCGTCATCCTCACGACAGTCCTCTTCGAAGCAGGCCTCGCTCGCCAAATAGCAGAATACCTCGACGTCATTCCAATGCGTGTACTCGTCATCGGAGGCGGAAAAGTGGGCCGTGCGCTCGCCGAACGCCTCGCAGACCGTGGAGAGAACGTGGTCCTCATCGAAGAGGACCAGGAAGTAGTCCAAATCGCCCGCAATCAGGGCTTTACCGTCCATCACGGTGATGGAGCCGATACGGAGGTGCTCCGGTCGGCCGGCGCTGGCAACGCGAAAGTCGTCGTCGCCGCCACCGGTGACGACGACGTGAACTTGCTCGTCGCCCAACTCGCCAACTCGAAGTTCGAACCCGAGAAGGTGCTCGCGCGGGCGAACAACCCCGACAACGTCCAAGCGTTCGAAGAACTTGGCGTCCGAACTATCGCTTCGACCATCGCCACCGCACAGGCGCTGGACAACTACATCGAGCGGCCGTCGATGTCCAACTGGATGGGCGAAATCGGTCGCTCCGGCGACGTCCAGGAAGTCGAAGTCACCGCCGAGGACCTCTTCGGCCGGACGATTCGCGAAGTCGGCCCCGAACTACCCAGTGGGTGTCTCGTCGCACTCGTCTCGCGAAACGGCGATACGAACGTGCCCGACGCAGACTTCACACTCCAGGAGGGCGACCGAATCACGATAATCGGGGAACGCGATGCGGTTCGGACTGCACAGAAACTCGTCCACCCCGAGTAACACCGGGGCCTGATTTTCGACGGTTAGCTTCGTGCCCACCGGAGGAAGACGGCCCAGTATCCGACCGCGAGAGCGACGAGTACGTACCAGACAGGCGCACCGAGGTCAGGCCTCGGAACGAATCCCACCGAGACGGCGCCGGCTGCCGCCAGCACCGTCACCACCCCTGTCAGTACAGTCGTCGAGAGATTCATCGTCAGTCTAGTCTTCACCTCTCCAGTATGAACGTGACGAAAGTCACATAGACGTTCATTATAATTACCCACACAACTCGGGTAGGGAGTCAACTCGTTGGCAGTTGTAGCGGGAGGGGAGGCGAATCAACACGAACGATTATTCGGGTGCTCGTCAAAGGACGAGTATGCGACACACGGAGGGGCCACTGTGCTCTATCGACCTTGGAGCCGAGACGGCCGACACGAGCGGCATCGACGACGTCCTCGGTTCGTACATCGGCGGCCGAGGCGTCGGTACGAAACTCGTCTACGACAGCGTCCCGTTCGACGCCGACCCACTCGGTCCGGAGAACCGACTCGTCCTCGCCGCCGGACCGATGCAGCAGTCGCAGATGAGTTTCACTGGCCGGGTGAGCATGACGGGCGTCTCGCCGCTGACGAACGGCATCATCTCGTCGAACGCCGGTGGGTTCCTCTCGCGGCACCTCGTCGGAACGGGCTACAGCGCCATCGAGTTCACCGGTGAGGCGGACGAACTGCTCGCGGTCCACGTCCGCCCAGACGGCGTCGAGTTCGAAGCAGTCCCGGAACTCGAAGATGCGGAAGTCCCTGCAGTCACCGAGTACGCGGAGTCCGAGTGGGGCGTCGACGCCGAGCAAACCATCTGTATCGGCCCCGCAGGAGAACGACTCGTCCGGTTCGCGTCGGTGATGACGACCGAATCGCGAGCGTTCGGCCGCGGTGGCCTCGGCGCTGTCATGGGCGCGAAGAACCTCAAAGTCGTCACCTTCGGCGGCGACGCCGCACCCGACGTGGAGTTCCCCCCAGAAGCGATGGACGTCCACCGCGAGGCGGCCACCTCTGACCACGCGATGAAACGACAGGGGACCAACGCCGGTGCCGACTACGCCAACTCCGTCGAAGCACTTCCGACGCGGTACTTCACCGAACGCCAGTTCGACGGCATCGAGGGAATCAACGGTGACGCCGTCGAGTCGAAGAAGTACAAGAAAGGAACCTGCTCGCAGTGTGCCTTCGCGTGCAAACTCCCGACGCGGGACGAGGAGTCTGGCGTCGAGACGGAGGGGCCCGAGTACGAGACGACGATGGCTTTCGGGTCGAACTGCGACGTGGACGACGTCGTGGCCGTCATGAAGTCCAACGAGTTGTGTGACCGCGTCGGCGTCGACACTATCTCCGCCGGCGACACCATCGCCGCCTACCTGATGGCCGAAGACGAGTTCGGCAACGTGGACCTCATCCACGAACTGGTCGAGCAAATCGGCTACCGCGAGGGCGTCGGTGACTTCCTCGCAGAGGGAACCCACCGCGTCGCCGAGGAACTGGGCGTCACCGACTGGACGGTCAAAGGGATGGAGTTCCCCGCCCACGACGGCCGTCATCTCCACGGACAGGGCCTGTCGTTCGCCACGTCGAACCGCGGGGCCGACCACATGTACGCCTCGTTCTACGCCATCGAGTACCCCTACGTCCACAAGTCGAAGGCGATGAAACCGGAGGGATTCGACGGGAAACCACAGCGTCTCGTGGAGAAAGAGAACCACAACGCCGTCCTCGACAGCGGCGTCGTCTGCAAGTTCTCGCGCGACTTCATCGACGAAGAACTGCTGGGTCACCTGCTCGACACCGACTACGACCACCTCCAGGAAATCGGCGAACGAATCGTCACGCTCGAACGCCACTTCAACAACCAGCGCGGGTTCGACCGGAGCGACGACACGCTTCCCTTCGACATCCCCGGATTCCCGCACGCGCTCTCGGACTACTACGAGATTCGTGGATGGAGCGACGACGGCATCGTACCCGACTCGGCAATCGACGGCACGGGCGGGGCGGCACCGGCAGACGACTGAGATACCCGGAAGGCCTATCCGCAGACGTGACATTCGTCAATCATGAACCGGCGCAGGGTCCTCGCCGCCGTCGGGGCGGCACTGCCCACCCTCTTCCTCAGTGGCTGTTTAGCCGGCGGTTCGAACCCCATCCAGCGTGTGGATTCGGGAGATGAATCGAACGGGGCCACAACAACCCTCCCGAAGGGCAAGGGACCCGTTCGCGGCGAGAGCGACGCCGAAGTCACTGCCCGAGAAGTCGAAGACCGCGAAAACGTCGCCTACATCCCCGAGAACGACACCGTTCGATACGTCGCCGCGTGGCGGCACACGAATCACGAAGAAGTCGAAGCAGGCGAAAAGCCCGAACGAGAGGCGACGTACGACACGCTTCCGTTCACGGAATGGGCAACACGTCGATGTACCCTCGCCGCCGCCCGCGCCGCCGCCGACCACGTTCGGTCCGAACTGGAGGTTGCAGAACCGCGTTCGATACGAGGGAGCGTTTCGAGCAGCGTCGAAGACGAAGAGAGAGCTGTCGTCGTCGAATCGGTCGAAAGCTACGACTGGGAGGGGAATCTCGTTCACGAGACGGGCGTCGAGTTCGAGGCACTGGTCGCGGCGACGCCGAAGACGGTACACGCGACGTACGTCTTTGGCGACCAGACGGCGGAGCGAGACGTCCCGATATACGCACGGCACGTGGTGCTCCAACACTCGTAAAGCCGGTGTTCGTCGGACCGAATGCCGAATATATTAGGCGACGAATTAAACCGGGATGTGAACATATCGAGTAGGGCCGGGGTGCCTCTGACAGAAAACACCGGCAGGTCGCCAGACTGGACTGCCCGACCCAGTCTGTGCGAGGTGGTGGGTTGCCCGTAACGGTCGACGTTACTCGTCGAGACAAGCCCCTGCTCTGGACAGGTCGACCAACCCGCGTACCTACCCCTCCGTGACCCCTTTTCACAGACCCGACTCCAAAACGAGAGACGGGAGTCTTACCGACTGAACTCTATCGCCGCACCTTGTCCGAACCCGACACAGAGCGTGGCGAGACCACGGTCTACGTCCTGCTTTATCATCTCGTGGATGAGCGTCACGGGCAAGCGGGCACCCGACGCGCCGAGCGGGTGGCCGAGGGCGATTGCGCCACCGTTGACGTTGAGTTTGTCCTCGTCGATGCCGAGTTCGCGGCGGGAGTACTCACACTGACTGGCGAACGCTTCGTTGATTTCCACGAGGTCGTACTCCTCGATGTCGCGGCCGTTGCGTTCGAGGAGGCCGCGGGTGGCAGGCACCGGACCGATACCCATGACCGTCGGGTCGACGCCGGCGACGTTGTTCCGGCCGACGGACGCGAGCACGTCGAGGCCGTGTTCCTCCGCGAACTCGCGGGAGGTGACGAGCACCGCGGCGGCACCGTCGGTAATCTGCGAGGAGTTGCCTGCCGTGACCGAACCATCACCGGAGAACGCCGGTGGAAGGCCGGCGAGCGTCTCCAGCGAGGTGTCGCGGCGAATCCCCTCGTCTTCGGTGACGACGCCGTCGTCCGTCTCGATGGGGACGATTTCGTCGTCGAACCGACCGGAGTCCGTCGCGTCGGCGGCACGCTGGTGACTGCGGAGTGCGAACTCGTCTTGGTCCTCACGGGACACCTCGTACTCCTCTGCGACTTTCTCCGCGGTCATTCCCATCTGGAGTTGGAAGACGTTGTACGCCTCGCTCAGTTCGGGGTGGAGGTGCTGGTAGGAGTCGCCGTCCATCGGGACGCGAGACATGCTCTCGACACCGCCGGCGATGATGCACTCGCGGTTACCGGCGGCGATGGCGTCCGACGCGGAGATGATAGACTGCATCGAGGAGGCACACCAGCGGTTGATGCTCGTCGCCGGCGTTCCCTCGCCGAGGTCCGAGAGGAGTGCGATGACGCGCGCGACGTTGTTGTCCTGTTCGGCGCGTTGCTGTGCGACGCCCCACATCAGGTCCTCGACGTCGTCCGCGTCGACGTCGTGTTCGTCGAGGATGTGGTTGATGAGCGAAATCGAGAGGTCCTCGCTTCGAACGTCCTCGAAGACGCCGCCTGCTTTTCCGAAGGGGGTTCGGTACGCGGCAGCAATGACTGCTTCTGGCATGGCACAAGTTCAGAGTTCGAACACCATAAATAGTTTAGAACTCACAAGGCGTCGAAAAGAGTTGTTTCGTCGGCGACGACGAGCGCCTCAGGACCGCTCGGGGCGACGAAACCGAACCGCACACTGCTTGAAGTTCGGTTCGTTCGACTGCGGGTCGACGGCAGGGATGGTCAGCGTGTTCGTCGCCGGGTGGTGAATCGGAAGCCAGACGAGTCCACGGGGGACGCTGTCGTCGGAGACGAGACGGACAGTGACGGACCCACGGCGAGAGTCGAGCGTCGTCCACCTCCCGTCGGGAGCCACGGCGACTTCGTCACGGTACGTTTCGAGTGTCTCGGGAGCGATGCGAGCGACTGGTTCGGCGAGAGCGTCGCCCTCCCGTGAGCGGACGCCGGTGTTGTATCCGTCGGCGTCGCGGGCCGTCGTGAGCGTCAGCGGGTAGTCGTCGTCGGTCGGTTCGGGGAGTGGGTCGCCGTCGAGCGTGCTGAACTGGGCCCGTCCGGACGGAGTGGGGAACGACCACGAATCCGCCACTGGGTCGTAGTAGCGGTAGTCTGCGGCCACGTCGGGTTCGGGTGCGGGCCACCGGACGGCGTGTTCGGCGTCGAGTCGAGCGTACGAGATACCCGAACAGTCCGCGGGGGTTCCCGCCGTGAGGGCGGCGAACTCGTCGAACACGGCCGAGGGGTCGAGAGGTGACGCCGGAAGGAGGCCAGGGGCGACCCGTGCGGCGACGTCCGCGACGATATCGAGGTCCTGCCGAGCACCCGACGGCGGGTCGGTTGCCGCCCGAACTCGTGACACCGTCCGCTCCATGTTCATCGTCGTCCCCTCCGTCTCACCCCACGTCGCCGCGGGGAAGACGACGTCCGCGAGTTCGACCGTCTCCGAGTGGAAGGCGTCCTGCACGACGAGAAACGCGTCTTCGAGACGTTCGGCGACGGCATTCGCATCCGGGAATCCAGCGACGGGATTCGTCGCGACGGTCCAGACGACAGACGGCGACGAAGCGAGGATTTCGACGGGACCGGGGCCCGTGTCGTCCGGGAGACGGGAGACTGAGACGTCCCACGCATCTGCGACGGCCTGCCTGTGGTCGGCGTGGTCGAACGGTCGGTGGCCCGGCCACGTTCCTTTCGACGAGCAGACGCGCGTCCCCATCGAGTTCGCCTGTCCGGTGAGCGAGAACGGCCCACGTCCGGGGCCGAGGTTGCCCGACGCGAGACAGAGGTCGATGAGTGCACCCGCCGTCGCGGTGCCGCGGACACTCTGGTTGACGCCCATACCCCAGTAGACGAGCGTCGAATCGTCGAGGGCGGTGGCGAGCATCTCGACCGTTTCGAGCGAGACACCTGCGTCTGCCGCGGCGTCGGCGACGCTCGGGAGGCCGGCGACGATGGCGTCGAACCCTTCCGTGTTGGCCCTGACGAACGACTCGTCGATTCGGTCGGTGGCGACGAGACGTGCGAGGACGGCACGAGCGAGTGCGAGGTCACCGCCCGGCGCGACGGCGACGTGTTCGTCGGCGACGGCAGCAGTCGCCGTCTCCACCGGGTCGACCACGACGAGACGGCCATCCGTCGCAGACTGACGAATCCAGCGGAACAACACGGGGTGTGCGACGGAGGGGTTCGCACCCCACACGACGTGTGTCTCTGCCGCGGGGATGTCGTCGTAGGTGGGCGGCGGGGCGTCGCTTCCGAACGCCCGATAGTAGGCGGAGACGGCACTCGCCATACAGAGCGTCGTGTTCGCGTCGTAGTTCCGCGTCCCGATGCCGCCGCGGGCCAGTTTGCCGAGTGCGTACGCCGCCTCGTTCGTCTGCTGGCCGCTTCCCAGCACCGCTACGTCGTCGGGGTTGGTCGCCATCGCGGTTCGAATCGCGTCGCTGGCGGCCGCTATCGCATCGTCCCACGTCGTCTCGACGAGTTCGTCGCCGTCTCTGACGAGTGGCCGCGTCAGTCGCTTCCCGCGTGGACTGACGGTCTCTTCGAGTCCACGCCGACACGCCGCGCCCCGGGCCACCGGGTCCGACGGGTCTCCTCGGGCCGATTCGAGGCCACGGCCACCCTCGTGGGCAGTTTCGACGAACCCGCATCCCACGGCACACCGCATACACGTCGTCGAGACTCGTCTCCTCACGTTCACCACCGCCGTTTCGGGTCGCGCTCGACAGCGATACCCGTGGGGGTTCGCTCTACTGGAGTGTTCGAAGTGGAACCGCGTGTCGTGACCATCTGTCTCTCTTCTTCGGTGCATCTGTTGGAAACCACTCGTAAAAACATCGAGTGTCGGGGACACGACCACCGGGTCGCCTCGACGTAGATGTCGGTCTTCCACCAGGTCGCCGCACACGACCACTGGTATCGTCCAGCACGCTCCGGCGAGCAGTCCGACGCTCTTATGCGTCTCGCCCGGCAATTCTCCGCGGATGAGTGAACGGGCGCTCGAGGTCGTCGAATTTCTGCTGACGGCTCACCTCTACACCGACGACCGAACGCTTGACGAGAACGACCTTCCGCCGCGGTTTCGGCGCGTCTTCTGGACGGACGCCGACGACGAAGACGATTCGTCGAAGAGTGGCATCGAGCGACCGCTGGTCGTGACCGATGCTATCGCGCGGAAGGCGACAGGTGTCGAACACCCCTGGGACGCGATTTCGGACCTCATGTTCACCCAGCACGAGGACTTCTCCGGTCGTCTCTCGCTGACGCAACCCGAGATGGCGCTGGAGTGGTTCGTCAAACGGGCCGACTACGACATGTTGGTGACGAACCCGACTATCGCGAAGGCGGTCGAAGACCGTGACGACGTCGACGTGACCCACGCCGAGGCACGCGAGCAGACGCGCCCTATCCACGCCGACCGGGTGTGGATAGACAGCCTCCTCGACGAGTACTTCGACGACGAAGACGACGCCGAGATGCTGGACCTCGTGCAGGTCCGTGCGCCCGAGGAAATCGAGATGACGCTCGACGACCTGGTGCTGACCTCAGACCAGGAAGGCGAGATTCTCAAGCTCATGAAGGCCATCGAGCACCGCGAGTACCTCGCGCAAATCGGCCTTCGCGAGATTGGAAAGATTCTCTTCGTCGGGCCGCCGGGGACGGGGAAGACGACTGTCTCGCGCGCCCTCGCACACGAACTCGGCCTGCCGTTCGTCGAGGTCAAACTCTCGATGATTACGAGTCAGTACCTCGGTGAGACGGCCAAGAACGTCGAGAAGACGTTCGAAGTCGCCAAGCGACTCTCGCCGTGTATCCTCTTCATCGACGAGTTCGACTCGGTCGCCAAGACGCGCCGGTCGGACGAACACGCCGCGCTCAAGCGCGCGGTCAACACGCTCCTAAAGAGCATCGACGATATCTCGCTGATTCGCGACGAAGTCATCCTCATCGGGGCGACGAACCACCCGGACCAACTCGACTCCGCCGCGTGGCGGCGCTTCGACGAAATCGTCAACTTCCCCAAACCGGACCGTGGCATGCGCTCGGACATCCTGCGCGTCATCACGAACCGGATGAAAATCGACGAGTTCGACCCTGACGCCATCGCCGACGTGACCGAGGGGCTCACCGGGTCGGACCTTCGGATGGTGCTTCGTGAGGCCGTCCTCGAAGCACTCACGGAAGAGCGAATGGAACTCACGCAAGAGGACTTGCTGGAGGCCGTCGAAGACTTCGAAGAGCGCGACAACCTGAAGAACCTCGACATGATGTCGGATTCGTCGGAACTCGTCGCCGGGTCGGGTGACGGACACGACCACAGTCACGACGAGGACCACGACCACGACGAGGACCACGACCACGACCACGCCGACGAACACGAAGGCGAGACGCAGAAAGACGCCGGCGCGGCGCAGTAACTCGCCACCGCGGTTCACCCACCCTTAAGCCCCGCCGCCTCTGACTTCTCACCAATGCGTGTGACCCTGCTCGGGACGGGCGATACGACCGGTACGCCGACCGTCGGGTGTGACTGCGACACCTGTCTCGAAGCGCGCGAACGCGGTATCGAGCGGACGCGTTTTTCGGTCCACGTCGAAAACGAGCGAACCGGCGAGTCGTTGCTCGTGGACTTCAGTCCCGACTTCCGTCACCAGTTTCTCACACAGGAGACGCCACTTCCCGACGCGGCGCTGGTGACTCACATCCATTTCGACCACCTCGACGGCCTCGGCAACGTCTACCGCCTGCTGGACAATCTCGACGTCCACGCGGCGGACGAAGTCGACCCGCTGAAAGACCAGAGCGTCGCGGACACGATTCGTTCGAAGTTCGACTATCTGGACCGTATCGAGGTCCACGACCAGACGCCGCTCGAACCGTTCCGCGCCTGTGGGTTCGACGTGACGTTCGTCCCCGTGGTCCACCCGCCGCTTCTGTGCTACGGCGTCGCCATCGAAGACCCCGAGACGGGAGCGAAACTCGCCGTCTCCGGCGACTCGACGTACGCGATTCCCGAGGCGTCGCGGGCGGTTCTCGACGACCCGGACCTCCTCCTCGCGGAGGCAATCGTCCCCGCGTCGCTCTGTGAGTACCACCCCGCCGGCGGCGACGACTTCGACGAAGACGGCGTGCCGCGGACGTTCGGGACGAAGCACATGACCCGCGAGGGGGCGATTGCGCTCGGGGAGGACCTGAACGCCGACGTGACCCGTCTCGTCCACGTCGCTCACTACTACCCGCCCGAGGAGGCGTTCGAAGAACCGCTGGCTATCGACGGCGAAGTGTACGAGTTGTAGGGACTCGCGACGTTCTCGCCGACCGTGCGTTTTTCCACGATGCGTGAGGAGGGTGTGGTATGGTCCTCGCACTCTCGACAGCCGAGAGCGTTACCTCGGTGTTCGCCATCGGACTCGCGACTGTCGCCGGGTTCGCCCTCTTTTCGCCACGACCACTCTCCGAGACGCAACTCGGCGTCGTCTTCGTCCTTTCGGCCGGTATCGGAACCGGGTCGCTCTGGATGCTCGCGAACCACACGGGAGACGACTCGTGAGACTCCGGGCCATCGCCGAGGACCGAGCCTTCAGGTCGCTATTGGGAGCGGGCGTCGGCATCGGGGCCCTGACGCTCGTCGTGACTTACGTCGAGTCGGGCCAGATAGACATCGTGAGTTCCCTCGCCTACGTCGCCCTCGTCGTCATCGTCGGTGCGCTACTCGTCACCTACTGGGACTACATGGAGCGACGCGCCGACGCAGAGTGAACTCGGCTAGGAAAAGCGGTCCAGTCCCGACTGTCTGCGAGCGACGCCACTCGGGTCCGCAACCCAGTCGGTTCGGGTGTCGCGGAGTGTCTGTCGGTCGAATTCGGGCGGGTCTTCCGGGTCGAACGCCGCGCAGTCGGGGCCACACTCCGAACCGGGGTCCACGACACGGCCGAAGTGACCACAGACGGGTCGCCCATCCGAATCGACACCCGCGTGGCCACAACCCGGCAGGTCGTAGCGCCGCCAGCCTTTGCCATACGCGCGCTCTGCGAGTTTGAGGCGGGCGGTTCGTTTCTCCGCGGTCGTGACGAAGGCGACGTCGGTGTGGAGTGAGTCGTAGTCGACGGGTTCGACGCCAGTCGCGTCGGTAGCGAGGGGCGTGGCCTCGCGGACGACGTCTCTCTCGCCCGTCTCCGGGTCGAATCGCCAGATACCGACCACGTCGGGGATGCGATTGAGGTGTGCACCGGTGACGTAGCTCTCGGTGGCGAGGACGACTTCGTCGAACAGCGAGAGACTCACGTCGAGACGGAGTTGTCGCAAGAGGTCACCGGGTTCGCCGAGGTCCGGTTTGTTCTCGATGCCGACGAGGTGGGAGAACCACGAGTCTGGGTAGCGAGTCGCCTGCCGGACGTACTCTCGTCCGCGACGACGCTCCGACTCGAAAAAGCCGACGTCGACGGCACGGTCAGTCGCGCGTCGGGCACGGGCGGGGTGACAGTCGAAGGCGTCGCGCCAGAAGACGGCGTGGCCGACGCCCACGTCGCTCTCGATTGCCGCCGCGGGGATGGTCCGCGGGGTGATGTGAGTCCGCTCGTCGAACGCGGGGCCGGGAGCAACGGCGCACACGTCGATGATGCGACTCCCGGGCGAGGCGACAGAGGCACCGAGTTGTCGGGCGGGGAGCAGGTCCGTCGTCTCTTCGAGGTGGGCACAGAGTGCCAGTTCGAAGGCGAACTCCGACGGCGACGTCACCGGTGTGGGCACGACACGAACTCGGGAACGGAGGGTCAAAAGCCTCGCTCTCGGAGACGGAGCAGCGACCAGTTACCTGTCAATCACCGAACTTTATACGGTGGTCACGCCATAGCGAGTGGTGATGCGTTTCCCCGTGTCGCTCTCCCCCCGCAACCGCGCCCTGCTGGTCGTCGCCCTCGGTGTGTCGCTGGTGTTTACTGCCGTCTTCGCGCCGATGGGCGCCGTCGTCCCGACGTACCGATACGAGGTGGTCGAGGTGTCACCCGACTCGCAGGCAGTCGAACGCACCATCTACTCCGACGACGTCCTGACCTGCATCGACGACGACCCGGCGTGTCAGACCGTCTCGCAGGTGCGTGCAGACGGCCCGAGAATCGTCGAACGTGAGGCGGCCAACTGCGCCGAGATGCCGGCGTTCTGCGGGAGGTATCAGGTCGCGTACTACCCGAGAGACGGCGTGTTCTACAGACTCCGTCACGAACCACTCGACAACGACTCCGTGGAGTTGCGACTCGAACCCATCTCGAATCGGACCGCGATGCGTATCGCGGCGCTGAACGCCGAGACGTTCCCGCCCGAGTTCGAGCGACTGTTCGAATCCGAAACCGTCCGCACGAGCGACCCCATCGCCGGGTGGAAGTACTGGCAGGAAACCAACGAACTCGTCGAGTACGAGGGACGCTTCTACGTGCCGGGTGGGTGGCGGTACGACGGCCCGAAACGACATTGGGACGAGTACCTGCGCGGGGTGACGGCACTCGCCGGCATCGGACTCCTCCTGTACGGGCAAGCGATGAACGTCCGCGCAGGCGAACGAGACAGATAGACCTGCCATCGAGTCGGATAGGGTCGCCATCGCGTCGGATTCGGTGACTGTCACGGTCCCGTACCTATTTGAGTGAAGACGAAGCAACTGCGAGTAATGACCGGGCAGGACGATTCTGACCGACAGATAGGGAGACGGACGTACCTCAGTGTCGCCGCGAGCGCTGGCCTCGCGAGTCTCGCAGGATGCAGTTCGGGGAGTACGGCGACTGCCGCGCGCGGCCCACCGAAGGTTCCCGAGTCGAAACTCGACGCGGGCGGGTGGGAGCAAGTCGACGAACAGACCCGTGACCCGGCGTTCGAAGAGTCGTTCGGGCCGGCAACCGTCTCGGCGGCGTTTCGAACGCTCGTCTTCGAGGACGTCGAACTGGCGGCCCGGTTGAAAGAGAAGACGCTCGGTGCCGCCGAAGGGCAGTTCTCGATGTTCTTCGCGACGCGCGTGACCACCGACCCGACGCTGGCGAACATCCCCGACGCGGTCAGCGGGCCGGTGGTCGAACAGGTCGAGTCGCAGGCGCGTTCGCAGTACGAGTCGCAGTTGGAATCCGCCGGCCTCGTCGACATCGAGCAGGCGTCGACTGGGGAACTGACCGTCGAGACGGGCGAGACGGCGCGAGTGACGAACTACACCGCCGCGTTCCCCTTCGAGGGAATCACGTTCCCGCTGACCGACGAGAAGCAAATCGAAATCGAGGGGAAGAAACTCGGCGTCACCGGGATGCTCGCCGTGTGGAAACACGAGGGGTCGATTCTCGTCGCCGGCGGAGCGCACCCCGCCGAGAACCTCGATATGGCCACCACGAAGTCGCCGACGGAGTCCATCGAGGTGTCGGTCGATATCGACCTCGGACTGACGCCCGACGCCTACGCGGACGAACTTCGGTCCCTCGTCGTCGCAGTCGAGTGACCCCGCCATCGCCACCGCTGTAGAAGTAACAGACGACGGTGGAATCACGAGCGAAACCACACCGAACGGCCCGCGATATCGAGGCACGACGTGTGTGACCGCCCGACGTAGCCACAGCGCCCGTGCTCCGAGAACAGCACCTTTATCAGTCGTTCGGGGCCAAGTCTACCCAAGATTACTCTCAGGAGGTCAATGGTGACGAAAAACCCACAACAACCGGAGGTGAACATCGGACTCGTCGGTCACGTCGACCACGGCAAGACGACGCTCGTCCAAGCGTTGTCAGGGTCGTGGACGGACCAACACTCGGAGGAGATGAAGCGCGGTATCTCCATCCGACTCGGCTACGCCGACGCGACGTTCCGCAAGATTCCCGGTGTCGATGCACCGGAGTGCTACACAGTCGAAGAAGAGACAGAAGACGGCGAAGAGACGGAGGTTCTGCGGACCGTCTCGTTCGTCGACGCGCCCGGCCACGAGACGCTCATGGCGACGATGCTCTCTGGGGCGGCTATCATGGACGGCGCAGTTCTTCTCGTCAGCGCCACCGAAGAGGTTCCCCAGGCGCAGACGGCCGAACACCTGATGGCGCTCGATATCATCGGTATCGAGAACATCGTCATCGCACAGAACAAGGTGGACCTCGTGGACCGCGAGCGCGCCATCGAGAACTACGAGCAGATTCAGGAGTTCGTGAAGGGAACGGTCGCCGAAGACGCCCCCATCGTCCCCATCAGCGCCCAACAGGAGGTCAACCTCGACCTGCTCATCGAGGCCATCGAGTCGGAGATTGCGACGCCCGAACGCGACGAGACTGTCGACAGTCAGATGTACGTCGCTCGCAGTTTCGACATCAACCGGCCCGGCACCACGTGGGAGGGTCTCAACGGCGGTGTCATCGGCGGCAGCGTCGTCGCCGGCAAACTCGAAAGCGGCGACGAACTCGAACTGCGCCCCGGCCGCGAAGTCGAAGAAGAAGGCAAGACCGAGTGGCGCTCTATCACGACCGAGATTCGCTCGCTGCAAGCGGGCGGTAACATGGTCGACGAAGTCCAACCCGGCGGCCTCTGTGGCGTCGGGACGGGTCTCGACCCGAGTGTCACCAAAGGTGACGCCCTCGCAGGACAGGTCGCTGGTAAGCCCGGCACGCTCCCGCCGACGCGCGAGGAGTTCACGATGGACGTCGAACTGCTCGACCGCGTGGTCGGCAGCGAAGACGACAGCATCGACGAGATTTCGACGGGCGAACCGCTGATGCTCACCGTCGGCACCGCGACGACGGTCGGTGCCGTGACGAGTGCACGCAGCGGCGAGGCCGAAGTGAACCTCAAGCGCCCGGTCTGTGCCGCGGAAGGTGCGAAGATAGCGATCAACCGCCGTGTTGGCGCGCGCTGGCGTCTCATCGGTATCGGGACGCTCAAGTGACGTGACCGCCACTGTGGTCGTTATGGACACGAACGCACTCATGATGCCGGTCGAACTCGACGTTCGCGTGTTCGACGAACTCGACCGGTTACTCGCGGCCGACGTGGACCTCGTCGTCCCAACGGCCGTCCTCGACGAGCTAGAGAAGCTCGCGACGGGCGGTGGGACGGAGGCCGTCGCCGCGAGCGTGGGTGCGGACTTAGCGACCCGGTGCCGTGCGGTCGAAACCGAGGAATCGTACGCCGACGACGCAGTCGTCGAACTCGCCCAATCGGGTGAGGCCGACTACGTCGTCACGAACGACAAGCCCCTCCGTGACAGGGTGCTCGAATGCGGGATTCCCGTCATCGGCATCCGGGGGCACGCCACACTGGCGGTCACGGAACCATAACGAAACTATGTACAAACGGGTACGACTCAAAGACACAGTCGAAGTCCCGCCACGCCACCTGGGCGATGTGACGCCCCAGCGGGTCAAGCGACTGTTGCAGGACAAACTGGAAGGACGGATGGACGAAGACGTTGGGAGCGTCGTGAGCGTCGTGAACGTCCACGACGTTGGCGAGGGCACCGTGTTGCCCAACCGCCCCGGCGTCTACTACGAAGCCGAGTTCGACGCGATTACCTACGACCCAGACATGCAGGAGGTCGTCGACGGTATCGTGGTCGAAGTCGTCGAGTTCGGTGCCTTCGTCGGCATCGGCCCGGTCGACGGGTTGCTCCACGTCTCGCAAATCTCCGACGAATATCTCGCCTACGACGGCGAGAACCAGCAACTCGCATCGACCGAGTCCAATCAGACGCTGGCCGTTGACGACGAAGTCCGCGCACGCATCGTCACCAAGAGCATCGACGAGCGCAACCCGCGTGACTCGAAGATTGGCCTGACCGCCAAACAGCCAGGGCTCGGCAAGCACGGCTGGCTCGAAAAGAAGCGCCAGCAGAGTGAGGCCTCGGCGGAGGGTAACTGATGGCGAAAAAGCGTCTCGCCTGCCGCGAGTGCCACTTCGTCAACGACCCCGACAAACAGACCTGTGACAACTGCGGGTCGACGAGTCTCACCGAAGACTGGGCGGGCTACGTCGTCATCACGCACCCCGAAGAGAGCGAAATCGCCTCCGAGATGAACGTCACCGAACCCGGTGGCTACGCGCTCAAGGTCCGCTGAAGATGCTCACCCTGCCGACGGCGCTTCGCGCAGCGTTCAAAGAGCCGTTCGGCCCCGTCTACACCGAGGCCGAGGCGCTCCTCGCAGACGCGTCCAGCGAGGCGTCCTCGGCCCCACTCGTCGCCGTCGGCGACGTCGTCACCTTCTACCTTCGCCGCGCCGGCCGACCACCGGACGTCGCGATTATCGACGGGAAGACCAAACGAGAAGCCGTCAGCGACGAGATTCGTCGCGCAGTCGAGACTGGACACCTCGTCGAAGTCACCAACGAACCGGGCACGATTTCGCGCGCCCTCGTCTCGGCGCTCGGCGACGCTCTCGCCGACGCCGAACCGACGACCCTCCTCGTCGACGGTGAAGAGGACCTCGCGACCCTCCCCGCCGTCCTCGCCGCGCCACTCGGGTCGACCGTCGTCTACGGCCAACCGGACGAAGGAATGGTCCGTATCCGGGTCGACGAGGCGGCGAAGACGAAGATGCGTGACCTCCTGGACCAGTTCGACGGCGACGTCGAGATGGTTCTCTCGCCTATCGACGCCTGACTCGCGGCCCTTCCTCGTCCCTTCGAAATCCTTTTACTTCCTTCACGGGCATTTACGGGTAACTAACCATGGAAATCGAAATCATCTCCGAGGAGGAGAACCCCATGTTGCACCGCTCGGACGTTCGCTTCGAGATCGTCCACGAGGAAGCGACGCCCTCCCGTCTCTCGGTTCGCGACTCGCTCGCGGCCAAACTGAACAAAGACTCCGACGAAGTCGTCGTCCACGAACTCGACACGAAGTTCGGCATGCGCAAGACCGCTGGCTACGCCAAGGTCTACGAGAGCCCCGAGTTCGCCCGCGACGTCGAACAGGAACACATGCTCGAACGCAACAAGATTACCGACGCCGACACCGAAGCCGAGGCCGAAGAGGCCTAATCTCGGTTTCGAATCGCCGTTTTCGACCAACTCTCGATGCGCATTCTTGGAATCGAAGGTACTGCTTGGGCCGCGAGCGCAGCGATTTTCGAAACTGACGACCCCGAGGCGCTCACGTCCGACACCGACCGAACGCCGGACCCCGACGCAGACCACGTCTTCATCGAATCGAACCCCTACCAACCGGACAGCGGCGGCATTCACCCGCGCGAGGCGGCCGAACACATGGGGAGCGCCATCCCAGAGGTTGTCGAGACTGCCCTCGCCCACGCCGCCGACAGACACGACGGTGACGGCCCTGTCGTGGACGCAGTGGCGTTCTCTCGCGGGCCGGGGCTCGGCCCGTGTCTCCGCATCGTCGGCACTGCGGCGCGCGCTGTGGCCCAGACGCTCGACGTACCACTGGTCGGTGTCAACCACATGGTCGCCCACCTCGAAATCGGGCGCTACCAGTCGGGGTTCGAGTCGCCGGTCTGTCTGAACGCCTCGGGCGCGAACGCCCACTTGCTCGGGTATCACAACGGCCGGTACCGCGTGCTCGGTGAGACGATGGACACCGGCGTCGGCAACGCCATCGACAAGTTCACCCGCCACGTCGGGTGGAAACACCCCGGCGGCCCGAAAGTCGAAGCGGCGGCGAAAGACGGCGACTACGTCGAACTACCGTACGTCGTCAAGGGGATGGACTTCTCGTTCTCCGGCATCATGAGCGCCGCGAAGGACGAGGCGGACGCCGGCACACCGGTCGAAGACATCTCCGCCGGATTGCAGGAGACTATCTTCGGGATGCTCACCGAAGTCGCCGAACGCGCGCTCTCACTCACGGGAACCGACGAACTCGTCCTCGGCGGCGGCGTCGGCAACAACGCCCGCCTCCGCGAGATGCTCGCCGAGATGTGCGACCAACGCGGCGCGAAGTTCCACGCCCCCGAACCGAGATTCCTCGGCGACAACGCGGGGATGATTGCCCTCTGCGGGGCGCGGATGTTCGCCGCGGGCGACACGCTCTCCGTCGACGAGTCGTCTGTCGACCCGAACTTCCGCCCCGACCAAGTCGAGGTGACGTGGCGCGGCGCCGACGAATCGGTCGCTCGGGCCTACACCGACGACGGCGCGATTCGCGGGGCCGAAGCGACAGTCGACATCGGCCCCCACGAAGTCGTCAAGCGTCGCGTCCCGAAGACGTACCGCCACCCCGAACTCGACGACAGACTTCGGAGAGAGCGAACGAAAGCCGAAGCGCGGTTGACGAGCGACGCCCGACGCGCCGGCGTGCGGACGCCCATCATCCACGACATCGACCCCGTCGAGGGCGTCATCACCTTCCAGAAAGTCGGTGACGCGGACCTCGCGGAACGACTCGAACCCGAGGCAGTGTCCGTCGTCGGCGAGTACCTCGCGCGCCTCCACGGCGTCGGCATCGTCCACGGCGACCCGACGACGCGAAACGTCCGCGTCGGCACCGGTCCTGACGGCGAGAGGCAGGTCCACCTCATCGACTTCGGACTCGGGTTCCACACCGGCCACGTCGAAGACCACGCGATGGACCTCCACGTCTTCGCCCAGAGCGTCGAAGGAACCGCGGACGACGCCGCCCCACTGCTCGACGCGCTCGAAGCAGGTTACGAATCTGTCGGGTCTGCGGACGTCATCGACCGACTCCGCGAAGTCGAATCCCGCGGTCGATATCGGTAATCGTCACGGCGCGAATCCGTCGGCAGGCCAAAATGATTTATCGTCAGCGGGCGTACCTGTCTCGTATGGCAGACAAACCACAAAGTGGAACGCTCTTCGGCATCCCCTACAACTTCGAGCGTCCGAGCGTCGGCCGCCTCCTCTCGTCGTACTGGCAACCCGGCAAGGGAATGCTCGTCGAGAAACCGTTCGGCATCGGCTACACGCTGAATCTCGCGAACTGGCGCTCGTGGGTCGCACTCCTCGTCGTCGGTGGCCTCCTCTGGAACGAGCGCCAGAGTGGCGGCAAGAAGGAGATGAAAGCAGAGGAAGACGAGGGACCGGTCGAGGTCATCGTCGACTAAACCTGTAGACACCGTACCGTCGCCCCGCGACACACCGACGACTTTTCGACGCCCGCCCGCAGACAGGCGGGTATGCTCAGATACGTCACGACGAACGAGGGCAAGGTCCGCGAAGCCCTCGACTATCTCGACGACGACGTCACGCAACTCGACTTCGACTACACGGAGGTTCAGGCGTCCGAACTCGGCCCCATCGCCGCCCACGGCGCGCGTGAGGCCTACCGGTACGCCGGCGAACCGGTCCTCGTCGACGACGCCGGCCTCTTCGTCGAGGGATTCGACGGGTTCCCCGGCCCGTACTCCTCCTACGTCGAAGACACACTCGGTGTTGAGGCAGTGTATCGACTCGCCGCCGCCGAACTCGACGAACCGCGACGCGCCTCGTTCCGGTGTGTACTCGCGTACTGTGACGGCGAACCCTTCGCGGCGAGTCCGGACCCCGTCGACAAAGACGACAGAACTGCTGCTGCCGCACGCGGCGCAGAACAGGGTGCAGAAGAGACCGACGCCCTTCCCGTGAAACTGTTCGAGGGCGTCGTCAACGGCCGCATCGTCCCGCCACGTGGCGAGGGTGGATTCGGCTACGACCCTATCTTCGAACACGACGGCACGACGCTCGCGGAGATGACCGCCGAAGAGAAGAACGGTATCTCACACCGCGGGCGGGCGTTAGCGAAGTTCGCGACGTGGTACGCCGAGCGATAGCGAGGTGTCCGTCGTCGGGTGCGAAGCGTCCGACGGGAGTACGCCGAACGCTAGTGAGGCGTCCGTCGAATGTCTTCGATTTTCGGAAGTTTGCTGAGCGATAGCGAAGCAATAAGGAACTCTGACTCTGTCGAAACCCTCAGTTTTTGACAGGTGTGGAGTGACACAGTCAGAGCGTCTTCACAGCAGAACGACCCCATCAGAATCGCGTTTGTGTTCCACCGTAACGACGATATCACGGAGTGAGACTGTCCAATAAATACGACGCTCGTGCGTGAAATCCGTCGTATCGGCCGAGGAAACCCCTTTTCATTGACAATTGTTATCGTTCAGCAGCCCCTAGTAGTATGCCAGTATGACCACCGACGAAGTGTCGGAACAGGAACTCACGCCGGACCGGGCGTTCGCCGTACTCGGCCACGAGACGCGACTCGCCATCCTGTTCGAACTGTGGAAACAACGCCGTCCCGACGAACACATTCCGCAGTACTCAATGACGTTCTCGGAGTTGCGAAAGGCCATCGGGATGCGGGACGGGTCGCAGTTCAACTACCACCTCAAGCCACTGCTCAACCGATTCGTCCACCACGACGAGGATGGCTATATCCTTCTGCGTCATGGTGACCGCGTGGTCAGTGCGATTCTCGCAGGGGCGTTCACCGACGAGGTCGTATTCGACGCGGTCCCGAACGACAAACCGTGCGAAATCTGTGGGGGACAGACCGTCTTCGAGTGCAACACCGACCTGACCCGTGGGTACTTCGCCATCAGATGCACCGAGTGCGAGGGGGCGTTCGGCGGCACCGGCTTCGATGGAGCGCTGAGCCTGACAGAATCGCTCTCGCCGGTCGGCACTCGTAGCCGGGACCCTGAGGAGTTCTACCGGGCACTGGATGTCATGGTGAAACACCAGATAATGTCTGCGGTGGAGGGGGTCTGTCCCGACTGTACCGGAACCACGAGCGTGACGCCGCAGGTCTGTCCGAACCACCACGTGGAACCGGGTCGCCGCTGTGAGTCGTGTGACACCATCTTCGAGGTCCAGTACGCCATCGTGTGCGACGTCTGTAAACTGATGTACACCCTTCCGAGCAATCGGTGCCTGCTCACCGAGCCACGAGTGCTCGTGTTCCTCGACGAACACGGCTACCACCCCTGGTACGACTGGCTCTTGATAGAACTGGAATTGGTCCACCGCCAGACTATTCGCTCCGAAGACCCGTTCGAACTGGAGATGGTCCTCGAAGCCGAGGGTGACCGACTGGTCGCCACCCTCGACGAGAAGGGGGCGGTCACCACCCTCCACACAGAGACCTCGATAGACGTGTAGACTGTCGTCCCTCTGTTTCGTTTCGAGACGGAACCCCGCGACGGCGACTCTCCTCGCGGCGTGACCGAACCGACGACACATCCGAATCCACCCCGTCGGACACGTCTTTTTGACCGACTCTGACGAGAGTAGCGTATGCAACCAGCGGACTTCCTCGACGGCGGCACGGTCACCGTCTCCAAAGCGACGTACACCGTCTACAAGACCGAACATCCCGAGTCGTCCGCGTTCGCGACGATACGCGACGAAACCGAGACGACGGTGATAGCCGAAGCGGGCACAGTCGACGAATCGAACGTCCTCGCGGCCGAACCCGGGTGGCGACGCCTCACCTTCGAGATGGTCCTGCCGTTCGAACTCGTCGGGTTCTTGGCGACAGTCGCCACCGTGCTCGCAGCGGAAGACGTCTCGATTTTCGCCCTCTCCGCCTATTCGACCGACCACGTACTCGTGAAAGACGCAGACGTGGCGACGGCGACGCAGAAACTCGAAGCACTGGGGTGTACCGTCGAGCAGGGATGAGACCAGCGCCGAATTAGACACCACGTTGTCCGTGGTGCCGACGTGTGCTTTCACGTGGTGCCGACGCGCGCTTTAGCGACCACCATATCGGGGGAGTGAGACCACCCTATTCGGGCCCGTAGGGTTCGGTATGAATCGAACGAAGGCCATCGCCGCCGGCACGGCAGGTGGGTACGGAATCGCTGTCTTCGCCGCTATCGCCGTGTTCTTTCAGGGTGCTTCCGAGAGCGTCGGCGTCGCAGTCGGGTTCGGTCTGGTGACCGTCGTCGCAATCTACGCCGTGACAGAACTGGTTCTGAACGAGTAACGAGGCGGGTGCTCACGCTCGCGGGTCGCGGTCCGGGCCGGGATACTCGTCGTCTGCGACTTCTCCGTAGAGACTTTCGGGCGAAAAGAGCGTCGCGAACGCCTTCGGGTGTCGGATGCTGATAGGAAATCGCCCACCGAGGGCCGCACCCGTCTTCGCAGAGGTGAGTCGGTCGTCGAACGTGAGGAGGTGCATCGCACCACCCCGGTAGGCCGACGCGAGCGCGGGTTGGTCGCCCGCGGGATGCTCGACGAGTTCGACCCACGATTCGACTTTCTCGCGCCAGTCTGCGGCGAGCGTCTCGTCTGCGAGCGACGCGATGATGGCCTCCGCGTCGTCGAGGAGGGCGTCACTGGCGACGAGCGTCGTCCACGAGTGGCGGCGGAGGTGGTCGAGCGCCTCACGAGACGGCCCACCGACGAGGAGGTCCGACGCGAGGACGTCGGCGTCGGCGACGACGCGCGTCGGTTCTGGGTCGGCGTCACTCATCGTCGCCTCGACGGGCACGCAGTGCGTCGGCGATGTCGGCGTCCGTCGTCTCGTACTCGGCGGCCCGGGCGAACAGTGACTCCCATGACATACCGAAGACGAGGTGGTCGCTCGAAAAGAATCCGACGCACGCCCGTGGCGGAACGCGGATGAAACTATTCAAAGTCTCTTTTTTGGCCACGGTTGGTTACTTTGTAACTACTATCGGTTACAGCCAGTGGGAAACAGTTAATTGGGATACGGCATAGGACAGACCATGGCGATAGAGCGACGACGCTTCTTACAGACAGCGGGTGTCGGTGCCATCCTCGGACTGAGTGGATGCACAGGTCAGTCGGAACCACAGGCGGACGACGGCGAGACGACTGCCGCCGGCGGCGACTCCGAAAGCCAGTCGAGCGGTGCGAAACAGGAGTTGACGCTCGCAACGACGACGAGCACCTACGACACGGGCCTCCTCGACGCTCTCAACCCCGTGTTCGAAGAGAAGTTCGACGCCCGAGTGAAGACCATCCCACAGGGGACTGGTGCGGCCATCGAGACGGCCAGAAACGGCGACGCCGACGTCATTCTCGTTCACGCTCGCGGAGCGGAAGACGAGTTCCTCCAGGACGGGTACGGCGTCAACCGCCGCGACGTGATGTTCAACGACTTCGTCATCGTCGGCCCGGCGGACGACCCGGCAGGTATCGAGGGGATGTCCAGCGCCACCGACGCCTTTGGGACGATTGCGGAGTCCGAATCGACGTTCGTCTCGCGCGGTGACGACTCCGGGACGAACAAGAAAGAACTGCTCATCTGGGACGCCGCGGGCGTCTCGCCGTCCGGAAAGTGGTACCGCGAAATCGGCAAAGGGATGGGCGACACGCTCGTGCAGGCCGACCAGTCGGGCGCGTACACACTCGCTGACCGCGGAACGTATCTCGCCACCAAGGACAACATCGGCCTCCAGATTCACGTGCAGGGGCCACTCAAAGACGGCCCGACCATCCTGAAGAACCCCTACGGCGTCATCCCGGTCAACCCAGCGAAATACCCGGACGTGAACTACTCGCTGGCGATGGCCTACGCCGGATTCCTGACGAGTCCGGAAGGCCAAGAGATAATCAGCAACTACACGGCAAACGGGTCGCAGTTGTTCTTCCCGAACGCGCTCTCGGAGTCGCCGCAGTTCGACCAGTACGTCCCCGAACGCTACGACGGTGGCAACGAAACGGCGTCCGTCTCGGACGCGCAGTTCGAGCAGTGGGTCGCCGAGAACGTCCCCGAGGACTTTTAGTCCAGTCCGCCCCCACCTCCGGACGTGTTAGGCCTCGGTGACCTGAACCTGACCTATCTCGTCAGCATCACCATCGTCTCGCTGTACGTGAGTACGGTGGCAGTCTTCCTCAGCGCTGCAATTGGCCTCCCGACGGCGCTCGCAGTCGGTTTCCGTGACTTCCGTGGGAAGGCTATCGTCACCTCAATCATCTCAACGGGGATGGGTTTTCCGAGCGTCGTCGTCGGACTCGTCGTGTTGCTGTTGCTCTCTCGGTCAGGCCCCCTCGGCGAGTTCGAACTCCTGTTTACGCCAGAGGCGATGATTCTCTCACAGACGGTTCTGGCGCTCCCGGTGCTCGTGAGCGTCGCCCTGTCTGCGGTTCAGTCGGTCCCACAGGACCTCAGAGACGCCGCGTTCGCGACTGGCGGCACGTCTGCAGACGTCGGCTTGCTCGTCATCCGCGAAGCACGGTACGGTATCGTGACGGCGTTGCTGGCCGCCTTTGGTCGCGCCATCAGCGAAGTCGGGTCCGTGCTCATCGTCGGTGGCAACATCGTCTTCTCCGACAGTACGTCGTTCACGCGGACGCTCACGACGGCAATCACCGTCGAAGCACGGAAAGGGAACATCGAGACGGGTATCGCACTCGGCGTCATCCTCCTCACACTCGTCCTCACGGTGAACGCACTCGGGGCGCGGTTCCGTGACCGGACGCCGGGAGGTGAGGGCCGATGACCGAGAGCGACCACGCAGTCGACAGACGGACGAGAGACGACGTGACGAACGTCCGAACGCACCTCGCCGCGCGTGACCTCTCCCACGGGTTCGGTGACGGGGCCATCCTCGAAGATATCTCCATCGCCATCGAACCCGGCGAGATTCTGGCCGTCGTCGGCCCGTCGGGGACGGGAAAGACGACGCTCTTTCGACTGCTCGCGTTGTTCGAACGCCCGAACCGTGGGACCGTCGAAGTCGACGGCGAAGACGTGTGGGCGATGCCCGACGAACGCCGACTCGCCGTCCGACGCCGCATCGGGATGGGATTCCAGACGCGGAGTCTCTTTTCGACCACCGTCGCGGACAACGTCGCCTACGGACTCCGGGTTCGGCAGTCGTGGCAGACGCGACTCCGCGACGCCGTCCGCGGCGTGGTTGGCGAGACAGACCCCTCGCCGACGGTCGAACGCGCCCTGGAGACGGTGGGGATGAGCGACAAGATAAATCGTGACGCCCAGTCGCTGTCTGCCGGTGAGGCACAGCGCGTCGCCATCGCCCGTGCGCTCGCACCCGACCCGGACGTGTTACTACTGGACGAACCCACGTCGAATCTCGACCCGCGGAACACGGCGGCCATCGAGTCTGCGATGCGCGAGGCCAGAGAACGCGGCATCGCCGTCGCGTTGGCCACCCACGACATGCAACAGGCACAACGCGTCTCCGACCGGACAGCGGTGCTCCTCGGTGGGACCTGTATCGAGTCGGGGCCGACAGACCGCGTCTTCGACGCGCCGTCAGACGACAGAGTCCGCCGGTTCATCGAGGGGAAACTCGTCTACTGACGGTCGAACGGACTTCACCTGAATATGAGGGCACAGAGACCCCGTGTGTGACTGCCGTCTGACGCAGGTTTATGGTCCGTGGTACGTATCCGAGGATTGGGCGCGCACATTCGGCCTCAGTTCCCATCCTCCCACCCGCGCGCCCGGCACACCACCATAGCCGTTCTGGCTCCCCCGGCACGGCGTGCGGCGTCTCCACCAGGGCGCCGTCTTTTACTTCAGAAACCGGCCAGTGCGAGTCGGTGCAGAATCCGTCGCCGACGAACTCGAAACAGACGTCTCTCAGCCCAGCAATTTCGCCCGAACGCGGTCCAGTGCGTCGCGTTCGGTGAGGAGTGCGAGTTGGTCGCCGGGTTCGACGATGGTCCCCGGCAGCGGAATCGTCATCGGTTCGCGTTCTCTGCCGTGTGCGTAGACGCGACCATCGGCACCGAGGTCGATGCTCGCGACGTGTTCGCCGACGATAGGTGCGTCGTCGGGGACGGAAACCGTCGCCAGACGGAGTCTGTCGGTCAAGTCTCCGAGTGCGTTGAAGTCGCCGCCGAGGAGCGCCGTCTTCGCCCCCGCCGCACCGAGGCGTTCGGGGTAGACGATTTCGTCGACGTCGTCGGCGTAGCGCTCGTAAATCTCCTGTCTGTAATCTTCGCTGATTCGCATGACCGAGCGACAACCGAACTCCTTGCCGAGCATACAGGCTGCGAAGTTGATGTTCGGGTCCCCGGTGAGGCCGCCGACGGCGTCGGCAGACTCGATACCGGCCGATTTCAGGACACTCTCGGTCCCGCCATCGCCGAAAATCGCCTGAAATCCTTCGTCGAGCGCCCGGTCGACTTTCTTCTCGTCGTTGTCGACGACGACGACCTCGTGCCCCTCTTCGCGGAGCACCCGTGCAGTTCGTGACCCGACACGGCCGTAACCCACGATAACGAGTTTCATGGTATCACAATACACACCCGACGGCTAAAAGATAGCCCCCGCCACGACGAGACACCGCACGATGGAGCTCCGACGGTGGTCGGACACACGACCAGTCCGGTGTATGTCACGAACGTGCCGAAAACAGGGGATAGCGTGGGGAAATACGGGCGTGGGGTGTGTTACCACGACTACCGACACCGTTTTTCCTCCAGATTACATACGCTCCTTCGATGATGGCCACTACCCACGCCCTCGCGGGTGTCGTTCTCGGCACTGCCGTGTGGGCGTTGTTCCCCGAGGCCGGTATGCTTCCGGTGCTCGCGGCCGGCCTCGGCGGCCTGTTCCCCGACTTCGACCTGTACGCGGGCCACCGGAAGACGCTTCACTTCCCGGTGTACTTCAGTGCCCTCGCTGTGCCAGCACTGGCAATCGCCGCAGTGAACCCCACGACGACGACGCTCGCCGTCGCGCTCTTCCTCGCGGCGGCGGCGGTTCACTCCGTCTCCGACATGTTCGGTGGCGGCCTCGAACTCAAACCGTGGCTCGGCACGTCTGACCGTGCCGTCTACGACCACTGGAACGGCCGCTGGATTGCGCCGAGACGCTGGGTCCGTTACGACGGGTCCCCCGAGGACCTTGCGCTGACTCTCGCGTTTGCCGTCCCACCGGTCGTCGTCTTCGACGGCATCACCGAGACAGTCGTCATCGGGGCAGTCGCCGTCTCCGGCGTCTACGTGCTCCTGCGCAAGCCGATGGTCGAAATCGCCGAACGACTCGTCGCGGCGATTCCCGACCACCTCGTCGACCACGTCCCCGAGCGGTTCGTTCGGGACCTTCGGTAGACGACCACCTTCTTCGATTTCCACCCACCGAGCAGTGGGAACGCCGTCTCACCGACTGGACTGAATTGGATTGGATTGGACTGGACTGGACTGGACTGGGCCGTGGAGAAGACATTTATCGGTCGCCGTCGCGTCTGCAGACGAGACAGCGAACGCCGATGACAGACCAACGACGAACGGTCAGAGACGGCTACGACGACTTGGCCGAGACGTATCTCGAAGCACGAAACGAGGACCCAGAGTGGGTGCTCACCGAACTCACGAATCGCCTCGAACCGGGTGCCCGCGTCCTCGACGCAGGGTGTGGGCAGGGCGTCCCGGTGACGACTGCGCTGTCTACCGACTTCGATACCGTCGGACTCGACTTCTCCCGTGCGCAGTTGCGACTCGCGCGGACGAACGTCCCCGGTGTGGCGTTGTTGCAGGGCGATATGACCGCACTCCCCTTCCAGACCGAGTCGTTCGACGCCATCGCTGCGTTCTACTCGCTGATTCACGTCCCGATTCCCGAACACGAAGACGTGATTGCGGAGTTCGCCCGCGTGCTCACCCCCGGTGGGTATCTCCTCTGTACCGTCGGCGGAGACGCGTGGGAAGGGTCGAACACCGATTGGCTCGACAGTGGCGTCGAGATGCAGTGGAGTTTCCCGAGCATCGAAGAGACCTACGAGACACTCGAAGCAGTCGGGTTCGACATCGTCGACGAGTTCGTCGTGGACGACGAACTCGGGAGCGAATATCCGTTCGTGTTGGCCCGCGTCGACGCGGACTGAGTTCGTCGGCCGGTTCGAACCACCTGCTCGTCGGCCGGTTCGGACCCTCCACTCGTCGGTGCTGGCCACACAATTAACCGCTCGGCCCACAGAGATGTCTGCGATGCCTTCCTCGCCAGTCCAGCACACTCCTCGGCGGACGCGTCCGAAAGCCGGGGCAGAACCCGCCACCGGGGACGAACTGACCGACCGACGTGAGGCAGTCTGACGTGGCCACGGACGTGTTCGACAGTCTCGACGAGTGGGTGACGGCAGTCGACGCCGTCGTGGGCACCAGCGGCGACGGGAGCGTCTCCGCCGACGCCGTCGAGCATGGCTCGACGGGCAGTCAGGTTCCACCTGACGACGCCGTCGAACTCGTCAACACGTTCGTCCTCGTCCAGACGCTCTGCGGGTACGGCGTCGTCGACGCCGACTGGCTTCGAGAGACGTGGCAGACACACGAACGCGCCGACGGACGCGAAGAAACGCGAGCAGTGCTCGACGCGTTCTTCGCAGACGTCGCTGCGTTGGTCGAACCGCAGTCCGGACTGGTCGAATCGCACGTCACCACCGACGTAGACCTGTCCGAGACGGACGTCGAGGCGTTCTATCGGACGCTCGCGACGGTTCTCGGTGTCGGGACGGAAGCAGACGACGAGAATCCGGGTATCACCGACTACGACTTCACGCAAATCGACGCGGACGTCTTCGGCCGCATCTACGAACGATATCTGGCCGAGGGCCGTGCTGGCAGTGGAATCTACTACACGCCGAGATACGTCTCGGAAGCTGTCGTCGCTGACACCGTGAAACCCCGGTTGCGACGACTCACGGGCCGGATAGAGACGGCGGTTGCAGAAGAATCGTGGGACGACGCCGCGTCGGCGGTACGGGAGCTCACCGAGTTCAGCGTGCTCGACCCGGCGTGTGGGACCGGGTCGTTTCTCGTCGCGGCGTACGCCACCATCCGCGACGAATACGCCCGCCTGTTCGAGTTCCTCGACGACGAGCGAAAGTCGAGGGGCGAGGCGACAGCGTCCGACTCGAAGGCCGAGTCGACAGCGTCCGAATCAGGGAATGCCCCGGCAATCGAGCGTCTCGAAAGCCTCCAGCGGACGCTCGGATACGCCGAAGACGACGACGGGACGCTCCACCGCTGTGAGCGAACGCTGGCCGCGACGCTCGTCTTTCGACACGTCTACGCCGTCGACGTCGACGGGCACGCGCTCGACGTGGCGAAACTCAACCTCTGGCTCGAAGTCGTCGCGTGTGACCCGCACGTCTGCGACGACACCCCTGTAGACGGGTCCTGTGTGTCGCCTGCGTTGGACCTGAACTTCGGGCGAGGCGACGCTCTCGTCGGCCCCCCAGACGAACGGGTGGCGACGAGACTGCGCACCCAGTACGCAGACGAGATGCAGGCCGTCCTCGACGCACGCGACCAGTTCGTGGACGCGCCGGACGACCCGGCACCACTCAGACGGGCGACGGCGTCGCTCGCACAGATTCGGGGGTCGCTCGACTCGGCGTTCGAAGCGAGTGAGGTGTCGACGGCGATTCTCGACGAGACGACGCCGCTGTACTGGCCGCTGCAGTTCTGGCACGTCCTCGGCGATGGCGACGGGTTCGACTGTGTCGTCGGCAACCCACCGTGGGTCATCGAAGCGGCCGACCACACCACGCAGTACCTCTCCGAACGATACGACCATCAGGCCGGGCAACCGGACCTCTATCGGTACTTCCTCGAACGGTCGTTCACCCTGACGACGGGGCGACTCGGGATGGTGACGCCGAACACGTGGCTGTCGATTCCCGGCGCACAGCAGTTGCGGCGACTCGTCTTCGGGAACGCCGGATTCGAGCGGATATCGTTCGTTCCGGCGTCGGCGTTCACCGGCGTCGGCCAGAACAGTATCGTCGTCGTCGTCGACCGGCAGGCACCGGCCACGGGAGCGGACGACGACGACACGCTCGTTCCCGTCGGCGAAATCGAGGCCACGGGGTCGGTTCGAGACGTTCGGACCATCCGGGCCGCAGACGTCGAACCGCCGACGTATCACGTCAACCCGTACGTGGGAACCGAAGAGAAGTCTCTGGTCGCCACGATGCGTGCCGACGCCACCGAGTTGCAGGAGATAGCCGACCTGACCGTCGGATACCAACTCTACCACAGCAGTCTCCACACCGCCGCCCAAATCGACGGCGAGGTGTTCCACTCGGAGACGGACGCGGGCCCGGACTCCGTCCCCGACACGCGGTCGGACGCACTCTCGAGATACCACCTCGACCGGTCGCAGAACCGCTACGTCGACACGGCCGCCGACTTCTTCCGCATCCCACCGCGTCGGTTTCGCGACGGTGAGAAACTCCTGTTACGGGAGGTTCCGTCGAAGACCGACCGAGGGTTGGTCGCCACGCGCTCGGCGGAGACGCTCTTGTTCCCCAAGTCGGTGATTTCGGTCGTCCTGACCGCCGACGAGTACGAGTACGAACATCTGCTGGGTCTGCTGAACAGTCGTCTGCTCTATCTCGCGTCGCTCGTCACTGGCGAGAAGATGGGCCAAGACCTCTTTCCGAGAGTCTCGCTGACGCAACTCAGAGGACTCCCCATCGAAGGGACGTCGGGACTGACACCGCTCGTCACGAAGATGGAGCGACTCGCGGCGACGCGCCGCCAGTTTCGGCGACACTGGACGCAGTGTACCGAGACGCCGACTACGGAATCACGGCGTCTCACAGAGATACTCGACGTGGGCGAGCGCCGGTCGGCGAGTGACGAGACGTGGGGCGTTGCGTCGGTGTGTGCCCCCGACGGCGACGTGGAAGGACACAGGGACGGGGACGCTCTCGACAGGACATACGAGTCGTTCGCGGTGGACGGTGGCACCGACGACTCGACCCTCGTCGTCTCCGGCCTCGACGGCGGCGTCGAACACGAACTCCTCCACGCGGAGTTTCGGAATCGCAGTGCGCTCCAGATGGTCTATCTGTCGCTGGTGGCGCTCTTCGAGTCGAGAGCCAAAGTCGACCACCTCGGACACGTCCTGGAGAAGACGGCCGTCCCCGTCGGCGACAGTGAAGCGACGGGCCGAGACGGTATCGCGTATGCGGTACGCACGATAGCTGACGTCGAACGCGCCGTCGAATCTGACAGGAAACGGAGCGACGCACCGAACGAAGTGGAGACAGACATCGTGAGGATAGACGACGCAGTCGCGACGACGCAGATGAACCTCGATGCGGCCGTCTTCGATTGCTACGGACTGACGAGCGCGGACGCGGAGACAGTCCTCTCGGTGCTCGACATCCGCGAGTCCATCGTCTCCCAGACTGTTTCGAAACTGGCGACGCTGCGGAACAGCGGCGAAGGGACAGGAACCGAGCAGCACCGCGAGAAGGGCTGAAAGCGTGGCGGCGGGACGGCCGAGAGTCGGTTCAGTCGGTCGGTTCGGCGTGTCCAGCAGGCGTCGCGTCGGCACCGGACTCCCGTCGGTGAAGGAGATAGGCGCACACGACAGCGACGATGCCGGCGGCGGTTGCGATGCCGAACGCGACGCGGTAGCCTGCGGGTGTGTAGACGCGGGCACCGGCCACGACTTCGCCGGTCCAGTAGGCGTCCAGTGCGTACCCCATCACTGCGGGGAAGACTGCCGCACCGAAGTACCCCATACTGTTTATCGCGCCCGTGGCAGTCGCACTCGCCGTGGCGACGTGGCGCTCTTTGGCGACGGTGAAAGCGATGAGGGTCCCACCCATGACGAACAGGGCGACGAAGAGCAACCCGCCAGCGACGAGCAACGGTGGCGTCACGAACAGGAAGATGAGTCCATACGCCATCGTGAAGACCACGCACGACCCGAGGATAATCTCCGTCCGGTGGCCCAGTCGGTCCGAGAGCGTGCCAATGATTGGTGACCCCAGCAGGAACCCGACGTTGCCGACGAAGACGAACATCGACGCCGTCCGGACGGAGACGTCGTAGAGGTCCGCGATGTACGGGACGCCCCACAGGCCGAGGACGGTGAAGTTCGTCCCCAAGACGAGAAACAGCATCGTCCCCATCAGCCACGTTTCGCGCTCTCGCAGGACTCGCTTCGTGTTCGTGATGACCGTCGAGAACTCGATGTTCCTCGTGGACGGCTGGACGCCGTCTACCGGTTCGAACCCTGCATCACTCGGACGGTCACGGACCACGAAGAACGTCACCACGGCGAGAGCGACGCCGCCGACGCCGATAGCGACGAGGACCGACCGCCACTCGGCGCTGTCGATGGCGATAGCGAGCGGTGTCGTCGCGAGCACACCGCCCATCCCGGCGGCGGCAATCGTCCACCCCGTCATCGTGGCGAACTCGTCCGGCCGATACCAGTTGGCGAGGAATCTGAGCGTCGCCGTGTAGAGGACGCTCCCACCGAGACCAAGCACCGCCCGCGAGGCGAACGCAATCGCGTACGTCGGTGCCAGCGCGAAACCGAACACACCCAGCGACATCACGGCGAGACCCGCGGCGGCGACCCGACGCGACCCAGCACGGTCCACGAGGATGCCCGACGGCAACTGCAAGCCGGCGTAGATGTAGAAGAACGAGGCGTGGAGCATCCCGAGTTCTGCACCGGTCGTGTCGAACGTCCGTGACAGGTCGTCCGCGAGGACGGCAGTCGTCACACGATGGAAACTGACGAGGAGGAATCCGACTGCGAGGAGCGCCCACAACACCCAGCGCCAGCGCGTCGGATGTGCGCGAAGAGAGACCCGTGCCATACGACTCGTCACAGAGTCCGCGTGTAAATGTCTATCGTGGACGGCGAAACTATTCGTACGGTATCTGGTACATCTCCCAAATTGTTAAGACACGTAACTGTGTTAAGTGCTGATATGAGACACGTTGGACTCAAGCTCAGAATGGCCGTCTCCGGGACGATACTCTTCGCGTTCTACATGCTCATCGCGACGGCAGTGTGGGAGTTCCTCGGGTCTGCTGTCACAGTCGTCGCGTTGACGGTGCTGTTCGTCGGCGTCCAGTACAAACTCGGGAAGTGGCTCGCACTCAGGAGTATCGACGCCGAAGCGCTCCCCGAAGACGAGTTCGCGAACGTCCACGAGACTGTCGAGACGTTGAGCGACGAGATGGGCATCGACAAACCCACGCTCATGTACGCGCCGATGGGTGCGCCGAACGCGTTCGCCGTCGGACGACAGGGAAGCGGCGTCGTCGTCCTCGGAACCGAACTCATGGAGGTGCTCGACGCCGACGAACTGGAGGGCGTCATCGCACACGAACTCGCGCACCTGAAGAACCGAGACGTGATTCCGATGGTTCTCGGCCAGAGCATCGCCATGCTGTTCGGGTGGGGCGTCTACTTCGTCGTCAACGAAGCAATCGGCGGTATCGTCGGGTGGATTCTTGGGTGGATGGCGAGCATCGTCGCACAACTGCTGGTCACGATATTCGTCCTCGTCATCTCGCGCGTCAGAGAGTACGCCGCCGACGAAGACGCCGCCCAGTACACCGGCAATCCCGACGCACTGGCGAGTGCGCTGGCGAAGATTCACCACGTCAACGAACAAGTCGAGCGAACTGCCGTCAACGATAGCGTGAGTGCGCTCTGTATCTTCGGCCAGAGTCGCGGACTGCTCGCGCGACTGTTCGCCTCTCACCCGCCGATGGAAAAGCGCATCGCACGACTGCGACAACTCGACTGAGAAACCACGCCCGTTCGACTGTTTTACGCCGCATCGTGTCTGGGGAGTACAGACACGGGGCCTCTCCCCTCGACTCAGATTCGAGTTCCGAATCCCGAGTCTCGAACACTCACGCCGCGCACAACGAGGATTTTTGTATCTATGCGATAATTTGACATATGTTACCATGGAAGCAGCCAGATTACACGAATACACCCACGACATGAGCCAGGCACTGCAAATCGACGAGGTAGACCGGCCGACGATTACGGCGTCGAACGGCGTCGTCGTCGAAGTCCAAGGCGCGGGGTGGTGCCAGACAGACAACCACATCATCGAGGGGATGTGGACGGAGTACGCCGACCAGACCCTCCCGATGACGCTCGGTCACGAGAACGCGGGAACCGTCGTCGAGACGGGAGACGAAGTCCAACTGGTCGACGTAGGCGACCCGGTCATCTGCCACCCCGTCCAGACGTGTGGCACCTGTCGCCCGTGCCGACAGGGTGAGGACATGTACTGCGAGAACAGCAAGTTCAACGGCCTCACGACCGACGGCGGGTTCGCAGAGTATCTGCTGACGAACGAGCGTGCCGTCATCCCACTTCCGGACGGCGTGGACCCTATCGACATCGCCCCGCACGCCGACGCAGGCATCACCGCCTATCACGCCGCCAAGAAGGCAGTCCGGGAACTGAATCCGGGCGATACGACTGTCGTCATCGGAATCGGTGGCCTCGGCCACATCGGATTGCAGTGCGTGGACTCGATGAGTGCGGCCGACATCGTCGCCGTCGACGTCAAAGACGAGGCACTCGACCTGGCCGTCGAACTCGGTGCGACACACACCCTGAACCCACGGGACGAAGACCTGGCCGCAGAGATAGACGCGCTCACGGACGGCACCGGTGCGACGCAAGTACTCGACTTCGTCGGTGCCGACGAGACGACGGAATACGCGCCCGACATCGTCGCCGCAGGCGGTGACCACCACATCATCGGTTACGGTGGGCACGTCCACGAACCGTCGCAGGCGCTCGTCAACGGCGAGTTCGCCTTCCGCGGGACACTCGTCGGGCGCTACACGGAACTGCAGGAACTCGTCGCCCTCGTCGAGCGTGGCGACGTCGAACTCCGAACCACGCGATACGGCCTCGACGAGGTGAACACCGTCGCAGAACGCCTCGAACACGGTGAAATCGAGGGGCGAGCGGTCATCACGCCCTGAGGCAGTGTCCGGTCACGTCTCCTGTTTTTCGCATCGAGTCTCGGAACCGAGTCGCCGCAGACGCTGACTCACCACCGAATCGGCCGGCTTTCCGGACTGTCTCCGTCGAAATAGCACTGACTTATGCTAGCAGACAGCGAACTAGCACGATTGTAGAACGGTCGATTCTGACGAATCGAACCGACCCAACGAGAGGAATCATGACAGAGACAACAATCATCACACGAGAGGGAGCGACTGCTACACTGGCCGAAGAGGCCGTCGTCGCGTTCGAACAGGAACTTCGGGGTTCGTTACTCACCCCCGACGACGAGGGATACTCGGAAGCGACGCTCATCTGGAACGGGATGGTCGAAAAGACGCCGGCACTCGTCGTCCAACCGACCGGAACTGCCGACGTCGTCGCCGCCGTGAAGTTCGCCCGTGAACACGACCTGTTGCTGTCGGTGAAAGGTGGCGGCCACAACATCGCCGGTACCGCGCTGGCCGACGGCGGCCTGACCATCGATATGTCGACTCTTCGTGGCGTCGTCGTCGACACAGAAGCACGGACTGTGACCGCACAGGCGGGGTGCATCCTCGGCGACGTGGACCGCGAAACACAACTCCACGGCCTCGCACTCCCACTGGGATTCGTCTCGGAGACGGGTATCGCCGGCCTGACGCTCGGCGGGGGATTCGGCTACCTGACCCGTCGGTTCGGGTGGGCAGTCGACAACCTCCAGTCGGTCGAAATCGTCACCGCCGACGGAGCGGTTCGGCAGGCGAGCAGCGACTCCGAACCCGACCTCTTCTGGGGCGTCAGGGGTGCAGGTGCCAACCTCGGTGTCGTCACCTCGTTCACCTACCGCCTCCACGACGTGGGGCCGACAGTCTACGGTGGCCTCATCGCGTGGCCGTTCGACCGAGTCGACGACGTCGCCGCGACGTATCAGGAACTGACCGCTACCGCACCACGTGAACTGACGGTGTTCATGATGTTCCGTCGTGCACCGGCCGCCCCGTTCGTCCCACCCGAGTGGCACGGGAAGCACATCTGCGCGATGGCAGTCTGCTACTCCGGTGACCTCGACGAGACAGACGAGGTTCTTGCGCCGATTCGGGCGCTGGGTGACCCCATCGTGGACCTGTTGCAAGCCCAACCGTACACCCAACTCCAGTCGTACCTCGACGCGACGCAACCCAAAGGAAACCACTACTACTGGAAGACGGAGTTCGCTGCCGACCTGAGCGACGAACTCGTCGACACGATGGGAAAACTGGCGCTGGAGTCACCGATTCCCGGCGCACAGATGGTGATGGCACACATCGGTGGCGCACTCAACGACCACGAACCAGACGACGGCGTCGTCGGGAACCGTGACGCGCACTTCGCCTACGGTGCCGCCGGGATGTGGGAACCGAACGACCCCAAGGAAGAAGCGTACAAACAGTGGGTTCGCGACGCGTGGGCCGAGTTCCAACCGTTCTCGACAGGTGGCAACTACATCAACTTCCAGACGATGGACGAAGACGACGAACGCATCCGAGCGACCTACGGCGGCAACTTCGACCGTCTCCTCGAAATCAAAGCGCGCTACGACCCGGACAACGTGTTCCGGACGAATCGGAACGTCCGAGCTATCGCTGCGCCCGAGGACCTTACGGGAGGGACAGACCACACTGCGGGGACGGGCGGGAGACCAGAACACGCCTAAACGATGGGTGGCCGTGTAAGCGTGCGTCTCAGGGGTCTTCTCTTAGGCCTCTCCAGTCGCCCAGATGGCGAACGACTCCACCTCCGAGGGCGCGTCGTCGCCGAACTTGAACTGGAATCGTTGCGATTCGCCCGTCGGAAGTGGCTCCTTCAGTTGCCGTGAGTACGGACCGGCACCACCGGGTTCGACTGTCACGTGGACGGTGACGCGCTCGAAGTCCGTGTCGCCCTCGTTCGTCACAGTGCCGGCGACGCCTTGCACGCCGTTCATCTCGTAGTGATAGAAGTCGGCAAACGCGAGTCCGCTCGTCTGTTTGTCCGTCGCGACAGACCCCAACTTCTCGGTTTCGGCCGGGTTCGGACCCTTCGTTTGAGTCGTCCCTGTGTCGTCTCCGTCACCGATATCGGCCGACGCAGTCGTCGTCTCCGTGGCCGTTTCAGTCGTCGTTGGCGCTTCGGTTTGCGTCTCCGTCGTCTCTGTCGACTCCGGCGTCTCCTCACCACCCTGTGAACCGGACGAACACCCCGCAACGGCGACTGCGACGCCGAGTGACCCCATCGCTCGTAACCAGTCTCTGCGGTTGAAATTCATATTGATTGTCTATAGATTACTCTGCCAACATGTTAATCCGTTTCGGCGAGGATGCGCACATCGGCAGCTCTGTGCGGACCGAATATCTCGACTGTCCGGTCACTCGTCTGGGTCTCACCCGCAGGCCGGTGAAAAATCCAGCGTCGAAACGCGAATTCGTCGCGAGGCGACAGAACCGTCGTCAGGTCTCGATTTCTATCGTGCGTCCGCGGGTGGTCGCACCCGCCATGACCGGCAACCGGACTTCGAGGATGCCGTTGTTGTACGTCGCTGTGATGTCCGCTTCGTCGACGTTCTTCGGGAAGCGGAACCGCCGGTGGTAGGTCTTCCGCTGACCGCGTTCTGGGTCTTCGTGTTCGGCGGCGATGTTGAGGACACCGTCGTCCCACGACACGTCGATTTCCGCAGGGTCGAAACCCGGCATCTCGACGCTGAGGACGAACTCGTCGTCCTCTTCGTACAGTTCGTAGTCGGTACTACCGGTTTCGAACAGTCGACTCGGGAATCCCGTGTTCTGGAACCACGAACTGGTTGGACCTGTCGGCAGGGCCATGGCTACTCACCTCTGGTTCCACTCGAAACTATGCTCTCAGTTCGTAATAAATTTTACATAAAATTTCGGATAGGTGTGCGGATAAACAACGCGAGGCCGAAGACGAGGAGCCCTGCGACGGTTAGTCGTCCGCCGGAGCGGGTTCCTTCCGTGCGAGTCGGGGGATGACCTCGTCTGTCGTCGCCGTCTCGTGGGCGATGAATCCGAAGTTGGTGTAGGCGGCTTGGAGTGCCTCCTCTCCAGCGGCGGCCGTCGCGTCGGTGACCACCAGTACTTCGAACCCTGCTTCGACGGCGTCACGAAGGTGTGATTCGACACAGAGGTTCGCGCTCATGCCCGCGAGGACGATGGTGTCGATACCGCGTTGTCTGAGTTGGGTGTTGATGTCGTTGCTCCAGAATCCACTCAGCTGTTTGTGCGGCGCGCAAACGAAGGTGTTGTCGTCCGGGAGGAGTTCCGGGACGAACGCGCTTCCCGACCCGGCGCGGTCGAACATCCGCGTTTCGAACATCATCCCGTCGATGGTGTTCAGGTGTTGCCAACTGTCGTACTCGTCTGCCTCGTAGTAGTGCGGCGAGTAGAACACCTTGATTCCACCCTCTCGCGCGGCGTCGCGGAGTTTGACGAGGTTGTCGACAACGTTGTTCTCTTCGACTGTCTCACCGACGTGGTCCCAAACGACGCTCTCGGGCTTCAAGAAGTCCACTTGCGGGTCGGTTATCAGTAGTGCTGTCTGCTCTGGTGTTATTTCTACGCCCATTTCCTCCACCGGAGAGAGATACGTGCCGTGGTAGCATATAGAAAATGTAATATAGAGTATACTGTCCGAGAATGCTGTGTGTATTTGGATTTCTGAATAGGTTCCCTACGCGATGCTAGCGTCTAGACGCTTGGTTGTTCGGTCTGTGTTCACCGGAAATCAGACATCGTCTCGATTCGAACCGAGGCACCGCTCGAAACTGTTGGTTTTAGAAAAAGCCTAGGCCGGGATTTGAACCCGGGCTCTCGTCCTTACCAAGGACGCGCTTTACCGCTAAGCTACCCAGGCAGGCATTCCTTCGTTGTCCGGGTTACTCTTTAGGGGTTTCGATTCGGGACGGGGCAGCACCGTGGTAGCGTATGTCGATTAGCGGTCTGCTGTCGAGGTGACTGGGTCGTCACCAGCGCCCCCTTGATACAGTGCCGCGATACGTTCGACGGTCGATTCGGAAACCGTCTCCGCGGCGGGTGGAAGGTCACCGTCGTGGGTCTTGGCCAGGTCGGCCGCGTACTCGACGAGTGCGGTCGGTGGTGGTGACCCGACGGCAGTCGTTCCGGCGACGACTGCGAGCGTACAGATGTTCACTTCGAGGTTGCTGTCGAGGACAGCACGCTCGCCCTCCGGAGCAGAACGAAGGCGCGTCTGGTCACGTCCGAAGGCGCGAACCGTCTCGACGGCGTGGTCCGCCGCCTCGGTTCGGGCGAGGAGATAGAAACCGCGCGAGACGAGCACGTCTGCGGCGAGGATGTCCAAGTCGGCATCGGTGTCCTCCTCTGACGATTCGAGGTGTGTCCACGGTTCGTCGTGAGCGAGCAATCGAGTGAGTCGAAGCCCTTCGTAGATGAGTTGCACTCCGGCGGCACGGGTCGCCATGCCGTTCAGGTCGACGTTGGGTTCGACAGCCCGCGCGCTCACGAACGTGAGCACCGCCGGGGTCAACGAGGCGGCGTCGAGGCGTTCGTCCAGCGCCGCACGTAGGGCATCGGGTTCGATATCCGAGAGGGCCTCACGCGCAGCCTCACGGGCTCGCACGGCGTCGTCCATCGGCCGAGACTTACGGTTGGGAGGCCAAAGACCTTTGGAAAACCACGGCACAACGGGGATATGATACGGACGACAGACGAAGGCAACCTGCGAATCGTGACTATCGAGCGGCCAGCGCGTCGAAACGCCCTCAGACCGACAGACCTCGACGCCCTCGAAACTGCAATCGACGGCGCCGACGCACCGGTCGTCCTCTTCCGCGGGAGCGGGGCCGCCTTCTGTGCTGGTGCCGACCTGGATAGCGTCGCGGAACTGTCCGACCCCGAGGCGTTCGCTCGGCAGGGGCAGCGTGTGGCCGATACCATCGAAGATTCGTCGTCCGTCGTCGTGGCCGGAATCGACGGTGCGGCCCGAGGCGGGGGTGTCGAACTCGCACTCGCCTGTGACGTTCGGGTCGCGACACCCAGAGCGACGCTCGGCGAACCGGGTGTCCGAATCGGACTCTTCGGTGCGTGGGGCGGGACCGTCAGACTGCCACGTATCGTCGGTGAAGGCCACGCACTGGAGTTCTCGCTCTCCGGGCGCGTCGTCGATGCCGGCGAAGCCCTCCAGATGGGCCTCGTCTCACGAATCGTCGACGACCCGTTCGACGTCGCCGCCTCGATGGCCGAAAACGACCATCGGTCGCTCCAGATTATCAAAGCGCGCCTGCGGGACAGACGCGGAGACGAGGCACGTCTGCAGGCTGAAGCCGAAGGATTCGCCGAACTCCACGACGCAAACGTCGACGACATCGCATCGTCGAGAGAGGAGTAACTACAGGTCCAGTTCGTCCGGTGCGGGCGGCATCGCCCGTTTGTGAGCGCTGCGTTCGTAGAGTTCGACCACTCGGTCGACCTGCGCCTCGGTCACGCCGAGGTGGCGAACGAGTGCGGTCTTCGAGAGTGGGCCGTCGACGTGGAGGGCCAGAATGGCGTCGAGGACGTCGTACGTGAGTCCGAGTTCGCTCTCGTCGGTCTGGCCGCTCCACATCTCGGCCGACGGCGTCTGCAACACGAGTTCCTCAGGGACGCCGACGTGGGCGGCCAGTTGGCGGACCTGTTGCTTGTAGAGGTTGCCGATAGGGTTGCAGTCGACGGCCTGGTCACCGTACTTCGTGAAGTAGCCTGTCATCGCCTCCGCCCGGTTGCCGGTGCCGAGGACGATGCGATTCTCGTGGTTGGCGACGAAGTAGTTGAGGACGCCACGCGTGCGGACGTAGACGTTTCCGGCGGCCATTCGGTCGTTCGCCGCCTCGGGGAAGGTGTCGAAGAATTTCTCCGCGATGGGCTGAATCTCGACGACGTTGTACTCGATACCAAGCATCTCGGCGACGCCCTCGGCGTCGCTCATCATATCTTCGGCGTTCGCCACACTCGGCATGACGAGGCCATGGAGGCCGTCCTCACCGAGCGCTTCGACGGCGAGGAACGCGGTGAGCGTCGAGTCGATACCACCGGAGAGACCGAGTACCGCGCCGTCGGCACCTGCCGCATCGACAGTGTCACGGATGAACGACGTGATGTGTTCGCGGTGTGCTTCGAGTTCGGCCTCAGAGAAGCGCAGGTCGAGTGGCGCATCATCAGAGAGAACGTCGATGTCTGTCATTGGAACCTGATTAGAACTGCGGGGGCAAATAGTCACTCGTTAGGGAAAATGAATGGACGGGCGTCCAGTTTCGATGCGTCACCGTCTGGTGAAGCGCTACGTTCAAGTGCCCCCGCAGTCTACGAATTTTTGCTTCGGAGACGAGGCGTAGCGCGCCGATAGGTGACTGAACGAAGTGAAGTCAGCCCCGGAGCGAACGAAGTGAGCGCCGATGTATCACAGCGCGAAGCGGTGTGATGCACGAAGCGAGTGAAACGAGCGCCGATGGTCCAATGGTAGGACACGAGCTTCCCAAGCTCGAAGTCCGGGTTCAATTCCCGGTCGGCGCACTCCCTTCGGTCGTTTGCCGACCGACCTTCGCAAACCTTCGGTTTGATCAGTCCCGGTCGGCGCATTCTGCAACGAACAACGTGAGGAGCACCCGCGACGTGTGTTTCGTTCGATGGCGGGCGTCGTTTGTAACCTCTCTTTTGAAGACATTTGTCCACTCTAATCACATATTTACTGTTGGTTCAGAACCAATACGCCAAAAGACAACGATAAGAACACACACGACCACTCTATAACTGAGGAAAAGAGTATGGCAGCCAAAGCGATGGAAACGCACGTCAACCTCTCGACGTTGGACCCGACATTCGAGGCAGAGGGGGCCGTCATTCGAGAAATCGAGTGGGGCGATATGCACGTCGATATCGAGTCGTTCGACACGGAATTCGATACCACACCGTTGATGAAGGGACTCCCGGACGACCGATGTCAATGCCCGCACTGGGGATACGTCCTCGAGGGGCGGATGACCGTCAACTACGCAGACCACGAAGAGCGTGTCGAGGCCGGAGAAGCCTACCACTTGGCTCCCGGCCACCGCGTCTCGATGGCGGCAGGTACCGAACTCGTCGAATTCAGTCCCAAAGACGAGTTCGAGAAGACGATGGAAGTCGTCGCGAAGAACGTCGAAGCAACCGCGTAGAACGCGGGTCGGTTTTTTCGGACCACTCTCGGGTGGACGTTGGGGAGTCAGCAGCGACGAAGAGCGTTCCGTGAGCGACCACTGCCGTTAGAAAAACAGGTCCTGTACGTCTTCGAGGTCGGCCGTCTCGGCCCGAAACGCGGGTTGGGTCGCCTGTTGTCGAACCGACGCGTGACGTTCGAGCGCCGCGTCGAATTCGAGAATCGCCCGTTCGAGTTCCCGCGCGAGCGCATCGAGTTCGTCGTGGAAATCGGTGTTTTCGGCCATGCTACTCAACGATTAGTGGGCGTCGATAAAATGGATACGGCCGGCGCGAATCAGTGGAGGCGTCGCGTACAGTTCCAACAGAGGTCGAACGTCGTATCGGCCTCGTTTTCGGCCCCACACTCGGGGCAGATACGCTCTCCAGTCGGCGTGACCTGGACACTCATCCGAGAACGGTCGTCGAACGAAGACGCGATTTCTGGGTGAACGTACCGGTCCATCCGGTCGGAGTCTCGACCTGACCCATCACCCATCGTTGGTTCACCGCCGTTGACGAGGTAGCGGTAGACCAGTAGCTGGAGCAGGGTCAACCCGAGGGCGTAGATGACGATCCAACCCCAGACGTCCATCACGGCTTGTACTACGTTAGCATGCTATATCGGTTCTTCGGTCAGATAGCTACTCAGTCAGGATATCGGGACTTTGTGGACCGAGCGTCGACATCAGCGTGGCACGTCTCGTGGTCGAAACGAGTCGCGCGTCGAAGAGATGGACGTTACTCCGTGCGGTGCGGTTGGACCGGCCCACCGACGTCACGCTCGAACTCGTCGAACACGTCGACGCCGTCCGGCAGGTCGTAGGGAATCTCGCGTTCGTCTGCCAGTCGCTCGCCACCGGCGTCGAGTGGTTCGGCCACGTCTTCGAATCCGGGTTTGATTTTCACGCTCTCGGCGGGCGTGCCGACGGCGATGTGGTGGGCGGGAACGTCCCCCTGAACGATAGCGCGAGCACCGACGATAGCGTTCTCACCGACGTGAGTACCGGCGTTCACCATCGCGTCGTAGGTGATGCGAGCATCGTCGCCAATCGTCGTGTGATAGTTGCGGACTTCGGTCTGGTCGACGACGTCGTGAGCGTGAGTGTAGATGTGCACGTCGTCGGAGATTGAGACGCGGTCACCGATGGTGAGTTTCCCTCTGTCGTCGAGGTGGACGTTGTCGTGGATGACCGTGTTGTCGCCGACGGAGATGTTGTGGCCGTACGAGAACGTGACGCCCTTGAAGATTCGAAGGTTGTCACCCGCCTCTTCGAACAGGTGGCTAGCGAGCATCTGTCGGAACCGCAGCGCGAAATCGACGTTGTCGGCCATCGGTGTCGCGTCGAACTGCCGCCAAAGCCACTGGAGATACTTCGACTGCTCGAACTTCTCGGCGTCTTTCTCGGCGTAATACTCGGATTCGAGCGTCGCGTTGCACGGGTTGTACCCCTGCAATCGGACCCGCGCGGCGGGCGAGACGGGTTTGCCACTCTGCCATCGTTCCCACGCTTCTCGGTCACCGAAGAGGTCGATGAGCGTCTCTTGGACGACCTGACACGTGTCTTCGTCCGACGACAGCCGTTCGTCTACGTCGTCGATGAAGGCCTGCAGACCCTCCTCGGCGTCGTCCGGAAGCGAAACGTGGACCTTCGTCATTACCATCTCGTTTGCCGTCAACGTTCAAATGGGTTCGGTTGTGCATAGTCCGCCACAGGCGATGAACGGGCAAAATTCGCTGGATATAGCGTGGAGAGAAATAGACCACTATGCCTGTAGTAACTGCCGCGATAAATGGTGAGACATATCCCACCCGAGAAAGTTCGTCCACCTATGAGTGAACGGCCCACACGAGAGACTCCGGCGTGGACGCGGGCGCACGCCGAGGGACTCCACCGCAACGACACGAACGTCGCGCCGATAATCTACCCACCAGACGAACGACTCGACGAGGAACTCCACATCTGGGACACGTGGTTGCTCCGCAACCGCGATGGTTCTATCGCAGAAATCGACGGCCGACGCGTCATCTTCGCACTCACGTCGCCGTCGGACCTGCTTCCCGGGAAGCGCCACGACGTGGCGACCATCCGCTATTTCTACTCGACCGATGGCGAGAACTGGACGACCGGTGGCCGCGTCTTCGACGGCGGCTCCCTCGGCCAAAGACAGTGGGCCGGGTCCGCGATGTACGACCCGGACGGCGACGAGGGCGAGGTGTACTTCTACTACACCGCCGCCGGCGAAGACGGCGCCGACGACCTGACCTACACACAGCGCCTCGCCCTCGCGACGGGTGGAACCGTCCACACCGACGATTCCGGACTCCGTATCGACGGTCCGTGGGACCACCGCGTCCTCCTCACGCCCGACGGCGACTGGTACGAACGCGAAGACCAGTCGCGCGGGATGATTTACACCTTCCGTGACCCGTGGTTCTTCGAGGACCCACAGTCCGGCGAGACGTACCTCCTCTTCGAAGCCAACACGCCCGTTCCCGAGGGCGCAGGCGAGTGTGACGACCCGGTCTGGGAAGAGTTCAACGGCAGTATCGGCATCGCCCACTCACCGACGGGAGACCCGACTGAGTTCGAACTCCGACCACCGCTGTTAGACGCCGTCTGCGTCAATCAGGAACTCGAACGGCCACATCTGGTCGTCCGCGACGGCACCTACTACCTCTTCATCTCCAGTCACGTCCACACGTTCGCGCCCGGACTCGACGGATACGACGCACTCTACGGGTTCGTCGCCGACGACTTACGCGGCGACTACGAACCCCTGAACGGTCACGGGATGGTGCTCACCAACCCGGAGAACGCCTCCTTCCAGTCGTACTCGTGGCTCGTCTACGACCACGGCGACGAACTCCTCGTCACGTCCTTCTTCAACTACTTCGACTACGACCGACCGAGTCTCGACGACGTGGCTCTGCTCCCACCCGAAGAACAGATGCGACGCTTCGGCGGGACACTCGCCCCGACAGTTCGTCTCGGACTCGACGGCACCGAGACGGATATCCTCGGGACACTCGACCACGGACACCTCCCGCTTCGACGTGAGGCGCTTCCAGAATCGTGGTGGGAACAGACCGACCGAGACGGCGGCGACAGTTACTACTGATAGAGATTGTCGTAGCCGACCGAAGTTAGTCTCGGCTTCGCGCGTCGAACGCCGCGTCGAGTTCCCACGCGTCGAAGTTGCGGAGTTCGACCCTCCCGTCCTGCGTCTCACTCCTTGCGCCGACGGTGACGCCATCTGCGTCCGCCCGCGTCGGATAGACGCGCGTCGTGAGACAGCGACGTTCGTCCGCGAACAGTTCGAGGACGGAGCCATCGACGAAGACACGAAGCGACAGCGAGTCGCCGTCGACGGGCATCGAGCGCGGTTCACGGTCCACGTCGTGGGTTCGACTGCTGTGTTCTCTGTCGACGACGACCCGTTCGCCGTCGTATCCGACGGTGGTTCGTTCCAACCCTGCCGGCGACTCGAACAGGTCGAGTTCGAACACGCCTCCGTCGGCGACGGCCACGTCGAAGTTCAGTTCGTAGGCGTTGCCCGACACGGGAAGCGACGTGCTGTCGCCAGCGCCGAGTGACTGGTCGGCGAGCGAGACGTGCCGCCCACGGAGGGTTTCGAGTTCGCGCGCCGGACGTTGGGTGAGTGTCCCGTGTTCGTCGACGGAGAGTTCTCGCGGGAGCGAGAGCGTACCCGACCACCCGGCGTGCCACTGTGACTCGACTCCGCGGCCCTCTTTGACCCATCCCCACGAGAGCGTTCGGCCGTCGTCTGCGACAGTCGACTGCGGTGCGTAGAAGTCGCCGTAGTCGAGGAGTCCCTCGCTTTCGACGTCGAAGTCGGGAGCGTCGAGGTCAGCACGCCCGACGAAGTACCGAACGTCCGCGTAGTTCGAGACGTGGAGCAGGTCGTACTCACCGAACTCGAGGAGTTCGGGGCACTCCCAGACGGTGCCGTGGCCTTCGGTTCCGGCGTGGAGTGGGCCGACGTACTCCCACTCACGGAGGTCAGACGACCGATAGAGGAGAGCGACGCCGCCCACCTCGGAGATGGCCGACCCGATGAGTTGGTACCAGTCGTCACCGACTTTCCAGACGGCGTGGTCACGGAACTCCGCTGCCCAGTCGTCGGTTCTGAGGACGTCTACGTCGTCCGGGGCGGCCTCGATAATCGGGTTGTCGGGGTCTCTCTCCCACGACCGGAGCATCGGGTCCGTCGTCGTCGCCAGACACGGCAGTTGGTGGTGGTCTCGGCCACCCGTGTAGAGAATCGTCGGGGTGCCATCGTCGTCGACGACGGCACACCCGGACCAGCATCCGTCCCGGTCCGGGCCGTCGGGGTCCGGCGTGAGGGCGACGGGGTGGTCCTCCCAGTGGACGAGGTCCTCACTCGTCGCGTGCCCCCAGTGAATCGTCCCGTGGAACGGGCCAGCGGGGTTGTACTGATAGAACATGTGGTACGTGCCGTCGAACTGGATGACGCCGTTCGGGTCGTTGACCCAGTTCGCCGGCCCGGCGAGGTGGTAGCGCGGTCGGTGGTGGTCGTCGGCGAGGCGTTCGCGCATCGCGGTGAATCCGTCCGCGTCGGTCGGCCGGTCCGTGAACGTCGGTCTGCGGTGGTTGTCACCACCGAGGAGTGCGAGTGCGTTTCTGAGGACGTGTTCGTTCGACCCCATCGTCTCGAACTCGTGGCCGCGGTGCGAGAGGAACGACACTTCGGCACCGATGCCGTACACCACACCCTCGCCCCGTTGCCACTCGACTACCGAGTTGAGATTGACGAGATAGTCGTCGCCGTGGACGACGCTCGCCAGAATCTGCCCGTCGGCAGGGAGAATCTGCTCGTACCGCGCAAACGGACGGGGGACCTCCGGTGGTTGCATGTGGACACCGAGCGTGTCGAATCCCTCGAACAACGGGTGGTCGGCGTGAATCGACTTGGCCAACAGACCCGTCGGGTGGGGCGAACTCTCGGTGCCGACGGCGTCGGGTGCGACGGGGTCGACACCCAGTTCCTCGACTGCGGAGAGAGCGTTGAGTGTGAGGAGGAGGCCACCACCGCCTCGGAGATACGAATCCACTGCGTCGGCACAGTCGGCGGCGAGTTCACGTCGTTCGTCGTCGAGTTGCAGGTCGCAGTGCCACCAGACGACGTCGAACGCGGAGAGGTCGATAGCCCCGTCAGCGAGTGCGTCGAGCGAGACAGTCTCGACGGACGCAATCGTCGTCGCCCAATCTCGTGCCACACGCTGTTCGTCCGTGAGTTCCGTCACGACGACGAACCCAACGCGGACGGAAAGTTCATCCATTGTCGGCGCAGTTAGTGGTCATCGGTCATGAATCCGCGGATTCGTGCGCACACGAGCAAAGTCACACAAAACCGAGCGTCCACGAGGGGAATCCGCTTGCGGGAACGAAACACACCCAATAAGTTACCGGGATTCTAAGGGCCGTCCATGAACTACCGCGAACTCGGGACCTCCGGTATCGAAGTCAGCGAGGTTGGCTTCGGTGCGTGGGTCGTCGGGACCGACTGGTGGGGTGACCGCTCGGACGAAGACTCCATCGAGATGATTCACCACGCCATCGACCAGGGAATCAACTTCTTCGATACGGGTGACGTCTACGGCATGGGTCACTCCGAGGAAGTCGTCGGTGAGGCGCTCGCCGACTACCGAGACGAGGTGACTATCGCGACCAAAGTCGGCTACGACTTCTACAACAACCCGCAGGCAGGCCACGGTGAACTCCCCAAGGAAATTACCGGCGAGTGGGTCCGCGAAGCGACCGAAAAGAGCCTCGAACGACTCGACGTTGAGTACGTCGACCTGCTGCAACTCCACAACGCGAACGTCGAGGAAGTCACGCCGGACGTCCTCGAAACGCTGGACGAACTGAAAGAAGAAGGCCTCATCGAGGCCACTGGCTGGGCACTCGGCCCTTCAATCGGCTGGCTCGCCGAAGGTGACATGGCCATCGAAGAGGAGTTCGACGCGCTCCAAATCGTCTGGAACATGTTCGAACAGGAGGTCGGAAACCACTTCCTCGACACCATCGAGGAAACCGGGTCGGACACGAGTCTCATCGCTCGCGTCCCTCACTCCTCGGGCCTCCTGAACGAGCAGGTCCGCCCCGAGACGGAACTCGGCAGCGGTGACCACCGTGGCTTCCGCCCCGACGAGTGGTACGAGACTGGCTGGGAGAAACTCGAGACCCTCCGCTTCCTCGAACGCGACGGCGAGCGCTCGATGGCACAGGCCTCCATCGCGTGGCTCCTCGGATTCGACGCGACGGCGGCAGTCACGCCCACCTTCCGCACGAAAGACGACATCGACGAGTGGGCCGCCGCCTCCGACGTGCCGAAACTCTCCGACGACGAGATGCAGCGTGTCGCCGACCTGTACGCCGACAACTTCGGCATCGACCGCTTCGACGGCATGGACGCACTTCGCTCGTCTATCGGTGGAGACGACATCCGCGCCGCCGGACTCGACAAACGCGTCGCCGAAGGCGCACGCAACGAAGCGTAGATGGTTCACCTGCGGACCATCCTCGGAATCACTGCCGTCGCACACGTCCTGCTCGCGTGGTTGGTCAGTCTCGACGCCCGAAAACGCGGTGACGACGCGAGTCGGTGGATAGTCGCGACGCTCCTCACCGGCGTCTTCGGTGCCGCAGACTACGTCCGTCGCGGGCGGTAACCACCGACAGTCGGACGCGAACCCACCGGTCCCCACCCACTACCGACGCGCCACTCACACCCAGAACTGCTTTTTGCATTCCTGACAACGGTCACATATGAACTCGCTCGAAACCCTCCGCGAGCGTGGAGTCGGTGGCTACGTTCACGACCATCCGTGGCAGTTCGCAATCCTCATCGGCGTCGTCGGGGCCGCACTCGCGGTGTCGAACGGCGTGAACCCGTTCCCCGCGTTCGTCGGGATGTTCCTCGTCGGTGCCGTCCTCGGTCTGGGGTACTCCTACGTGATGGACTTCCTCTCCGGGAGACTCTCGTGGGAGGGAACCGAACAATCGGCACCAGTTGAAGACGTCGACCCGGAGGCCGCACTTCACACGCTTCGCGAACGCTACGCCGACGGAGAGTTGTCCGACGCCGAGTTCGAGACGAAAATACAGCGACTGCTGGAGACTGAGTCGGTCGATTCGGCCCGTGAATACGCCTCACGGCGCGACACCGGCCTGGAACGCGAGGAAGCGTAACCGGACCAAAAGAGACACAACGACCGACAGTGAGAGGCGGGTAATGCGACCGTCATTCGTCGAACTACTACCCGACCTACTCGAACTCCTCGTCTTCGGTCTCGGGAGCGCCGCGCTCTCTATCGCCGGCGCGTACATCGAGCGATTCGCACTGCTGACCGTCCAGCACGGCGACCCCGGATTCGGCGCGTGGGCTCTCGTCATGGGCGCGGCAGTGCTCTACTTCGCGTACCTCCTCGGGACGGACAAGTTCCACCCGAAACTGCGAGAAGTCCGCGCCGCTCTCGCATAGCCACCTTTTGCTGCACTCGCTTCGCTCGCTGGCAAAATCTGGACCAAAAGGTTCGTCACCCCCATTCGGGGGTTTCTCACCCCGCTCCCGTTGGTCGCGGTACTATCTCTACGCGAGGAACACGTGTCGCGGGCGGTCCGCGAGCACGTCACGGCCCCACTGGACCGTGTCGCGGAAGGCGTCAGAGCGGAAGAAGCCCATCGCGTCTTCCTGCGAGCGCCACTGACTGGCGATGAACATGTCGTTCTCGTCTTCGAGGTTGACCATCAGGTCCGTGTCGAAGTGGCCCTCCATGTCGTCGAGGAGGCCACCGACGACACCGAACTTCTCGACGAAGTCCTCGCAGTGGTCGGGTTTTACGGTGTAGAACATCCCCATCGTCCCGAAGCCAGACTCCTCGCCAGCGCGCTCGACGATACCCGGAAGCTCAGAGAGGAATCCAGCGGCCGTCTCGGCGGCGGATGCCGTCTCCCAGATGGAGACGACGGCGGTTCGGCCGCGTTCGTTGGCCTCGTAGACGGCCGTCTTGACGTGGGTCGGGTAGTGGTCGAAGTTGCCGCGGAGGCCGTCGACTTCGTCGAACAACTCCTCGGAGTCCGCCTCTGAGTACAGCACCGTCGCGTAGACGTCTTCGCCGTGTGGCTTGCCGGCGTAGATGTTCAGGTCTTCGAGTTCGCCGCGGATATCCTCGTCCGCGCTCTCGTCGTCCGACGACTCGTCGCCGTGGTGGCCGCCTTCACCGTGGTGACTTCCGTCACCCTCTCCGTGGTGGTGGCCGCCTTCGTCGTGCGCGTGGGCGTGGTGGTGCGACTCGTCGCCGAACTCGCTCGTCGGGACGGCGTCGCCCGCGAGGAACGCGCCGAGGTCCGACGGCGGGAAGCGACGGCCGACGTAGAACTGGTCGAACTCGCCGTAGAGACTCGACACCTCGTCGAAGCGCATCTCGTAGACGATGTCCTTGATGTCCGTCGGGTCGTCGCCGAAGAGGGTGACTCCCCACTCCCAGTCGTCGAATCCGACAGACGAGGCGATGACCTGCTTGATTTTGCCCGCGTACTTACGACCCGTGTCGCCGTGAGTGGACATGAGTTCGCGGCGCTCGTCGAACGGCAGGTCGTACCAGTTGTGTTGCTCGCCGCGGCGTTTCGACATCGGGTAGAACGACATGTAGGTATCCTCCGGGATGTCGGGCTTGAGTTTGCCCTCGATGTAGCGGAGGAGTCCGGTGTCGATGTCCTCTTTGTTGCCCTCGAAGTAATCGTCGGAGACGTAGCCCGAGACTTCGGTGACGGAGACGTAGGAGGTTGGTTGCTCCGTGAAGGCGGCGAACGCAGTCTGTTCGAATTTTCGTTCGGCCCGAGAGAGGGAGTCCAGCGTCGGTCGGAAGTGGACGACGACGAAGTCGGCCTTGTGGCCGAGGACGGAGAAGACGGCAGACGTGCCCTCCTCGTCGTCTTCGACCGCTTCGTGGGCGTCGAGATAGGCGACGCCGTCTTCGATTGCTCGCTTCCGTTCGTGTTCGGGCGCGTCCCGCCACGCGTCCCAGTCGACGGTTCGGAAGTCGTGCAGCGCGAACCAGCCCTCGTCGGTCTGTGGGGCCTCTACCATACCGGGGTTTTAGGATTCATCCGGTATTGAAGTTGCGAGTCGTCGCCGGAAGGTGAGAAGACGGACAGTGACCGTGAGACGGCGGTTCGGCGGCCTACCCGCCGAGAACCGTCGGACCGAATATCATGAGCAACAGCGACGCGAGCATCGTCAGTCCGATGGACGTGGTGATAGTCCGAACGACGGTGTGTCTATCGTCGACTGGGAGTCGCGAGACGATGGCTTCCGTCCCGGTGCGGAGGATGCGCCCGCCGTCGAGGGGATAGCCGGGGATACAGTTGAACAGTCCGAGTTGGAGGTTAATCCACGCCGTCCAGAACAGCAGGTTGGCGAAAATGAAGACACCCCCACCGAGGAAGCCGAAGGGCCCACCGACCTGATAGAAGTTGATGATTTCGCCGGTGAACCCGGGGAAGTTGGGTATCCCGAGGACGACGGAGGCCAGCGGTAACAGAAGCGAGACGTAGACGAGTTGCAGCGGCGACCCGCCGAAGGCGTTGCCGACGCCACCAGCACCGTCACCGCCGTCACCGCCGAGGAGCGAGAGGTAGGTTCCGGCGGGGTACTCACGCGTCCCGAAGTCGGTCAACAGCAGTCCGCTCGTCCCATCGAAGATGTTGACGCCGAGGAAGCCGTTTCCGTCCTGTGGGTTCTCACCGAGCGTCACGGAGACGGTTCGGAACTCGCCGTCCTGATACACTTCGACCGGGACGGTCTGGCCGGGGTCCGTCGCGTCGAGTGCGACCTGCAGGTCCGTCGAAGAGGTGATGCGCGTATCGTCGAAACTCGTGACGATGAGCGTGGACGTCGCGCCCGTGGCGTTGTACAGCGGTCGGTCTTCGGCGACGTTCGTGATGTACGCGCCGACCGGAATCGTCCGCTCACCGGCCGACGTTTCGAGTCGAGCGAATCGCGAGTCACCGACGACGTCCTCGAATCCAGCACGGGTGTAGACGGGCGTCCCGTTGACCGCCGTGACGCGAATCGGGTCGCCACCGGACTCGACAGTCAGGTTCGCAGGGTTGCCAGCGACCGACCCCGCGACGATGAGTTCACGAGTCACCGACGTCGTGCGCTCGCCGTCGAGTTCGGCCGTCACGGTTCGGTCGGACGAGGCGAGCAACGCCGCGTCGAGGTCCTGTGTCGTGTTGACCGGCGTGCCGTCGATGGCAGTCACGCGGTCACCACCGGTGATACCGGCGGCGTCGGCGGGCGACCCGGCGTACGCACCGGCCACAGCGATACCGGGTGCGACGGAGATAGACCCGATGACGGGGCCGAACAGGAGTGCGAACGCGACGATAGTGACGGCGAAGTTGTTGGTGACGCCGGCGGCGAACATCCGCGACTTCCCGCCACGGTCAGCGCGGCGCTGACTCTCTTCGGACGGTTCGACGAACGCACCGATGGGAAGAATCGTCAGCAGGACGATGCCCATCGACTCCACGTCGATTCCTTCGACGCGACTGAGGATGCCGTGACCGCCCTCGTGGACGACGAGGCCCACGAGGAGGCCGAAGAGAATCTCCGGGGCGACAGACAGCGGGAGGAAGTCGTTGACCCCAGGGATGACGAGGAAGTTCTGGGGTTGGTTGACCTGCGAGGGCGCGGGCGGACTCTGGACGATGAGGACGGCCTGATACAACAACAGGACGAACGTCCCGACCATAATCACCAGCGCGATGCCGAGGCCGACGTTGCTCCACGCACGCCAGAAGCGCTTGGGCGCCGCGAGTGTGTCGAGTAACTCACGTCCGCGACGCGTGTGGACGGTCGTAAGAGGGCCCTGGACGCGGACGTATTCGGGAAGAATCCCACGAGTACGCAACAGCGTCGCGAGGAGAGAGTAGGCGATGAATCCGACGAGGATCCACAGCAGCGTATTCATCGCCCGAAAGGAAGCGTCGCGCGCCAAAAGGCGTTCGGGTTACGGTACCCAGACAGTCGGCGGGGACAGTTCCCCGACGCGCTCGAATCGTTACTCTTCGTCGGACTCGTCGTCCGGGGACTCGATTTCGACTTCGACGGCATCGTCGTCTGCCGCTTCGGCGTCGTCACCCGTCGTCTCGTCGCCGGCTTCCGGGTCGTGTTCGACCGAGACGGTCGCTTCGTCGTCCGATTCGCTCGCGTCCGCCGCCTCGGCTTCGTCGTCGAGGTCGATGTCCGTGAACAGTTCGTCGTCCACCGACGAACGCAGGCGGTAGACGACGTAGGCGACGCCGACCAACAGGAGGGCGACGAGGAAGAGACGGCCGTAGGACCGGCCGCCCGACGCGGTGGTGTCGACGTCTTCCTGTTCGGAGTCGGCGTCGAACTCTTCTAATTCGACGTCGAACTCGTCTTGCGATTCTTCGACGGCTTTGATGAAGTCGATGAGAGACATGTGAAATCACTGCGGCGGGGCCGCATCGGGTCGCTCGCGGGGAACGGACCTGTCGAAAGTACGCGCGACGAGAACATAAGTAGTCCCCCAGAAGGTCTTTATCCCATGACGGTGGCATCCGAACCCATGTTCGACAGTGCCTCCTACGAGGTCCGACAGAAGGTGTCTATCAGCACCAAGTACGTCGTCTACGAAGACGACGCGGCGTCGGGTGACGAGACGCCGATTCTCTCCGCGAAGAAGAAGAAGTTCAAACTGAAAGAGGACTTCCGCCTCAACGACTACGAGACCGGTGAAGAGCGCTTCCGCGTGAGAGCAGACAGCGTCCTCGACGTATCGGCGGCCTACGACATCGTGGACAGTCAGACCGGAGATAGAGTGGGTGCGGTCAAACGCGGTGCGTTCTCGTTCGCGAAACACACCTACCAACTGCTCGGGCCGGACGGGTCGGTGGTCGGACGCATCGTCGAAGACAACGTCCCGATGGCCGTCGCTCGACGGGTTATCACGACGCTGATTCCCTTCTCGTACCGCGTCGAGGACCCTGCCGGCGACCCTATCGGCACCATCGACGAACGGTTCTCACTCCGCGACACCTACGATATCGACATCGAACGTGAGGAAGTAGACCCGCGACTCCTCGTCGTCGGGGCCGTCGTCATCGACGCCATAGAAGAGAACTGACCGCCAGAGTGGTCGAGTCGCTCCCCGAACGCCGTCACGAGGGTGAGTGACTCAAAGAGTCGTTTGACATATAGTCAATTATTCAACACTATGGGGCGAACCGAACGACTGTATGTTCGATGGAACTGGTCTATTGAGTCGTGCCCTCCTCGTCTCCGTCGTCCTCCTCGGGGCGATAGTCGGAGGCGGAGCGGTCGTAACGGCACAGGACGACTCGGTATCGCTACACAAAGACGACGGGCGCGTGACCGTCTATCCGACGGAAGACGCGACGATTCGGGGAACGTCGGACCTCTCGGCCGGCGAGAACCTGTCGATTCGGCTTCAGTCCTCGGGAGACACGCAACCCCGATTCCTCAAAACAGACCAGGTGACCGTCGGCGAGGACGGAAACTTCAGCGCGACGTTCGACTTCAGCGAGATGTCCACGAACGCGACGTTCACCGTCACCGTCGTCGATGGGTCCGAGACAGTCGCCGAGGCGGAGGGCGAAGTCGTCTCCGAACCCGAGACGACCACGACTGAGGATTCGACCGAATCGCTCGTCCCCGGATTCGGTGTCGTCGCGGCAGTCGGTGCCCTCGTCGCACTCACGGCGGGTGCGCTCCTCGTCGGTCGGCACTGAAGAGAGAAAGACAGCGGTGAGACGCGTCGTCAGGCCTCGCGGCGGAGGCGTGTGACGACGAACTCCTGGTCTAACTCGCCGAGGAACTCACCGAGACGCGGCCCCTGCGTCGCGTCGAAGAAGAGGCGATACCCAGCGGCGAAGAAGTCGCCCATCTCGATGTCGTTGCGGCGGGCAGTCTCGTAAATTTCGCCCTGAATCGCCTCGCCGTCGTGGTTGGCTTCGACGAAGTCGGCCAGTTCGTCGAGTGCCGCCTCGACTGCCGGGTCGAAGTCGAACTCGGGGAGTTCGACCTGCAGGCGGTAGTTGTACTCGTTGTCCATCGTCTCTGCCCAGTGGCGGGCGCGTTCGACGCGGGCGAGTGCCTCTTCGACCACGTCGTCGGGCGTGTCGTCGTCGAAGAAGCCCTCGTTTTTCGCCATCTGCTTGCGGAGTTCCTCGTCGTCGGTCATCCCGAGGACTGCCGCGAACGTGTAGGGCAGGCGGATACGGTCTTCGCGCACGTCGTCGACGACGAAGGGGTACGCGCGCTCTGCGAATCGGGTGAGGTTCTCGTCGTCCACCTCGCCGAAGTACGCGCGTTCGAATCGGTCGAAGTCGTCGACCAACTGGTCGAGACGCGAGAGGTCGAGGTCACGGGCCTTCCGCGGGTTGAGCGCGAAGAAGTAGCGGAGTACCTCGGGTTCGAGCAGTTCGAGCATCTCCGAGACGGTGACGATGTTTCCGGCCGACGAGGAGAGTGCCTCGCCGTTGAGCGTGAACCACTCGTAGACCATCGGAATCGGCGGTTCGAACTCGAGGACGTTCTCCGCGATGTCCTTGCCAGAGGGCCACGACCCCTCGGCGTGGTCCTTGCCGAACGGTTCGAAGTCGACGCCGAGGACCTGCCACTGACCGGGCCACTCGAAGCGCCACGGCAGTTTGCCCTCGCGGAACGTCGCCGTCCCTTCGTGGCCACACCCGTCGATGGTGTTGTCGCCGACAGTCATGTCGGTACAGACGTACTCGACGGTGCCGGCATCGAGGTCGACCGACGTGACCGTCTCCGTAATCTTCCCGCACTCTTCGCAGACGGGGTTGAACGGGACGTAGTCTTCGTCGACCTTCGACTGGTACTTCGAGAGCACCTCGCGCGCGCTGTCGATGTTCTCGAGGACGTGTTCGACCACCGGGTCGAAGTCGCCGTCTTCGTACATCTCGGTGTTCGAGAGCATCTCCACCGGGATTTCGAGGCGGTCGGCGTCGGCCTTCAACAGCGCGGCGAAGTGGGCCGCGTAGGACTCCTCTTCACCGAAGGGGTCGGGAATAGCCGTGTAGGGCTTGCCGAGGTTGCGCCCGAGTGCGCCGGCATCGACTTCGCCGAGTCCGACGATGTTCCCGTCTTCGTCGGCGAGTTTTCGGGGGAGTTTGCGGAGTGGGTCTTTGTCGTCACTCGTGAAGACCTGGCGGACCTCGTGGCCGCGTTCGCGGAGGACTTCGGCGACGAAGTAGCCGCGGATAATCTCGTTGAAGTTGCCGAGGTGGGCGACTCCGGAGGGCGAGACGCCGCCCTTGATGACGATGGGTTCGTCGGGGTCTCGCGCCTCTATCGCGTCGGCGACGTCGTCGGCCCAGAAGTCGCGGTGGTCGTCGTTCGACCCTGCCGCCTCGTCGAAGACGTCGGGGGACTCGTCTTCGGCAGCGTCGGTGGTGGCTTCGTCCGTCGTCATCTCACTGGACCCAGTAGGTCGGTTCGTCGCCACCTTCGGGGATGATGTCGGTCCCGGAGTGTTCGCCGCGAAGCACCGCAGGCGCGATGCGTTCGGGGTCGGTTCCGTCGAGGACGATAGTGCGCATCTTCGCGCGCTCGATGAGTTTCGCGGCCAGCAGGTCGACCGGTGCGGACGACCCGGCGTTCATCTCGATGTCGGCGATGACGTCGACGAGTTCGCCCGCGGCCATCTCCTCGAACTTCGTCGCGTCGGGGTCGGTCTTGGGGTCGGAACTGAACACGCCGTCGACGCTCGTCGCGTAGACGAGCAGGTCGGCGTCGACGTACTCCGCGAACGCCGCCGCGACGGCGTCAGTCGTCTGTCCCGGCATGACGCCGCCCATCACGGAGATGTCGCCGCGGCGGATGGCGTCGCCAGCGTCCTCGTAGTCGTGGGCGACTTTCGGGTCGACCTGCGGCCCGAGCGCCGCAATCAACAGACGGGCGTTGATTCGGGTCACGTCGATACCGATCTGGTCGAGTTGAACTTCGTTCGCACCGAGTTCACGGGCCGCACCGATGTAATCGCGGGCGACGCCGCCGCCGCCGACGACCGCCCCGATTTCACACCCCTCTCGCGCGAGCGTCTCGACGACCGACGCGTGTGCCTCCACACGTTTGGGGTCGAGGTCCGGCGCGAGTACACTTCCGCCGATGGAGATGACGACTCTCATTGCACACGGGTATCAGTGAGCGCATCTTAAGGGTTATCAAGTGCGAGACACCCGGTTCGGGGGGTTTAAACCAGTCTCGCGGCGACTACGGGTATGCGACTCGTCACCGTCGAGACTATCACCTTCATCGTCGTCGGGTGGGGACTCGCCCTCGGCGCGCTCTTCGTCCGCTACTATCGCGGCGAGTTCGATAGCCGGACCGGCCTCTACTGGGTCGTGGTGGCGTGTTTCTCTATCGGGTGGGCGCTCTGGCAGTACGACACGCTCCCTGCGACGGCCGATACCGCTGTCGGCGCCCTCGCACCGTGGATCGGGACGACGCTGGGCCTCGCCGGGGCCGGCATCTCGCTGTATCTGTATCGGACCCGACCGACCGAAGGCGACGGGCAGACGTAATCGGCGCAATCTTAAACTGACGCGGGACGTGAGGCTCTGTATGCACGTACTTGGCGTGGTCGGTCCGGGCGCAACCGTCCTCTGTGAGCGACTCGCTCCACGACTGGACGGGCGTGTCGCCACCGTCGAATCCATCCCGAGCACCGCGGCACAGTCAGAAACCACGGCGGGTGTCAGTGGGTCGTACGGACTCACACCCGACGGGAACTGGATGGGCGGCGGCGACGACCAGACGCTCGATTCGCTTCTCGACGAACTCTCCGCACAGTACGACTACACGCTTCTCACCGGGTTCCCCGACGCGGACGTCCCGACAGTCACCCTCGGTGAGGCCGACGCAAAAACCGTCGTGACCTCCGCAGACGACCAGGCAGACGTCGATATCGAGGAACTCGCCGGAAAACTCGACTCCTTCGAACCACACATCACGCTCGAATCGCTGGTCGAACAGATAAAAGACGACCCGCAGGCAGAGTACGCAGGCGCGATTGCCACGTTCACCGGTCGGGTGCGCGCGAAAGACGCCGAAGACGACAATCGGACCGTCACCCTCGAATTCGAGAAGTACGACGGCGTCGCAGAGGCCAAGATGGCGACCATCTCCGAAGAACTCGAAGCACGGGACGGCGTCTACCGCGTCCTCATGCACCACCGCGTGGGGAGCATCGAAGACGGCGAGGATATCGTGTTCGTCGTCGTCCTCGCGGGACACCGAACCGAGGCGTTCGAGACTGTCGAAGACGGTATCAACCGGTTGAAAGACGAAGTTCCCATATTCAAAAAGGAGACGACAGTCGAAGAGGAGTTCTGGGTCCACGACCGCTGAGCACCCGGCCCACCCGTTCAGGAGGCAGTGGCCGACGCACACGCAGAATCAGCGGTCATTCGAGGCCCATATTGCCCCAAAATGGCGTTTTTTGTGCCTCAGTTGAGGTATAGTTGAACCACATTAAATAGGGAAATTAAATAGAGAAATAATCCCTCAAAGTAGTCTATAAAATGTCTAAGCGTTTCTAAAAGAATCGTAAAATGGACTCTTTTTGTCGGTTTATGCTGAAAGCGTTCGAACTAATCTCAACGTTCCTCCCTTTATAACACCTCCTGGAAGGTATAATGGAGTGAGGTGACTCAGATGAGCGTTACAGCACCCCCCTCCACCGATGGCAGCTCCAAAGAAGACCGTCTCAAGCAGTACCTGAGCGACCGTGCGAAGGACGGAGAGATGTACTTCAAGAGTAAGTTCATCGCAGACGACGTTGGACTGTCTCCGAAAGAAATCGGCGCCCTGATGGTCAAGCTTCGCGACTCCGCGACCGACCTGACCATCGAGAAGTGGTCGTACACGAGCGCGACCACGTGGCGCGTCGAAGCTGCCTGAGGCTGAACACACCGAACGCCCCCTGAACGGCCCCGAGAGATTCTCTCTCGCCACACAGAACACCACTCGACGACCAACCAATCGGTCTCACACCCACCCCCCACACCAGCCAACTGCTGCACCAATCGTTCGCCTCCCTGTCCACCACCCCCTAAACGGTACCCGACCCCACTACGTCGACGCCGGGTCCATCCGCCGGCGTTCTCTTACTTGCGCCCCGTTTTTGTCGCCGCGTTCGTAGCGACGGGACTCTCCTACTAGTCACGATTCCGTCGCGTCACGGGGTTTATGCACGTCGCACGCCTACCCCACGGCAATGGAACAGGCCGAATCGGCGGACGGACCGCCGGTCGAAGTACTTCGTGCCGTCTTCGACGTCCAAGAGACACGAACCGACGGAGAGCGACTCGTCTACTACGGGGAGTCGCTGGTCCCCGAGCAGATGCTCCTCCGTGAGGTGTGGCCCGCGTTCCGCCGGGCCGGATACGAAGTACAAGCGCAGACGACGAGACTCGGTGGGACCGATATCGTCGTCGCCGAACCCGTCTCGACCGGTAACGGCGGCATCCCGTGGAAGAACCTCGCGCTCTTCGTCGCGACTATCGTCTCGACGATGTTCGTCGGGGCCGTCGGCTGGTACTACGTCCCGTTCTCCGACCTGGTGGCGAACCCACTGCTCGCACTCAAGGCGTGGCCCTTCACGGCCGCTATCCTCGGCGTCCTCTCCGTTCACGAACTCGGACACTACCTGATGGGGAAGTACCACGGCGTCAACGTCTCGCTACCCTATCTCATCCCCTTCATCTTCCCATTCGGCACCCTCGGCGCGATTATTCGGATGCGTGGCCAGATGCCAGACCGGAAGGCGCTGTTCGACATCGGCGTCGCCGGCCCCCTCGCCGGACTCGCGGCGACGATTGTCGTCACCGGTATCGGTCTCTCGCTCGAACCGCTCACCGTCCCCGCGTGGGCGTTCTCGGGCACCAGTGACGTCATCGTCTTCAACAACCCGCCACTCCTCGACGCTATCGCCGCGGCACTCGGGCAACCGACCGAGTATCCAGACCCCCGAACCGTCGTCCACCCCGTCGTCATCGGTGGCTGGGTCGGGATGTTCTTCACCGTCCTCAATCTGCTTCCAGTCGGCCAACTCGACGGTGGCCACATGGTCCGAGCGATGCTCGGCGAACGGCAGGAGTCGCTCGCCGCGACGGTTCCGCTGTTCCTCTTCGGTATCGCTGGCTATCTCTACTACGTGCGTGGTCTCAGTATCAACGAGTCCGTCGGCCTCTGGTTCTTCTGGGGCCTCCTCTCGACGTTCATCGCCTACAACGGGCCCGCAGACCCGGTGGACGAGACGCCACTTGGTCCGGGGCGAATCGCCATCGGCCTGTTCACGTTCGCACTCGGCGCGGCGTGTTTCCTCCTCGTGCCGATTCAGGTGATTCCGGCGTAATCATAATCACCGAATTTTCCTCGGTGCCGCTTCCCCGGACTCACGTCTGTGGCGCACGCCGGACGAAGAACACGTCGGCAGCGACGAACACCGCGACGGCGACGAACGCGACGGCGAACAGCGGGACCATGAGGTCGGTGAACGTTTCGAGTCGTCCGGCGGCCGCCAGCGACTGTGTGACACCCGTCAACGCCAACAGCGTGTGGAAGACGACTGTCGCGTACACGTCACGGGTCCCGAAGTAGACGAGACTCGTCACCACGCCGACGACGGTGAGCAACGCAACCTGTGGAAGCGTGTTGAACGGCGGACTGTGCCCGACGTGGTAGACGCCGAAGAGGACGCTCGCAGTCACGATGGCGACACCGATTGCGACGTACCTGTTCGACCCACGAGCGCGAAGGAGCGCTTCGACTGTCCCCCCGACGAGCACCCAACAGACCACGACTTCCGCGATGGAGGTGGGAACCACCTGTGCGAAGACGTTCGCGACGACGACAGAGTCCGTCGTCGGGGGGTTCTGGACGACGTACAGCGCAAGTCCCACCACACCAGCGGCGACGACGACGGCGATGGTTCGGACCAGCGGTCTAAATCCGATGCGGTCGGGTGTGACGACGCCCGACGCGACGATTCGCCGGACGACCAACATCGCCAGCAGTGTGCCGACGAGGAGATTGGCGACGACAGCGTACACCAACCTGTCGAGCGTCGCATCCGGGCGCAGGAGTGTCTGTATTCGCCCCTCGAAGACGAACGTGGCGACGACCCACAGGACGTACACACCCACCGCGGCGAGTACGAACTCACGGGGCGTACCCGTCCCCGAAGCCAGACGCGATACCTGTCGCTGGACCGGTGACTCAGAAGCCATACTAGATGATTCTCACCAAGTACGATAGCACGAATCACTGGTTCTCCCGTCCAGAGAACCATCAGGGAAACCAGACCGTCTTCCCGGTCAGTCGCCGCCGTGGGTGTACCCACGGTCCGGAACCGCCTCGCCGTCCGCGACGACTTCCGACCCCGCCGTCGCTCGCCCGACGACGGTGAGCGGAACGTCCACCTCGTCGCGGACCGCGTCGAGTTCGGCCTCGGGGACGGTGAACACCAGTTCGAAGTCCTCCCCGAAGTACGCCGAGAGGTCACGGGCGTCGTCGTCGTCAGTCGCGACGTCGCCGACTGCGTCGTGGACCGGGAGTGCGTCCCAGTCGAGTTCGAACCCACAGTCGCTCGCTTCGGCGAGTTGGTGGACAGAGCGGGCCAGACCGTCGCTCGAATCCATCATCGCCGTCGCAACGTCGCGGAGTTCGACACCGGCGGCGACACGTGGCGTGAACTGGAACAGGTCGTTCCCGCGGTCCGTCTCGCCCGCCTCGAACAGCCGAACTGCCGCGGCAGAACGGCCGAGTTCACCCGTCACACAGAGCAGGTCACCCGGATTCGCACCGGAGCGGAGGACTGGGTCGTCGGTGCGACCGATAGCCGTACTGACCGCCGTGAACTCGCGGTGGGTGTCCAGGTCACCACCGACGTACTCCGCCGAAACCGCATCACACACGTCGCGTGCGCCCTGCACGAAGGCTCTGAGCGCTGCCTCGTCGAGTTCGGGCGCGGCGTAGGCTGCGACTGCGCACGTGGCCGTCGCCCCCATCGCGGCCACGTCAGACAACGACGCACCGACTGCTCGCCACCCTGCCGTGTAGCGCGTCGTCCCGGCAGGGAAGTCCGTCGCTTCGTGCAGCATGTCCGTCGTGACGACCAGACCATCGACGATTGCGGCGTCGTCGCCCGCGCCGGGGAGGTCCGCAGCGAGCAGTCGGAGGGCGGTACGCTCGTCCATACACCCGACGTGTCGCCCCCGGCGGAAATGTCCATCTATCCGCTGGTCGACTGTCGAACCACCCGACCGCCCCCATCTCGTCCGTTCAATCCGGTGGCTTAATGCCGTTCGTGGACCCACTTCGGGCAGATGGCCCGCGAGAATATTCGAGCGACGGTCCTCGGGTTCGCCGCAGCGTTCGTCGTGTTTGCCGTCCTTTTCTACTTCGCGGGCGTCGACGAACTCGTAAACCGACTGACGATGGTGAGTCCGGCCTTTCTGGTAGGACTGTTCACCATCACGATACTCTGGTTGGTCACGTGGGGCGTCTCTCTGAAGACGGTTCTCGGCGTCCTCGGCGTCGACATCTCCGTCGTCCGGTCGTTCCTCGTCTTCACGGGGGCGATGTTCTCGAACAACATCACGCCGTTCGGACAGGCCGGTGGCGAACCCGTCACGGCGCTTCTCATCTCGCGGAGCACCGACACCGAGTACGAGACGGGACTCGCGGCTATCGCCAGCGTGGACACTATCAACTTCGTCCCGTCTATCACGATTGCCCTCATCGGCGCGGGCTACTACGCGACAGAGGTCACCCTCGGCCGTAACCTCGAAATTGCCCTCGTCGCCGTCGTGGGCCTCGCCATCGGCGTCCCCACCGCCGTCTACATCGTGTGGGAACGACGCTACGAACTCGAACGGAAGCTCATCCACGCGCTGACGCCGATTATTCAGACCGTCGCCCGGTACATCCCTCGCATTCGCGTCCCGACGACGGACGGCGTCGAGCGCAGAATCAACGGGTTCTTCCGCTCCATAGAGCGTGTCGGGCGGAACCCACGCGGCCTGGCAGTCGCACTGGGCCTGTCTGGACTCGGATGGCTCTTCCAGATGGTCGGTCTGTGGGTGGCCTTCCACGCCATCGGTGCACCGATTGCCTTCTCTATCGCACTGTTCGTCGTCCCCATCGGTGCAATCGCCGGTGTGACACCACTGCCGGGCGGTGCGGGCGGCATCGAGTGGACGCTCGCCATCCTCGTCGCGGCGGCCAGCGGTGCCGTCTCGTTCGACGTGGCGACGGCCGGTGTCGTCCTCTTCCGCGGGTTCATCTACTGGGTTCCGACGCTCCTCGGCGGCATCGTGATGAGCCTCGAGAGTGCTCGCGGGTGGCGAGGCTAATCGGTCGTATCTTGGAGTGTGGGTCCGACACACGCCGGTCGGCACGCAGGAGCCTCCAACTGCCCGTATCAGGCGAATACGATGCCTTTAAACGCGACGATTAAGAACCAATAGCCATGGTAACCATCTATGACGTCCCGGCGGACGCCCTCATCGAAGAGGTCGCCGGACGACTCGAGGACCGTATCGAGCAACCCGACTGGATGGCCTTCGCAAAGACCGGCCAGACCCGTGAACTGCCACCACAACAGGACAACTTCTGGTTCGTCCGCGGTGCCAGTCTGCTCCGCAAAGTCGCGATGAACGGCCCGGTCGGCGTCGACCGTCTCTCCACCGAGTACGGCGGCCTCAAGCGTGGGTCGACCCGCTACCGCGTCTCCGGTTCGCACAGCGACACCGGCAGCAAGAAGATTATCCGCAAACTCCTCCAGCAACTCGAAGAAGAGGGTCTCGTCGAGACCGGCAAGGGTGAGGGTCGCCGCATCACCGCCGAGGGGAGCAGCTTCCTCGACAACGCCGCCGACGACGTCCTCGCCGACCTCGACCGTCCGGAACTCGAGCGCTACGCGTAGACGACGCCGACACACTCCCGAGAGTTCTTCTTCGGCCGTAAACCCCGCAGAGACCCGTTTGTACACCGGTCCGTAATGGTTTTCAGACGGCAGGCCGTGCGCTAGTGTATGAGTGGCAGCCCAGACGATGAGCGACTGGAGGAGCTTCGAAAGAAGAAGATGCAGGAACTCCAAGAGCAAGCAGGCCAAGGAAGTTCCCCAGAACAACAGCAGGCCGAAGAGGCGGCCCAGCAGCGTGCCGAACAGCAGAAACAGGCCCTCCTCAAGCAGTATCTGACCGACGAAGCGCGCCAGCGCCTCAACGCGGTCCAGATGTCCAAACCGGACTTCGCAGAGCAGGTCGAACGCCAAATCGTCGCCCTCGCACAGAGCGGTCGTATCCAGGGCCGCATCGACGACGACAAGATGAAGGCGTTGCTGAAAGAGCTCCAACCGGAGTCTAAGAGCTTCAACATTCGACGCCGGTAATTCGTGGAACTCGCGCTCCTCTACAGCGGCGGGAAAGACTCTTCGCTCGCCGCACTGCTTCTCGATTCGTTTTACGACCTGACGCTCGTGACGGCGCACTTCGACGTCACCGACGACTGGAGGTACGCCAGAGACGCCGCCCTCGAACTCGGCTACGAGTTCGAGACGCTGGAACTCGACCGGGACGTCGCCGAGGAGGCCGCCACCCGGATGGTCGAAGACGGCTACCCGCGGAACGGCATCCAGAGGGTCCACGAACACGCGCTAGAGGCCGTCTGCGGCCTCGACTTCGACGCCGTCGCAGACGGTACGCGCCGTGACGACCGTGTCCCCTCTATCTCACGGGCACAGGCGCAGAGTCTCGAAGACCGTCACGGCGTCGACTATCTCTCCCCCCTGTCGGGGTTCGGCCGTGGTGCAGTGGACCGACTCGTCGACTCCCACCTCGACGTGGAGACGGGGCCGTCCGACGAGATACCCAAGGCGGACTACGAGGGCGAACTCAGACAACTCATCGCCGACGAACACGGTGTCGAGGCCGTCGAGGAAGTCTTCCCCGACCACATCCAGAGTTACGTCCACGGCCGCCTGTAGTCGTCACACGCCTCAACACGTGAACTCGGGACCGAGTTGTTTTTCACCACGCCGACGAGCGAGTCACGCATGGACCCCGGAATCTTCTACTCCGTTCTCGCTGCCGTCGGGTGGGGTGTCTACATCTTCGTCCTCAAGTTGTACTTCAGCGACTACTCGGGCGCACAAATCGCCGTCGCGGTGAACGCGTTCGCGATTCTCTGGTACGCACCGGTGACGGCGACTCGTCTCGACCCGGCGGCCGTCCCGTCGCTCGCGACGCTCGGTGTCACTGGTCTCGCGACTATCGCCACGACAATCGTCGCCATCGGCCTCGGATTCGTCCTGTTCATCTACGCGCTCGACGGTGGGGACGTCTCGTACGTCGCCCCCATCAACAAACTCGTCCCCGTGTTCGTCCTCCCCATCGAAATCGTCCTCTTGTCTGCACACCTGACCGTCCTCCAACTCGGTGGCGTCGCCGTCGCGACGATGGCGGTGTACGTCGCGAACTACGAAGGTGGCGGCCTCTTCGAACCGCTTCGACGGGCCGCAACCTCGCGCCCGGCACAGTTCGCACTCGCGAGTGCGGCCTGTTACGCCGCCGGCGACGTGGGCAAGCGCGTCGGCTTACAGGAACTGGCCATCCCGACGACGCTCTGGGTGCCGATTCTCTTCGTCGGCGGGGCCCTCGTCCTCTTTCCACTGGCTGTTCGTAACTGGCGACCCGTTCGCGGTGACCTGCCGAAGTTCGCTGCCGCCGGCCTCCTCGTCGCCGGAAGCGAACACGTCACCTCTGTCGCGTTCTCGCTGGTCCCCGCGAGTATCGGGTCGCCCATCATCAACACGCAAGCAGTCGTCGCCGTCATCCTCGGTGGCGTCGTCCTCCGGGAGTCCCAGTTCGGGACCCGCCTCGTCGCCGCCGTCCTCGCCGTCGCCGGTGTCACGCTCATCGCCGTCGGCGACGTGGGCGCGCTCGTCTCGATGGTCCGATAGTCACTCGTCGAGAGCGCCCGTCGCGCTCGAACAACAGGTTTCAAGCGCAACCTTCGCCAACGACTGCGCATGTACGACCGACTCAAGGGATTTCGTGACTTCTACCCCGGGGAGATGTCGGCTCGACGTGAGGTTATCGACACCGTCGAGACGACTGCCGCTCGGTACGGGTTCCGTGAAATCGGGACGCCGTATCTCGAACGGACCCAGATGTACGTGGACAAGTCCGGCGAGGAAATCGTCGAGGAACTGTACGCCTTCGAAGACAAAGGCGGCCGCGACATCACCCTCACCCCCGAACTGACGCCGACTGTCGCCCGAATGGTCGTCGCCAAGCAGCAGGCGCTGTCGAAGCCCATCAAGTGGGTCTCGACGCGCCCCTTCTGGCGCTACGAGCAGGTCCAGCAGGGTCGCTTCCGCGAGTTCTACCAGACGAACGTGGACATCTTCGGGTCCACCGAACCGGAGGCAGACGCCGAAGTGCTGGCGTTCGCGGCCGACGCACTGGTCGATCTCGGTCTCACCGCCGACGACTTCGAGTTCCGCGTCTCACACCGTGACATCCTCGGTGGCCTCCTCCGGTCGTTCGACGCCGACGTTGACGTGGCGGACGCAATCCGCGCCGTCGACAAATCCGAGAAAGTCGAGCGCGAGGAGTATCTCGGACTGCTCTCGGACGCCGGTCTCTCGTACGAACAGGCAGGTCAGTTCGCGGACCTCATCGAACGCGGTGACCTCGACGAGATAGCCGAGTTCGGCGGCGAGAACGTCGAAGCGGCGGTCGAAAACCTCCGGAACGTACTCGAAGCGGCCGAAGACTTCGGCGCTGGCGACTACTGCGAGGTGTCGCTGACGACTGCTCGTGGTCTCGACTACTACACGGGCGTCGTCTTCGAGTGCTTCGACTCGACCGGTGAAGTCTCGCGGGCGACGTTCGGCGGCGGCCGATACGACAACCTCATCGAGTCCTTCGGCGGGCAACCGACTCCCGCAGTCGGCGTCGCGCTCGGTGATGCGACGCTCCAACTGCTCTGTCAGCGCGCCGGCGTCTGGCCCGAAGAAGAACTCACGACGGACTACTACGTCCTCACCGTCGGCGACACCCGCGAGGTGGCATCGCGCATCGCCCGTGACCTGCGCACGACGGGGAACGTCGTCGAAGTCGACGTCTCCGACCGGAGTTTCGGCGCGCAGATGTCCTACGCAGACTCCATCAACGCCGGCACCGTCGTCATCGTCGGCGAACGCGACTTAGAGAACGACGAAGTGACTATCAAGGACATGCAGTCCGGCGACCAGACGACTGTCGACGTCGACGACTTCCCGGGCGACTTCGACGAACCGACCTACGTCGACTACGAGTAATCGCGGACCCCCCACCCCTCGGATACGCCCTCGTCCGCGCTCTGAGACGGCGATTCTCGCGGTGTGGCTTTTGCGAACGTCCTTTTGACCCTTCCCAGCGTACCGAAAACCAAGATGTACGAAACGATTCTCGTTCCCGTCGATGGGAGCGCACCCAGTGAATTGGCCGTCGAGCAGGCCACCAACCTCGCCAAGACGTTGGGGGCGACGGTTCACGTCCTCTACGTTGTCGACGAACGAGTCCTCCACGCGACGCAACTCGACGCCGGTGGCCTCGTCCGTGCGTACGAAGAGGAAGGCGAAAAGATAGTGTCGGAGGAAGCCGAGGTGGCCCAAGCGGCAGACGTCGACGTCGTGACCGCCGTCGAACACGGGTCGCCGCACCGCGCAATCCTCCGATACGCCGACGAACACGACGTGGACCTCATCGTCATGGGGACCCACGGCCGCCGCGGACTGGAGCGCTACCTCATCGGGAGCGTCACCGAACGCGTCCTCCGGATGACGGACGTGCCGATTCTCACCATCCGCGGCAAACACGAACCGATAGAAAGCAGATAGCCGAGTGTACGGTCGGACTGCGGCGAGTTACGGACGGTTGCAGGGGAGTGGGGTCGGTTAAGTGCAGTCACGGTGAACCCCCTCTGTATGCGCGCGTTCCGCATCGCGTACGATGGCCGCCCCTACTACGGTTTTCAGCGACAACCGGACGTCCCGACAGTCGAAGATGCGATTCTCGACGCCTGTCGTGGACTCGGCATCTGCGAGACGGACGACGTGCCGGAGGGGTACGCCGCCGCCGGGCGAACCGACGCGGGCGTCTCCGCACTCGCACAGACCGTCGCGTTCGACTGCCCCGACTGGTGTACGCCGCGGGCGTTGAACGCCGAACTCCCCGGAACCATCAGAGCGTGGGCCGCCGCCGACGTCGCCGACGACTTCCACGCGAGACACCTCCCGAGTCGCCGAGCGTACGTCTACGACCTCTACGCACCGACCGAGGCGTTCGACGACGGACAGGCCACCGCCGCGTTCGACGCCCTCTGCGGCGAACACGACTTTCACAACCTCACACCCGACGACCACGGAACCGTCCGCACCATCGACGGCGGCCTGACCAGAGACGGCGACTTCCTGCTCGTCCACGTCGAGGCGGGTGGGTTCGCGCGTGAACTCGTCCGTCGTCTCGTCTCGGTCGTTCAGTCCGTCGGGTCGGGTGCGGCCCCACTGTCGAGAGTCGACGACGTACTCGGCCCGGGCCACTTGCAGGGACCCGACGGCGTGCCTGCTGCACCGCCCACACCGCTCGTTCTCACCGCCGTGGACTACCCAGGCGTCGAGTTTGAGGTAGACACCGAGGCGGCCGACAGCGCCGTCGGAGCGTTCGGAGAGCAGGCGCTGGCGGACCGAATCGGGTGGCGCGTCGGGGCGCGTATTCGTGACGGCATCGATGCAGAATAACCCACCAAACATATCACTCCATTGAACAACACTCGACGTATGGACCCAACCTCCGCGTGGGATGCGACCCTGCGCATCGTCTTCGGCCTCTTCATCCTCGGCATCGGAAATCTCGTCGGCGGCTTTCTCGCCACGACGGCGGGGTTCGCAGGAATCGTGCTCTACGCGTTCATCGTGCTGATAACTGCTGTCTTCGGCGTGTACTACGTCGTCATCGGCGTTGGAATGGTCGTCGAGGCGGCGACGATGAGTGCCATCGAACGGTCCGCGTTGCCCACGTCGGGACTCGATTGAGACGAAGCGACAGGTCGGTGAAGTCGCCTACTCCCACCCGGCAGGCCAGATACCCGCCGCTTTCATCCCCACCTCGAAGTTCGCCTCCCGGAACGCACCGGCGAGTTCGTCGTCGTCGAGTCGTGGAATCTCGTCGTCTGCGGTCCGTTTCGCGAGTTCGCGGACGAGCAGTGCCCCCAGTATCGCGTGTTCCCGAATGTTTCTGTCATCTACTTTGTCGCGCGTGTCCGCGCTCGTGTGTCCCCATCCACGGCCACGTTCGCCGCTGTCGCTGTGGAGTTGGATGCCGGGGACGCCCGCCCGGACGAACGGCCACTGGTCGCTGAATGGGTGTGGTTCCGATTCGACTCGAATCGGGTGACGTGTCTCGTCTGCGACTGTCTCTGCCACGTCGGCCATCGCCTCCGACGAGTGGGTCATCGCGACCATGTCACGGAACCGGCCCGCGCCGTCGACGTTCACGACGGCGGCGATTCGGTCGCAATCTAGCGTCTGAGCGAGGTGCTCTGCGCCGGTCAACCCGAGTTCTTCGGCACCGACACCGACGACGCGGACGCCGACTTCGAGGTCCATCGACGCGAGGATTCGCGCCGCGGTGACGACGGTTGCGATGCCACACCCGTTGTCGAGTGCGCCTTCGGCGACGTCGTGGGCGTCGTAGTGGGCACAGAAGACGACTTCTCGTCGTGTGTCGGGACCCACCGTCCCGACGAGGTTTCTGCTCTCGCCGGGGTCCGTGGCGGCGTCGACAGCGAGGCGCGCCTCCCCACCCCGACTCGCGTAGTCCCGCAACCACGCCCCCGTCTCGTCGCTCACGCCGACGGCGGGGGCGAGTGCCTCCTCGTCGTATCGGAGCGCCCCGGTCGGTGGGAGTTGTCCGGGGACGTGATTGACGAAGACGAACGCGACGGCCCCCGAGTCGATGGCGTAGTTGAACTTCTCCATGCGGTGGACGAAGCGCCCGCCGTCGGGCGTCGTCGTGCTGGCGACGACGATGGCGTCTTCGACGTCGTGGTCGTCGATTTCGGCCGGCGTCCCGTACCCAACGTCTACGAGTGGGCCACTGACGTCCGCCGGCGGTGAGTACGGGAGTGCGATGGCCTCGAACGAACGCTCGTCGGGGGCGGTGAGTTCGAGTGTCGTCTCACCACGCGTCCAGTGAGCCATCTCGAAGGGGTCGAATTCGACGTCTCGGAGACCAGCGTCCCTGAACGCGTCGGCGACGATATCGCCCGCACGAGCGTCCCCCGCACCACCGGCCATCCGGTCGCCGAGCGACGTGAGGCGGGTGAGAAACGCCCACGGTCTGTCGTCCGTCCACGTTCGGGCGACGGCAGTTCGGGCCGCCGACGAAAGGTCGTCCATGCACCATCCACACCGTCGCCGTCAAAGTCGTTTGTGCCACCAACGCACAGGACTTAGATAAAAAATTTATGCACAACTTCTAACTAATTTGACGTGGTACGCCGAGTTACCATGCCACAATGTCAGAACTGCGGTTCTTTCGTTACGGAAGGGTATGTGAGGGTGTTCGCACCAGAAGGCATGGAGGAGCCGCGGGTCTGTCCTCACTGTGAGGATATGGTTCGCGACGGTGCGCAGGTACGACAAGCGAGAGCCACACGGCACTAATCTCGACGTTGCATCGCCCACTCTTCTCCTCGCCGGCAGTCGATTGACAAGGCTTACCAACCGCGCGCGCGACGGGTGAGTCATGAGTTCGGTTCCCGAGCGGAGCGACATCGACGAGGAGTACAAGTGGGACCTCGACAGCATCTACACCTCCGACGACGAGTGGGAGGCCGCCTACGAGGACGTTGCCGAGCGAATCCCCGAACTCGAAGCCTACGAGGGTCGTGCGACAGAAGACCCCGAGACGCTTCTGGAACTCCTCGAGACGATGGAGTCGGTGCTCCGTGAGGTTTCGATGGTCGTCTCGTACGCCAGCCTTCGCAGCAGCGAAGATACGCGCAACCAGGAGTATCAGGCACAGGCCGGACGCGCCGAGGCACTGGCGTCGAAGGCACGAAGCGCCGTCAGTTATCTCGACCCAGAGATACAGGAACTCGGTCGTGACGGCGTCGAGGAGTACGTCGAAGCAGAACCGGCGCTCGAAGCCTACGAGCACCACTTCGACGACGTGCTTCGGACGAAAGAACACACCCGGTCGGCCGAAGTGGAGGCGGTCCTCGCGGACCTCTCGGACGTGACAGGGTCGCCGAGCGATATCTACTCCATGCTCGCGAACGCCGACCTGGAGTTCCCCACCGTCGAGAAACCCGACGGCGAGTCCGTCGAGATAACGCAGGGGAACTTCACCAAACTCCAGAAACACCCAGACCGGAAGTTCAGACAGGCCGTCCACGAGGAGTTCTACGACCGCTGGAAGGACGTGCGCAACACCGTCGGGTCGTCGCTGAAGAACAGCGTCAAAGCCGACGTGAAGAAGGCCCGCATCCGCAACTACGACACCGCCCGACAGTCGGCACTGGACGGCCCGAACGTTCCGGTCGAAGTGTACGACAACCTGCTGGACACCGTCCGCGACAACCTCGACCAACTTCACCGCCACGCCGAACTGAAGCGGCAGGCTATCGGTGCCGACGAGTTACAGATGTGGGATCTCTACGTCTCGCTGACGGGCGACCACGGCCCGGAGATTTCGTACGAACAGGCCAAGGAGTACATCGTCGAAGCGGTGGCCCCACTCGGAGAAGCGTACCAGTCGCGGATGGCCGAGGGCCTCGAAGACCGTTGGGTGGACGTCTACGAGAACCGCGGCAAGCGTGCCGGGGCGTTCTCGTCGGGCACCTACGACACCCAACCGTTCATCATGATGAACTATCAGGACGACGCCGCCTCGATGTTCACGCTCGCTCACGAGTTGGGCCACTCGATGCACTCCGAACTCGCCAACGACGCCCAACCGTGGCACGACGCGAGTTACGACATCTTCACGGCCGAAGTCGCCTCGACGGTCAACGAGACGCTCCTGACGGAGTACCTCCTCGAAAACGTCGACGACGACGAACTCCGGATGCACGTCTTAGACGAGTATCTCGAACGCTTCCGCTCAACGCTGTTCCGCCAGACGATGTTCGCCGACTTCGAACTGCAGATTCACGAAATCGTCGAGGCGGACGGCGCGCTCACCCCGGACCGGTTCGACCAGATATACGGCGACCTGAAGGCGGAGTACTACGCACCCGCCGAGACTGACGACCACATCGCCCGGGAGTGGATGCGGATTCCCCACTTCTACTACAACTACTACGTCTACCAGTACGCGACGGGTATCTCGGCCGCCGCCGCCATCGTCGAGCGCATCCGAACCGACGGCGAGTCCGCCGCCGCAGACTACCGCGACGCCCTCGCACTCGGCGGCAGCGAGTACCCACTCGACGTGTTGCAGACGGCGGGCGTCGACATGACCGAACCAGAACCGATAGAAGACGCGATGACGGTCTACGAGTCGTTCCTCGACGAAGCGGCCGAGTTGCTGAACCTCGACGCGTAGAAAACGAACGCTCTCAGCCCAGTTGGACGAGTTTCGCCCGCCCGGACGCGCTGTTGATGTGAATATTGTACTCGCCTCTGTCGTCGGTGGCGTGGACGACCCAGGCGGTTCGCTGGTGTGACGGCGACTCCACGACGGCGTCTTCGTGGCCCGTCACTTCGAGTTTCTCGCGGGCGATTCGCTGTGCTTCCAGTGGTGAGGCCACTGCCTGTCTGCTGTCGTCGAGTCGAATCGTCGTCACGGGAACCGAGACCAACCGGCCGACGCGTTCTGCGACGCTCCCGTTGAGCAGTCTATCGACGCCATTGCGGCCGTGTGTCCCCATGACGACGAGGTCGACGTCAGTCGCCGTGGCGAACTCGGCAATCGTCCGGGCAGGTTCGCCCTCCGAGACGGTGGTGTCGACGGTGACACTGTGTTCGTCGCCGTGTTCGCGAACCTCTTCGAGTGCGCGTCGTCCGCAGTCGGCGATGGCTTTCGCCGTCGATTCGTCGGACGATTGGTCCCCAGAGACGTACAGTGCGTGAACGTCTGCGCCAACCTCGTCAGCGAGATGGACCGCGTGACGGGCCGCATTCTCCGCTTCTGGGCTGCCGTCGACTGGGACGAGGATATGAGTGTACATTGGTGACCCTCCTGAAGAGGTGTAGGATATGCGGGGAATAATAGTACATATTCCGTTCCTATTTTTCGAGAATGACCGCCCCGGTATGTACACCCCCAGTACATAGTTCTCTTCGAGCGCCGCGTACGACGGCGCCGTCTAATCATGAATGACGGATGGAACATCGTCGTCTGTGTCAAGCAGGTTCCCGACGCGGACGACGTCACGATTGACCCCGATACAGGGACGCTAAACCGGTCTGACGCCCCTGCGGTTCTGAACAGACCCGACCAAAACGCCGTCGAGTCCGCACTCGCACTTCGCGAGGAGGTTGGGGGGACAGTGACCGCGATAACGATGGGTCCACCTCCGGCCAAGGCAGTCCTGCAGACGGCAGTCGGTGCCGGCGCTGATGGCGGCGTACTGCTGACTGACCGCGCATTCGGTGGGAGTGACACGTGGCCGACGAGCCTCGCACTCGCCCGAGCAGCGGACGAACTCGACGCCGACGTCGTCATCTGCGGCGAAGAGAGTACCGACTCTTCTACTGGACAGGTACCGCCGGGTATCGCTGCCCACAACGGGTGGTCGCAACTCACCTACACCGAAGAACTCGAACCGCGACCAGACGAGGGCATCCTCGTCGGAAAGCGAGACGTGGAGGGTGGCTACGAACGCGTGGCCGCCAAGTTGCCCGTCGTCGTCGCGATGGAGTTCGGTGCGAACCGGCCACGCCCGGCCGGCTTACACCGCAAGATTTTCGCCGAGACGGAGTTCGAACCCGTCGAATGGAACGCCTCTGACCTCGGCATCGAAGACCAAGTCGGACTCGCGAACTCGCCGACGAAAGTCGGCGGGATGGACACTGCGACACCGGTCGAACGCGAGCGAGAACGCGTCGACGACGTCGACGAACTGTACGAACGTATGATGGAGGTACTCTAAATGACAGTCGATATCGACGAGTACGAAGGTGTCTGGGTGTTCGTCGAACAGCACGCCGGCGAAGCGGCACCCGTCTCGTGGGAACTACTCTCGAAAGGCCGCCAACTCGCCGACGAGATGGACGAACCCCTCACCGCACTCGTGATGGGTGACGGTGTCTCGCACCTCGCAGAAGAAGCACTCACTCGCGGCGCTGACCGCGCACTGGTCGCCGACGACCCGGTGTTCGAACCCTACCGGGCGGACCCATACGGCGAACAGTTCCGCGCACTGGTCGAAGAGCGCAAACCGAGCATCGTCCTCATCGGCGGGACGCACACTGGCCGCGACTTCGCAGGCCGTGTCGCCGTCCCGGCACACGCCGGACTCACCGCCGACTGTACCGAACTCGACGTCGACGACGAAGGCCTGCTCCTCGCGAGTCGGCCGACGTTCGGCGGTGACGCGATGGCGACCATCAAGTGTCCCTCGCACCGCCCACAGATGGCGACGGTTCGCGCCGGTGTCTTCGACGCCAGCGAACCCACCGAGACGGACGTCGATACCGACGCCATCGAGGAAGTCGACGTCGTCGTCGAAGAGAAAGATACGCTCTCGGAGGTCATCGAGCGCGTCGTCAGCGACGTCGTCGACATCACCGACGCCGACGTCGTCGTCGCCGGTGGTGCGGGGTGTGAAGGCGACTTCGAACCCATCGCCGAACTCGCAGCGGCACTCGGTGGCGAAGTCGCTGCCAGTCGCGCCGCCGTCGACGAAGGCTGGGTCGAACCGGCACGACAGGTCGGCCAGACCGGTAAAACCGTCCGGCCGCACCTCTACATCGCCGCCGGTATCTCGGGTGCCGTCCAGCACCTCGAAGGGATGAACGACAGCGACTACGTGGTGGCCATCAACACCGACCCGAACGCGGCCATCTTCGAACACGCCGACTACGGTATCGTCGGTGACCTCCACGAAGTCCTGCCGAAACTCACTGCGATGATTCGAGAGAAGAAGGAGGTAGCAGCATGAGCGCAGACGAAGCGACGAACGGAAGCCTGCAACTGCCGAAGATGGTGTCCGAGACGCCGGACTACAACGACACGTACGACGCCATCATCGTCGGTGCTGGCCTCGCTGGGACCGCCGCCGCACTGACGATGGCCCGCGAGGGCCTCGACGTGTTGATGCTGGAACGCGGTCCGGCACCGGGGACCAAGAACGTCTTCGGCGGCGTGCTCTACACGCCGACCATCCGCGAACTGGTCGACGTCGACAGCGCGCCGATGGAGCGGTACATCGCCGAGAAACGCTACTCGATGCTCACCGACGAAGGCGACGAGACGGCCGTCTCGATTCGTCCCGGTGAGTGGCGCGACGACCCCCACAACGACTCGTACACCGTCCTCAGACGGCGGTTCGACGAGTGGTTCGCGAAGCAGGCCGTCGAAGCGGGCGTGACGCTCATCACCGAGACGACGGTGACGGGCCTCATCCGCGACGGAAAGAAGATTACCGGCGTGAAGACGGACCGTCCAGACGGCGAGATTCGCGCCCCGGTGGTCGTCCTCGCCGAGGGGGCGAACTCGCTCGTCAGCGAGGGCGCAGACCTCAAAGAGAGTCCGGACCGAGAAGACGTCGCCATCTCGGTCAAAGAGGTGTTCAAACTCGACCGAGACACCATCGAAGACCGGTTCCGACTCGACGGCGACGCCGGTGCGGCGTACAACTACTTCGGTGACGGTGCCGTCGGCAAAGCGGTCGGCGGCGGGTTCGTCTACACGAACAAACGCAGTGTCAGCGTCGGCGTCGCGTACCGTATCGAAGACGCTGCACACGGCCAGACACCCGAAGAGACACTCAACGCGTTCGAATCGCACCCCGCGGTGGCCCCACTGATTCGTGGTGGCCGCCGTATCGAGTACTCCGCACACGTCATCCCCGAAGGTGGGGCCGACGCGATGCCGGACCTCGTCCACGACGGGGCCGTCGTCGTCGGTGACGCCGCCGGGTTAGTGTTGAACAGTGGTATCCACCTCGAAGGGACCAACATGGCCGTCGAGAGTGGGTACTACGCCGGCAAGGCAATCGTGTCCGCACTCGCAGACGGCCGCAGCGACGAAGCGGCACTCGCGGACTACCCGCGTGACCTCGAGAACTCGTTCGTCGTCGAGAACCTGCGACACTACGACTGGTTCCAGCAGACCATCGCAGACGACCGCGAGTTCCTCTTCGAGGACCTCCCGCGGGCACTGGCCGACGCCGAGACGGAGTACTTCAGGATGGACCGCACGTCGAAAGACGAACACACCGACGCGGCCCGTGACCGCCTCCTCGAAGCTGCTGGTGGGTGGTTCGGTGCTGCGAAACGCGCGTGGCGCTTCCGGAGGATGTTATCATGAGCACGGCACAACCGCACGTTCCAGACGTAAGCATCGAGGACCGTCTCTACACGGTCAAATATCGTGACGCAGGCGAATCGCACCTCGGGGTGAAGAACCCAGACGTCTGTACCGAGTGTACGACCAACGAGTGTATGCAGGTCTGCCCGGCAGAAGTCTGGACCGTCGAAGACGACGGCGACGGCATCCCGCACATCGCCTACGAGAACTGCCTCGAATGCGGTACCTGCCGATTCGGGTGCCCCCACGACAACGTCAGATGGGAGTACCCGAAGACCGGTGGCGGCGTCGTGTTCAAACAGGGATAGACGGCACCCGTCGGTCGCGGCCCATTTTTCGGACCACGCGAGTCACGAACAGACACGAGACATTTACCCGACGAGTGATATCTGTTCGACATGCCCTCCACCGACTGCACGCGTCGTCGTGCCCTGACAGTGGGGTGTCTCACGTTCGCCGGACTCGCGGGGTGTCTCGCAGACGGAGGCGATACCGACGCGAACGCGGGTTCGACGGGAACGACGAACGATTCGAATTCGGACGACGCACAGACGGACTCGACGCCGCCCGGTGAGATATCTCCGGTCGAACTCGCTGTTACAGATTTCGTCGAGTATCCGCTCGCTGGCGTGCATCCACACGTCCACGCCAGACGCGAGACGCAGTACGTGGTCGTCAGCGTGGATTCGTCGCTCGACGACGAGGCGGTTCGCGAGCGGTTGGGCCTGCAGTTGGACGGCCAAGCGACGGCGTTGGCTGACCGCCAACCGGTCCCGTGGGAGTCGAACACTACCGACGTCGCCTTCGCCGTCTCGAAGGGCGACCAGTACGAGACGGGAGCAGTCATCGGCGACGGGATGCGACTCCACTCGCTCTCGGAGACGACGCTGGAGCGACTGAACCGCCCGCCGAGATTCCACGTCTCCGACCTCAGTGTCTCACCGGCGGAGCTACCCCCCGACGAACAGACGACTGCGACGGTTCGGGCAACCGTCGAGAACGCCGGCGAGGGGACGGGAACGTTCGGTGCGAGTCTGAAGGGAAACTACGTTTCGGGGTCGAAGACGGTCACAGTGACGCTCGATGCAGGAACGACGGCCGAACTGGAAGCGACCACACGAGTCGTCGGAGACGGCGACGAAGCACCCGTTCGACTCGACTGGGGACGCGACGAGTGGGAGACAGAGATTCCGGTCGGAGAGGCCGAAACCGGGGCCGTAACGACCACTGCCGAGTGACGGACGGCGCACCACAGACCGGCGACATTCTCGTTCGGCAGTCTCTACGCAGGAGCGGATACTCTAGCCGTCCCCGAAAAAACGTTTTTAGTGATAGATGAACAACAACTATCTCGAACGAAAATGTCAACCGAGCATCTCGAAGTCGAGTTGGGAGAGGACTGCGACGTCGAAGAGGTGGTACTCGGGTTCAGGAAGGGGGGAGAGTATTACGAACTCGTGGTGGTCGAACCACCGGTGAAGGCGGAGATACGGAAGCGGTGAGAGTGCTGGGTTACGACCGTACGTGGTCAATCCAGTCCGTTATCGAGAAGTCGTCTGCCCAATTGATGGTTGGAGACTCCTTCAGTGCCTGTTCGACTCGGAACCCCATCGACGTACCTCTCTTTTTGATTTTCCGGGTCAGTGTCCCCGAACTTCGTGTTTCGAACTGAACGCGGCCATCGGTTAGCCGTCCAGTCAGCACAGCTACCGAACACCTCTCACCGGACGAAAATTCTAACTGCTCACTGTGGGCTCTCTGAGCGACCGTCGAACAGTGGAGTAAACCGAGTCAGCAGTGCAAGTGCGATGGCAGTGCCGAGCATCGGATATTCGACACTGACGACCATCCATTTCAACGCTTCAGAGTTGTTCATGAGACCGATCAGGATGGTCGCGTAATCGTCGGGATTCGTGTAGATGAGGATAACCCATAGGTTCTCCAGGGAGTCGAGAAGTCGAGAGGCGACTGTCAGGGCCATCCCTATCTTCGGTATCAGGACTAACCTGCCGTGGCCTGCCAACGCCTTCAAGCAGACCGAATGAAGCGAGAAAAACAAGAAGAACCCTGCGACGATGAAGACGTAATCGAGGATGGAGAGAAGCATCACCGAGTCCACGACTGGGTCGAAGGCCTGTAGTATCGTGTCCACTTCTTCTCGGGTCGTCGCGGACTGTAAATCTGCAGTGGAATAACCGGACGTCTCGATTCGGCGAGTCACCGGAACGAACCCCAGAGCGATCACCCCGACAAAGATGCAAAACGAAACGAAGGCGGCGATACCGTGACTTTTAGCGGAGCGCGCATCCGCATACCGCTCGAAAGGACGAACGAGTGCATCCAGCCATTGCATACGAAAACCAGACCGTACTCGCGTTTCAGTTAATCGATAGTTCGTCTTCACGGTCCCGCTTCTCAGTGGAAACTAGGTCGCAGAGGTGCGCCGTCAGGACTCACGCCACTTGTGGCCGCACTCGACGCAGGTGAACAGCCGAACTTCGTAGGAGCCGCCCGGCTTCGGCATCATCTCGTAGTAGACACGGTCGCTGTCACAGTCGTCCGCCGGACAAGGCTCCTGCATCGTCTCGGTGGAGCCCTGACTCGCGTCAGCCACGGTGGGTGCCCCGTCGTCCCGCTGTACGTTTTGGGTCGTCATCGCCGCTTCTGCTTTCGAGTCCCGTGGCTCCTCGTTCTCACAGGAGCGGCACACCCATGTGCCGCCCTCCGTGTGCATCATCGAACCACACTCGTCACAGAATTGCATAGTAGCCAGGAATAGACGGGTGTCGGATATATGTATTAATTTCCGGTTCTCGGCGTGCGACGTGCTCACTTCGTTGTGCGCGACTCGCCGAGTTCAGTCTTCTCAACGGGAACTGACCACCGCTCGCTGTCGCTCTCACGAGGCGCTCTGCGTCTCGTGGACGCGAGTGTAAGAACGGGCTGGGAGGGACTTGAACCTCACTCGCTCACTGCGTTCGCTCCCTGGTTCAAGGCCCACGGAGCCGTTTCACTCCTCACGTGAGTTCGTCGTAGAAACGGGCTGGGAGGGACTTGAACCCCCGACCGTCTGGTTAAAAGCCAGACGCTCTGCCTAACTGAGCTACCAGCCCTCGAATTTTCTTTAAGTGGGGATACTGATAAGCGTTTATTTTCGTTCCCCCACTTGCTTTGTACCCCGTTGCCGTCTACCATGTATGGAACTGCGCGACTTCGTCGACACACTGCTCCGATTCGAGAGCGTCGCCCGGGCCGAAGCACCCGCGCAGACGTGGTTCAAGAACCGCTTGCACGACTTCGGGTTCGAGACGTACGAGTGGAACGCCGACCCGCGGCGACTCACCGACCACCCGTCGTTTCCCGACGACCCAGACGAACTCGACACGATGAACCGACCGAGCGTCGCTGGCGTCCTCGAATTCGGCGACCCTGAGGCCGGAAAGACGCTCGTCCTCAACGGACACGTCGACGTGGTTCCCGCCGACGCGGAACTGTGGTCTCACGAACCGTTCCTCCCCCGGTGGGACGACGACGACGGGACGGTCAGTGCTCGCGGTGCGGCCGACATGAAGTCGGGACTCTCCGCGTGCGTCTTCGCCGCACTCGACCTGAAAGAGGCGGTCGAATCCGGCGACGTCGACGTCGACGGCCGAATCGTCGTCGAGAGCGTCGTCGGCGAAGAAGAGGGCGGTATCGGCGCTGCTGCCGCCGCGCTCGACAACCCCTACCCCTTCGAGCGAGACGCCGCACTGGTGGCCGAACCGACGCGACTCGAACCGGTCGTCGCCACCGAAGGGTCGGTGATGAAGCGACTCCACCTGACCGGTCGGACGGCCCACGCCGCCTCGCGATGGCGCGGCGTCGACGTCCTTCCGAAGTTCGAAACTATCCGTGAGGCGTTCTTCGAACTCGAAACCGAGCGGAACGAACACGTCTCACACCCACTGTACGACTACCCGATACCGTGGCCAATCTGTGTCGGCCGAGTCGAAGCAGGGTCGTGGGCGTCGAGCGTCGCCGGGACGCTCACCGCGGAGTGGCGACTGGGTGTCGCACCCGGCGAGAGCGTCGCCGACGTCGAACAGGCGTTCGAAGCGCGACTGGCGAGCGTCGTCGCCGACGACGAATGGCTTTCAGAGCATCCGCCGACGTTCGAACGATTCTCCGTGCAGTTCGAACCCGCCGAAGTGGACCCCGACGAACCCGTCGTCGGCGCGCTTCGAGCGGCGCTTCGAGCGAAGTCGCTCGACGACGACCCGGTCGGTGCGACGTACGGCGCGGACTCGCGTCTCTACGTCGAAGCGGGCATCCCGACAGTCGTGTTCGGCCCGGGGAACATCGACCAGGCGCACTTCCCCGACGAGCGTATCGAGTGGGCCGAAGTGGAGACGGCACGTGCGGTCATCTGCGAGACGGCACAGCGGTTCCTTCAGTCGAAGTAGTCGGTCAACGCCTCGGCGACGACGTCACCCGGTTCGGCGTCGGTCAACGAGGCGCGTCGTCGGAGTTCGAGATAGACACCAGGCGGGAGCGACACGTCTAACGTGCCGACGTCGACGCCGTGGGACGCGAGGGCCTCGACCACGGGCGTCCCCTTGTTGACCTCGCTGGCGAGACGGCGAACCTCTCGAACCGTCAGGTCACCGTCGAGCGTCGCCCACGCGAGGTGGAGTCGCGCGTCGCCGGAAACCCGAGCGATATGTTTGGCCGCCGTCGGCGCGATATGTCCGCGAGCGACGTGTCGGCGGACCGATTGCGGCAGGTCGTGGACACGGGCCCACTTGCGGATGAACGAGACGGAGACGTCACCACCAGCCATCTCTGCGGCCTGTTTGTAGGACCCGACACCACGGACCAACGCGGCACAGGCGGCGGCACCACGGAGCATGAAGACGTGGTCGTCGCCCGCCGAAGACTCGGCGAACGAGCGCACTGTGCGGGCGGCTTCCGCGACGCTCTCTGGGTCGTCGGGGTCGAACCCGACTGCCTCACGGGCACGCTCACCCGTGACGGCAGGGTCGCCGCGGACCACGGGCTCACCGACAGGTTCTCGCCTGTCGGCCGGGACCTGCTGGGTGCGTCGGCGTTCGTCGTTCGTCATCTACGAGTCGGTTGCGCGTTCTCGGTTAAAAACATCCCCCTGAGTGGTGGGGGTGACGCGCGAGCGTTCACTCTTCTCGCGACTCCGAGAGGTGCGACCAGATTTCGGTACACCCTGCGCCGTCCTCCAAATCGTCGAGGTGGGCGGTCACGTCTGCCGGTGATTCGTCCGCGTCCGTCTCTGTCTTCGATTCGGAATCGTGCCGAACGTCGAGTTCCGCGTCGCCACTCATTCGGATTCCTCCGATTCGGCGTCGAACAGTTCGGGTGCCGCGTCGGCGGAGGCGTGTTCTCTGACGGCGGTTCGATAGTCACTCATCATCGCCACAGTTGGGGGGCACCCAGATAAGGGAATCCGCACCTGTAATGTGTACCCCCACTCCCGGTTACCGGAACCGGTTGCCCCTACCTCAGACGGTGAGAAAGCGTCAAAATCGCACGACTGCACTCCGGTTGTGACGAGACCCGGCGTCGCGCTCTCCTGCGGGGATTGCGTTCGCCGTCCAGCATAGGTAGCCGGGACGCGGACGACCAACCATGAGTGTCTCGTTGCGCGTCCTCGACGACGGCGCGTGGGTCTCTGTGAACGATGCGAGAGAAGTGAGCGTCAGTGAACTCTGGCGTCTCGACGCGCCGGCGTTCTGTGCGTGCGACCTGCCGGATTTCGTCGTCGAGAACGTCCTCGCTGTCGGTGCAGACGGACAGACCATCGACGCGAAAGTGTACGGACAGTGTATCGCCTGCGGCCAGTCGGGCGTCCCCGGATGGGTTCCGGTCGGACGCCTCTCGGACGGCCAATTCGCCGATATCGACCGTGAGCAGGCTGTCCTCCCCGTTCGGGAGCGGACCCACGATTAAGCGGGGTTTTTTGCCTCCGTTCGACAGCACCGGGAAGGGTTGACGGTACGCTCGCGGCCTTACGTCGGGGAATACATGGGTGTCGTAATGCCCACGGACGTCGAACGATGGAAATCAGAAGTCTACGGTAACGAGATACGGGAGCATCTGTTCCGGTTCGCAGAAGAGGGATGGGACGCCATCCCCGAAGACGAGCGCGACGAGTGGTTCGAGCGCTTCAAATGGTGGGGCCTGTACCACCAGCGGAACGGCCAAGAGTCGTACTTCATGATGCGTATCGGGACGCCGAACGGTGTGCTGACGCCCGGACAGACCGAAGTCGTCGCCGACGTCGCCGACGAGTACGCTCGCGGCCCTGCCGGGAACCCGATTTTCGGGAACGGCTACGTCGACTGGACGACCCGTCAGTCCATCCAACTGCACTGGATTCGACTGGAGGACATCCCCGACATCTTCGACAAACTCGAATCGGTCGGGCTCTCCACCCAGCAGGCCTGTGGCGACTCGTGGCGTAACATCGTCGGCTGTCCCGTCGCCGGCAAGGACAAACACGAACACGTCGACGCGCTGCCCGTCGCGATGGAACTCAACGAGACGTTCAAAGGCAACGACGACCACTCGAACCTCCCCCGCAAGTGGAAGGTCTCTATCACCGGGTGCCGCGAAGGCTGTGGCCAAGGCGACATCAACGACCTTGCGCTCGAACCCGCGACGAAGGAACTCGACGGCGAGGCGACGAAGGGATTCAACATCCGCGTCGGCGGGGGCCTCTCCCGGAACGAACCGCGACTCGCCCGCGACATCGACGTCTTCGTGACGCCCGAGCAGGCACCGGTCGTCTCGGGAGCCATCTCTGCGCTCTTCCGCGACAACGGTGACCGCGAGAACCGCTACAACGCCCGCATCAAGTTCCTGCTGGACGAGTGGGGACCAGAGAAGTTCCGCAACGTCCTGCAGGAAGAGTACGTCGACTTCGAACTGGAGACTGCCGGCGAGGACCTCCGTTCGGAGTACTCGTACAACTCGGGCTATACAAACGGCGGTCACGCAGACCACGTCGGCATTCACGAACAGGCCGACGGCAACTACTACGTCGGCCTCGACGTCCTCGTCGGACGCATGGGCGTCGACGACACGAAGGAACTCGCCCGCGTCGCCGACGAGTACGGGTCCGGCGAGATTCGCGTCACGCAGCGCCAGAACGTCATCATCACGGACGTGCCCGAGGCGAAACTCGACGCACTACAGGACGAGGAACTCCTCGAACACTACTCGCCCGACCCGCACCCGTTCATGCGTGGCTCTGTCGCCTGTACGGGCACCGAGTTCTGTTCGCTCTCCATCGTCGAAACGAAGAACCGACAGGTCCGCTACGCGCGCTGGCTGAAGGAGAACGTCGAACTCCCCGACGGCGTCGAGGACTTCCACATCCACCTCTCGGGATGTACGGCCTCGTGTGCGCAACCACAGATTGCGGACGTGAGCCTTCGCGGGATGAAGACTCGCAAAGATGGGGAACCGGTCGAAGCGCTCGACATCGGCCTCGGCGGCGGACTCGGCGAGAACCCGAACTTCGCCGAGTGGGTCACCCAGCGCGTCCCGGTAGACGAGGTGCCCGGCGCAATCAAGAACCTCCTCGCGAACTTCGAGGAGCGTCGACAGGGCGACGAGAGTTTCCGGGAGTTCGTCGCGCGGACGGACGAATCGGAACTCACCGAACTCGTCGAACCCGAAGAGACGAGCTACGAAGACCCGATGATGCACAACACCAAGCGCACGTGGTATCCCTACGCAGAAGACGACAGTCTGGACGCGAGTCCGGCACCGAGTCAGGCCGACGGGACGCCCATCACGAGCGACGACTGAACCGCCGACTGAAGCGACGACTCATCGCCAGATGAGGCCCTCGAACCCGCCCCGGAGGACGACGGAGTCGTCGGCCACCCGTCGACAGACGATGTCGGTTTCGACGTCGTATCGGTCCTCGCGGGCGTCGACGGCGGTCATCGTCACTTCACAGCGAATCGTCTCACCGGTGTACACCGGCGTGAGGAAGTCGAACTCCATCGAGCGGGCGAGCACTTCCAGTTCGCCGCCGATTTGCGTCGGCAGCGTGGCGGTCAACAACCCGTGGACGACGAGTCGCCCCTCGTCGTCCGGGTCGGTGTGAATCGGTTGCTCGTCGCGAGAGAGGTCCGCGAACGTCTGCACCTCCTCCCTGGTGAACGTTCGCTCCCTGACGATGGTCTCACCCTCTGCCGGCACGTCAGTCGTGGGCATGCCCTGTCCGATGGCCGAACGAGGGATAGTTCTTCACCCACGCACGCCCCGAATCGACGCTCGACCACAGCCCCAACACCACCAACCCAACCGCACTCACCCATGACAGACCGCATCCTGAAAGTCAACGCATACACGACTCTCGACCTGCTCGACGGAACCGCAGACGGGCACGACTTCGACGAATCCGCGTTCGCGGTGCTGAACGTCACCTCGCCACGGAAGAACCCAGACGAAATCATGCTCGAACTCGAACTCGACGGGACGCAACTCGACACGCTCCCGCCGCACGCAGACCGGGTGACGCTCTCGCCAGACGAGGCGCGAACGCTGGCGGCCGACCTGGAGAAACACGCCGAGCGGGTCGAAGCGGCGAACGACGACTGACCGAGACGCCCGTATTCTGCGAGTTCGACCGTCTACAGACTGAGTTCTACAGTGAGCGGTTTCGCCACGTACCAGCGCCCAGTGACAACACAGACCATGGTGAGTTTTATCTTGATTTTCTCAACAAACTTGCTCAATCGTGTACAATCGGAATGGATACGTCCACCAACAGAGCCAATCGTTAGACATATGGCAACGCCAGGATAACGATGGTCTGTGATACTGACGAGGCCTTCACGCAGTCTCCGTATTGCCCGTCGACCGCTCACTACCTCCCGCGCTCACCCGGCGAATCGAACGCCGGCCACAGCGCGGGGGGTGGTGGCGTGAGTCGTCACCGGACCCTCGTCCTCTTCGTCGCGGCGGCGGTGCTGTTCGGCACCTCCTTCGTCGGCATCAAGGCCGCCATCGACACCGTCCCGCCCGTCCTCTTTGCGGCCCTCCGCATCGACGTCGCCGCAGTCGTCCTCCTGACGCTCGTCGCCGTCCGCGGGGGCTACTGGCGTCCCCGCACTCGCGCCGACGTGTTCGGTGTGCTCGCCAGCGCCGCGTTCGTCCTCGGCGCGAACAACGTGTTGCTCTTCTTGGGACAACAGCACGCGACGAGCGGTGCGGCGGCCATCATGTACAGTCTCGTGCCGGTGGTTTCGCCGGTGTTCGCGATGGTCCTCCTCGACGACGAGCGCATCGGTGCAGTCGACGCCGTGGGCATCCTCTTCGGACTCGCTGGTGTCGTCGTCATCGTCGGCCCGGGGAGTCTCCTCAGTGGCGGCGGCGCAGGACAGGCACTCGTCGTCGGCGCGGCAATCGCCGTCGCGTTCGGGACCGTCTTGCTCAAACGCGTCGGCCCGACTATCGGGACGATTCCACTCACCGCGTGGGCGATGGTGGTTGCCGCCGTCGGCATCCACGCCGTGAGTCTCGGACTCGGGGAGTCCCCCACGCAGGTTGTGTGGTCACCGACCATCGTCGCGGCCATCCTCTACGTCGGCATGCCGGCGACGGCGGCGGCGTACCCGGTGTACTTTGCACTCCTCGCGGAGGCGGGACCGGTCCGGGGCAACCTCGTCGCCTACGCGATGCCAATCGTCGCGACGCTCGCCGGATGGGCGTTCCTCGGTGAGTCTATCTCGTCGGGGACGGTTCTCGGATTCGGCGTCATCGTCTCCGGGTTCCTGTTGGTCCAACGCGAGAGCGTGGCCAGAATCGTCGGCACGACGGTCAGACGGCCCGCAGAGACCGAATAAGACGAGGAGTCAGGCCGCGATTCGCCGCCGAACCGTGGTGGCGACGCCGACGAGTGCGTCCTTTTTCATCGCGGCGAATCCGACGAAGATAGCGCCGAATCCGACGAGCGCCGACGTCTCGATGGCGTGGCCGAGGAGCACCCAACTCATGAGTGCTGCGACCACGGGTTCGACGTAGCCGATGAGGTTGAGTTCCGTCGGCCCGAGACGGTCGAGCAGTTCGAAGTAGAGCATGAACGCGACTGCGCCGGAGACGAGCGTCAGATAGAGGAACGACACGATACCGAGCGGTGCCCACTCGATGGCGGCGATGGATTCGCCGCGCGCCAGTCCCCAGAGGTGGAGGACGACGCCGCCGCCGAACATGGTCCACGCCTGCATCGACTGGACGGGTAAATCCGTGCGGAGCGGACGGGTGAGGACCGACCCGAGGGCGAAAGATATCGCACCGAGGAAGATGAGGACGATACCGAGGCCCTGTGCCGACTGGAGGATACCGGTACCGGGGTCGGCAACGAGGACGACGCCGGTGAACCCGGCGAGGAGTCCGAAGACGCCCGACTTCCCGAGCGAGTCTGAAGACAGAATACTCGAGGCGAAGACGGCGGTCAAGATGGGCGAGAGGCTGATGATTATCGACGCGATGGCACCGGGGACGTAGGTCTGCCCGAGGTAGAGCAGACCGTGGTAGGCGGCGATGATGAACACCGCACCGATTGCCGTCGCGAGCAGTTCGTCTCTGGTCTCCGGTCGCCAGCGGTCCGTAGAGTAGACGGCGTACGCCAGCATCAGGAGGCCAGCGGCCTCGTAGCGTATCGCCGCGAACGTCAGTGTCGGGAAGAACTCCAGACCAACCTCGATGGCGACGAACGAGGTCCCCCACATCACCGCGAGGACGACGAACATCAGGGGGGTCGTCGGGAGCTTTCTCCAAGTTACGTGCGTCATGGTCGAATGTGCTCCAATCGTCAGAGGTGAGAGTTGTTAAGTCCTTCTACAAGAGATTTCTATTTGGTTGGATTTTTCATTTAGTAATATTCAGTTTGCTACGCTAAATTTCAAACAAAAACTGAAATTCCGTGTTGGACGGACGAACGGGCGAATACGGCGGCCAGCATACAGACTTACGTTCTGTCCCATGCGCTGTGTACGTATGGACGAACGCGACGTGCGCCTCCTGAAGGCCATCGCGGACCTCGGTACGGGAAGCCCCGAGAAGTTACACGAAGAGACCGGTATCCCGGTGTCGACGATTCACTATCGGTTGAACAACCTGAAAGACGACGGCGTCATCGAGAACGACCTCTACGATATCGACCTCGAATCGTTCGGACTCGGCGTCACCGTCGTCGTCGAGGTGTTGGCCGACTACAGTGGTCCGTACGAAGAGGTCGGCAACCAACTGCTCGAGATAGAAGGCGTCACACAGTTGTACTTCACGATGGGCGAAACCGACTTCATCGTCGTCGCTCAACTCGCCAACTCCGACCGCGTCGAGCGCCTCATCAACGACTTCGAGGCCATCCCCGAAGTCGAACGAACGAACTCGACGTTCGTCATCTCGACCATGCGCGACAGTCACCGAGCACTCCAGAGTTACACCCTCGACACGCTCTTAGACGAGTTGGGTATCGACGACTGAAGCGACGGCCTGCGAACCTGAATTTCGACCGACATCTTACGTTCGTCTGGCCCGTCTCTCCGGTATGTCCGAAACTGTGCGAGCGTGGCTGGTCGAACGGACCTACTCTGACGACGAACAGAACATCATCATCCTGGTCTACGCGACTCCCGACGGCACGCGCTACCACCGGAAAGAGCGGTCGCTGACGAGTTTCGAGTCGGATACCCGCGACACGTACGCCGCAATCGACATCCCCGAATCCGAGTTGGGCCGTGTCACCGACGACGAGACGCGGGAGATGTACGCTGCCGCCGCACGGGAGATGGCCGAGACGCACGACCCGACCGATACCGTGTGACGGGACCAGACCCGGGTCCGTGTCGAATCGCTCGTCTGCTCGGTTACGCCGACGCCACCGGAAGTTCGAGGACGACGACGGTTCCGGTGGGTTCGTTATCTTCTATCCACACGTCGCCACCGTACGAATCGACGAGTTTGTTGACGAAGTAGAGGCCCAACCCGGTTCCCGAACTGTCCAGTCCTTTCTCGCCTTTTCCGAAGACCACCGCTTTCCTGGTGTCGGGGATACCGACACCGTCGTCGGCGATACGGACGACGGCGACGTCGTGGTCCGTCTCACGGCGTTCGACGCGCGCCGAGACTGTGACCGTCGTCTCGTCGTCGTTGTGTTTGATGGCGTTTCCGAACAGGTTCCCGAACACCGACGCGAGAAGCGGGTTCGCCCGAACTGCGACGTCGGGAATCTCGCCGTCGACGTCGAACGTCGCCCTTGGAAACGCCTCGCGTCGAACCGTGAGTTCGCGTTCGATAGTGCCGGGGAGCGAAAGCGGGTGTGTCTCGACCGTATCGCCACTCATCGTCTCGATGAGGTCACGAGCGACTTCGGTTATCTCGATGGTGTGTCTGCCGGTGTGGAGCACTCGCGAGAGAATCTCGTGGCCCTCGTCGTCGACGTGGTCGTCCAGCAACTCCGCCCACCCGACGATGACAGACATGTCGTTTCTGATGTCGTGGCGGATGATGCGGTTGAGTGCCTCTAACTCGGCGTTCGTCCGTTCCAACTCTCGTTCGCGTGAGCGACGGACGGTGACGTCCTGAATCGTCCCTCGGAGTGCGGTGACTCGACTGTCTCTGATGACTGGTTCACCGCGCGTCCGGACCCACCGTTCTGCTCCACTGGCAGTCACGATACGGAAGTCGTCTTCCCACGCGACACCCTCGTTGCGACAGCGCTCGACCAGCGTTCGAACCTTCTTGCGGTCGTCCGCCGGGTAGAATCCGAGTGCGTCGTCGAGCGACGGTTCGTAGTCGAGTGGCACGTCGTGGATGCGTTTCGTCTGGTCGGTCCACTCCAGCGTGCCGTCTCTCAAGTCGAGTTCCCACCCGCCGACTCTCGCGATGCGCTGTGTCCGGTCGAGGAAGTCACGACTGCGTTCGAGTTCACGCTCGCGTTCTTTCTGTTCGGAGAGGTCCTGAAACACCACGACGGTTCGCTCCTCGGACAACGACGTGAGAGAGAGGCGAATCGGAACGGCCTCACCGTCGGGCCGCCGAATCGTCGCTTCACCCTGCCATCGGCCGGTCGATGCGAACGCGTCGGCGACTTCGCCGTGAATCCGACTAGCCTCCGCTTCGTCGTGGAGGTCGGTCCACGGGACACCGAGCATCGACTCGCCGTCTGGATAGCCGCAGATGCGAGCACCAGTGTCGTTCATGTAGACGTGCGTGCCGTCTTCGGTGAGTGCGATACCGGCGTCGACGTTGTCGACGGCACTCTTGAACGCCTCGAGTTCCTGTTCTCGCTCTCGCTCTTCGGTCACGTCTTCGACCGTCGAGACGAGGTGACGACGACCGGAGAGTTCCGCGATGGAGAGACTCACCCGCACCCACACGACGGTGCCGTCCGCCCGTTCGATTGGCCAGAGAAAGACGTTGTTTCCGGTTTCGAGTGCCTCTTGCACTTCGGTTCGGGTCTGTTCGGCCGTGTATCCCGGCACGTCTGCGGTGAGTTCCACGGGGGCCGTCGTGAGGACAGTGTCCCGGTCGGTACCGAGGATGTCGAGATAGCGTCGATTGATGTCGACGAGTTCGAGCGTATCGAGGTCACGCACTGCCAGACCGACGTCCACCGCCTCGAAGAGTGCGCGGTGGTCGAGCGACCCCGTGGTGTTTTCGACGGCGTCGGCGACGACCTGTCCGAGATTTTCGAGGTCGGCGTCCGATGGCGTCGACCGCTCGAACGAGACGAGCGGGACGCCCTCACTCCGCAACGAAACGGTGAGCGGTGTTCCGTCGTCGTCGGTCATCTTCGTCGAGACCACGAGGCAGTCCACTCGTGACCGTTCGAGTTCGGAGCGTGCCGCTTCGAGACTGTCTGCAGTCTCGACGGACACTGCCAGCGTCTCGTCACCGACAGTCTCGGGGAGGGAGCCCGCCACTCGCTCGCGTACGAGTTCGTCCCCGTCGACGACGAGGAGGTTTACTCTGCCGGGCATACCGGGGAGACGCTACCGGGGGTAAAGTATGAAGCGGTGAACTAATAGAAGGAAAACATGTCTCACAGACGGAACGACAGAAAACGGGGTAGCGAGGCCGACTGAGGTTATTCGTCGTGGCCGCCCTCGTCGTCGTGGCCGCCCTCGTCGTCGTGGCCACCGTCATCGTCGTGGCCACCGTCATCGTCGTGGCCGCCGTCATCGTGTCCGCCATCGTCGTCGTGGCCACCGTCATCGTCGTGGCCGCCGTCATCGTGTCCGCCGTCGTCGTGGCCGCCGTCGTCGTGGCCGCTGAGGCCCGTCTCGACCATCTCGTTGAGTTCGGTCACCTTGGCGTGGGCATCCTCAGGGATGTCGTCCGACGGTTCCGACATCCCCGGACCATCGAGTGGTGGGTCGCCGACGACGATGCTCCCCATCATCCCGACTGACTCGTGAGGAACACAGTAGTAGTCGTAGACACCGGCTTTGTCGAGCGTGACTTCGTACGTCGCACCACTCTCGGAGAGGACTCCACTGTCCCACGCTTCGGTTCCCTCTGGGACGCGGCGCGGAGCGTCGTTGTCCGGGTGGTACGCAGTCGCCGTGTGGGTCCCGCTTTCGAGTTCGAATGTGACCGTCCCGCCCTCTTTCACGTGGACGACGTGTGGGTGGAAGTGGTAGCCGTCGTCTTCGGTCAGCATGGTGACCGTCACGTGTTCGGCAGGTTCACCAATCGTTCCCCCGGCGTGTTCGTGACCACCACCGCTCTCGGTCGTCTTCTCGTCGTGCGATATCTGGTTTCCTGCTTCTGGGGCCGCACTGCCCGTACACCCTGCGAGTCCGAGCACTGCGAGGCCACCAGTCGCCTTCAGGACGTTCCGCCGAGTTAGTGAGTCGTTCATAGGTAGGTCACCCAACAGGTGGTAGTTCGAACCGAACGCGGTAATGAAGGACTGCTGTTTTGCCGAGTCGGCAAATCTGACGAGGCTTTAAGTATCAACACGAGGCATCTCCGAGTGAGAAACGTGTGTCAGGTGCTCCAGACCCGGACGAACTGCTCGAATTGCTCGGGGACGAGTACGTTCGGTCGATTCTCGTCGCCACGAGTCGGCGTCCACAATCGGTCAAAGAACTCAGCGACGAATTCGGCGTCGCCCAGTCGACGATATACCGACGACTGGACGAGATGGTGGACCATCGCCTCCTCGAAGAGCAGACGGAACTCGTCGCCGACGGGAGTCACCACAGTGTCTACAAGGCGAAACTCACACACCTCGACATGGTGGTGGCTGACGGCGAACTCCGCATCGAGATGGACTACGACGAGTCGGCCGCAGAGCGGTTCACGCGCATCTGGGGCGACATCAGGAGGCAGTAAGCGTGCACATTGAACTCGTCGTCGCGAAAATCGTCACGATGGCACTCGGGTTCCTCATCGCCTATCAGGCGTACAAGGGGTACACCGAGTACGACAGCAAACCGATGCTCTTCGTCGCCATCGGGTTTCTGTTCATCAGTTTCGGTGCGGTCATCGAGGGCGTCCTCTTCGAAGTCGTCGGGTTGTCGCTCTTTCAGGCCGGGACCATTCAGACGAGTATCGTCGCGCTCGGCATGCTCTCGGTTCTCTACTCCCTGTACGGCTTACGACACAGCGGTGACGATTCGTGACCGACGCGCAGTGGACCCGCCACGAATGTGGACGGAGCACTCGATTCCAAATTTTACAGTCATGATATCCTTAGATTCGAAAGCAGACGCAGTGAACTAACACGAGTGGCTGAACGATAAGGGACGTAAACCTTGATAGCGTACGTAGATACGTGGACAGCGGAGTGCCACTCAAGATTCCAATTATGACGACGACACGCGACTCGACACGACTCGTCGGTATCGTACTGCTCGCGCTCGCCGCCCTGTTCGTCCTCCCCGTACTCGTCGGGATGGCCGGCGTCTTCGGGGGCGGGCCGATGGGGTGGGGCGGCGGGTGGATGCACGACACGTGGATGCACGGAGGCACCGGCGGGTCCGTCCCGTGGTGGATGTGGGGCATGGGCCTCGTCGGCCAACTGCTCGTGCTCACCGTGCTCGTCGGTGGCGGCCTCTTGCTCTTCCGTGCGCTGACCGATAGGGAGAGCGACGACAGCGCCCTCGCCGAACTTCGCCGGTCGTACGCCCGTGGCGACATCGACGACGAGGAGTTCGACAGACGGCGTGCGCGACTCGAACGAGACGGAAACTGACGCCCGAGACAGTAACTGACGCCCGCTGTCAGCCAACGGTTCCCTGCCGGTGACCGGGCGAATCGAGATTGCTCGTGTCTACCCACCGGACGAATCGCCGTCGGATGTCGTCCCAGTCGTCGTTCGACTTCTCCGACTCGGTACCTGCCGCCATTCGAATCGTCCGCTCAGAGTTGAGATACTCGTAGGACATGATGCTCGGATACTCCTCGGCGGACGCTTCGTAGGAGTCTACGCCGGGACTGTCGCTTCCGTGTACACCGAGCAGGTGACCGATTTCGTGGACGTATAGCCGGTCGGTCTGGTCGTCGCCGTCGATGGCGATTCGCCCCACGTTGGCCGACGCGCGAACGCGGCGATTCTCGATGAAGACAGCCTCGGTGACGAAGATGTACTGGTAGCCACGCCCCGCGTTGTCGAAGTCCGCGACGACGGTGTCGGGGTGGCTGACGTTGGCAACTGGAAGCGTCTTCAGATTCGTCTCGTCGACGACGAAGTGCACCGAGAATCCGGTCGAACCGTCGGGGTTCTCGACCGGCGCAGTCGCGAAGAACGCGGCGGTGTTGTCCAGTGCGGTGCGGTTGACCGTGGCCGTGTGGTAGGCGTCGACTTCGAAGTAGAGGTCCTTCCGAAGCGGGTCGGCACCGGGGAACGTCCGGGGTGACCCGTACACTTCGACGCCGTCAGAGAGGTTGTCGCCGTCGGTATCCGTGCGAAGCGGGTCGGTTCCGATTCGGCGTTCGATGCTGTCCGAGAGGCCGTCACCATCGGTATCTGGTGAGTAGCCCACGTCGGGAACGGTCGGTCGCAGGCCGAGTCGGTGTTCGGTGCCGTCGAAGAAGCCATCGTCGTCGGTGTCGCTGTCGAGTGGGTCCGTGTCGTACCGGACGACTTCGTCCCAGTCGTCGAGGCCATCTCGGTCGGTGTCTTGACGTGTCGGGGCGGTTCCGACAGAGGCCTCCAACCTGTCGTCGAGGCCATCGTCGTCCGTATCCGACCACGCGGGGTCCTGCGAGAACGGTGACTGGTCACCAGTGTCCGTCGTCTCAGTAGCGTAGACGTCGTAGTCCGCGGGCCCGGGCGTCTCTGTCACCTCGGGCGCGAGGTTCTCCGCAGTCGGATTCGAACCGACGTCGATGCCTCCCGAGACGACTGCGACCGGCGAAAATGCGACCGTCGCACTGGCCGAGACTGGGAGAGCCAGGAGGCTGACGACGACGATGAGGCGGAGAGGTACCATCGGGTGTGTAGGCGGGAGCGCTGTCGAAGCTGGCGGTCACGGAAACTGCCGTTTTGAGTGATTTTTTGCGGTTTCAACTGGTTTTAGCGAGTTGACAGAACAGACGCTGGGACGGTGGATAGTTATAGAATGGTTGACGAGATTAGTAGCAGACTATACCATTTCGAGTAGACGAATTTCGACAACCCAGAACAGTCACCGAGCGAGGCGCATACGGCGCACACACGCGGAGACGAACCCCACCACTGCGCACACTTCCACCCGTCGGCGCGGACAGACGGGGTTCTCACCGGACGATTTCGACCGAAACGGATTTGTTTCTTTAGGTCAACCTAAAAGTATGAGCTCAGAGTCGCACGCGAGCGGCCCCGTGGCGTTATTCAAGCGCTTCCGTCCACAGCGAACGCGACTCCGCGTCTCTGCCTGTGTCGCGGCGAGTCGGTCGCTTCACGACCCCACAGAAGACGACGCGGAGTAGACAGACACTGGTTTTCGGCCGTCCCGCTCAAACCTCGACGACAGCGCCGACTTCGGGTGCTGTTGCCTCGTAACCGTCGGCCCGGAGTTCCTCTGCGAACGCCGGACAGCGGTCCCCGTGATTGACGAAGACGGGCGTCTCGCGATAGTCCGCGAGGAACGAACGGAGGCCGTGTTCGTCCGCGTGGGCAGAGAAGTCGTACATCTCGGCGCGGGAGGCGACGGGGACGACACCGCCGTTGAGTTCGCACCGCCCGCGTTCGACCAGTTCCCGACCCGGCGTCCCTTCGACCTGATAGCCGGTGAGACAGATTTTGTTCGTCGGGTCCTGGCGAATCTCGGGGATGTACGTCATCGCGGGTCCGCCCGAGAGCATCCCACTCGTCGTGACGATGACGGTGTTCTGGCGGGCGATGCGCCGCCGTTGACCGTCGCGTCCGGAGACGATTCTGGCGTTCGACTTCGCCCGCTTGAGCGCCGCCGGGTCACGGAGATAGTCGGGGTAGTTGCGGAGCATCTCGAGCACCCGCGTCCCCATCCCGTCGACGTAGCAGTCGATGTCGTGCGCGTCGAGGACCATCAGTATCTCCTGTGTTCGACCGATGGCGAACGCGGGGACGACGACGGTGCCACCCTGCCAGATGGTCGTCCGAACGGATTCGACGAATCGTTCTTCGACGGCCGCTCGCTCTTCGTGTTCGACGTCGGAGTACGTCGATTCACAGATGACGACGTCCGCGTCGGGTCGGTCGGTGGTGCCGCTGACCAGTCGCTGGTCGTCGGTGTGGAAGTCGGCGGTGTAGAGCAGTCGCGTCTCGCCGTCGTCGACGAGGACGTGAGCACTGCCGGGGATGTGACCGGCGTTGTAGAACGTGACTTTGTGACCGGCCGCTTCGAACGTCTCGCCGTAGCCGTGTGGTTCGGACTGCTGGGTCATCCGCCGGATGTGCGTCTCCGTAAACGGGCAGTCGTAGGTTCCACCGTGGAGTTTGAGCGTGTCGCGCGCGAGCGTCAAGGCGAGTTCGTAGGTCGGCGGCGTCCAGTGGACTGCCGGCCAGTCGGAACCGGAGAGGAGCGAGGGGACCGTCCCGACGTGGTCGAGGTGGCCGTGGGAGACGACGACTGCGTCGGGGTCGACGGACCCGACGGGGAACTGTGGTGGGTTCCCGGTCAACATCCCGTAGTCGAGGAGCAGCGAGTCGTTGACGAGTATCGCGCTGCGCCCGACTTCCCCGGCCCCGCCGAGGAACTGGAGGTTCATTGCTGGTCCGTACCGACTGGAGGGGCTTTTGCCCGTCGGTCCGCCCAGCACGACAGTTTTTCCGACTTCGTCACCACCCGACGAACATGGAAGAGTCGGACCTCCAGTCGCTCGTCGAAACTCTCGCCGAACGCCTCGCCGCGACGGCGACACGACCCGTCGAGGAAGACGCGAGCAGATGGCTCGGTGAAGCTGAGGCCGTCGCGTCCGACCTCACTTCGGGGCCACTCCCGCCGGACGGCGTCGTTCGGACGCGACTCGGCCACGTCGAACACCTCCTCGAACACGTCGACGGGACCGAAGACGCCGACGCCGACGCGCACGTAGAAGCGGCACGTGCGGCGCTGGATGACGCACTCACGGTACTCGACGCGCGGGACTGAGACGACACCGAATCACCGTCACAGACGCCCGTGACGACGGCAGAAAAACGACCGGCAGTGAATCACGGTTCGGGGACGCGGCGGACCTGGAACTCGCGGTAACTTCCGTAGGCAGCTTCGAGCGCCCCGAGCCACCAGTTCCAGCGTGTCGCCGGGCCACCCTCGGGCGCGTCCCTGAGGTTGCGGATGATTTCGTCGACTGTGAGGGCCGCGTCCCGGTCTGCTTCGGCCTGTCCCGAGTCGGCGAGGTCCCGGGCCTGTCGGGCGACGACGCGACGCTCTCCGGGGGTTCCGCCGAACTCGGCGAGTGCGTCGCAGAACGCTTCCTCGTCGAACGAGGGGTGGTAGTTGCCGTGCCTGTCGGTGGGTATCACAACTCGTGTTACGTGTCCAGTCCCAAAGAATGGCTCGGCCAGATGTATCTCGAATCCTGCCTGTAGCACGCGAACGGCGACGAGACGGCCCGGTTCGGCCGACTAAGTGGGGCTACTCTGGCGTCCGGTCGGCGACTGCCTCGATGGCACGACGAACGTCTGCGGAGCGGTCGGCAGGAACCGAGACGAACGACGACCCGAAGACACCACGACTCCCGACGAACCGGAGTCGGAGAACGACGACGTCGCCGACTCGGTGTGTCGACACGGAACGGAGGTCAGAGAGGTCGAAGCGCGTCTCGTCACCGCTCGGCGTCGAGACGCGAAGCGTTCCGGCCTCGACGTCGACGGACCCTGTCGTTCGGAGCGTCGAGACGACGGCCACTCCGGCGACACCGACCACGAGATAGCCGACGAGGAGCGGCGGGTACTGAACCGCGAGGAAGACTGCGACGACGCCGACCAGACTGGCGAGGACGAACGGCCGGAGGCGAATCCGCTCGACAGTCGGGAAGTTCTCACGGAGCGACCCGCCCGCGGCCACCGCCGCGATGACGACGAGCAAGAACGGTCCACCGAAGAAGAGCGCGAGGGCGACGAACGCGACGAGCCTGTAGTCGCCGATTCGACTCGCACCGATGGTGGCGAGGCCGACGAGAACGCCTGCGACGAGGATGGTTCCACCGACGAGCGCGGTTGCGTCGTGGTGGAGAACGTCACCGAGTCCCCCATTGTCGTCACTCGACCACGAGACGACGGTCAACGGGGGAGACCGAGTCCTCGACTGAGACACGGTCACATAGTTCACCCTGCCGGTATTTCAATTCGAGGCCTCACGCCGCCTCCGGACGTGGAGACGCTCGTTCGCGGCACCGACGACGTCGGACGAGAGACGAAGGCGGGGGCGGAGACAGAGACGGAGACGAAGCGAGGATGTCGAACGCGAGGAGGCTACGTCCACCACTCGCTTCGTTGCTCCGAGTACGTCGCATCTCGGAAGGGTTCGGGTTTGTCGGCCTCGTCTTCGGCACCGAGATATTCCGCCATCCAGTAGCCGACGTGCCAACCGACGGCGTCCGTGTCGAGGTCCACGAGGACGATTCGAGCCCGGTCGTACGTCTCTACCGCGCCGTCGCCGTCGGGGTCGTACCCACCGACGGACCCGCACGACGCAGCACCCGCACCGCACGGTGACTCCTCGGCGAAGGAGACGCGAATATCGGCCGCCTCGGGGTCGTCGACGTACGTGAAGGTGAGGTTGTCGGGCATCCCCGGGGCGCCCTCGGCGTAGTAGTCGAAAGCGTGTCGAATCTGGTCACGTGCCCCCTCAGGGTCGTTCGCCTCGGTGTCGTCGACGTAGACTGTGAAGTTCGGGTCGTCCCACGGGAACGCCTTCTCCGTGGCGTTCGTCCGCGGGAGCGTGTAGAGGATGCCCGTCGCGTTCATCAGCGACTCCGGTTCGTCACCGTGGGCCAGACCGAGCGTGTGTCCCAACTCGTGTTCGATGATTTCGACGGTCGAATCGTCACCGAATCCGGTCTTGACGTAGACCGTCTCTGGGCGGTCTATCTGGCGTCTGTCCGTGATGTACGGCGCACACCCGGCGGCGTCGGCCTGCCCGCTGCACTCCGGAATCGTCTCCGAAAACCGGAGAACCATGTCCGGGTTGCGAGCGTCCGCGTCCACCGCGTATTCGACTTCGTAGCCGAGATACCGAGCGTCGTTCTGCTCCCAGAACACCGTCGCCTCACGGACGAGTGACTCGTAGTCCCGTCCGTCGTTTGGTGCCTCGACGGCGACGACGACGGGGTCAGACCCCCACGGGCCGTACCCCGACGCGGGCGGGTACGTCGTCGTCTGCGCTCGTGTCGGCGACGTTGCTGTCGTCTCCTGCCTCGTCGTCGTGTCGTCGGTTCGTGTCGTCGTCTCCTGGGTCGTCGAAGACGGTGCTGTCGTCGTCGCGGGCGTGTCCGTGGGTGGCGTCTCCGTCACAGTCGTGACTGCTGGTTCGTCACCGGGGACGACCGGTGCGGTACACCCCGCGAGTGTGACGAGGAGGACGAGGACGACAGCGAGACCACGCATACAGGAACCGGAGAGTCGAACCGGCAAGAATGTTTGTCCACGGGGCGACGTTCCCGCGAGCGAGACGACGGACAGTGCCGTCGCTCGGGGGTTCGAAATCGGCTGAGAGGAGTAAGCCCCCTTCTGTTCGTCCCAGCATTCGGCTAAGCGTCCGCGTCCTTCTCGGGGCGAACCCCGAGGGCACGACGGGCGAACCCGACGCGCCGTCCGGACTACCTTTACGGCGCGGACTTGCACCGGTGAGGATTCACCGTTCCATCCGTTCTCGACCGTCTTCCCTTCGCGGGTTATCTCCCTTCCCTTACGGGTCGGTTCGCGTGCGACCGAGTTGCCTCGGTCACACCGGCGACGACCAGTGGCCGCCACCGCGCCTCATCGGTCGGGTCGAGGGGTGTCGTTTCTGTTCCAGAGCCAGCCGTCTCCGACTCCGGGCTTGCGCCCGGTCACCTGTCCAGACGGTGGGGGGACTTTCCTCATGCCCGTCTACGGGCACGGGAACTGGGCTCTCTCTGCCGAGTTATTCTAGTCCCGTCCCCCGGATAAGCGGTTCGATTGGGGGAGGTAGAAGTCCCCGACCCGCCGTTTTATGGGGTAATTAATCGACGTAACAACTGATTAACAATCGAGGGAAGCGTTGAAGTCAGCAGAGCCCTTGAATAGTAGTATGTCCGAGGCGCAGACCGTACACCTCACCTACGAGGATGGGGCGCGGGCGGTCGAACTGGCGCGGGAATCGGTCGAATCGTACGTTCTTCACGGGCAACGAGAACAACCGGGCAGTATGCGAGACGCGTTTTACGCACGAACGGGGGCGTTCGTCCGTATCAAATCGACGCGTGGTCGTGGCCGGCTCCGGGGTTGTGCAGGGGCCTATCGAGGGAAAGACCAGCTTGGACACGCAATCGTCGACGCCGCCATCAAGGCGTCGTCCGGCGACTCGTGTCAGACGGAAATCGAAGCACCGGAGTTACCGAGCCTCAACATTTCAGTCTGCATCGTCAACAGTTACACGCTTACTAACGACCCAGTCGCAGACTTGGAGCTCGGAAAACACGGCATCGCCATCGACGCTGGTGGCACACACGGGTGGATGTATCCGACGCTCCCACTCGAGCTTGGCTGGTCGAAAGAAGAGTTCCTCACGAACGCCTGTCGGAAGTCCGGGCTCTCTCCGCTCGCGTGGCAAGACGACGATACGATGATTACGCTCTTCGAGGGGCAAGTCTTCCGCGAGCGAGAGGACGGCGGCAGCGTCGAAGCACTCTAACCTCGGCCACGTCCGTTCTACGCGGGATTCGGGAAGCGAGAGACCAATCTCTCGAAAGCGTGGCGACAGAAGAACAGAAGTCGCGGACCGCGGCTAGTCGTCGAGCCCGACGCGTTCGACGTCTTCGCTGGTCCGCCGCGTCGCCGCGTCCAGGTCGAACTCGCGGACGAGTTCGCCGTCGCGGATGAGTGGCTTCAGCAACGAATCGCCGTCCGTCGGACCGGGTCGCCCCCGCAGACCGACGTGGTGGCCACCGTCGGGCGTTCTGTAGACTTCCTTGACGCCGGAGAGTTTCCCGCGTTTGGCCGCCGGTTCGCCGGCGACTTCGACGATGTCGAGCGCGAAGTCTACCGGGTTGGCGTTCGAGATGTAACCGCCGACGCCGAACCCATCGACCACGTCGCGGAGTTCTCGGAGTTCGGCGGGGCCGAGGCCACCACTGACGAAGATACCCACGTCCTCGTGGCCGCGAGCGTCGAGTTCCCAGCGCACTTCGCGGACGATGTGACGGAAGTTACCGCGACGTGAGGAGGTGGTGTCGAGGCGAACGCTGTCTAGGTCGTCGCCGAGCGTCTCGACGGCGCGGAGGACTTCTTCGGTTTCGTCGCCGTAGGTGTCACAGAGTGCGACTCGCGGCACGTCTTCCGGTACCGCCTCGTCGAACGCGCGGAAGGCCTCGGCCTGATTGCCGCGGCCGAAGGCGATGAGAAGTGCGTGCGGCATCGTCCCCGCCGCTTCCTTGCCGAGAATCTCTCCCGCGGCTACGTGGGAGAATCCGTCGAGACCAGCGACGAGCGCGCTTCGTTCGACCATCGCGGCGATAGACGGGTGGACGTGACGCGCGCCGAACGAGAAAATCGGTGTCTCCGGTGCGGCGATTCGTGCTTCGAGCGCCGCAGTCGCACAGCCAGAGGCGTGCGAGAGAAAGCCGAGAAGCGAGGTTTCGAGTCGGGCGAATTCGAGGTAGTTCCCCTCGATGCGCATCACCGGACCACCGTCGAACAGTTGGCCCTCGAACATCGCATCGACATCGACGTCGTGGCCTTCGAGGAGCGCCGCCGCGTCTTTCACACCGGCGAACACCTCGAACTCCCCGTCGGGGAACTGGTCTGCCGTCACCTCGGCGACGACGTGTGGGTTCTTTCCCGCGTGCCGGAGGGTGTCCTCGGTCCGCTGGAAGTAGGCGTCGGTCGCGACGCCGTCGCGGATGGCCTCGGGACCGACGATGTCGAACTCAGTCATTGCCCGTGGATTCCGCCCGCCCGATGAAAAAGGTGCATAATCGGTCCCGACGGTCGAAGAGTAATTTTCTTCAACCGGTCAGTCGGCGTGGACGTCGTCGAGTTCGTCGACCGACGGCGCGTTTACGATGGTGACCGTCTCACCCCGTCGCGTCACGCGGTACGCGTCTGCGAACGGCCCGTCTTCGATGACGTAGGTGTTCGGCGCGGCACGTTTCGCGCCGAGACGGAGTTGCAGCATCGTCTTCACGTAGGTCGTCTCGAACTTCGACGCGTCCGCTTCGGTGTCCCACGTGGTTCGCCAGACGTACGCCCGCCGGTTCGGGTTGGCCGTCGCTTCCTCGTCGGACGCGGGGCGATAGGGAACCACGAGGTCACCGGCCCACCCGCGGGAGGGGCCTGCCGAGTAGTTGTACGCCGAGTAGCGCCCCGTGTTGCGGTTGAGGTCCGTCTGGTCGATGGCCCTGTGTTTCCAGAACATGGCGAAGATGGACGCTTCGCCGACGGTGTCACCCACCGGGTCGTGGTCGTACCGGACCCACTCGGCGGACGACCGGTCTTCGATGGTCACCTCGACCGGACGTTCGTCGGGGTACGTCTCGGGGTGGATTATCTGTTCTGTGGACACCGGCGGCGACGCGTAGGCGTCGTCGACTGCGCCCCACCCGCCACGTTCGCGGAGAGACGAGACGAACGTCGGCCCCTCGCTGTACGGTGTGTAGATGGTCAAAAAGACCGGATAGTCGAACGACCCACTGGAAGACCCGGCCCCTGACGGCCGGCCGACACACTCCCAGTCGTCCCCACAGCGTTCCTCGTAGAGTCGGTCCACGTAGCGAGCGTCACCCTCGACGAGGCCGTTCCGAGCGAGTTGCCTGTCCTGTGTCGGTGGCGAGTCGTCGAGGCCGAACTGCTGGTCCTGTAAGGCGTGGACTAGTTCGTGGGCGAGCGTCTGCCGGTCGACCACCGGGTCGTCACCGTCGCTGATGAGGACGATGCGGTCCTCAGACGGCGAGTAATACCCGAGGACTGCGCCGCCGTAGAGTTCGTCGAACACCTCGTCGATGGTTCGGTCTTCGCCGACCAACAGAATCGACTCCCAGACCTGGTCGTTCCAGTCGGCGTGGACTGTCTCGGACTCGTTTTCGGAGTCGTTGCCGAACAGGGACCGGTTGCGGTACTCGGCACGAGAGATGACTTCGACCGGAACCGAGTCGGTGAATCCGAGTTCCCGGATGACTTCGACGCGGGCCATCGTGCGGTTGACGAACGCCGCACGTTCGCTCGCGTTCAGGCCGTCGGACTGGTCGACGTCGATGGACTCGTTGTACCAGTAGCCGTTTTCCCACCCCAGTCGGTCCGTCGGGGGGTCTTCGGGCCACGACCAGTCGTCCTCGGCGTCCGTGGTCGCATTCGGGTTGGCCACGGGCGCGGCACACCCTGCGACGACGAGGAAGAACGCAGAGAAAACCGCGGCGAGTCGGGACCGATTCATGGGCGGATACGGACGGCGGAGAGAGAAAAACGTCCCGGCGGCGCGGTGGTGACCGGAGCGGTTACGACGCGAGACTCGGCCGGATTTCGTCGACGTCGGCAGGTTCCGGCCCGTTGACGACGACGACGCGGTCACCGCTCCTGACGACCCGGAACGCGTCGTTGAACTGCCCGTCTTCGATGACGTAGACGCCGTCTGCCTGTTGGGTCGCGCCGTTCGCTTCGAGGATGTTCAGATACGCGTCTTCGAACTCGCGGGCGTCACCGTCGGAGTCCCACTGCGTCACCCAGACGTAGCCATACTCGGTTTCGCTGCTCGCCTCGTTGCGGTAGGGGAACAGTCGGTCGTTGCCCCACCCGTCGGAGGGAGCAGCGTCGTAGTTGTACGTGTCGTACTTCGCGTTCGTCTCGACGATGGACTGTGGGCGGACCGTCTCGGCGCCAGACACGCGGGCCTGATACCAGAACATGGAGTAGATAGACGCCTCACCGACGGTGTCAGAGCCTTCGACGCCCTGTTCGGGGAAGGTCGTCCACCCGTTCGTCCCCTGGTCTTCGAACGCGATGGGGACCGGTTCCTCGTCGGTGACGTGGATGGTCTGTTCGGACGACACCGGCGGGTTGCGGAGCGCGTCGTTGACCGCGTCCCACCCGCCGTCTTCGTATATCGCGTTCATGTAGACGGGGCCGTCAGAGTACGGTTGGAAGATGGTGAGGAGGATACCGAGGTTCGGTCCGGGGCCGCTCGACCCACCACTCCCGCCACTCGCTTCGGGCGTGCGCACGCAGTCCCACGCGCCGGATTCACACCGTTCTGCGTACATGAGTTCGACCAGTTTCGCGTCGCCTTCGACGACGCCGTCTATCGCGAGGTCACCGTCCTGCGTCTGACCGCGGTATCGCTCGTCGGTCAGGTCGAAGTGCTGGTCCTGAAGTCCGTGGACGAGTTCGTGGACCAGCGTCGCGTTGTCTATCGTCGGCGTGTCGGCCGAGTCGGTGACGATTTTGATTTCGTCGTCGCTCGGCGAGTAGAATCCGAGGACGGCGCTGCCAGTCGTCTCGGAGATGGCGTCTGCACTGCCCTCCGACTCACCGGTGATGAAGAGTGCCTCCCACACCTGGTCGTTCCAGCGATTGAACTCGGAGTTGGAGTCACCAGACCGGTTGGCGTTGCCGCTTCGGTACTCCTCACGGGAGATGACGTTTACGGGGACCGACTGCTCGAATTCGAGTTCCCGGATGTGCTCGACGCGGGCCATCCCTCGAGCGACGTAGGCTTCGAGTTCGGAGTCGTTCAGGCCGTCGGACTGGTCGACGGCAATCGGTTCGTCGTACCAGTAGCCGTCTTCCCATCCGAGGACGTCTGTCTCAGGGTCGGCGAATCCGTCTCGGTCGGGGTCCGGTGTCGTGGGGGCGGTGGTGTCGCTCCCCGCTGCGCCGGGCGTCGCCGTCGGGGCGGCACACCCGGCAAGAAGCAAGAGAGAAGCAACAAAGATGGCGCGCAAGCCAGTCGTTCGCATACTGTACTCTTATCGTCAGGAGGGAAGTACCTTATCCGATTCGTTCACCGAAACCGACAGCATCCGCGCCGGTCGGCGTCGTCGCCCCACGTACTGTTTTGGTCGCTCCGACGCTACGGTGACGTATGAGGTTCGACCCGACACGAACGGCCGTCGTCGCCGTCGACATGCAGAACGGATTTTGTCACCCGGACGGGAGCCTGTTTGCTCCGCCGAGTGAGACGGCCATCGACGCCGTCACCGACCTCGTCTCGGCCGCCCGCGACGCCGGCGCACAGGTCGTCTACACGCGAGACGTTCACCCGCCAGACCAGTTCGAGGACGCCCACTACTACGACGAGTTCGAGCGCTGGGGTGAACACGTCGTCGAGGGGACGTGGGACGCCGAATTACACGCCGAACTCGACGTGCGCGAGGAGGACCTCGTCGTCGAGAAACACACCTACGACGCGTTCTACCAGACGCAGTTAGACGGCTGGCTCGACGCACACGGTATCGACGACCTGCTCATCTGCGGGACGCTCGCAAACGTCTGTGTCCTCCACACCGCTGGCAGTGCTGGCCTCAGAGATTATCGACCCGTCATCGTCACTGACGCACTCGGCTTCATCGAACCGGCACACAAGGAGTACGCCGTCGACCACGCAGACTGGTTGTTCGGAGAGACGACGACGCTCGATGCAATCGAGTTCGAGTGAGCGGGCCAACACGACAGTTCGTCGAATTACTCTCGGAAGAGACGGTACGCTCCCTGTCCAGTCGCGACGGCGTCGTCCCAGTCGGTCGACGGCGACTGTCGTCTCGCCACGTCTGCGTCGTCTTCCGGGTTGGTGCTGACGACGGTAATCGTGCTGACACCGACACTCCCACCCGCGCGGATGACCTCGGCGACGGCGGTCAGGTCGCCCGACGCACGGCGGAGGTAGTTCACGTTGAGGTTGATGGTGGCGACGCCGCCGGTAAGCGGGTCGTCGAGCATGGTTCGGAGGGCGATACCACCCGCAGTGTCGATGAGCGTCGCCGCGATACCGCCGTGAATCGTCGGCGGTGAAACCGTGTTCGTGAGTTTCTCGTCGTACGGGATGGTCATCACGAGTCGGCCGCGTTCGATGGCGTCGACGCGGGTGTTGAGCCACGAGAGATAGCCGTGTTCCTCCTCGATGTGCCGCTGGACGATAGCCGCGGCCTCGGCAGGGAACTCGTCGGTCATATCTCGACCGAGTGTGCCAGACGGCATGTAACCGACGGTCCGCATCTCACCGGCATCTGTCTCCGAGCGGACTGGCGTGAGATATTTAATCGGCCCCGAGGTTCGTAGGTGTATGAGCGATTCCCGCGTCTTTCTCGTCGGTGAGGCCACCTCGGCCCTCGCCGATTCGCTCGAACGGCGCGGGTTCACAGTCGAGGTGGTCACAGACGGCCTCTCTACGTTCGACGCGCTCGACGGGGAAGTCACGAGCGTCGTCGTCGACGCCGACACGGTGACGGCGACGGACAGCGAACTCGTCTCGCGTCTCCGTGACCACGTCGGACCCGCGCCCGTCTACCTCCTCGTGGACGACGACTACACGACGCCTGCAGTCGTCGACGGGGGTGCAATCGGAATCGACAGAGCGAGCGTGACCGACGAGGCGGATGCACTCGCCGCACGTATCGAGCGTGCAATCGAATTCTCTCAGTGGGCGGCGTCCGGCAGAGAGAGCGACTCACTCTACCGGACAATCGTCGAACAGAGTCACGATGCCATCTTCGTCGCACAGGACGGCGACTTTCAGTTCTGGAACCACCGCCTGACCGAGCTGACCGGGTGCTCTGACGACGAACTCGCCGGGAAGTCGGTGCTGGACATCATCCACCCCGACGACAGAGCGACAGTCGACGAGATATCCGAATCCAGACGTCGTGGCGAAGACGCCCCCGAGAGTTACGACGTTCGCGTCGTCGACGCGGACGGCGACACACACGTGTGTTCGGCCAACGTCCAGGACATCGAGTACCACGGCGGGTACGGCGTTCTCGTCACGATGCGGGACATCACCGAACAGCGGACCTACGAAAACCACCTCCAGCGCTACGAGACGCTGGTCGAGTCCATCCAACAGGGTGCCCACGTCGTCGACGACGAGTTCGACATCCAGTACATCAACGAGGTGGCGGCAGAGCGACTCTCGCTCTCTCGTGACGAACTCGTCGGCGAACACCTCTCGGTGACGCGTGACCACGGCCCGCTCGACGACGAGCAGTACGCACGAATCGAGAGCGTGCTCGAAGGCATCTTCGACGGTGAGACCGACGGTGCGCGATTCGAACTGACGGTGTCGTTCCCCACGGGCGAGCAAGTCATCGGCTTCGACGTCACACCCATCGTCGACGACGACGGCACCGTCACCGGCGCTGTCGGCCTCTCGTCGGACGTGACCGAACGAAAGCAGTACGAAGAGCGACTCAACGCCCTCCACGCGTCGACTCGGCGGTTGAGCGCCGCGACGAGTGAGGAAGCAGCAGCAGAAGTAGTCTGTGACGCCGCCGTCGAGGTGCTCGATTACGACCTGTGTGGGGTCCTCCTCTACGACGAGACGCTCGACGCGCTCGTCCCGACGGCGTTCACAGAGCAGGCCGAAGGCGTGTTCGGTGAGATACCGACGTTGCCGCGCGGAACTGGCCTCTCGTGGGAGGTGTTCGAATCGAACCGGATACGCCTCTACAGCGGCGACGAATCCGACTCACGGCGGTACAACCCGGGGACCGATATCGTCGAAGAACTGATAGTCCCGATACCCGACTACGGCGTCTTCTTCGTCGGAGCACTCTCCGAGGGGGTGTTGGCAGACCAGCGTGTAGCGCTCGCCAAAGTGCTCGCGTCGAACGCGCGTGCCGCACTCGAACGGGTCGAACGCGAGCAACTGCTTCGACAGCGTGAGGCCGAACTCGCGCGGCAGAACGAACAACTCGACTCGTTCGCGTCGGCCGTCTCCCACGACTTACAGAACCCGCTCAACGTCGCGTCCGGGTATCTCGAACTCGCCCGCGAGAACCACGACTCCGACGAACTCGAACGGGTCGCCCGTGCCCACGACCGAATGAACGCCATCATCCAGGACGTGCTGGCGTTGGCGCGAGACGGCCAGACAGTCGACGACGTCGAGCAACTATCGCTCGAATCAGTCGCGACGAGCGCCTGGAAGACTGCCGCGGCAGACGCGCCGGGCGCGACGCTCGAAGTCGACGGCGACACGCGAGTCGTCGCCCACAGTGGTCGCCTCCAGCAACTCCTCGAAAATCTCGTGTCCAACGCAATTCGACACGGCGGCGACGACGTGACGGTCCGAATCGGCCCACTCGAAGACCGAGACGGGTTCTTCGTCGAAGACGACGGCCCGGGAGTGTCACCCGACGACCGACCGAGAATCTTCGAAGCGGGGTACACGACGAGTGAGGACGGGACGGGATTCGGCCTCAGCGTGGTCCAGAGCGTCGTCAACGCTCACGGATGGAGCGTCTGGTTTTCCGACGCTGCCGGCGGTGGCGCACGATTCGAGATTACGACGCAGTCGGACTCGTGACCCGCGTGAACGTCGCCGGCAGAGTAAAAACCTAATTCGGGGCGTTGCCAACTCCGAGGTATGAACCGACCAGACGAAGCGACGAGACAGGCGGTCGAGTCCTGTCGCGACGCCCTCCCGCCGACAGTCGATGGCGGACGCGTCGTGTTCGGTTTCGACGGATACATCGACCGTGTGCGGGAGTTCGTCTCCGAGCGCCAGTCCGCAGACGAGTACGAGCGTGTCTCGACGCTGGCGGAGTTTTCGGACCGCGTGAACGCGTCGGTGGAAGCCGAGAGTTCCCTCTCCTTCGAGTGGATAGAAGACGGCGTCCGCACCGGCGGTCACACGAGTCACCTCGCTCGGGCGTTCGGTGAGATGGGCTTCGACCCCGCAATCGTCGGGTGTCTCGGTGACCCACCGGAAGACCCGTTCGTCGAGGAGTTCGGTGACTTCCCGCTGGAGACGCTCGGGTCGCCGGGGTACACCGACGCCGTCGAGTTCGGTGACGGGAAACTGATGCTCACCGAAATCGGCGCGCTGATGACCGTCGACTGGGCCGACATCGAGTCGCAGGTCGGAGTCGAGAGATTGGCCGAACTCGTCGACGGAACCGAACTGTTCGGCATGGGCTACTGGTCGGAGATGCCAGCGCTTCCGGACGTCGCCCGCGGGGTCCGTGAAGTCCTCTGGCCGACGCTCTCGGACCCACCGGAGACACTCCTGTTGGACCCCGGTGACCTCCGAAAACGCGAACCGGACGTCGTCGCGGAGGGTATCACACAGGTGTCGGCACTGGACGACGTGGTGGACGTCGTCGTCTCTGCGAACCGGTACGAGACGCGGTATCTCGCACAACTCGCCGATGGGGAAGAAGACACGTTCGAACGCGAGTCGCGTGCGGCGTTCGACCACCTCGGTGTCACCCGATTCGTCGGCCACGGAATCGACGGCGCGTATCTCGCCGACGACGAGGGGACCGAATCCGTCGGCGTCCCCCGAACCGACGACCCAGTGCTCACGACGAGTTCCGGCGACCACTTCAACGCTGGCCTCGCCCTCGGACACGTCCTCGACGTCGGACGGGCGGAATCACTCGTCGTCGGGAACGCCGTCGCGGGATACTTCGTCCGGAACGGGACCCCACCGGCCTACGAAGACGTCGTCACGTTCGTCGACCAGTATCTCGACTACTTCGACGCGGCGTAACGCCTTCCAGACGCCGGATTTCGGGAGGTTCGAGACTCCGCAGTTCGAGTACCGGCACCGCGCGTGAGTAAAAACGGATTGTTCGAACAAGGGACAAATATATTTCATATGTGTGGAATAATACGATGTCAGGGGCACCACGATGGGCGATTCTGCCGGGAGGAGGTTCGGAAACCGTCTCCTGGAGCACTCCCATTACTGACACACGCCATTACTCGCCGCACCCGGAGCACCCCGGCGTCTTCGACGTTCGGTACTACGGGTCGGCGTCGTCGATAACCGTCTCGACCAATCCGTTGAGTCCACGACGGAGTCGCTGTGACAGTGCCTGTTCGGAGATGCCGATTTCGTCCGCAACGTCGGCGAGCGACGCCTCCTTGGGTGTCTCGAAGTAGCCACGTTCGAACGCGAGTTGGAGTGCGCGCCGTTGTTTCTCCGAGAGGCCGTAGTCGGGGAGTTGGCGTTCGTCGAGGCGGGAGCGTTCGACACGGCGAACGTCGATACCGATACGCCTGTCGAGACACGCGTCGTGGAACTGTGCGGCGTGTTCGTTGCTCGGGAAGAACACCGAGAGAATCCACCCGTCACTCGTGCCCGCCATTCGCTGGACGATACCGTCACACGTCCGAATCGTCTCGATGATACCGTCGTCTTCTATCTCCCACTGACAACGGTACAGGCACTGTTCCGGACTGCTGGCGACGAGTTCGTACTGTTCGACCCGGGCGTGCTCTTCGAGGAGGGTGTCGACAGCGTCGACGTCCGACCCCTGTACGGTGAAGTAGGGGACGGGGTTACCCGAGACTGGGACGCCCGGGACGAACAGCACCTCGAGGTCCGAATCTTCTAACGCCGTGCCGAGATACGACCGGTCGAGTGGACACAAAAGTTCGACTTCGTATCCGGTACCGGTTCCCTCGTCAGGCATCGTGCCGACAGCTGTCGATATTGTGGATATCCCACACCTCTCTTCGAGGCAACGTACTGTGTCTCACGAACGCAGGTATGTAAGGGGAAAAGCGACATATTATTTCCGGAGAACGTTCCTTTTCTTATCAAGCCGTTTAAGTACGAACTCGGTCGGCGATTCACGTCATTTGAATGCCAAATCGCGGGGCGAGCACACGTCGTTCGAGACGAGACGGGGCAATTCTGTAATACGGCCGATAGCTTTCGGTCAACCGAGTCGAATCGGGTCGTCACTCGGTCGAATCGACACCACCACGTCGTCGCCGACGGCGAAGTCGTGGTCTGGCGAGACGACTTTCGTCCCGAACGACCCCCGCGCGGCAAACAGCGACAGTCCTGTCACGCGCTCGCCGTTGGCGAACACGTCGAAGTCCGCCCACGGAACGTCCCGGCCAGTCGTCCGGCCGAGTGTCGCGCCGAGAAGTGAGAGTGGTTGGTCGTCCGCAGTCGGTGAGAGCGTCCCGCCGAACGCGTAGTGAGCGAGTCCGCCGTCCAAGACGACTCCCTCGTCGCTTCCGAGGCCGACGAACGCCTCAGTGTCGGCGTGGCCGTCGCGGGTCGGTCTGTCGAGGACGACGTACGTCTCGCCCACGTCGACGACCGTTCCGCGGCCATCCCAGTCGAGTGGCGAGACGGGCACGTCGACAGAAAGTGGGAGCGACCCGCGAGCGCGGTGGTGGTTCGCCGTCGCCGCACGAAACCCGAGGTGAACGTGGTTCGTGACCCACGGCGCGAAGAACCCAGACCTGACGAGTCGGCCGAGTGGGTCCCCGAGTGCCACGGCGTCGCCTGCCTCGACGTCTGGGTCGACGTGGAGAATCCGGGCGACGAGGCCGTCGCGTGGGTCGGACTCGGAATCGCCAGTCCACAGGAGTCCAGTCGCGTGGGCGTCGACGTCGACGAGGACGAGGTACTCCTCGTCGTGGGCGTACGGTTTGTCGGGGGCTCGGACGGTTCGCGTCTCGCGGACGACGCCGGAGACTGGCGAGCGAGCGAGCGAGTCGTCGGCGTCGACGTAGAGGTCGATAGCACACCCGCTATCGTGGGCAGGATACGGCGAATTGTAGAGTGAGAACCGCTCGAACGGCGCGAGAACCGACCGCGGAAGCCTCAGCATGGTCGTCGGGACGGGACGGATGTTCTTAGGTACGTCGGGGTATTTCTGTCGTGCATGCGCGTCATCCGGGGTCGGAAAGCGGACAGAGAGGCCGACCGAGCGGTCACAGCGGCGATGCTCCAAGAGACGGGCGAGACGGGTGAACCCGCCTTCCGTGCGTGGACGCCACACCGACAGATTGCGTTCGGTCGACGCGACACACGAGCGAGTCACTACGACGACGCCGTCGCCGCTGCCGAATCTCGTGGCTTCCCCGCACTCGAACGCTCCGTCGGTGGTCGGGCCGTCGCCTACACCGGAACCACCGTCGCGTTCGCTCACGCAGTCCCCCTCGACGACGCCCGCACCGGCCTCGACGAACGATACGAGGCCGCCACGACTGCCGTCGTCCGGGCCATCCGGTCGTTGGGCGTCCCCGCGCGGCGCGGCGAACCGCCCAACTCGTTTTGCCCCGGCGACCACTCGGTGCAGGCCGGTGGGAAACTCTGCGGCCTCGCCCAGCGCATCCGACAGTCGTCTGCGCTCGTCTCGGGCGTCGTCGTCGTCACCGACCGCGAGGAAATCGCGGACGTCCTCACCCCCATCTACGAGGCGCTCGACGTGCCGTTCGACCCCGACTCGGTCGGGAGTGTCGACACCGCCGGTGGACCGGGCGATTCGGACGCCGTCTGCGAGGCACTCGAATCCGTCTTCGTGGGTGACGCGACGACGCGAATCGAAGACGCGAGTGACGAGACGTGACGTGACGTGACGTGAGGCACTCGGACGTCGCTCCCGTCCCCGAGACGTCCCTGTGAATGCGACACATTATCATTACAAATTTATTACATTTGCAGTGTGATAACACAGGTGATGCCCTCCGACCCTTTCGGTCGCGCCATCCGCGACCACTATCTCGGCGAACGGGACGAACCGCTCATCGACCGCGACGGCGACGAGACGCGCGAGCACGCTATCGAGGAGTGGTACTTCGGCGAGTACCAGCGCGACGAGTGGTTCGAATCGTGGATAGACGGGCCGGTACTCGACATGGGGGCGGGAGTCGGACGGGATAGCCTCTACTTTCAAGACCAGTTCGAGACGGTCGCAATCGAAGTCAGCGACTCCCTCGTCGAGACGATGCGTGACCGCGGGGTTCGCGACGCCCGTCGTGCAGATATGTTCTCGTTGCGCGAGCATTTCGAACGCGACCGGTTTCGGTCGGCGTTCGCCCTCGGCACACAGGTCCAACTCGCGGGGTCGATGGACGGCCTCAGAACGTTTCTCGGTGACCTCGCGTACGTCACCACGGCGGACGCGAGCGTCGTCCTCCACGGGTACGCACCCGAACTGGAGCGGACGAAAGACATCTTCGCCTACCGTGAGGACCCGACACCGGGGATGGCGTACCGCGTCTTCCACTGTGAGTACGACGGAGCAGTCGGGAGAACGCTGGTGTTCAGACTGTTCAGCCTCGACCGACTCCGGGCGGCGACGATTGGGACGCCGTGGGATGTCGCCGAATCGAGTTACGGTCATCCAGACTCCGACGACGACGCGAACACGTGGCTGGCGGCACTCACGAAACAGTAGCGGCCGAGAGCGGTCGAACCGCCGCACTTAGGAGTCGGCGCGTGGCATCCCACGCTATGCGAATCGCGAACGCGACGCTGGCCGACGGGCGCGTGGTGGACGTCCGCGTCGAAGACGGACGTATCGACGCGGTCGGTGACCTCGACCCGACCGACGACGAAACCACCATCGACGCCGACGAAAAACTCCTTCTGCCGGGCGCAATCGACGTGCACGTCCACTTCCGCGAACCCGGATTCGAACACAAAGAGACGTGGGAAACCGGCTCTCAGAGCGCCGCCGCAGGCGGCGTGACGACAGTCGTCGACCAACCCAACACGAACCCGACGACGACGAGTGGTGCAGGGTTCGACGCGAAGGCCGACCGAGCCGCGGCGTCGTGTATCGACTACGGAATCAACGGCGGCGTCACGCCCGACTGGGACCCGGAGAGTCTCTTCGACCGACCGCTGTTTGCCCTCGGCGAAGTGTTCCTCGCGGATTCGACCGGTGACATGGGAATCGACGCGGACCTGTTCGCGGCGGCGGCCGAACGCGCCGGTGAGGCGGGCGTCCCCGTCACCGTCCACGCCGAAGACGCCGACCTGTTCGACGACTCGGCTATCGAGGGTGACCTCGGTGGCATCGGCCACGACGCCGACGCCGACGCGTGGAGCGCCTACCGCGCCGCGGAGGCCGAAGCGGTTGCCGTCGAACGCGCCGTCTCTGTCGGCGGCGAGACGGGCGCGCAGATTCACATCGCCCACACGAGCACACCCGAAGGCGTCGATGCCGCCCGCGACGGCGGAGCGACCTGTGAGGTGACGCCGCACCACCTGTTCCTCTCACGAGACGACCTCTCGGACCTCGGAACCTACGGCCGGATGAACCCGCCACTTCGCTCCGAAGAACGCCGTGAAGCCATGTTCGAACGCCTCGCAGACGGCCGAATCGACGTGGTCGCAACTGACCACGCACCGCATACGACAGACGAGAAAGACCAGTCGCTTCTCGACGCGCCGAGTGGTGTCCCCGGCGTCGAGACGATGGTTCCGCTCCTCCTCGGTGCAGTCGTCGACGGCGACCTGTCGCTCGAACGCGTCCGCGACGTGGTCGCCGCGAACCCGGCAGACATCTTCGACCTGCCGCAGAAGGGACGCATCGAAGAAGGTGCAGATGCCGACTTCGCGCTCTACAACCTCGACGCCGCCCGCGAGATTCGTGGTGACGACCTCCACTCGAAGTGCGGGTGGACGCCGTTCGAAGGGTTCACCGGCGTCTTCCCCGAGTGGACGATGCTTCGTGGCGAGATGGTCTGGGACGGCGAGTCGTTCGGTGACGTCGCGGGCGAGAACGTCCGGACGTAATCGGGCGACTTAGGCCTGTTCTCCGTACCGCTCGAAGGCCACCTGTCCGGCCCGCCACCCGATTCCAACCAGTACCGCCAGCGGTGCCGTACCGACGGCCACGGCGACCAGTGTCGTCACCCACGGGCCAGTCGTCAAGAACGCGAGCGACACCGTCCCGAGGAGGCCAGCGATGGGCCCGACGAGTGCGTACGCGAACAACCACCGTTGCCGGCGAGTGAAGTGAATTCCGTACCCCGGTCCCGGCGGGATGAGGAGGCCGAGAACGAGGAGCACGAACCCGACGACGATACCGACGAAGAGGAAGAACACGGCGAGTCCTTCGACGAACCCGTCACTTCCGGGCGGTGACGGCGGGAGTGTGTAGAGGTTCCACGAAGCGAGCGCGAGGACCACCACCCCGACTCCTGCGACAGGAAGTTGGAGCGACCCGAGAATCGCGCGGAGGGACCAGCGCATGTGTCCAGCACTCGGAGAGAAATGGCATAGGTTTTCCGTCACTTCGGGAGTCGGACAAGCGAATCCTTTTCCCGTCGGACCCACCGAGACAACGACACACATGACCGACGAGCAGACGCCGCCTCGAAGTCGCGGACCGAACGCGGGGGACCCACACGCACTCGAAGGCGTACTGGAGTTCTGGGAGACAGTCGTCGAAGACGCCGAGGCGACGGCCGCAGAGTACGAGTCCGAGGGGTGGGAGACGCTCGTGCTCCACCCCGGTGACGTGACGGTGCTGCCGCCGGCGAACCTTCCGGATGCGACCGACCGCGTCGGATTCGACATCCTCGTCCCCGGTAGCGAGTTCGAGACGCTCTCGGCGTGGGTCGAAGACGCCGCGTTCGACAGGTACGACGTCTACCGCGCTCGTGAAGGAGGAACCGTCTTCGCCGTCTCCGTCGTCCAGGCCGCCGAGGAAGGCAGAGCGGTGGTCGTCCCACTCTACTACGGCATCGACAAAGTGGACGTGATGGCCAAGAAAGCCCGAGAACAGAACGAACTGCGACTCTACGTCCGGCCCGTCGAGGCCGACCAGCGCGTCGAACTCGTACAGGCAGACCCCGACCCGCTGTTTCCGTAACGCTCGGCCGAGCGTTCCCCTCAGTCGTCGTCTGAGAGTTCTTCGTTCCGAAGTTCGGTACTCGCTTCGCGAACTTCGCGCATGACGCTGGAGATGCGCTCTTCTGCTTCGAGTTCCTCTTCCACCGAGAGGTCCACGCCCTCGACTTCGAGGAGGAACTTCGCGATTTCGGTGACTTCGTACATCATCTCGTCGAGTTCCTCGGCCGTGAAGAAACCAGACATCGCGCCGTAGAGGAACGTCGCGCCCGACTTGCGTACCTTGTCGCGGAACGCAGAGCGGGCCTGATTGACCGCCTGCGGCGAGTACGTGTCGGTCATGAAGGGGACGAGTTCGGGGAGGTTCTCACCGATTTTGGTCATCTCGACACCCGTCTCGGTGCGGAAGTCGGCACAGAGGCGAGCGATAGCCCACTCGCGGGCCGTCACGTAGGTTCGGTCCCGGAGGAAGTCGTTGACCCGGTCGTACTGCGCGCCGTCGACTTTCTTGAAGCGGGCGTACTTCTGGACGTCTTCCGGAACGCCCGGTTCTGCGTCGATTTCGCTGTCGTCCGGTTCCGCGGCGGTGTCCTCCGATTCTGCGTCGCTGTCGGTATCGTCCGATTCCGAGTCGCTGTCGTCCGGTTCCGCGGCGGTGTCGTCTCCTTCGTTGGCGTCGGTGGGTTCGACTCCCACATGGTCAGTCGTGTCGGCGTCCGTCGTTTCGACGTCGCCATCCGCTTCGATGTCGGCCGAGTCTTCGTTGGGCCCGTCGGTTTCACTCACTCCCCCGACGTCTTCCCACTCCCCCTCGCTCGTGGGACCCTCGTCGTGCTCGTCTGTCATACCGCGGGCTACCGGGGCAGTGCCGAAAAACGTTCCGCGACAGCGGGACCACACCCGAACCACGGCTGACACCCCCAAGTCCGGGTAAGGGTTTTCTATCGCCCCCGCGAGAGTGGGAATCATGAAGGTACTGCTCGGAATCGGCGGCAGCGACGATTCCATCCGGGCGCTCGAAAAGACGGTCGAACGAACAGTGAACGCGGGCGACGACCTCACCATCGCCATCGTCGAGAATCCGTCTGTCGAACGCTCTCGGGACGACATCGAAGCGAAGGTCACGGACGTCCTCGACGACCACGGCATCGACGTCGAGGTCCAGCATCTCGAAGGTGACCCCGGAAGTGTTCTCGTCGACCTCGCAGAGAACAACGGATTCGACCAGATAGTGTTGGGTGGCGGCGAGACGAGTCCGATGGGGAAGATTCAAATCGGGAGCATCGCGGAGTTCGTCCTCCTCAACTCCCACGTAACCGTGACGCTAGTACGATGAGTACCCGAAGCTACTCCGACGCCGTCGCAGACCCCTACGACGCGCCCCCGCTGTCGTTCACCGACAAGGAGGACCGAACCATCGAGGTGCGGCCCTACGAGGGGTCGGACGAAGAGATGGAAGCACTGGTCGAGATGTACGACTCGTTCGACCCGGCAGACCGGGCGCAGGGTATCCCCCCGGGGCGAGAAGACCGAATCCGCGACTGGTTAGACAACATCCTCGACGACGACTGTCTGAACGTCGTCGCGTGGGACGGCGACGAGGTGGCGGGACACGCGACGCTCGTCCCCGATGGCGACGCGTACGAACTCGCAATCTTCGTCCACCAGACCTACCAGCGCTCGGGAATCGGGACGCGACTCATCAAAGCGCTGCTCGGTCACGGACGCGAGTCGGGCGTCGAAAAAGTGTGGTTGACTGTCGAGCGATGGAATCGCGCCGCGGTCAACCTCTATCAGAACGTCGGTTTCGAGACGAGCGACACCGAGAGCTTCGAGTTAGAGATGACCATCCGCCTCAACGAACCGGACGACTAGGCGCAGTCGTCAGGCAGAGAGGACGGGTTGACTGGCGTACAACAGGACGTACTCGGCGGCTTTCGCGAGCACTTCCCCGGGGTCACCCGAGACGGGTTCGCGCGGCACGACCACGAAGTCCACGTCTAATTCTTCGGCCGTGTCGAGGACGACACTCCCGGGGTGACGGAGTTTACTCGTCGGCGAGAATCCGTAGGCGACGGACGTCGTAATCGGGACGTCCGCCTCGTGAGCGATGTCGGTGACCGTGTTGGTCACGGCTTTGCTGTCTTCGGCGACGGCATCCTGGTCGACGACGCCCTGCTCTATAGCACGGACGACGTCCTCGCCCAGGACGTGCACAGCGTGGACTGCGGCGTCGTATTTCGCCGCGATAGCGACGGCGTATCTCGCTGCACGCGTCGCTTCCTCGCTTTGGTCTACCGGCACGAGGACGAGGTCGATAGAGAGCGGGCGCGATGGCATAACTCAACCTGCGTCGGGGGGCGACAAAAAAGTCACTCCACCGCGCGGCATCCCGACGCCCGGACGGGTTTTATCACCTCGCACGCAGAATCCGAGGATATGTTCGACACCATCGTCATCGCTACCGACGGTTCGGCGAGCGTTCGCCGGGGGGTTCGCGTCGCCGTCGACCTCGCCGACCGCTTCGACGCGACGGTCCACGCGCTGTACGTCGTAGACGCTGGCGACGTAGAGACGGCACCGGAACGACTCCGCGACGAGATGCGCGATGCGCTCCACGAGCGCGGTGAAGAGGCGTTGGCGGACGTACAGTCCGAGACGGGCCGAGAGGTGACCTTCGCGGTTCGCGAAGGCCGACCTGCGGCCGAGATTTCGAACTACGCCCGCGAAGTCGACTGTGACCTCGTGGCGATGGGAACGCGTGGCCGCCACGGCGAGAACCGCTTCCTCATCGGGAGCGTCGCCGAGCGCGTCGTCCGAACCTGCCCGGTACCGGTGTTGACGGTCCGGCAACTCGAAGAGGGGTCGGTCGATTCGCTCCTCGAAGGCCCGGCGGACGCGGGCGACTGAGCGACCGGAAACCCGGGTCGGTCGCTCACAGAGACAATCGGGAGGAGTTTTCCCCGTCGCGTCCGACCCGAAGATATGGAAGACGAGCTTATCGACAGTTCTCGACTCTCGCTCCCTCGCAAATCTGTCCTGCCGGGAGCAGGCTTTTTCTACCCCGACTCGCTCGACGAATCCCGTGCCGAAGAACGCGCCGAGGAGAAACTCGAAGACGCGACGGTTGCCGTCGTCACCGACACCGACGCCGACGGCCTGGGGTGTGTCGCACTCGTACGCGAGGCGTACGGCGCAGCCCTCGACGTCGCAGACTTCGAAGAGCGACTCGAAGAGCGACTCAGTGAGGACGACGAAGACGACGAAGACGACGAAGACGACGAAGACGTCGCCCTCGAACCCGACGAAGAAGAAGAACGGCCCAAATCTCCGGTCGCACTCGTCGGGTCGAGTCCGTATTCGCTCGAAGACGACTTGCTTCGCGTCGCGGAGTACGCTCCCGAGGGAATCGAGGTGTTCGTCTGTGACCTCTGTCCGGACAAGTTCGAGTACGTCGAAGAGGAACTGAAGGCCCTCACCGAAGTCGCCGGCGAGATTCACTGGTACGACCACCACCAGTGGAAACCCGAGGTCGAAAAACAGGTTCGCGATGCGGGTGTTGACCTCGTCGTCGGCGAATCCGACGAAGAGTGTTCGACCGACGTGACGCTTCGCGAACTCGACTACGACTTCCACGACCGGTTCGTGGACCTCGCCGCGGTCACCCGCGACCACGACCTGTGGTTGAACGAAGACGAGCGCAGTCAGGACCTCGCAGATTACGCCTACTGGACCTCGAAAGAGGAGTACGTCGCCATCGTCGGTACCTACGGTGCCGACCTACCGCCGGTCGTCGAGGAGTACATCGCACAGCGTCGAATCGAGAAGGAGAATCTCATCGAGGCGGCCATCGACCGCGCAGAGATGAAGACGGTGGGTGACTGGACCGTCGGCATCACCTACGGCCGATGCTCACAGAACGAAGTCGCCGACGCACTCCGTGAAGCTGGGGCCGACGCCGCAGTCGTCGTCAAACCCGCCGGGAGCGCGAGCATCCGTGGGTCCGACGACTTCGAACGCTGTCACGAAGTCGCCGGCCTCGTCAACGGCGGTGGGCATCCGAAGGCCGCCGGGTGCAAGCCCGACATCTACGACGACATGCTCGACTACGCACACCACTGGACGACGCAGGGTGCGACGACGAAGCGGGTCATCCTCAACGCGTTCGAACGCGTCGCCGAGATGCCCGAAGAAGACGAAGATATCGAGACGGAACGGTAGCCGACGAAACTCGTCGCGTCCGTCTACCCGAATCGCTACTCGTCGTCGACGACCCAGCGGTCGGAGTAGGCCGTCCCGCAGGTACACTTCGCGTAGGCGTGGATGACCTCGCCCTCCTCGTAGATGCCGCCGACCTCTTCGTTTTGTGCCTCTGCGAACGAGAAGATGAACTTCGTCTCGTGGTTCTCGTCGGGTGCTGCGTCGGGGCAGACACCGCCGCTCAGGTCGTGGTCGATGTCGCCGTCGTTGTCCATCGCAGTCTTGGCGAACTGCATCGCGTCCATGCCGGTCCCCGCGGCGAACGCGCGGCGTCCGTCGTCGCCAGGGACGACGAGGATGTAGCCGTTTTCGACTTCCTCGCCCATATTGGGGAGTTTGCCTTCACTGTCGAGATACTCGTGTGTCAGAAACAGCGCCACGTCGTCGAGACGTTCGCCAGCGAGATACTCCGCTACCTTGCTCATATCCCGACTAGGGGAATCACGGCCTAAAAGCGGCGTGTATCTCTGTCGGACCGAGCGTGCTCGACGGTGGCCACAGACGACTACTCGTCGGACGTTCCGAACTTCTCGGCGATACTCGAAAGCGAGTCGTTCGGCCGCTCCGTAATGCGGTAGACCGTTCGGACGCCGGGGACGCGAAGGCCGAACTGATAGCCGCCGTCGAGTTCGTCGAACTCCACTGCGTCGTCCGGACTGCGGTCGTTCTCACGGCACCACTCCACGAGTCGGTTCTCGCCCTCACCGGGGGTACGCGCGAGTCGTTTGTTGTCGTACGCGCCGCGAATCACGAATCCAGACGCGTCCGAGGCGAGACGGGCGTGGTAGGCCGTCCCGCCGAGGTGGAGACGGATGAAGTCACCGTCGGCGGCGGGAATCTCGTCGGGGACGCGAAGACAGGGCCGGCGGGTGCCGCCGCTCCGGGCGATGTGCGCGCGGTACGTCTGGACCGACGGATGGTCGGATGGGAGTTGCTCGGGCACGAACAGAGAGAAGCGAGAGGGGTTATTCGTCTGCTTCTTCTTCGTCGTCGTCTCCAGCGAGTGCCTCGGCGACAGAGCCACCTTCGACGACCTTCACGTTGATCTGGACGGTCTCTTCGGAGACCTGACGGCCGCGGACGGTGACGCGCTTGCGCTCGCCTTCACGGGACGGGGCGTAGCCGATGCCACCCTCGCTGAGAACCTCCTTGAGGTTCGCGCCGGGGACGTCGGGGTGCATCGGACGGCCAGCCTTGTCGGACCCGCCCGTCAGTTCGAGCGTGAACCCGTCGAGGCCGACGGCACCGCCGTCGACTTCGTCACCGAGGTCACGGCCGAGGAATCGGTTTGCGTCCTGTCCTTCAACGTCGAACTGGTGGGTCTCGCCGGAGTCGGGGTCGGCGACGACGACCATGAATTCTGCCATGCGCGGAAGAAAACGTTCGCCGATAAAAAGTACGTCGAAAGCGCGTCTCGGGACCAGACCCAGTGAATTGGGTCGAGACGCCGTAATTCCGGAGAATCACGGGGTCGAGCCACTGTGTCAACAGTTAACTCCTAGCACATCCTACAGAGACCCATGACTACAGATATCACCAAACGTGAGCCAACAGACCTCGTCGAAGCAGAGTCGAGAGAACTCGTCGAAGCCGAACCATCTGACCTCGTCGAGAGGCGACCCGAAGAACTGGTCAAGCGGCAGACGACAATGCTCGTCACCCGGTCGTGGTACGAATGTACCTCGTGTGGCTACCGCTCCGGACACGGCGTCCACGAACAGTTGTGCCCCCGTTGCGGCGGGATGCTGAAGAACATCGGCGTGGCACAGGAATGAGGCGACGGTTCAGTACGTGACGCCAGAATCGTCGTCTTCCTCGTCTTCCTCGTCTTCTTCTTTCGCCTCTTCGATAGATTCCCAGAGCACACACCAGTCTCCCGGGTCGATGTAGCCTTCGACTTTCGCACACGCTCCGAATCCGTCGCCGTTCTTGTCCGGGATGTACTCCGCACAGTTCCCGCAGTTACTCCCTTCGACAGCGAGTCCTGCCTCGAAGGCGTCGTCTGCCTCCTGGAACTGCACGTCCTCTTTCGTGAGTAGTTGGTCTGGGTCGCGTTCCTCGTTTGCCTGCGAGAGCGCTGTCCGGTACTGCTCCGGAACTGGCCCGTGCTCGAACTCCTCTTCGGAGACGCCTTCCGGGAGTTCCTCCTCGTGTTCGTCCTCGCCCGTCTCTTGGGTCGGTGCCGTCGTTTCCGTCTCCTGTTGACCACCGCCACCACCGAGACAACCAGCGAGGCTAATCACGGTCCCGCTCCCTGCCAACTGGAGGAATCGTCGCCTCGTTCGGCCAGTTACGGTCATACCAGACTAGAAAATATCAGCGTACTTTAGTAAGAGCAGAGTTACCACGGGACAATCAAAGATAGAGTCCTATTATTTCGGACAGTCAGAACTAATCGAGCAATAGCCAGTGACTTCGCTGTCGGCCGACCCGTGCGTCCCAACGGAACGTCCCAGTTCCACTGTTTCCACTCGCTCACACCGTTCGCTCGTGCAAAACCTGTCTTCGTGAGCGTCTGCGAACGAAGGCTCGTGAGACGTGTTGCGTCTCACGGTGGAGGAAAAATGAACGCCCGTTAAAACCCGTCTTCCCACCGGAACGTGCCGTTGCGCTGGACGACTTCCCCGTCAACTTCGACGAACGAGTCCTCGCTCATGTCGGTAATCATGTCCACGTGCACGGCAGACTGGTTCCCGTCTTCTCCCGCCGGCAGGCAGGAATCGTAGGCCCGTCCCACGGCGAGGTGGATGGTGTCGCCCATCTTCTCGTCGAAGAGGATGTTGTCGGTAAAGCGGTCGATACCGCGGTTCATCCCGATACCGAGTTCACCGAGGCGACGGGCGCCGTCGTCGGTGTCGAGGATGCCCGCTAGCGCGTCTTCTCCTGCGCCCGCGCTGAACTCGACGACTTCGCCACCTTCGAACGTGAGGTGGACGTTCTCGACGCGCTTTCCTTCGAGCGTCATCGGGACGTCGAAGAACACCTCGCCCTCGACGGAATCTTCGACCGGTGCGGTGAACACCTCTCCCGACGGGAGGTTGTGCGAGTCGTAGGCGACTGACGCCCCGGAGTTGACCGCGGTTCGACCCTCGATAGACATCGTGAGGTCGGTGTCTTCTTTCACGATTCGGACTTCCGACCCCGCATCGAGAATCTCCTTCATGTTCGCCATCTCCTCTGCGAGTTCCTCCCAGTCGCGGAGGATGGCGTCGTAGACGAAGTCGGTGTACTCCTCGTAGGACATGCCGGCTTGCTGAGCGAACGCACGCGTCGGGTGAATCGTCGACATCCAGTCGGTGTCCATGCGCGCTTCACGAACCTCTTCTATGGCACGGCCGTACGCCTGGCGCTTCTCGGTGGGCACGTCGGCCGTCGTGGCCGTGTTTCGCGTCCCGCCGAGGAAGAGGACCGAGTCTGCGTTCTCGTAGAGCGCGAGTTCGTGTTCGGGGAGTTCGAAGTCGCCGTCGTGGGCACGGAGGTACGCACGCTGGACCTCCTCGGATGCGTACGTCGTGACGACGTTCGCGCCACGCTCACCGAGTGCGTCGGCCACGGCCACGGCCAGGTCGTGGGCACCCTCACCGACCGAGACGACCACGTCGTCGCCTGCCTCGATTCGTGCACTCCAGTCGACGAGCACCTCGGCGTGCTCGTAGATGCGTTCGTCCATACGCGACCCTCGCGTGGCGCAGTAAAAACGTCGGCGTCTGGCGTCGCGGGTCGAGCGAGGGCGCGGTGACGAATCACCGTCGTCGCCGACGGCCCAAACCACAACCACTACCTCCCCCCGCAGACGACTCCGTCGTATGCAACTAGGCGTCATCGGCCTCGGCCGGATGGGACGTATCGTAGTCGACCGAGTGCTCGATGCCGGGCACGACGTCGTCGCCTTCGACCTCTCGGAAGAGGCCGTCGCAGCAGCGGCCGATATGGGTGCCGAACCCGCAGACAGCGTCGCCGACCTCGCCGACAGACTCGGCGACGACAAGCGAATCTGGCTCATGGTTCCCGCGGGTGACGCGGTGGACGCGACGCTCGACGACCTCGACCCGCACCTCGACGAAGACGACGTCGTCGTCGACGGCGGCAACTCCCACTTCGAGGCGTCGGTCCGCCGCGCCGAAGCCTGCTCTGCAGCATATCTCGACTGCGGTACCTCGGGCGGGCCCGCCGGTGCCGAACTCGGCTTCTCGCTCATGATTGGCGGCCCGCAGTGGGCATACGACGAGATGACCCCCGTCTTCGACGCCGTCGCGACCGGTCCCGACGGCCACGGGCGAATGGGCGAAGCGGGGTCCGGCCACTACGTGAAGATGGTCCACAACGGCGTCGAATACGCGTTGATGCAGGCGTACGGCGAGGGCTTCGAACTGCTCGCAGAGGGTCGCTACGACCTCGACTTAGAGTCCGTCGCTCGCACGTGGAACAACGGCGCAGTCATTCGGTCGTGGCTCCTCGAACTCTGTGAAGAGGCGTTCCGCGAAGAAGGGACTGACCTCGGCGACGTCGACGACCACATCGCCGGCGGTTCGACTGGGACCTGGACGGTCCAAGAGGCCCTCGAACAGGAGGTTCCCGTCCCGCTCATCTACCAGTCGCTCGCGGAGCGCTTCGGGTCGCGTGCAGACGACCGATTCTCCCGTCGCCTCGCCAACCGACTTCGGTATGGCTTCGGCCGCCACGAAGTCGCGCGGAAAGACGAGTAACGAGTACCGAGGCCGACAGGAACGCCAGCGCCCCTCGATATTTTGGGTAATCCCCGGACAGCGAGCGATGTCTATCGAACGGTTCCGGACGTGAACGGCGGCACAATCACAATTTCCTTAACCCCTCCCTCCATATCCGCCCTCATGGCAGTCATCAGTCTGGTGGGTGTCGGGGCCGGATTAGTCCTGGTACTCCTCGCCGTCGCCCTGCACTTCTCGAAGGGCACCGGTTGGGAACCAACCGCCGACATCACGCAAGAGGTTCTCGAGCGCCGTGCGGCGACCGTCCCGGAGACCGACTTCCCCGAACCAATGAACCGCTCTATCGGTGGCGGTGGGGTCGCTGGTGCAATCGCCGGTGGCGAAGGCGGTGCCGAACTCGAAGGCGAAGAAGCCGAAGAGGAAGAACCGAGTCCCGCCGACATGCCCGAAGACGAAGTCGAGTACTTCGAAGTCGAGTTCGTCAAACAGGGCGAGACCATCGAACTGGCGAGCAACGAGACGGTCCTCGACCAGGGTGAAGACGCTGGGATGGACCTCCCGTACGCGTGCCGCCAAGGGTCGTGTGTCTCCTGTGCCGCGAAGATTACCGATGGCCCGGCAGAAGAGTACATCACTCACCACACCCAAGAGACCCTCTCCGACGACGAGATGGACCAAGGGTACACCCTGACCTGTGTGGCCTACCCGAAGGCCGACTTCTCCATCGAGACTGGCGAAGCGCCGTAACGACTCGAACCCACCATTCGTTTTTCCTTCTCTCCCCCGCCGAGGCGCGCGTCTCGTCGCCGTGCTCCACTCTGAGGCGACTCTCTCTTCGGGCGCACCTCGGCGGTTCGCCCCGCCCGACAGCATTCGACGACGGTTCCCGACTCGCTGACGAGGCGGCCTTATCGACGGGTTGAAACGCCAGCCACGTGTTTTACGCGTTCAGTGTCTGTCCCCGAAGGAGGTTCCCTCACCGAAGGTGACCTCAAACGCCCGATGTTCGAACTTGCGTGGCCGATTATCGTCACTGAACTCCTCCAAGTGGCGTACAATCTGGCCGACACCGTGTGGCTCGGCCGTCTCTCGACTGACGCCGTCGCCGCTATCAGCCTCGCGTTTCCCCTCATCTTCCTCCTCATCTCCGTCGGCGGCGGCTTTACCGTCGCAGGGAGTACGCTCGTCGCACAGTACACCGGTGCGAAGAGCGAGGGGTCCGCGGGAACCGTCGCTGGCCAGACGCTCACGTTCATCACCCTCATCGCCATCACCGTCGGCATCATCGGCTTCTTCGCCACCGATGCGATGCTCGGCATCCTCCCGAGTTCACCCGCGACGGCCGGGCAAGTCGTCCCCCTCGCCGGCGACTACATGCGCGTGTTCTTCCTCGGCCTCCCGTTCCTCTTCGGGTTCTTCGTCTTTTCCGCGCTCATGCGCGGGTACGGGAACACCCGCGCCCCGATGGTCGTGATGTTCATCAGCGTCGTCATCAACGTCCTCATCGACCCCATCTTCATCTTCGGGTTCGAGTCGAACCCGCTGTTCGGAATGTTCGGCCTCCGGGGACTCGAAGCCAGTCTGCTCGCCGCGACAGAGTTTACTGGTCTGCAAGTCGCCGGGGCGGCCTACGCGACGGTGCTCTCTCGGGGCGTCGCCACCGTCATCGGCATCTACGTCATCTTCGGCACCTCCGCCGGACCGGACGTCCAACTCGCCGACTTCCGCCCGCAACTCGAATACATCAAGCAAATCGTCGACATCGGCGTCCCGAGTGCCATCGAACAGTCCGCGACGGCACTGGGCTTTATCACCCTCACGGCGATGGTCGTCACGTTCGCCCCCGAAGTCGTCGCGGCGTTCGGTCTCGGAAACCGACTCACGTCGCTCGTGTTCCTGCCCGCACTCGGCCTCGGCCGGGCGACGAACACTATCGTCGGGCAGAATCTCGGCGCACAGAAACCTGACCGAGCAGAGAGTGCTGTCTGGCTGGCGGCGAAAGTCGGTGCGAGCGTCATGGTCGTCATCAGTGTCGTCGCCTACGTCTTCGCCGAACCTATCGTCGGCTTCTTCATCTCGACTGGTACCGAGTCGGCGACGCGGACTATCGAACTCGGCGTCCAGTACATCCGCGTCCGTGCATTCGAGTTCGGCTTCATCGGCGTCTTACAGGTCGTCCTCGGTGCCTACCGTGGGGCTGGAAATACCAAGACCGCACTCGGCTTTTCGCTGCTGGCGCTCTGGCTCGGCCGCGTTCCGACCGTCTATCTGCTGTCGTTCCAACTCGGGTTCGGGGAGACGGGTATCTGGCTCGGGATGGCGACTGGGCAGATTCTCGGTGCGATTGCGGCGACGGCGTGGTTCACCCGCGGCACGTGGAAAGAGAGCGTCATCGACGCCGATAGCGCTAGCGCGTAATCGACCAACAGCGTGGGTTCCACAACGGTTTTACGTCGGTGTCGTGTACCTCTGTTCGCTGAGGGCCCGTAGCTCAGTGGACAGAGTGCTTGGTTCCGGACCAAGATGTCGCGGGTTCAAATCCCGTCGGGTCCGCTTTTGTGACGAACATTCTGACGAGCACCGCGTAGCGTGTGCTCGAACTGCCGTGAGGAACAAAGCGGCCACCGGGATTTGAACACGAACAGTCGCACGCCCGCACAGCGACTGGAGGGAGCGAGCAGGAACGTCTGTGAACGGGTTCAAATCCCGTCGGGTCCGTCCAAATTTTGGACGCTACAACCTGTCACTAAGTTCTTGAATTAGCTTCCTTACGTCATGATCCCCAATTTCATCTAATTCTATTTGAGCAAACGGTCGGGGCTCACCTGCTGGACCTCTGATTTTGAGTTCGTCCATTGAGACTGCAATCACACCAAGCCGGAGAGCCTCACGGGCAGCAGTATTTGGTTTGTTATCAAACTCGTTTGTTAGTCGGTCAGCGGTATCTTCGCTGACTTCTGTTCGCAGTTCAACCATTGTATCTCCCAAACTGATTTTTGCGAATGGCCTCGGCAAACCAAACGGTCCCTCAATTTTGGGTTCAGCACCGGACTCTCTCACAGCAATACCTATCCTAATTAGTTTTGCAGCGGTGTCGCTAATAGTCCATTCACCTGCAGCGATATCATCGATCGCTTTTCGAATCTCGGACTCAACTCTTGGGTTCAACTGCTTCGCCATGCTCTCATCTCCGGTCCTTGAGTATTAGGTAGTTCTCATATTTGTCTATTCAGCGATTCGGCAATTCGGCGAAAGAACTAATACAGTGGTCTGTATCGTGACTCGTGTATGATAATGAGGCTTCGTCAGAGGGAGGGCAAAGACGCATGATCAGTGAATACGGAGAGGCAAAGACTGGATTCCTCAAGTGGCTACAGGAGAGTGCAAGAGAGCGGGGCCATACCCCCACATTAGACGAACACCACCGAGTCCTCTACGAAGAACCCCGACTGCTACTCCGGACGAGAGCGTCGGTACGTCAGAATGACACCCTACGTTTCAAAGTCAACGACGAAGCAAGATACAACAGCGACGATTTTGAGCGGGTTTATCTGGTCCTACTTGAACTCAGTGAGAAAGACAGGTGGAACCCGGAAACAGACCACTTCTACCCTCTTCCGCTACGCTTCGTCAAAGAATCTGCGAAAAAGGATGTCAACGGCGACTACCCGGTAGGATTCCGACTCAAAGACGCTCGAGTAGCACGAGCCCGTGACAACCTCGACCTTCTCTTTGAACCGGAAGAATACGTAGCCCCAGGAGACCAGATAGACGACCCGAAAGTGGCATGCCTCAATGATATCGCGCGGAAGTTCGACCCGGATGAATGTTCGCCATGACCACGTCAGTGCAGAGGAGGCTCCGAGTGAGTAGCGAAAGCGTCGATCGTCTTTCCGACCTCGTCCCTAAGCCGTACTCCGAACACGAGTTGGTTGCGCACCCAAGTGAGCGGATGTACGTGCGCTCCCTCGATGATGAGCGAAACGTCTGCACTGACTGGACTGATGCTGCAAGTCACGTACTGAGTATCAGTATCGAATACATGCTCAAGACCCGGTTTTTCACGCCTCAGATAGCCGGTGTGAGATTGCTGCTCCCCATTGGAGATGTACGGCACCGACGTCGCGCTGTAGACGACTTCTACGAGATCCTCCGTGAGGAAACAGTGCCACCGAAAGTACTGAACCACGACCCGAGTATCGGCCCACGGTACGTCGAGGGTGTCGAAGGGGGTGAACGAGTTGCGACTGTCAACGCTCGCCCAGCAGATACTATCCTCTCTCCAAACAGACGAGTTCGAACGACTCCAATCGGCGCCGTACAATTGCTCGTTCAAGTCGCTGAGGGAGACGAGACTATCGGAGAGGTGCTGACTCACTACGACGATGCAATCGTGCGACGAACAGACGAGGTTTCGCTTGCGGCTCTTCGCCTCGTCGACCAAGACACGGGGGCCCACTACGGACTCTTGACCGACAGTTCGGTTCCTTGTGTGACGGAGCCTGTTAACGCCCCTGGACCGAACCACCTCGACCTCTGCTGAGCAAGCAACCAATCCACAACACCATCTTCCGATGAAACGACGAACGTTCCTTGCAGTCTGTACCGGTCTGACTCCACTGCTTCACGCAGAGGCAGGAGAAATCAGAAGCATTGGGCGCGATGTCTCTCTGTCAAGTCTACTTCCAGAGCTCAAGCATCTCCCACCCGAGTACGAGGATACGACATGGAAATGTCGGCAGCTTGTTGGGGGTGATACTGACTACGACGAAGAACGAGACGAGCCCTTGACCGGATTCCGGTCAAATCCGCTTGGGTGGGATACAGAGCAGTCCATTCGATCAGCATTCGCTCAACGTATCTTCTCCGTCAGCCGTGGGCCAGGTCACCACATCGGTCGTGTGAAAGTCCAAGCAAGCCTCACTCGGGGTGAACAGGCCATACACAGAACAATCGAGAAGCATCACGAGAACCAGCTTTGGCGAGCTTTCGGCCGACGAGAGCCCACGCTCGACTACTTCTCCGGTTGGTACGACACCGACATCGTAGAGCGGACTGTGAACGGACATCGCCAGACTAGACACTGGCGGCGGTCACCGCAGATGCAGCAATGGGCTGACGAACCTGCACAGTCTGAGCGACCGTACAACGAGTACGCCCTGCTTGTCCAGTCGACGGGCTGGGGTGTGCTTGAGGTCGAAGTCGAACACACCGATGTCGACGAGAAGTGGCAAACCAGAAGACTTGCACGAAGACTAATGACGTATATGAACCACCCTGTAACCACGAGTCTGACACCAACTATCGGCGAAAGCTGAGTAAAGACACACCACAACCCACTCAACCGGAGTTTGACGAACGTTTCCAAACCGAGAGTAAGAAACCTCGAGGGCGGACCACGGGGGCGCCACTCAGGGAGTGAAGTCTGATAATGGCTTACCAAAGATGCTGAGAAAACAAACATATGTCCCGAAGAAGAATACCACGTTCTGTAACGAAAAGTGACGAGACAATACTCGAATACGAGATTACGACGCTGTCAACCAGCACAAGTTCGAAAATCATTGTAGCTGAAAAAGGAGACGATGACCAGTTTGAGGTTATCGCAGGGAGTATTCCAGTGCCAAGAGGACTAACCACAGATCTGAATTACCCCAGTGTCCTTGATGGAGACACGCTTAGGGAACACTCAACAGCAAAATGGATTCTTGGACAAGCGTTGAAAGAGCTATCAGAGTACGACTGGAACAAATCGTATGCAAAAACGAGTAACCCGAACTACATCTTATCGGACATCGATTTCACGTGCTCCGCAGACGAACTTGATCAAGCGGTGATGGACGCAAAGCGGTTCATTAGTGTATTAGATTGTCAGTGCCTAGAACACAGTCAGAAATTCGAGTACAAGGCCTCGAGAGAACTCCCGAGCGAGCAGATATAGGACCTGCCAGAGAGAAATTCAATAGTTGAGGATTCGGTCAATTTCGAGTTTTAGAACATCGACTGGAGAAAGAAATCGTAGCGCCCTAATCGACAGACATCGGCCTGATTAAAACAGATTCGTCACACGCTATGACGGATTCCCGTCGGGTCCGTTCTGTCACAGCACGTTTTGGATTCGGTAGACGAGAGCGAGACGAGTATATATTATCTACTTCTCGACACCAGATTTGAACACGCCGCGCGGAGCACCCCGCCGCAGTCATGGACTTCAGTGGATTTGAAGGAGCCGACCAGTATTAACGACGTGTCTCGGTCGGTTCGCACGAATGTTCTCCGGAACCAGACGGTATGTCACTGAATCTACCTCTATTCAGCTCGCCCTCAACAAGCTGCCAGCGACTGATGATCTCAACAGAGCCTTTCAGACGGAATCCAGTGCATTCCGAACAGACTCAACGACCACATCGTGCTGTGTACCATTGGACGCGACGAGCGTGGTATCATCAGGTTCCCAGCGGTGTCCATCAGCATTCGTCACGGTTCCCCCGGCTTGTCGAATCATATAAACACCACCAACAGTATCCCATGGGTTCGTTTCGACAGTCGTGACTGCCGCTTCAAGCGACCCTGCCGCGACGAGGGCCAATGTCCCTTGTGCACACCAATATCGACGCAGATCACCGAATGTTGAAACGAGCTGGTCGGTGAGCCGAGACAACTCGACCCGGTTATCAAGTTCCCACCAGATTATCGGTGCAACAGCGAAAGTTTCCGGGTCGTCACGGTCGCTAACTTGAATGGGAGAGTTGTTTCGGTAAACGCCCTCTCTGTCGGCATTGTACTGATCACCGAGAGATGGCATCGCAGTCATCGCGGCAAGTGGCTCCCCTTCGACGATTGAGACGACAGCAGTCCCCCAGAATGGGATCTCACGGACGAAATTGTTCGTTCCATCAATTGGGTCAACAATCCAACCCGTTTCGCCAGAGTCTAGTGATTTCGGTTGTGATCCCTCTTCACCTATTACCGGCTCTCCAGGAGCACGCTGTTCAAGTAACTCAATTATCTCATTCTGAACCGTGAGATCGGCTACCGTCAGAAGATCGCTCTTGTTAGCTTTTGTCTGTACCCTGAAGTCCTGTCGGAAGAACTCCTGAGCCCTCGCAGCACCCTTCTGGGCTGCCTGGTACGTGAGGTCAATCCGGTCGTCAAGGGAAAGTGACATACGAGAGTGATTCTTCGCTTCGCTTTATTAATATGGGATTCAGTGTGAAGTACCGTTTGATGTGTGGGTCACGGTTGGAACATATTCTGTCGACTCTCGTACGATTTGCCACTGATAGCGCGCAACCAATCCTCCCGTTCGGTATTCCTTTGACGGTCTACCCATCGGGCTAGTGCATCCGGGCACTTATTGGATTCGTACAGTTCAATTGGTGTCTGCCCTGCGTTCCAGAGCGCAAAGTACACATCCTCAAAGAACCGGCTGAGAATCTCGAACTCGTAGTCTTTGTTGGAGTTGACAGTGACTGCTGGGTTCTCGTGACCCATTACTTCCCGCCCCCGTTCCTTGGCGAACGTATACCAACTCATAACCAGTAGGTTGTCGGTCTTCAAGCCCTTAATCGACGCCTGCTCCGAATAGAATCTGACCTCAATATCGTCGTATTCTTTGTCGAACTCATATCTCGACTTCAGCGCTTCGAGAATCAGGTCTGTTTCATCAGGATTGATCGCGTGCGCTGGATTCTTTGCGAGAATGTGGACCTTCGTCCCGCGCTGTATCATCTGCTTCACCGGTGACTTCGACGTTCCAGTGCTCCCTGAGTACGAAATGATGAACCCCTTTGCTGGATAGTTGGAGTCGAAATGTCCCGAGATAGTGTCGTCAACGTCGTAGTTGTCCCTGTGGGCACTGATCGGTTCATTAAACAGGTTCTCAAGGTCGTAAATTTTCGTCTCGACTATCTCAAGAGAGACGAGCAGCAGAACCAGGGCGAACAAGACTGTCTGTTCTAGTGTGAGAACGCTCGTTACGTACTGAGAAACGACCCATCCTAAGCCGATGATAGTGACAAACCCGAGTTTGAGCCCACGTCGAACCTTCGGCTTGCTGTAGTGCTTAATAAAATTCTGCTTGTATTTCTCGAGTACCATTCGTTCGGGTCAAACGACATATTCTGTCTAATACATATACCTCTTTCTGTAGATGCGTGTTTGTGTGCGGCCATGAGTGGCCGAGCCGTGGTCAGTTCACTCACCTTGCAAAGGACTTCGTTGCCTAGCTGGGAGGTCTTGAGGCGAAGTTTGTAGACCAAGTCGTCGAACAAGTCGAAGTGTATCTTAGGCAGTCATATCTGAGAGTCGCTAATCAACAGACTGCACACCGATTAAAACAGATTTGTCATACGCGATGACGCATTCCCGTCGGGTCCGTTCGCTTCGCTCACTCCCCCGACGACTTCCCACTCACTCCCGTTCGTGGGAATCCCGTCGGGTCCGTATGGTTGTGGATTCACCCGATAGCTAGATCTCACTCGTCCCTATCGGGTTCCAACGGAGTCCGGTCGAGACCAACCGTATCGTAGTCCTGTTCACTGGAGAGAACTTCCTCCCCACTCGTCGCAATCACCCCAGCGTGAAGCGCATCGAACGGTGTCAGATGATACTCTTCGAGGAACGCCGCCGCCGCGAGAACTGCATCTTCGTGTTCTTTCGGGGTAATCGGAACGAGTTCGAGGAGGTTCGCAATCGCTCGTGGAGCGTCGATGTCGTATTCCGACTGCTCACGGTCGTAGAAGAGAACAAGAACCTCTGCGTAGGCCAGAATCGACGTGTGGATGTCGTCGCGTCCTTCGAGGGCTTCGAGTGCCGATTCACGCAACCAGTCTTCGTTTTTCACTAACGCAATCAAGAAGTCTGTCTCGACGTACACGAATCAGGCCTCTCGATTCGCTGACCGCTCTTCGTCTTCGATCTCAACCTCCTCGGAGATTGCTCTCCGCGCTTCGTCTTTGAGTTCGTCGGCGTCTACTCCTTCGAATGCGTCGCCGACTGCCTCTCGAAGTCCCTCCAGTGGGTCGTCGTCGACAGGGAAGAGCGCGACGTGACTCGGCAGTTCGACGATGCGATAGCGCTCACCGAACCGTGACCGGACGTCCTTCGGGAGGTAGATTCGACCCCGTTCGTCCGTCGATTTCGACATAGCATAGCTCGTACGGGAAGAATCAAAAATCTTCCCGCTATTATTTTCATTCTCCCACTATTTCGGCCTCGGGCATCGAACAGTATCGGCGCGGCGCAAATCGCGAGACAACGCGCCGATTAAAACAGATTCGTCACACGCGATGACGCATTCCCGTCGGGGTCCGTTGCTGTCCTAATCGCTCGATAGCGCAGGGTCAAGCTCCTCAGGTCACGGATTATTGCAGAATTCGTCTCGATTCGTACCGGACTCGCCGGGTCGCTCTTCTCGCTGTACAACGTGGGGAAGGAGTTAGTGGTGTGGTTACTACTGAGTGCTCTTTCAAAACACAACCATCGTAAATCGAATGAGTACTTGGCGCGAGGCAAATCTCGTTAAGAGGAAGGTTGCTGGAAATCAGGTAGCTACGGGGAACCGGGACGACCTGTAGCATCGCCAAGTTAGTCATCGTCGGGATCAAGATATCCGATTCAGTCCGACTGTATAATAGTCCTATTCGCTGGAGAGAACTTCATCACCATTTGGAGATTGGATCGGTTCTGCGATGGCTTGTTGATCTCGTGAAAACGGTGGGGCGGTTCGTTGAAGGGCACCACTCGTCAGGCCATAACGAATGACATTGACATCACCTCGCCCATTGGACGCTTCAACTTCCGAAATCTAGTTTCAGCCGCCGAACTATAATCAGGTCTAACCAGTCAGCGTGTGAAGATGGGGATGTACGGGTTGGTGCAAGAGAAAAAATGGCCCAACGATTACCCACCCTTTGGATAAAGCGCACGATGACACTATTGACGCGAATGACGGAGAGAAGGGTGCGAACCCCCCCCACTTTTTTAAGAGATGTAATCTCGGACTCGAGATAGTTCGCCGATCCCAGATTCACCACCAGTTCGAAGACGCGATTCGTAGGCTGGTGAAAGGTGCTTGGAAAGTGCATCCACCTGATTCAGGTACGCTCCGAGTTGGTTTATTGCCGTATTTAACGCACGAGTTGGAGGTTGCCCGCCCCGACTAGAGGACTCTAATCCACTAATAGCACGGCTGATTGAATCTTGTGCCGCCGCTAGTTTATCGATTAGTCCCCGTTCTGCACCACCTGGCGGAGACGCATCAGAGACGTCCCCTTCGAGAGCAACTAATTCGTCTCGTTGGAAATCCAACACTTCTACGGGTGTCGTGAACGACACCTCAATGTTTCCCGAAACATTCCCTGCATTCGAACTACTGACTTCGAATTCGAGTTTGTGGGTACCCGGAGAATCCGACGAAGCAGACATCGTAATCGATTCCGACGATTCAGAATCAATTACCCCGACCGACTGGGTAGATGGGTCTACCGTCAGGTCATTGCTCTCGGATTGGGCAGTCACGTCCGCAGCACTACTTGATCCAACGTTCTGCACTGTGATGGACACAGATGTAGAATCTCCAACAAATACCGCAGGATTCGAAACGTCAGTTGTGACAAGTTTGAGTGTAGGCGGAACCACTAGACCCTGTAATTCCGGGGAAGTCGTTTCAATTTCCTGCTGTAGATCATCTTCACGAGACACGGCCGTAGAGAGGTTAGATGTAACCGAAGAGGCGGGTGCAGCTGTCGGATTCAACAAGAATAGACTCACCGATCCCAATACCGACATCCGACTCAGTTCCGTAGTGAGATATTGCTCTTCGAGTGCGTACAACTGGTCTCGCAGGGGCTCTGGAATGCTTCCAGTGTTTCGGCGGGCTTGTGCTTTCCCGACCAGTAGTTTTTCGTCTAATTGACGTGCAGTATACGCTTCACTGAGTTCCGTGAACGTCTGGTTTGCTGCTTCGAATTCACTCCGTTCGAGTTGTGACTGTAGCGTATTCAAAATCGCCGATATATTTTTTGTTGACATTTTAGGACACCTTCGACCCATTGACGATTTCTGTTGCTGCACGGTCACAGATATTGAGAACTTCAGTCCCACAATCCAAACCACGTTTGATTGCTATCCCGGTGAATATGAGCGATCCAAGAGTCCCAATTCCAGCGACAACCGCAACTGCTAGTGCCCCGGCCCCAGCTGTTGCGGCAGCGAAAGCTAATGCTGCGTTCAGCGTTGATACGATAAAGGCAGTCCAGCCACTGGCATCCATCTGCTGATCTGCATTTTCAATCTCGTTTGTAATCTGTTCTCGAGCACCTGTAGCGACAGATTTCGCAGAAGAGTCCGGACCAGAAAATGGACTTCCGCCTCCGAATGAAAGACTACTGTCTTCGACGCCCAATTCGGAATCCGCGCGCTCCAATGTACTATCGAGCGGGTACTCTCGGTCGTCGCCACTTTCGTACCCACTCATCATGTGATCGGATATTTCGCCTCGAACAGTATCGACGGCATCTGAGAATGCGTCGTACGCTTGCTCCCCTGTTTCGTACGCACTGTTCAGCACATTATTCTTGAGTTCACCCTGCCATAGTTGGTCTCCGAGTTCTCTGACCTTATTCCCGAAGGGGCCAAGGTAATCTACGAGATCCGCGATCCACGACGTCGCCTTACTTCCTACTTTGAAGAGTTTGTCAGCAATAGGTAAAGTGGATCCAAGCTTCAGTACGAGTCGGGATACGCTCGCGGAGACGGAGAGCATGCTCATAACCCCAGAAATGGCATTTACGCCGACTTCACCTAGAATGTCAATGGACGGGTCTGTCGCTATCGAATCCTCGGGTTCGCCTGCCAACGACACCTCTTCCTGACCGCTAGTTGCTTCTCGAGATCCGAGACCGGCAAGTGATAATTCGGCCACGTCCTCAACGAGAATCATCCGTTCGACAGCTTCGACGGCACGTTTCTGCGTTACATCCCCGTTGGAGACGGTATTCTTCAAATCATCCAACGTGGGTGTGACACGACTTTGTTCATCGATTGTCGCGGCAAGGCGGTCAACTTCGGCAGTGAGGTCTTGTTTAGCAGAAATTATATCGTCCAATGTAATGTTTGGTCCTGCGTCTTCAGGAATTTGCAGTGTTCCCGTTGCCTCTCCACTGCCGCGCTCTGGATCGGTAACCGTCAAGCCAATTGAAGCGTCTGTGCCAGCAGGTAGCGGAGTTTCGTATTGAAGAATGTAACTTTTAACAATGAGTTCAGTGATGTATCGTAGAATTTGGTCAAAGTCACCACCATTGATGTCGACGTACAGCCCTCCAACTTCTTCTGCGAGGTTCTTTTTACTCGCCAGTGGGTCCTCAAATCCAGGAGAAACAGCAACGTAGGTCACACCTCTCTCCATGAGGTCAGTTTTCACCTCCGACAGAGTGTAGTTGGAAAACCCGGATCCATCATCTCGGTAATGAGACAATTGGTCCGTGATATCAACAAATACCTTTTGTGCGGAATCCCGAAAGTCGAACTCCAACGCTCGTTCTAATGCGTCAAAGTTGTCTTCCGGACCGTCGCCACCACCACCCGCTGTGAGGCCGTCGATAGCACCCACTAGACTATCTGCATCATCGGTAAGCGACAGATCCACCTCTACATCATCCTTGAACGAGATTAACCCATAACGTGCGTTAATTCCGGAATCTGCAATCTGCTGTGTCAACTCCTTCGACTGGCGCTTGGCGCCATCTATTTCATCACCCATGCTTCCCGTGTCGTCGAAGACGAATACTATGTCGAGTTGGGTACTGGAGAACTCGAACCCAGTCAGATTGCGCTCCTCGCCATTTTCGAACACGGTGAAATCATCTTTGGTCAGCTTACCATCTCGTCCAGCATCCGAGTCCACTCGAACGTTCAATTGGATTGTTGGGTACGAACTCGGGTCAGATCCGATGATGTCGACAAAATTGGAGTCCTCTTGTGACCTAGAAATTCCGGATAACCCCAGCAGTCCCGTGCCTGCTGCAGTTGACCTTAGAAGCGTCCGTCTATACAGCCTTCGTCGTTGTTTATTTTGTTCAGCGTCCAAGCCAGAACCATTACTGCTCAGTTCGTTCCCTTCCATATTGTGACACACCCGGACGAGAAGATGTGAGATATTCGTATTAGATTACTGACTGCACGAGGTGCATGGATTGCACACTACCCCACAGAAGACAATTTATTTATCTGCTTGGATTTGTCAATGTAATTATTTAAGATATCAACTGCCTGTTCTTTCACATCGTCTGACTTGGTCTCAAGAAGTGCTCGTGGAATACCCTCATCACTAACACCGATCTGCACCGTGTCATCGAGAACCCCAAGATAATACGGAATTTCCTCGTCAGAGACGTAGAGAGTGAGAATTCCCGTGTCCAGTAAGTGATTGAGGGGTTCCGTGTATTCCGGATTGGAACGGAAGGTTTCGGCGACATCGGTGTCGACAACCAGTTCGTGCTTTGCTCCACTGTCAAGCAACCCTCGTTCAGCAGCTCGTAGTGGGTTAAATCCCAATGATGGAAGTAAGCACTTCACGTGGTGTGCGGATCCCATTCGCCCAATGTGCTGATTGACTGGTGCATATGGATTAGAAGAACTGGAGACAGTGACTGTCCCCTCCGCCAACAGGAGTGGATCGAATTCAATCTCCGAGACAGAGAGTTGCTCCAAAATTGGTTTTAGTTTGTCAGTAGCTTGGATGATTTCAACGAGGTCAGCCAGTTCACTAGCGATAAATTCTCCTTGAAGAGTGAGATAGTAGGTCCGACTCTGACGTTCAACAAGGTCGTGGTTGATTAGCGCATCCAAATTGCGGGTTATGGTCGTTCTTGCTGTGTCGAGAATCCGGTCGAAATCCGTTCGGTGGAGTGACCCGTTTTCACAAAGTTCGGAGAGAATGGTCACTCTACAACGAGAACCCGCTAGAAACTGCAGAAGTTTGGCGGTGTCCTTCCCAACCATGTCATATCATTAATATGTATACTGTGTTTCATTATTTAGTATTTTCGGAGGTGAAAACCATTGCGACCATCGCGGACAGCACGGGAGTTATGTTTGAGCACGATTCGGGGCCCGTCTCAAATGTTATCGAGATCGCGCCTTCGTTGCTCTATCTTCTCCTGTTTGGACTGGCGGTCATAAGGTATCTTCAAAATCTCTGGAAAGAATTGCTCGGGTACCTACGACCGGTTCGGGAATGTCAGACGAGGGTTAGACACTGAGGCACAGATGTCTGCGGCCCCTGTTGAACTGTCCGTGATTTTGTTCGACGAGAGTACCGAATTCGCTACTCAAACACGTCGAACACTTCGACCGCCTTGTACTCTTGACCCCACTCGGCCCCAGTCACTTCTTCGATGAGGCCGGTGTCTTCGAGATTGTCGATGACGTTGTACGCCGTCCCGCGGGATACGTCGAGTTCCCGGACGACGTCGTTCGCCGTGAAGTACGGAACTTCGAGTAATTTGCGGGCGAACCTGTCAGTCGACGTGTTCCCATCGAATTCCGTCTCGTACTTCGTCTGCAGTTCTTTGAGCGCCCACGTACGGTCGTACGACTCCTTGGCCTGCGAACGGAGTGCTTCGAGGAAGAAGTCTATCCATTCGACCCACTCACCCTGTTCACTCACGGCGCGCATCTTTTCGACGTACTCGACTTTGTGCCGGTTGAAGTAGGCACTCGGGTAGATGTACGGACTCTCGATGTAGCCCTGACCGACCAGATAGAGGATGATAACGAGTCGGCCGAGACGGCCGTTCCCATCTGAAAACGGGTGAACCGTCTCGAAGAAGTAGTGAATGATTGCGGCATCGACGAGTGGGTGGTACTCTCCGTCTGCTTCGACGTACTCGACGAGCGAAGACATGAGGGGACTGAGAGACGACGCCGAGGGTGGAATAAATGGGTCTTTCGCAGGGTTCGGACTGTTGAGCCGAACCATGTGGTCGCGGAACGCTCCGACGACATCGCCCTCGTTACGGACGCCGTCGAGGAGCATTTCGTGAAGGTGTTTGAGCAGGTCGAGTGTGATTTTCCCACCGCCTTCGACGTGGTCGATACCGTACAGGAGCGCGTCTTCGTAGTTCAGAGCCTCACGCAAGTCCTTGCTTTGCGGTTCAGCATCGGTGCTGTCTTCGTGTTTCGTGTGGAACGCGGCGACGTCTTGATAATCGACCTCAGCACCCTCGATTCGAGCTGATTCGACTGCCTCGATTCGGATGAGTGTCGTGTAGAGGACGGCCGCGAAATCGACTGTCGAACTGATGCCATCGACGCGACCAATCTGGTAGGCTGCGTCGGCGACGAGGTCGTGTGTCTCGTCGGGGAGTTCGATTTTCGGCTCTGGAGGAAGAGGGTCTGGCGAGTAATACGGACGTGGATGATACTCGACGTACTTCCCCGGTGCCTCCTTTGGAAGCTTCTTCGTCCGCATTTCTAACCAGTACATTGCGAACCCATGTATAACTGCTCATGTACCAATTGAACAAGTTCGAGCGAGAATCGAGACATGCACAGACAAACCGCAGAATTTGGAATCGCAGTCATCGAGACCAAGACTTGTGAAACAAGTATTTGAATGGTTGAACAAAATCTGATGCGTGCGTGCCTGTTGTCTAGTGGAGAGGAAGAAGTTCGACAACGAGGACTTCGTCGCTTGGCAGAATCGTCGAGCGCGTCGAAAGCGATTACAGGTAGCTCAAGAACTTGAGTATCTGCTTCGCTAATCGCCAGACAACACCCCGATTAAAACAGATTCGTCACACGCGATGACGCATTCCCGTCGGGTCCGTTCGCTTCGCTCACTCCCCCGACGACTTCCCACTCACTCCCGTTCGTGGGAATCCCGTCGGGTCCGTTCTTCTCGTGGTCGTTTCGTGTTCGAGAGACGACGGTGAGTCGGTTATAAACTCGAATTTGAATTCAAGAGAGGTTCGGTTATGCTGAATCATCCCCCTCGGGGCAGTCGCTTGATTTGCACGTGTCCACAGGTGGCGAGAGAGTAAGGGGTCGCCGTGGCTCACAAATTGTTAGTGGAGTACAGAAATGAATCCGTACGCACTGAAATCTTGCACTTCGGTCAACCCCGCATTGGCGCTACTCGGTGCGTTGGTCGCCCGCAAGTTCGGAATCCCGGCAGTCGTCTCCGCCCCCGAGCGCGACGGTGGGGGAGAACTCCAACCGCCGTTGTTCGAGGTGGTAGACCCCGACGCTCTCAACACCCTGTTGACGAACGGCCCGAACACCGAAGAGGCAGTGTCCATCTCGTTCGACTACGCTGGATACCGTATCACCGTCGACTCGAACCAGACGGTCACAGTGAAGTAACCGTTCGTCTATTCGCCTCGTGCGGGATTCGTGTTGGAACGACATCACTCACGACAGAGTCGTTGGTGCTGCTATCCGCAGTGATTGGGAGTCGACCTGTGGCCCAAGGGTTCGGACACCTCAAATCGCGCCCACGTCGCGCAGGTGCTCGATATCTTCGGGTCGGTAGCCGTACTCGCTGAGGACTTCTGCCGTGTGCTCACCGAGAAGCGGGGGGTGACGGCGAATCGACGTCGGCGTCCCCGAGAAGTGCATGGGACTGCCAGCCATCTCGACGGTTCCGGCCGTGGGATGGTCGATGGTCTGGTGCATCCCGCGAGCGTCGACCTGCGGGTGGTCGAACACGTCCGCCATGTCGTTGACCGGACTGACCGGGACGTCGTGGTCGCGGCAGCGTGAGACGACTTCGTCGGCCGTGTACGACGCGAGTTCCTCGGCGAGAATCGAATCGAGGGCGTCCCGATTTTCGACGCGGTCGGCGTTCGTCGCGAAGCGCTCGTCGTCAACGAGGTTCGGTAGGTCGAACGCGGCACAGAACCGAGGCCAGATGTGTTCGGACGCGCAGGCGACGACGACGTAGTCGTCGCGGGTCTCGAAGGCCTGATAGGGCGTGATAGTGGGGTGTTTACTGCCCATCCGTCCCGGAGAGTCTCCCGTCGCGAAGTAGTTCGAGGCCATGTAACTCATCCACGCGACTTGCCCGTCGAGGAGGCTGACGTCGACTTTCTGTCCGGTGCCGTCGCCGAGTTCGCGGTGGAGTAAGGCGGCGAGAATCGCCTGCGTGGCGTACATCCCTGCGCCAATGTCCGCGATGGCGACGCCGACGCGGACAGGGGGACCGCCTTCTTCGCCGGTGATGCTCATCAGACCGCCTTCGGCCTGCATCATGATGTCGTACGCCGGGCGGTCTTTGTCCGGCCCCCACTCGCCGTATCCGGAGAGTGAACAGTAGACCAACCCCGGGTTCTCCGCGCGGAGGTCCTCGTAGTCGAGTCCCCACTCCTCCATCCTTCCGACGCGAAAGTTCTCGACGAGGATGTCTGCCTCGCTCACCAGGTCACGGAACACCTCGCGTCCCTCGTCAGTCGAGAAGTCGAGCGTGACCGAGCGCTTGTTACGGTTGATACTCAGGTAGTAGGCGCTCTCGTCGGTGTCGCCGTACGCTGGCGGCCGCCAACCTCGGGTCTGGTCGCCGACGCCGGGGCGTTCTATCTTGATGACGTCCGCACCGAGGTCACCGAGTTGCATCGTACAGAACGGCCCCACGAGGACGCGCGACGCGTCGATGACAGTAAGGCCGTCGAGCGGTCCAGTCTCGCCCTCCGGGGTGCGAGCCTCACCGGTCATCGGTCGGTCCGGTCGGCGGGAATCCCGACCTGTTCGTGAATCGTCTCGGGCCTATCTATCCCCGTGTCGGTACCCACAGAGCGACGGCGGCTAGCTTTCTCGTCCATACGTAGGTGTCGAGATTCTATGACCAATCGCGCGTCGTTAGTTCTGTCGGTGGGCGAGACGGGCGTCAGAGCTATCAGGTCTGATATGCAGGAGCGAACACATATTACACCACGAAATTTGGAGATGGCTATGGCACCACGAACCGTCGACCCGGGAGGGACCGATACGGTCATCCGCACCGTGCTGAACAAACTGAAAAGAATAATCAAATACGTCCCAGCGGGTGATTCGATACCCGACGAGGCATGGCGGCGACGACACCGAAATATCGTCTTGTTGCTCGTCGCTCACGCACCAGCGTTGTTCCTCCTCGGGTCGTACACGGGGACGGAGTCACTACTCACGGGGGCGACGTTCACCGCCGCACCCGTCCGCCACGTGCTCGTCGGCACCGGCGCAATCCTCGGATTCGCACTCGTGGCACTCGTGCCGGTGTTCTCACGCCGAACGCGAAGCGCAATCACGTCGATTGGGTTGATGACGTGTTCGGCGATTCTCGTCTACTTCTCCGGCGGGTTCATCGAGGCACACTTCCACTTCTTCGTCGTCGTCGGCGTCATCGCAGTCTACGAAGACTGGGTTCCGTTCGTCGCCGGCGTCCTGTACGTCGCCGTCGAACACGGCATCTTCGGCATGTCCTATCCGGAGATGGTGTACAACCACCCGGACGCCGTGGCGAGACCGATGGGGTGGGCACTGGTCCACGCGGTGTTCCTCCTCGCACTCTCCGGCGCGCTTGTGACGAACTGGTTCTCTATCGAACGCTCCAGAGAAGAGACCAGGAAGCAACTCGCCAACGTCGAAGACAGTAAGAAAGCGAAAGCCGAAGTCGAACGTCTCAACGACCAGTTGGTGGCACAGGCGGACGAACTCGCCGCGGCCATGGACGCAGTCTCCGACGGCGACTTCACCGCGACGCCACCGTCGGGGTCAGACATCGAAGCGATAGCAGCGATTAGCGACGCATTCGTCGAGATGAAACAGGAACTGTCCGACACCGTCGTCGACCTGCGCGACTTCGCGACGACGGTCGGAGAGACAACACGGTCGGTCCACGACGACGCCGAGACGCTCGAACGCGAGCAGCAACGGCTTGCGACGGACGTGCGAGAGTTCGCGACCGGTCTCCGCGAACAAGCCAAGCGTCTCGAATCGACCACCGACGAGTTGAGTAGCCTCTCGGCGACAATCGAGGAGATAGCCGCCAACGCCGACGAAGTCTCGAACGAAGCGGGCACCGCCGCCGACGCCACCGAAGCGGGGACGTCCACCGCGGCGGAAGCCATCGAAGCTATCGAGGCCGTCGAGCGAAGCGTCGGTGAACTCGCCACACTCGTCGACTCACTCGACACTCGAATGGACGACGTCTCCGAGAGCACCGACCTCATCGAGTCAATCGCACAGCAGACCAACACGCTGGCGTTGAACGCCAACATCGAGGCGGCGCGGGCGTCGAACGAGAGCGAGGGGTTCGCCGTCGTCGCGGACGAGGTCAAGACGCTCGCCGACGAGACCAAGAACCACTCGTCGGCCATCGAACAGACCATCGAACAGACCATCGAGGACGTCGACAGCGTACAGACGGAGATGGCCGAGACGAAATCACAGTTGGAGACTGGCAAAGCGACCACGACGGAAGCCGGCGAGGCGTTCGCCGACCTGAGCGCGACTGTCAAAGGCGTCGACGCGTCCATCAACGAGGTGGCCGCGGCGACAGACGACGGCGCGCGAACGACCGAAGAAGTCGTCGACGCCATCATCCGCGTCGCAGACCGCTCGCGGACCGTGGCAGACCAAAGCGAGTCTCTCGCAGAGCGCGCCGAAACGCGTGCGAACACCATCTCGGAGATTCGGGGGCGCCTCGACGACCTGACGGACCAGACGAGTACGTTGCAGGCGCAACTCGGCACGTTCGACGTGGACACGACGACAGACGACCGAACCGACTCGGTACAGCACCGCGGGTCAGCGACTCAGACTTCGGCGGTGTACAACCGATAGGAAGCGAATTCGACCGCGACAGTGAACGGCGTCTTCGATGTGGCCAGTCTGCGTACTGTCGAGGGGCACTGCATCGACGGTGACCGGGCGCAGAAGCTGTTCTCTTTCTCACACTTCGGCCCAAGTACAAGAGGGATGGGGCCAAAATCAGGTCGTGCCTACTCCGAGCGACGACGACTTCCAGACCCCGCCACCGACCGCTCCAATCGACGACACACCGACCGTCAGCTGTTCTCGCTGTGACGCCGAGTGGGACCTGGCGTACGAATTAGACGAGCTACAACTCGGCAACCAGTCAGTCGAGCAGTTCGCTCTGGACCATCACCGCCACACCGGACACTTCCCGGACGACGTGTCGCCGTGGGTGACGAGTTGCCGCCAGTGTCCCGACGGCGAACAGTTCCTCTCAGAGGCCGCGGCCCGGCGGTGGGCGCGGACGCACGCGCGACACACTCGTCACGACGTGGCACTCGAAAACGCAGACGAGCAGGTCATCGTCGCCCCCGAGTGAAAAACGAGCGAAAGAGACGGGACGTGGGATTCGTCGGTGAGGCTGTCCCCCCAGACAGCACGCACCGCGAGCGTTAGACGTGCAGGTCGCTCAGTGTCGCTGCGTTGACGAGCGTGTTCTTGTCGAGTGTCTTGACGCCACACTCGTCGAGAGTCCGCCCGTCAGCGCGGTAATCGGTGTGGTGGACGACGTCCGCGATAGTGATGAGCGAGTCGATGGTTGGCGTCTCGACACCCGCAGCGTCCCCCATCTCCGAGAGAGGGACGAGGCCGTACGGAACGTCCTCGGTGACGTATCGGTGGTCCAGCGAGTCCGGCCCCTGAATCGGCCCGTGAATCGAACTCGTCCGAAGTGAGTTGACCGTCGTCGCGTAGTACTCGTTCTCGCCGATACCGTACCAGTCGTGGAATATCTCACCGAGCGATTGGATGTCGTAACCGAGTGCCTCGCCGATGGCGATTCGTTCCTCGTCGACTTTCATCATGACGCGGCCGATAGAGTCGGTGACGTTCTGATAGAGGTAGTAGTCGTCGTCCGGTGATTCTATCTCACCCGCGTTCAAGAGCGCGCCGACAGGGTGGATGACCGGGTTCGCGTTGTAGAGACTCGTCTCGAGGACGCTCGCCGCCGGTTCGATGTCGACGGGGAACGCGGCATCCAACAGGTCGACGATGTCGTCTGTGTGCGACGCAGGCAGACCGGCGACGGTCAGTTTCTTCTTGAACCCGAGGACGTTGACGCTACTGGGACTGGTCTTGCGGACTGCGTAGGCGAGCGACGGCGCCTCGCCGAGTCGAATCTCGGGGGCACCGACGGCGTCCAGGAGACGGCGGTATTCGAGGGCACTCATGGTGTTCGCAGAGAGCAAGACGAGTGCCTGTCCTTCCGAGAGATGTGGACCGACCGTCTCAGCGAAGGCTCTGAACGCGAAGTTGGGGACCGCTTGTAAGATGAGGTCTGCGTCGGCCACCGCCGCCGCGGGGTCCGACGTCACAGACGCCGGTTCCGCGTGACCTTCGCTCGCCGCTCCCGAGATGTCGATACCGCCGTTGGCGCGAATCGCGTCCAGATTCGACTCGAACTCGGGGAGTTCGAAGAGCGTTACGTCGTGACCGAGGAGCGTCAGGTCAGCCGTCGCCGCGAGGCCGCCTGCACCCGCGCCGAGTACTGTGATGTTCTGTCCCATATTCGGGGAATATACCCCCTGTACCTTAATAATTTCGGAGGATAAGATTATGAAATAAAGTCTTGAATTTGTAAATAACGCTGGATAAGTGTGCAAAACGCGACGCTGGAGGGGGTGTCAGCGCCAGTCTACATACCCGTCGAATCTGGCTATCGAGAGTGGTTCGTAGTACGAGGTGGGGTCGTCGTCGAGGAGTTGGGCGGCGACGACCTTCCCGGACGCTGGCGCGAGTTGAATCCCGGAAGTGCTGTACGCCGCAATCGAGAACCCTTCGACGCGAGTCCACCCGACCACGGGATTTCTGTCCGGTGTCGACGACCGGATACCGACTCGTTCGTCGACGACGTCGAACGACTCGACGTCGGGGAGGAGCGAGTACAGCGTCTCTAGACCACGTTCTCGAATCTCGTCGGGGACGGTGTCGTCCCACGCGTCAGGGTCGTACTCCGTCGCGTCGTCGTACCCACCGACCGGGTGGTGAGTCATCATGACCGTCCCGTCTGGGTCTCGCCGGATGGTGAACCCCGACTCGTGGTGCGTAATCCACGGGAGTGTGTAGCCCAGTGGGTCCGACGGTTCGAGTTCGAGAACAGGGGCCAGCGTGTGTTTGACCGGGATATCGACACCGGCCATCTCGGCCACCTGTTGGTTCCACGGGCCCGCCGCCGCGACGACTGCCTCTGCGGGGTGGAACTCTCCATCTACGGAGAGTCCCACGAGCGTCTCGTCTTCGACGTGGAGGTCGGTGATTTCCGTCTGCTCGTGGAAGGTGACGCCGTTCTCCCGGGCGCGTTCGACGTATTCGAGAGCGAATTCGACCGGCGTGAGGTAACCGACGTTCGGTCGGTAAACACCCGCCTCTACGTGGTCGGTGTCGAGGAACGGGAGGAACATCGACGACCCGAGTTCGTCGCTCGGGAGGTAGTCGACGGGCGACGTGTCCGCGTCTTTCCCTCTCGCGTCGGCGAGGCGGTCACCGCGCTCTTCGACGTTTGTGCGAAGCGCGTCGGCACCGTCGGTGGTCGTCGCGACGTCGAGTCGGCCGGTTGCGACGTACCCCGGCGACGCCCGCGGGTCTGCCATGAACTCGTTGTACTGCTCTATCGCGTAGCGTTTCATCCGGTACTGTGTCTCGTCGCCGTAGAATCCGAAGAACGCGAACGACTTGCTGGTCGTCTCGTCTGCGAGCGACCCCTTCTCGTAGACGTGAATCGGGTCGTCGGTCCGTTCGCTCAGGTGGTAGGCGATGGCCGCGCCGACGATACCGCCACCGACGACGTGGTACCCGTCGCTTTCGCTCATCGGTCGACCTCCGGATTCTCACCGAGTGGGTAGAAACACGCCGCCTCGTGGTTCTCACCCATCGATTCGAGTGTCGGGTCCTCCGAACACCGCTCGGCTTTGTACGGACACCGGTTCTGGAAGTTACACCCCTGCGGGAGGTCGATTGGCTTCTGAATCTCGTCTTTAATCTGTATCTCGGGAATCTCGTAGGAGGGGTCGGGGACGAGCGACGCAGAGCGAAGTGCCGAGGTGTACGGGTGCTGTGGGTTCGAAATCACCCGGTCCGTCTCACCGAGTTCGATGAATCGCCCGAGGTACATCACGGCGATGCGGTCCGAAATCTGTCGGAGTACACCGAGGTGGTGTGAGATGTAGATGACGGAGATGTCACGTTCCTCGATGACGTCACGGAGAATCGATAGCACGCGACCACGGTTCGACGCGTCGAGCATCGACGTGGGTTCGTCGGCGACGAGGATTTCGGGGTTGACGCTGAGTGCCGCCGCGATGGAGACACGCTGGAGTTCACCCCCGCTGAGTTCGTGTGGGTATTTGTGAGCGAACTCTAGTGGGTTGAGTCCGACCTGTTCGAGTGCGTCGTGGGCACGCTCTGTGAGTTCCTCGTCCGAGAGGTCCATCAGATTCCGCGGTCCCTCGGAGACGATTTGCTCGATGCTGTGGGTCGGGTTCGACGACCCGAAGGGGTCCTGGAAGACGTACTGAATCTCCTTGCGGAGTTCTTTTTCGTCGAGGTTGCGGTACTCGACACCGTCGATGTACACCTCGCCGTCGGTCGGTTCGGTCAGGAGACTGAGTGACAGCGCAGTCGTCGACTTTCCGCACCCCGATTCACCGGCCAGTCCGAGGACTTCGCCCGCTTCGAGGTCGAAACTCACCCCGTCGACCGCTTTGAGCGTCTTGCTCGACGAGAAGAGGCCTCCGCCCACCTCGTAATACTTCTTGAGGTTCCGAACCGCCAGCTTTGGCTGTGACGAGCGGTCGGCATCCGTGCTGTTCGTCGAGTGACGCTGTTCCAGTTGCTCACTTTGCGTAGACATCTTGTGGCTCCTTCCGCATGGCTTCCATCTCCTCGGTGCTGAGGTGACAGGCGACGTGGTGTCCCTCGGTTTCGTCTAACTCCGGTGTCTGACTGCAGTCTTCGAACCGGTAGGGACATCGACTTTCGAACTTACACCCTTCGTGGCCCTCCCTGATGGTGGGGGGTGACCCGGGGATGTGACTCGATGCTTCGTCCTTACCGATGTGCATCGTGCTGTCGATGAGACCCTTCGTGTACGGATGCGAGGGGTTGTTGAACAGTTCTTCCGCGTCGCCGTACTCGATGAGTTGACCGGAGTACATCACCCCGAGTTTGTCCGACATCTGTGCGACCAGCGGCAGGTCGTGTGAGATGAGCAGCAACCCGAAGTTGTTCTGCCGCTGGTGGCGTTTCAACCACTTCAGGATGCGCGTCTTCGTCAGGAGGTCCAGTCCAGTCGTCGGTTCGTCGGCCAGCACCGTCGTCGGTTCGAGGATAAACGAGTTCGCGATGAGGATGCGCTGGACCTGTCCCCCACTCAACTCGTGAGGGTACTTGTCGATGACACTCTCGTCGAGTCCCATCTCGGCGATGCGTTCGTGGATTCGCTCGTCTATCTCGGCTTTACTCACGTCGTCTTCGTGGACGCGAATCGACTCCGCCAACTGCGAGCGGATGGTGAAAATCGGGTCAAGCGAGTCCATGGACGCCTGCGGAATCGTCGAGACTTGCTGGAGTGCGTACTCGCTGCGGAACTCCGGAAGCGGCAGGTCGAGGATGTCGGTTCCGTCGACCCGGATTTCACCGGATGGGACCGCAGCGTTCTCCGAGAGAATCCGCTGGATGGCTTTCAGCAGTGTCGACTTTCCGCACCCGGACTCGCCGACGATACCGACGATTTCGTCCGATTCGACACTGAGCGATACGTCGTCGACGGCGACTATCGGGCCGTCGTCTGTTTGGTACTGGACAGTGAGGTTATCTATCTCTAACATCAGTTGTCACCCCGAAGGCGCGGGTTGGTGAGGTTCTCTAGTTCCTGTGAGATGAGCAGCAGTCCCACGATGAGACTCGCGATACCGAACGCCGGGAACGCGAACCACCACGGTGCCGACATCATCATCCCCGAACTCCAGACGCTCTGGAGCATGATTCCCCACGTCACCATGTTGGGGTCGACCAGTCCGAGGAACGCGATGCCCGAGACGGTCAGAAGCCCCCACGCCGCCGACAGCGGCAGGTACACCGAGATGAGGCCGAGCAGGTTCGGGAAGATGTGTCGGTAGATGATTCGCATCTCGTTCGCCCCGCGGGCTTTCGCCGCGAGGACGAACTCTCGTTCCTTGATGGATTTCGTCTCCGACCGGACGACGCGGGCGATGGTCCGCCAGAGGACGACGCCGACTGCGACGGTGATAATCGCGGGACTCTTCCCGATGATGCCACCGACGACGAGGCCGAACGGGAGCACCGGAAGCCCCATCGCCATGTCGGTCAGCGCCATGAGTCCTTCCTCGACACGGCCACCCATGTAGCCGGCAATCAGGCCGATGTTCCCACCGATGGTGATGGTGACAGTCGCAGAGAGGAGTGCGACGAGGAGTGCCCACTTCGTCGACGCGACGAACTGCAGGAGGACGCTCTCACCGAGCCACGTCGTCCCGAACGGGTGCTGGAGCGACGGTGCCGTCGCACCGGTCGCCACCGTCTTGTGGGGGTCGGGAATCAGGAACACGCTGAGCGCTGCCAGGAGCAGGTACGTGCCGACGATTCCGAGACCCGCCGCGAGTTTGGGCCGTGCGAGAATCCCGTCGTCCGGGAACTCGAAGAGGGATTCGCTGCCACCGATGCCGAGTCCGGTCTCGGAAGAGACCTCTTCTTCGGCCATCTCAGGCACCTCCGTCCTCGATACGTGGGTCGAGCGCCGTGTACATGACGTCGACAGCGAAGTTGGCCAGCATCACGACGAGCGCGATGAGGAAGAACGCCGCCTGCGCCACGGGGTAGTCGTTGGAGAGCACCGCGTTGACGAGGGCCTTCCCCATACCGGGCCAACTGAAGATGGTCTCGACGAGCACCTGCCCGCCAATCATGTACCCGAACGTGAGGGCCACCTGCGTGAGGAACGGCAGGAGCGAGTTGCGAGCGGCGTGTTTGAACATGATTCGCCGCTCGGGGATGCCCTTCGCGAACAGGTAGTCGACGTAGTTGGTCCGCAGTTCTTTCACCATGTTACTCCGCATCAGGAGCACCGGCGTCGCGAGGAAGAAGAACGAGTTCGTCACCATGGGTAACACGAGGTGCTCCCAGAAACTGGCGCTCGTTATCGTGGTCAGCACCCCCGCGGACTGCGAGACGTCCCCCATGCCGCCGACTGGGAACCACCCCAGCGTCAGGGCGAACAGCATGATGAAGAGGATACCCGTCACGAACGGCGGGATACCCTGTCCGAGCACCGCGACGACGGTACCGACCGTATCGGTGGTCTTGCCGCGGTTCCACGCCATGAGGACGCCCGCGTAGTAGGCGACGCAGTACGTCGCGACGATGGACGTGAACATGAGGTAGAGCGTGTTCACCAATCGGTACTGGAGGATGTCCCACACCGGTTGCGAACTCGTGAACGACTGTCCGAACTGGAAGGTAAACAGGCTCTTCATGAAGAGCAGGTACTGGACGTGCATCGGTTCGGACAGTCCGTACTGGTCCCGGAGACGCTGGAGTGTCGCCTCCGTCATCCCCTTGCTGAGCACCGAGGCGAACGGGTCGCCGGGGACGACTCGGAAGAGGACGAAGAGCACGCTCGCCACCACGAACAACGTGAGGGTGATGCGTGCGAGTCGCTTGCCGATAAACTTCACACTGCTATTCATGGGTCGACTCCTGCCGCGGGTTGTCTTGGTTCATCACTGGTCTGTCTCCATCGTGTGCGCTGCCGACCACGAGTCGTGGCCGGTAGGCGCGGGTGTCGCTGTCGTCTGTTCTACAGGTCAATTTCGCACACCTCCTGTGCCACCGACGAGAGGTCCCTCGTCGGCGTGACGCCGAGGCCCGGGTCGTCGCTCGGCGTGACCGTCCCGTCGGTTATCTGCTGGTCGAAGTCGGTCAGGGTCTCACCGAGTCGAAGCGGTGACATGTACGCGTGGCCGACGTCGACGAGTGCGTTCGTCGAGACGCCGAGTTGGAGGCTCGCCGCCTGCGTGAATCCGGTTTCTATCATACTGTTCATGTAGCACGCGACGTCGAACGCCTCGGCCATGTCGACGATGTGCTTCGCCTCGCGAAGGCCGCCGTGCTTGGCGACTTTGATACTGAAGATGTCGACGGCGTCTGCCTCGATGAGTCTTCGAGCGTCGCGAACCGAGAACAGACTCTCGTCTGCCGAAATCGGTATCGGTGACGCCTCCCGAACTCGTCGGAGGCCGTCGACGTCGTCTGCGGGGACCGGTTGTTCTAAAAACGCGACGTCGTACTCGACTGCCCGTTCTGCGAACTCGACGGCGGTTCGGACGTCCCACCCCTGGTTCGCGTCGACGATGACGTCCGTCTCGTCGCCAGTCGCCTCTCGGATCGCGCGAAGTCGCGCGATATCCTCGTCTATCGAAAAATACCCCGTCTTGAGCATGAAGGTCGAAAATCCCTCGGCTTCGAGTGCTCGCGTCTGCCGAGCACACTCGTCGGCCGGCACGTTCCCAAGCGGTTGCAAGACGTCGATTTCGTCGTGGACGCGCCCGCCGAGGAAGTCCGACGCCGGGCGTCCGGTGACCTTCCCGAGCAGGTCGTAACACGCCATGTCGACGGCCGACTTGACGAGATGGTTGTCCGGGCCGTAAACCGCGTCGAGTCGGTTGTGGACCTCGTTCGGATTCGTCACGTCGACGTCGGCGAGTGCGTCGCCGAGGAACTCGTCGAGGAGCGCCACGACTGACCGGGCGCTATCTTGCGTAAACGGGATGAACGGGTCTGTCTCTCCGTATCCTCGATGACCATCTGTGGTTTCGATTTCGACGACGACCGGTTCTGCGTGGGTGAGTTCACCGAGGACGCTCGATAGTTGGTACGGCGTGCTCAGTGGGAGTTCACACCGGTAGACTCGGACGGTCTCTGCCTGTGTTGTGGGAGTTCGCATGGGGTTCTTCTGTATTCGGTTGGGGGCTTTGTGGTACGTATCTGAGAGAGATGGTTCACTCCGCAGAGTGAACCGGGGCACGGGTACCTCTCGGTTGGTCGGGCGTGGTCAGTTGTCCGGGGTCGGAATCGTAACCTCCTCCTCGGATGGGACGCCGACCATTCCGGATGGGAAGCGGAGGTTCCCGTCGCTGTCCCACGTGTAGCCGGCGTCTTCGAGAATCTGCTTGGCCTTCTCCGGGTCGTACTCGTAGGCGTCCACGTTCGGGTTGTTCCAGAACTTGTTCCCGGGGGAGATGATACTCGTTCCCGGCGTCGCCTTGCCACCGAAGATTTCGTCCACGATTTTCTCTCGTGGGATGACGTACTGCAACGCGCGTCGGAACTCGGGGTCCGTGAAGGGTTCTCGGTCGCAGTTGAAGAACAACCCGTAGTACCCCACCGACAGCGCCTTGTTCGTCTCGATGTTCTCTTTCTCCCCGGCCCGGTCGAACAGGTTGGGGGTCACGGAGTACGAGACGACGTCGTTTTCGTTCTGTTCGGTCGCCTTCAGGGCGAGTTCGACGCTGTCGCGGTTGGTCCGCACGATTTTTTCGATTTTCGGCGGTTCGGGCACGAACTCCTCGTTGCGAGCGAGGATGAGTTTCCCACCACGGTTCCAGCTCTCGAATTTGAACGGGCCGCTCCCGACAGGGTCTTCGACCTGGTACTTGAGGAGCGACTCGTTTTCTTCTTCGATGGACTGCCACTTCTCTTTCTTCAGAAGCATCACGCCGGCGAGCGCCGAGTGCGTGAACGAAGCGGTGGGTTCCTTCAGGTGGAACCGGACGCGGTAGTCGTCCTCGATAGTGACTTCGTCGAGTTTCTGCAGCGACGCGTTGTAGTACGGTGCTTGCGCCCGCTTGTAGAGCTCGAACGTGAACTTGACGTCTTCGGCGGTAACCGAGTCGCCGTCGTGCCATTTCAGGTCCTCGTCGAGGACGATTTCTATCTCGGTCGGGCTGATGACGTTCAGTTCTTTGGACTCGTAGGGCTCCGGCACGCCGTCGGGACTCACACGCAGGAGTCTGCTGTAGATGAGGCGGGCGAACCAGAGGTCCAACACGTCGGTAATCGCGATGGGGTTCAGTTTGTCGAGCGGACTCGTCCACGCCTCTCGAATCTCGCTCCGGCCCTTCGGTTCGGCGTTCATCTTGGCCCAGAAGGAGTTCAGCCCCTCACCCGGCGTGAACGACCCGTCGAACTCCACGTTGTCGCTCCGGTAGAACTGGAGCAACTGTGGGTGTGCAATCTGTGCCGCCGGCGATTCCTCCCGCAAGGTCTGCTGGAGTTGGTAGACGATTTGTTGGCGCTGGGATTTGTTCAACTCGCTCCCCTGCAGGTTACAGAGGAAGTCGACTTCGTCGTCCTCGTACCCCATCCAGTTCCAGCCCTGGTTGTGCTGTGACCACGAGGCGTAGAAGTTGGTCGTGTGGAAGCTCGGTTCGATACGGGCCGGCGACGAGGAGATTCGCACCAGCCACATATCGTAGTCGGGCTCCCGCTGGATGACCTTGTCCGCGTTCTTCTGATATCGCAGCAGGTTCGCGTCGTAGTTGACGCCGATGTTCTTCATCTCCTGCGATATCATCTTCGCAATCTGGGGTCGAAGCGGGTCGAACTTCGCCGTCGCGGTCAGAATCGACCGTTCAGGGAGTGCCGCGCCGGTCTGGCCGTTCGAACTCGTCGACGTCTCGGTACCGCCACCAGACGACGACGAGGTGCCTCCACTACCGGTCATCTGGCCGGCCGCCCCGCCGAGGACGATGCCGCCGAGACCGATTCCACCGTATGTCAGGAATTCACGTCGGTCCATGTTATCAGGTTCCATCCACACAATACGAGACCCACTATATATAGATATTGTAAGGTAGGTGTTCATTCACGTAAAACTTATATGTTAAGAGAAACCGTTCACGTGATTACAAAATAGAGAATTACGGCCGTTCAAAGCTCTATGCGGCGGAATTCAACCATTTTGGAAGTATAATCCCCGTGCCACATGTGTTTGCAGAGCGCAAACAAAAAGTCGCTAAAACACCCCTTTATATACTAACTTTTTTCAAGAAGTATTTTGTCGTATTTTGCACCGTTCGGCCTTCTCGCGCCCGAATTCGTCTAGTACTTCGTCTGGTACCCAACTGGCAAACCCAAATGAACGTTCCTCACGGTTATTTAGAATAATCATGAAGAACTGGGCGATTGTACTGCTACGATACGCCAGAGTGTGACAAACACACGCATATGCAACTTTTGCGGACCGTTTGCCGCCGGATTCCAGCCGTTCACGAGGTTAAAACCCGCTATAACGAGGGATTTTGCGCGGGTAGGTGGCGCTAGCTGACCAGTGGAGTAGCTACGATACCAGAAGTCGGTTTGCAGCATGCAAACAATTAACTCGGATAACCCGGTCTGTGACACCAACGATGGGCGACACGGAACCGAGAACGCTGAAGACAGTCGAGACGACTTGCCAGATTATCGACGCACTCGTCGAGCGAGATGGGGCTGGAGTCACCGAACTCGCCAATCACCTCGGCTTGTCGAAGGGTGCGGTCTACAATCACCTCGCGACCCTCCGAAAACAGGAGTTCGTGGTCAAAGACGGTGACGACTACCGACTGAGTTATCTGTTTTTCAACTACGGGATGTACAGTCGCAACCGAACAGACCTCTACAACGCCGCCAAGCCCGAACTGGAGAAACTCACCACCGAAGTCGGTGAGTACGCCCACCTGATGGTCGAAGAGTTCGGGAAAGGCGTCTATCTGGTGAAGATTCAGGGCAAGAAAGGAATCGCAGACGAGTACCACGTCAGAAAGTTCGAGGTGCGAGACCCGCTTCACGCCAGTTCGACGGGGAAGGCCATCCTCGCACACTTGCCCGAAACACGCGTCGACGAAATCATCGACCAGCAGGGCCTCCCCCAGTTCACGGAACACACGATTACGACGAGAGAAGCACTGTTCGACGAGTTAGAGCGGGTTCGAGAACAGGGATACGCCCTCAACGACGAAGAGGAGATACGCGGTGCTCGCGCAGTCGGCGCTCCGATTCTCGACTCCAGGGGTGACGTCCTCGGGTCGATAAGCGTCTCCGGCCCGACCAGTCGAATCAAAGACGAAGACTTCCACGAACACATCCCAGAGAAGGTCATGGGGACGGCGAACGTCATCGAGGTGAGTCTCGAAACCGGACAGATGTATCCGCAACTCTGAACGGGTCCGTTTCAGCCCGACGTGCGGTCTGTCGTCGACGAACTACTGCCCAGCGCCGCTGGCGGGGGCGCTCTCGTCTCCGGGTGGCGTCGTTCGTGTGGCCGCCAGCACCGACTGGTCGAGCGCCAACCGCATCTTCGTGTCCGTACTCTCCGAGGGTACGACTTCGAATCCGAGTCCCAGATAGACGTGAATCGCCCGCCGGTTCTCTTTCGCGACGTGGAGGAGCAACGCCTCGTGGCCCGAGTCCCCGGCGTCGGCGATGACGTGGCGGCAGAGTTCGGTCCCGATACCTCTGTTGTGGCTATCCTGGTGGACGAAGATGGCGAGTTCGGGTTCGGGGTCGTCTCGCGGTGCGTAGACGACGTGGCCGACGATGCGCCCGTCACCGACGGCGACGAAGTTTCGCCCGCGTTCGACCAGCGTCGAGAGCCACTCCGTGATGTGTTTTTCGCCGATAGGTGGGATACCCATCGACCGGTGTTCCATCGCGTAATCGCGATACATCTCGTTGAGCGGGTCCCAGTCGGCAGACTGGTACGGGCGGATGACGAGCCCACCGCCGTATTTGTCGACGAACCGTGGACAGCGTGGCGGGCAGTACGGCGTGCCCGTACATTGACTCGGGTCCCAGAAGGCCCCCTCCCCGTCACCGGGAGCGGGTTCGTCCCCGTCGCCAGCAGTGACGTCCATGGTGACAGATACGCACGGTGCCCTCTTGAGACTGTCCTGTCTTCGTCCAGACACGCAGTTGGGAGTGCGTCGGCCGTAGGCAGTCCGCGTCACCGACCGACGGCCAGTCGCGTGACTTATACTTCTCCTCCCCGGCGGTGTGGTCGTGCCCGGCGATTCGCCCGACGTCCCGGAAGACGAAGACGCCGTAGAGCGCCGTCTCGAAGACGCACTCGAACGCGTCGCTCACGGTGCCGCCGTCTCCGTACCCGCAATCGTCCTCGAACGGGCGCTGAACCTCGCGTTCACCGCCGTCTTGACCAATAGCTTCGCCGCGAGTACGTACGGACTGTTCGCACTCGCCCGCCGACTGCAGCGATATCTCGGGCAGGTCACCCTCGGCTTTCGAAGCGGCCTCAGTCGCTACCTTCCGACGACGGACGACGACACCGACAGAGACGTCATCGCCACGTTCGCGAGTCTGCTGTTACTCTCTGTCGCGACACTGTTCGGTGGTGTGTTGTACCTCGCGACGCCAGCGATTGCGGACGTGGCGAACGAGGGGCCGTTCTTCGAACGACTCCTCCGAACGTTCGCGGTGGGTCTCCCGGCGAGCGTCTGGTTGTTCACGGTCAGCGAGATGCTCCGGGCGTTCGAAGAAGTCGGTCCGCTGAACCTCGTGCTTCGAATCGGATTCCCGGTTACACAACTCGCCGTCGGCATCGCCGGCGCGTTCGTCTTCCGCGACATGGTCGTCGTCGCCGCGGGCGTGTGGGTTGCGATGGGGATGGTCGGTGTCGCCGCACTCTGGTGGTTGGGACGCGAACGAGGTCTTCGCCCCCGACTTCGAACGCCGGAATCTGCCACGCTCTGTCGTCGGTACGTCGGGTTCACCACCCCGCTGTTCTTCGGCGGCATCGCCATCACGACGCAACGTCTCGGGTTCTATCCACTCATCGCCGTCTACCTCTCGGGGACTGCAAGCGGCGTCTTCGCCGTCGGCGTCCTCGTGGGGACGCTGGTCCGGTTGCCACTGTTAGGTATCAACCAGTTCATCCCACCAGTCGCGGCGGCACTCTACGAGAAGGGCCACGAGACGGCACTCCGTCGCCTCTACCACGTGACGAGTCGACTCGTCCTCGTCGGTTCGACGGGACTCGCCGTTCCGACCATCGTCTATCGCCAGTCCATCATGGCCGTCTTCGGCCCGACGTTCGTCACCTACGCGTACTTGCTCCCCGGCTTTATCCTCGCACAGTTCTTCGCGTCCGCGGCGGGGAGCGTCGGTATCCTGTTGACGATGACCGACAACCAGCGCGCACTCCTCGTGGTCAACACGGCGATTACTGTCGTCCTCGCCATCGTCGCGATACCGCTCACCGCCACCTACGGACTGGCGGGACTCGTCGCCAGTTACCTCCTCATGTTGACGCTGAACAACGGCCTCGAAGTGGCCGTGTTGTACTATCTGGAGGGCCTCCAACCGCTCACGTGGGCACACGCGAAACCGCTCGTAGCGGCGATTCCACTGGCAGTCGTCGCCCTCGCCGTTCGAGCGGTTCTCACCGGGCCACTCGCCGTCGTCGTCGGAACCGGTTTCGGCATCGCCGCCTACGCTGCCGCCATTCGAGTGCTGGGAACTGCCCCCGTCGAACGGCGACTTGTCGCCACCCTCGTCAGTCGGTACCGGACAGTCGTCGGTCGCTGACGCATTTATAAGTGAACGGCCGCCGGTGACAGTGGCTGTTCGGCCGCTGAGGTCCCGAATTTCTCGGTTTCGACGGTGTTACCCCTGTTTTCGCCGATTCCCAGTTCCATGGATTCGAAAATCGGTCTGGAGTTATAACGGGTTCGCGTGCCACGTCTCACATGTGAGGTGAACGACGATGGCTGCAACCGGACAAATCGAGATGATGGGGAACCGGCTGGAGTTCGACTACTCCGAGAGTGTGACCGGCTACGTGCTGGTCCTCACCCGAATCATCACGGGGTACTGGTTCCTCCACGCGGGAATCGGGAAGTACATGGCAGCTGAACCGTTCAGCGCCGCTGGCTGGCTGGTCAACGCCACCGGTGGCTCGCCCATTCACGGCTTCCTCGCGTGGGCAGGCCAGACGCCGTGGATGCTCGGCTTTACGAACTTCATGATTCCGCTGGCCGAGACGCTCATCGGGCTTGCCCTCCTCGTCGGGGCACTCACCCGCCTTGCCGCCTTCGGAGGAGGCGTCCTGATGGCGTTCTTCTACCTCGGCAACGCGTCGTGGAGCCACGGGGTGGTCAACGGTGACCTCTTCGGCCTCATGATGTTCGTCATCGTCGGGACGCTCGCGGCGGGCCGTATCCTCGGCCTGGACACCTACATCGAGGAGATGGAGTTCGTGAAACAGCGGCCCAAACTGAAGTACCTCCTCGGCTGAGGGGGTTCGCGGCGACTCCCGGACGCGACGACGCGACTTTTTCTGGCGGACGTGACGACTGCTCGACGACCCGAGAGCAGCATCAACAGCGGTGGCGACGACGTTCCCACGTTGTGTGTGGCGACGATGTTCCTCCGTCGAGTGTGTACGCGGTGTCCGTGCGTTCAGACGACAGTTCGGCCGTGCGTTCAGCGACAGTTCGGCCGTGTGCTCGACTGACGCCGCCGTCGGTCACTCCACCGCGACGATTTCGACGTCGAAGACGAGCGTCTTGCCGGCGAGTTCGTGATTGAAGTCGACTTCGACGGCGTCCTCGCGCACGGCGACGACGTCCCCGTGGAGGCCGTTTTCGGCGTGGACGTGCAAGCCGACGTCGGGGTCCGCGCCGACCATCGACTCGAACGCCTCCGGGTCGTAGGTTCGGACGCGCTCCTCGTCGAACTCGCCGTAGGCGTCCTCGGGTGCGACGGTCACAGTCGCCTCGTCGCCGACGGCCATCCCGACGACTGCCTCGTCGAGCCCTTCGATTATCTCACCGGCACCGACGACGAACGACTGGGGGGTGTACTCCTCCTCGCTTCGTTCCTGTGCGTCGAACAGACCGTGTTCGACCGCCACGTCGTATCGAGACGTGTTGAAGACGGTTCCGTCCTCGAAGCAGCCGACGTAGTCGATGGCGACTCGGTCACCCCGCTCGATAGTCATATCGAAGCGTCCGAAGCGGACGCGGAAAAATACCGCTATCGACGCGGCCGTTCCCGTGTCGAACCACCGTCAGCGTCGAAGCGACGGCGGTTTGTTCTCGCCAGTTTCGTCTCGCATCGTCTCGGATGCGACTGTCGCCGACTGTGTCGTCGTGGAGTCGTTCGTCTCGGATGCGACTGTCTCGTTTCCGACCCACGACGGCCGGGAGACAGTCGTCGAACCGACGTTCCCGTAGGTCCACTCGAATCGGACGCGGTAGGCCCCCGCGTCGGAGACGAGGACGTAGGTCACCGTCGCCTCGGAGACGAATCCCTCGTCGTCGACGAAGGCGACGAACTGGTAGTCGTCCACCGGTTCGACACCACCTATCGACGGGCGTCCGGCACCCTCGACGCGGTAGTAGGTAGTGTCTCCGGCGCTGATTTTCCCGCTGACGTTCGTCGTTCGCGTCGCGAGATACTGGCGGACGAGTCCGCCGTTCAGGTCTCGCGGTTCGAACTGCACGGGTGGAGAACTCGTGTCGTCCGCGATTCGGCGGGTGAGTTCGGTCCCGTTGTCGGATTCGGTGACGTACCAGTCGCGTCCGTCGAAGTAGACGGTCCGCAGTCGCACCCGGTCACGGCCCGCTTCGGCGTTCTCGACGATGAGGAACCTGTCTTCGGCGACGCTGATGTCGGTGTCGTACTGGATACGAGTCGCGTTCGGGCCGGCGTCGCGCGGTTGGTACGTATCGACCCAGAGTGTGTACGAGCGGTTCGACAGGGCCGCCTCGTGTGCGTCACCGAGTGCCGTCAGGTTCGTGATGCCCGTCTCCGAGACGCCCGGAACCGAGGCGAGGTCACCGTACTCGACCGGTTCGATGTCGGCCCGTTCCGGGTCTCTCCCGAGCGCCGGCGCTGTCACGACGGCGTCGCCACTGGACGTGGGGTCCGTCCTCGTCGTCTCGGAGAATTGGCCCGCCGCCAAACCGCCACTCGACGGGCCGGAAGCACCGACCCCACCGACAGTCGATTGCGCGTCTCGTTCGAGCGGCGAGTCCACGACGCCGAGACTCACCGCGCCACCGCTCACCACGAGGACGAGAACGGCGATGGCCGCGATGCCACGCGGCGTCGGCGTCACCGCACGAGCGACGCGCCGACGGAGTACTGCCGCACGCTGGCGACTCCGCGTCAGGAGTGGCGGCCGAAGGCCGTCGACGGGCGCACCGAGGTGACGGACGCAGAGTTCGTCCGCGACGTCCCTGTCGAACGCGTACAGGACCATCTCGACGAGGGCGGCGGAATCGACGTATCGAGCACCGTATCTCGCCGCGAGCGCCCGGCCACGTCTGTCGGAACCGAACGAGACGACGACGTCTGGCGTTGCTCGTCCGCCCCCCGGAGTGTCTCCGTCCACGTCTGCGTTCTCGAAGGGGCGAACGGCCAACATCGCGTGAATCCAGCGACCACAGACCGGTTCGACGACAGTCGTCTCTCCGTGACGCGTCGCCGTGAGGACGCCGTCGCCAGTCTGCGTCTGGAACCCACGGACAGACCACACCGAATCGAGGAACGCCAGACACGCCGCTGCGTCGAGGCGTTCGAGGTGTGACGCGAGTATCGACCGCCGACTGGTCGGCCCGTTCGGAACCATCTGTCTCTGTCTTCTCCCACGCGCTGTATCGTGATAGGGACTTCTGCCCCCGTCTTCAGGTATAAACCTGCGTGCGTCAGGCCACCGCGTCGACGATGGCTTGGACCTGACTCGCGACGCCGAGGACGTCGAAGACGACGAGCAGATAGTAGAGGCTGACGACGAGCATGACCGCCCCGGTGACACGGTTGATAGCCGTGGTGTGGCGAGCGAACCAGCGAGTCACCTGTCTGCTGTACCGCTCCGAGACGAGCGAGAACGCGAGCAGTGGCGCACCGATACCAAGGCCGAAGGCGAAGAATCCGAGCAGACTCTCCGCGGCGGTGTCGAACAGGACGGGCACCCGCGCGAAGAACAGCGCGATGAACCCCGGATTACACGGGAGGACGATGGCACCGAAGAAGAACCCGTAGGAGAACGCCGACAGCGCGGGGTGGCGCGTCTCAGGGGGTTCGAGCGTCGGAATGCGAGCGAAAATCTTCGCGTCTGCGAGCAGTGCCAGACTCACGACGAACAGGACGCCGAACGCGACGGGTGAGACCACTTCCACGACTGCCGTGAGCGAGACTTCGAGGAGGAGTGAGAAGACGACGCCGACTGCGAGCATGAAGGAGACGGCACCGAGCGTGACGAGTCCACCGAGGACGGCGATAGGGAGGCCACGCTGGCCACCCGACTCGCGTGTGCTCTGACGGGCGAGATACGCCAGAAACCCGGGATAGAGGGGGAGCGCGCACGCCGCGGTCAGTGGCGTTCCGACGCCGAGGACGAAGAGTTCGAGCAGTCGCGGCGCGAGCGTGGTCAACACTCGTCGACCTGTTCGCGCAGGTAGTCGGTCGATTTGAACCCGTTTTTGATTCGGGTCGTCGTCCCGTCGGGGCACACGCGAAGCATCGGAACGGTCGGTGCACTCGCCATCGACGACCCGAACTCGTCGGTGAGACTCTTCGTCACCGACGCTGGGGAGAGTGCGTATCGCCAGTCGAATCCGTGACGCTCGGCGTGTTCGCGGACCTTCTCGGCGTCCTCGTTCGGGTCGATGTCGAGGGCGACGGTGACGACGTCGTCGCCGACTGCCTCGTGGAAGTTTATCATCTCTTTTTGCTGACTGAGGCAGTTCGAACACCACACCGCGAACGTCTCGACGAGGACCGGTCGGTCGGTGAGTCCCTCGATGGTGAACGTCTCTCCCGACCGGACGTCGGTGAGTTCGGTCGTATACCAGTCGCCGTTTGCGCCCGTGTCGGCGTCGTTCCCGCCAGTGTCGTCTGCCGGTTGGTCGCCCGCCATCCCCCCACTGTCCGTCTGCCCGCCACCGAGACATCCCGCGATACCGACGCCTCCGACGCCAGCGAGACGGAGAAATGCCCGTCGAGTCGGTCTAATAGTCATTGTATTGTAAGGAGTCTTTCGGAGATTAACTCGTCCGCGGACGGGTGCGGCTGGTGCACAACCGAGTGACGCCATCGCGAACCGTCGCGCTCACCGTCGGGCGTCAGTCGCTCGGACGCATCCGTCGCGCCTGCTGTGCCGGTAACCGGAGTTCGTCCAGGCCGGGCAGATGTTCGATGTTGTAGACGACTTTGACCTCGTCTGTCGTCGGGGCGCTGATACAGGAGAGTCTGATACCGAACTCCATCATCTCCGACGAGAGGACGTGGTTCGACGGCATCTCCATGTCACCGTCGACGACGGCGACGGCGCAGTTCGCACACGCCCCGCCGCGACACGCGTAGGGCCAACTGTGGCCGTCGTCTTCGGCCGCTTCGAGGAGGCAGGTTCGTGGTTCGACCACCACTGTGCCGTAATCTTCCGGGGAGAGGTCCGCGTCTGCCGCTTTCTCGAACAGGTCGTCGTCCGAAAGTTGCCACGAGTAGTCGGCGAGGACGTCGTAGTTGAGATATTCGACGCGGGTTCCGGTCGGCGGGGCATCTGCGGGTTCGTCGTCACTGCTGCGTCCGTCGGCGTCGAACCGGTCGATGTCACGCGCCCCGAGCGAGTACCCCGTGCGAATCTCTTCGTAGGCCGCACGAACCAGTTGGAACTCGTCTACAGACCCACCGTGGTCTGGGTGCGCTTCTTTCACTCGTCGACGGTAGGCCTCGATGACGGCGTCTTCGTCCGCATCAGCGTCGATTTGGAGGACTTCGAACGGGGTGTCCACAATCGGGCTAGTAGGAATTCGAGAGCATAAATCCACGGCTGGCAGCAGTCGTCGGGGGCGAACGCCGGAGGGACCCGGTTGCGCCTGCCGGTTTTCACTCGTTATATACTCGTGTGTCACCGAGAGACTCTATGGACCTCTCGGCCCCGCTTCCCGTGCTCCTCCTCGCGTTCGCCCCCGCCGTGATGTGGGGGTTCACGCCCGTCATCGAGAAGCGCGCGCTCTCGGACGGCGGGACGCCGCTTCAAGCGGCGCTCACGGTGGTCGTCGTCGATTCGGCAGTCTATCTCGTCGCCCTCGCCGTCTTTCAGGACGACCCCTTTAGCGGCCTCACGCTCGGGACGCTCGCCGTGTTCGCCGCCGCCGGGGCCGTCGGCACCGCACTGGGCCGAATCGCCATCTTCGCCGGGAACGCACGAGTGGGCGCGAGTATCTCCAGTGCCGTCGTCAGTGCTCGCCCGTTGTTCGCGACGGCGCTCGCAGTCGGGTTCATCGGAGAACCGCTCTCGGCACCGACGGCCGTCGGCATCGTCGTCATCGTCGTCGGACTGGGCGTGCTCTCGCTGTCGAGAGGCGGTGACCTCGGCGGGTGGTCGGGGCGTGACCTGCTGGTTCCGCTCGCCGCTGCTGCACTGTTCGCCGTCGGCAACGTGGCCCGGCGGTGGGGGCTTTCGACTGCCGAAGCGACTCCCCTCGAAGCAGTCGCTATCAACGAGTTCGCGGCGCTCGTCGCACTCGGAACCTACGTCGCCGTCACCGGGAGTGACCGCGTCCTCGGCCGGCCGCGACGCTCGTATCTCGTCTTCGCCGTGAGCGGCCTCATCACCGCCGTCGCCCTCCTCTCGATGTTCACCGCGCTCGCCGCCCCCGAGGGTCGAATCGCCGTCGTCGACCCGCTCGTGGCGACTGCACCGCTGTTTACCGTCGTCTTCTCGTGGTTGTGGCTCGGAAACCTCGAACGAGTCACCCGGGGTGTCGTCGCCGGCGTCGTCCTCGTCGTCGTCGGCGCGGCACTCGTGACGAGTGGCCCCTCGCTGCTCCGGGTCCTCGCGGCACTGGGTGGATAAAATCGAGTCGGGGACGCGGCGAACCGGGGCGTTATCGCTCGAATCGAAGCGCGTAGTGGTACGGGGGAAGCTCGATTTGCTCTCGAAGCGTCAGGTCCGCTGCATCCGTCACAGCGGTTTCCGTCTCCTCCGGGGACATCCGCAACTCGGTCGGCGGCCCCCGCGCCTCGCCTGCGACTGTCGTCGTCTCGCGCGGCATCTCGTGCCAGTTGACCACGACGAACGACCCGCCGTCGGCGAGTGAATCGAACACCTGCTCGACGAGGGCCGCCTTGTCGTCGACGCCGTGGAACGTGTTCGCGACGAGGACGATATCGACGCGTTCTGGAAGGAGGTTCGACAGGTCACGAGCATCACCCTGCAGTGTGACGACGTTCTCGATAGCCTGCTGGTCGGCCAGATGGTCGAGTTCGGCGAGGACCGACTCCTCTAAGTCGATAGCGTAGACGGACTCCGGGTCGACAATCCGGGCGGCGGGGAGCGCGAAGTAGCCGTTCCCACTCGCGACTTCCGCTACGGTCCGACCGGACGCGACGCCGAGACGTCGAAGCGTCTCACCCGGCGTCGGCCACAGTCGACCCCACCAGTCCCAATCTGGTTGTCTCGTGTTCTGGAACGCGTCCATGTGTAGACGCTTCGTTCGTGGGGTCCGATAATGACTGTGTTCTACTGGTGGGGGTTTTATCCGCCGGCGAGTGGCGACCAGTCAGGCGATAAAGCCGTTTGCGAGTTCGGCCTCGGCCCGTCGGAGACGGTACGAGAGCGTCGACGACGGGACGTCGAGTTCGGACGCGAGTTCCTCGATAGTCGTCTGTCGGGGCGTCTCGTAGTATCCGCGTTCGACTGCGACCTGAAGCGCCTCGCGCTGCGGTTCGGGGACCGAAACCGCGGACAGGGAGTCGATATCCCAGCTATCGGCCTCACAGAGCCTATCGAGGTGCAGCGTGACGCTGTCTCGAAGGTGGTCGTCGACGGCCTCGAAGAAGGTGTCGACGTTCTCCTCCGTGCGGATGAGCAAGCGCCACGTGTGAAACGACTCTCGTCGATAGGCCTGAAATATCATCCCTAGGTCGAGATATCTGGCGGCGTTCCCGACGACGGAATCACACCGATGGACGTCTGTGAGATACGTATAGAACACCCGAGAGGTCGGCGTCGATTCGAGGAGTTCGTGGTGTCGATTCGCGCCGCAGGAAGACTTCGTCATCTCCTCTTTTTCGTCGTCGTCCGACCGAATACGGTCGATTCGGTCGAGTTCACTCGACGGTCCACTGAAGCGCTCGACGAACCACAACTGGTCTCGACTGGCACAGCTCCCGAGCGAGTGTGCGGTGACCGACGAGTTGTCGATGAGAACGTCCATCACGGGGTTGGAACCGGGTTCGTACTCCAGTGTGAACGTCAGTTCACGCATCTTCCACACCCCACGTGGCCCCACCACACTTCGACACGGACTGGTGTGCGTCTCTGTTCATCGTCACTCGGTAACAATTGTCAGTCAGGAGTAATTGGTGTTTTGGCAGGAAAACGAGAATGACTGCCGACGGGGAGTCCCGTCTCGTTCGGTTGGCACAGACCAACTCAGGGTATATGCCCGTTCGACTATTGGCAGTTTGATGTTCACGATGGTTGGAAGACGACGATTCCTCATGGCGGCCGGTAGTGCGGCGGGGCTAAGCCTCATCGCGGGGTGTACTGGTGGGGGTGGAACCGAAGCGACGACGACGGAACCACCGACAGAGACGGCGACGACGACGGCGACGCCCACACCGACACCGGAGAGCAAAGTGGTAGACGTCGCCGTCGGACCGGAGAAGCGACTGCGGTTCGACCCGGAGAGCATCGAGATACGTGTCGGCGACACGGTTCGGTGGACTGCCGAAAGCGTCGGGCACAACGTGACGAGTAAACCGGGTGCCTCCGAGAAATGCGAGAATCCGGAGGGGGCCGAACCCTTCGCCAACTACGAAGGCGACCAGCACTTCGCGATAATGGACGTCGGAGAGACGTACGAACACACGTTCGAAGTCCCCGGAACCTACGTCTACGTCTGTGCGCCACACGCGGGACAGGGGATGGTCGGTGACATCACTGTCGTCGAGTGACTGGTTGGCAGAGGCCAAACCATCATTGATAATCATTTACTTTGTTATTCGATAGCATGCCTGACGGTCAGCAACGTGGTGACGAACCAACGGACGACGACGCGCGGAAGACGTCGTCTCGAAACAAGTACGTCGCACGGCGTCGGTTTTTGATGGCGACCGGAGCACTCGCGGGGGTCGGTGTCCTCGCAGGGTGTGGTGGTCAGACCGGAGACACAGAGACGACAGCCACGACGGCGGCGACGACTACCGAGGAGCCTACCGAGGAACCCACCGAGACGCCCACCGAAGAGCCTACCGAGACGCCCGAAGAGGAACCCGAGGAGCCATCACTCGAAGAGAAGTACCCCGGACTGGAGATACTCTCTCCGGAACCGGAGAACGCACAGGCGGCAAGCCGGAGTACCTACGCAGGGTACATCACACCGAACGAGGAGTTCTACATCCGAAATCACTACGTCTCACCGACTATCGACGAGTCGGAGTGGCAGGTGTCGCTCACGGGGTTGGTCGACAGCGAACTCGAGCTGTCGATGGAGGAAATCAAGAACTCGTTCGGGACGGACTCCGTCGCCCACACGATGCAGTGTTCGGGGAACGGTCGGTCGTACTTCGAACCACAGGTGGGTGGCAATCAGTGGAGCTTCGGCGCTGTCGGAAACACCGTCTGGACCGGCACGCCGATTAGCGAGATTCTGAACGCCTACGGGGCAGACACCTCGGCGGGCAACTATCTGACCGTGATGGGCGGTGAAGCACCGGACGGCGAAGACATCTTCACACGGTCGATTCCGATGGAGAAGGTGATGGACGACTGTCTCCTCGCCTACGAGATGAACGGGAGTGCACTCCCGAAAGAACACGGGTTCCCGGTACGACTCCTCGTCCCGGGATGGTTCGGCAACAACAACGTGAAGTGGGTCGACCGGATGCACGTGATGGACAAGATGGTCATCGGTGAGGAGTGGGAAGACGGTGACCAGCGTCTCTACACGCACTGGCAGCAGTACTCCTACCGCATCATCCCCGAGCAGGACGACGGGGCGGTCCAGTACGAGTCGATAGACATCTTCGACACGTACGAACAGATGCAGAACACGGACGAGATTCGGAACGCCTACATGTACGACCAGTTGGTCAAGTCGCTCATCGGCTATCCGGGTGAGGGACAGACTGTCGCCCCATCTCCGGGCGGCACTATCGAAGTCGTCGGCGTCGCGTGGGCCGGTGAAGACGGCGTCGACTCGGTCGAAGTATCGACCGACGGCGGCGAGACGTGGGGTGAAGCCGAGTTCTACGGTCCGGCGTACACCCCGACGGCGTGGCGGCAGTTCAGGTACATCTGGTCCGACCCATCTGCCGGTGAACACACGCTCGTCTCCCGTGCAACCGACAGTCAGGGGCGAGTCCAACCCGCGACCATCTCGGCCCCCGAAGAAGGACTCCGGGGCATTCAGGACGACAAGTTCCCGTGGAACGAGGATGGCTACGCCAACAACGCGTACATGCCACACGCAATCACCTGTACGGTCGAGGAGTGAGACGATGGTCGAACCCGGAGAAATCGCAATCGTCCACCTGACCGGCCGTCTCGTCGACGGCCCAGACGCCGGCGAAGTCTTCGAGACGACAGACGTAGACGTCGCCCTCAGTGAAGGCGTCTATCACGACCACCGACACTTCAAACCGTTCGAGTTCCGCGTCGGCGAGGGCCACGTCATCCCGGGACTCGAACGGGCAGTCCGCGAGATGTCACGAGGCGAGACGCGGACTGTCGTTCTCGACCCGAAGGAGGCGTACGGCCAGCGTGACGAGAGTCAGGTCGTGACCGTCCCCCGTGACGAACTCGAAGCGCGAAGCGACGTCACCGCCGAAGAAGACGAACTCGTCCGGAGTGCAACCGGTGACGTCGGGTGGATTACGGCGGTGTCCGACGACTCCGTCACCGTCGACTTCAACCACGAGTTGGCCGGCGAACGCGTCGAGTTCGAGATTCGACTCCTCGAAGTCCACGCCAGCGAGACGGGGAAGAAGACAGACGACACCCAGTCGAACGACACCGCCACACCCTGAGTCGACGGCGGCGGACGCCGCTGTTTTTGAATGCCTCGACCGGAAGGGATGCCAAACGTATCGTGCGTCGTGGTTACACCTGTGTCGTCTCTTTTCCAACGACGACTAACCCGGAACTGTCGACGGTGACTCGCCGGTCAGCAACGGTAAACGAGACTGTGACGTCGTCAGCAGACGCACTCACGCTCGACCGGACGAGCGTGTCTAGCGCGTCGGGGTCGATGAATTCGAACAGTGGGTCGAGCACAGACGGGTTCTGATTCGTCGCGACAGCATACACCTCGACGACTGCTGCCGAGGGACGGACGGACGACCAGTCGAACGTGGCACTCACGGCGTCGTCTGGCCCGTTCGGCCCGGGGACTGGGTTCGGTTCCATCCGTGTTAGTCGTCCACCTCGTCGTGCTCCAGTCTCCACGCGAAGAGTGCCCGAAGGACCACGACCAGACTGTTCGTCTCACCCGCACCCCAGATAGCCTTCTCCGACCGTGGGTCAGATGGGGACGCATCTTTCCCGTTGACGAGAACGCTCACGAGGGTCTGCTCTCCGTCGACCATCAGCAGTCTCCCCGCGGGGGTGTCCGACCACAACCACATGGAGTCGAACAGTTCTGCGCCGGGGACGTCTTCGCGAATCAACGCTTGAACGTCAGAAGAGATACCACCGAGATGAATCGTAACCCCTCGGTCTGTCGCCGCGGCTAACGCGTCGATGACGTCGTCCGTGAGCAAGTCTTCGACGGTCATGTAGACGATTTCGTCGTCCGCGCCGCGGACGAACTCGAGGATTCGGTCTGTGACCGCGGGCTGACCGTCCACCGTCCAGACGCCCTGCTGTTCGTGTTTCTGCTGCGGTGGACCGAGCGCGTTCAGTGCAGAATTCAGCCGGTCAGTCCGGTGGGAAACCTCCTGTTCGAACGTTCGTTCTGCGGTTTCGGCGGAGACGGCCCAGAACTGTTTGGGGGACGACTGCTGGACGTCGACGAGTCCTCGTTCCTCTAACTCGTCGACTGCGTCGTACACCCGAGTTCGCGGGACGTCGGAGATTTCGCTTATCTCCGCCGCGGTACCACTGTCGATAGTCGTGAGCGCGACGAACGTCCGTGCCGCGTACGCACTGAGTCCAAACTGTTCCAGATGTTCGATTGCTTCAGAACGTGCATCGTCAACCGAATCAATACTCATAGTGGGGTGCCTCTTTGTCCCGGAAACAAAGCCACGACGCGTGGCTGAGGCGGCACGTGCCGATTGTGGTTGGGACACAGTGTTTCACTGTGTGCCGCACTCTGAATACGCTCCTTCGCCGTAATAGTGTTTTGTGATTATCTGGGTGAAAAATTTGCCAGTGGAAGATGACTCGACAACGACAGTTAGTTCGCTGTGTGCCAGTCTGTCACTGGTGACGTCACAACTCGGGTTATTCACCGGGTATCAGTGGCATCCTTCTACTCATACCTACGTTGTTGCGCTCCAGATTGTGAGTGGTGTAACCTGTGCCAGTGACAACCGTTATCTGCTCTCCGAGAGTGTTATTGTACAGACACCGGGCCGACTCGGGGTTGGGGTTTTGGACACATGAGCACGGGAGATTCACAGGAGGAAGCCGTCGACGTACTTCAGCAACTCGGGTTGAAAGAATACGAAGCGAAGTGCTTCGTCGGACTCTCGCGCATGGCGACGGGAACCGCAAAGCAACTCAGCGAAATCACCGACGTCCCACGAACGCGTATCTACGACGCGATTCGCGTGTTGGAGGCGCAGGGATTCGTCGAGATTCAACACTCGAGTCCACAACGGTTCCGGGCCGTCCCACTCTCCGAAGCGACAGAGACACTCCGTGACCAATACGATAGTCGCATCGACCGACTGACGGACGCACTGGAACGGACCGAGAAAGTCGATTCGAGCGACTCGAGTGCAGTCCAAGAAGTTTGGGCGATGACCGGAACGGAGGCCATCGCCAACCGGACGCACAAACTCGTCGCAGACGCCGACGAGGAAATCGTGCTCGTTCTCGGAGATAACTCACTTCTGACCGACAAACTCGCCTCCGACCTGAACGGCCGTGCCGACGAGGTGAACCTCTTCGTCGGCACAGCGACGGAGCAACTGCAACACCGAGTCCAAGAGACCGTCCCGAACGCGACGACGTTCGTCTCCGGACTCGAATGGTTACGCGAGGAGGACGAAGCAAAAGACGACATCGCTATCGGCCGACTCCTGCTCGTCGACCGGTCGATGATTCTCGTCAGTACACTCGCCACGCACACTGGAGACGAACACGCAATCTTCGGTGGGGGATTCCAGAACGGCCTCATCGTCATCTCCCGTCGGTTGCTGTCGCAGGGATTGATACCGTCTCGAAATCCAGAGTAAGTCCGCACCGCCCCCGACGTTCACCGCGCTCTCGTCTCTCCCGTCTCCACTACACCACGTCGGGCGGCAACTCGTGCCGATGCGAGTCGAGGAATCGAAGCAGTGGGACGATATCGTCGAAGTTGGGGCCTCTGCGGACGTGGTACGGCGAGCCGTCGGCTTCGACGACACCCATCCGTTCGAGGAGCGGCAGGTGGACGTGATACATCTGCAGTTTCAGCCGTTCCCCGTCGATGTCGGACCGTACTCGACTGACGTCGAGTGGTTCGGCGACGTACGGGTCCGTCTCGAGAAGTGCGAGAAGCAGTTGCCTGCGTTCGACGTGCCGTATCGCGCTGAGTTGGGTGTCGAACGAGAGTTCCGGAGTTACACGCGCCATTCGAGGGTAGTTTACGACACCGACGTACCTCAATAGTGGACAAATTAACCGCGGGCGTCTTTTTGAGTATTCGAGTGACAACGCGGTGTTTCGGTTCGCAACGCACCGGTTCGTCCAACGGTTCGTGGGATGTAACGTTCGACGGCGACAGAGGTCCGAGATTGCGACTGCGAAACTGCCGACTCCGGCGTCTCTCACTCGGCAGTCTCGACCACACCGGCGCAGAGCGAAAACGCGATGCCGCCGAACGCGACACGACACGACGAGACACACGTCCGACTCGGGGGCGAGAGGGTGTGCGAAAGAAACGGGTGGGGGAACGCGTGCCGTGACGGCGGCGACTGGACGCCGCCCTTACGCGCTCGCGTCGTAGCCTACCTCTTCGACAGCGGCCACGAGCGTGTCGACGTCGGCGTCGCCCTCGACAGTGGCGGTGTCTGCCTCACGGTCAGCTTTGGCTTCGGTCACGCCGGTGACGCCGGCGAGTGCGTCTTCGACGCGTCCTTCGCAGTGCTCGCACGTCATACCGGTGACGGTGATGGTCGTACTCATCACTGTACGCTACGTCCTTCCAGACTTTGTGAATTACCCTTTGAATCGTTCGACTCTCGCGGCAGTTGAACTTTCGAATCGAAAGCGAATTTCGAGTAATACCTATCACTTCGCATCTCCAATCGTCGGTCATGCGCGAACTCGACGAGACAGACCTCCGCATCCTCGAACTCCTGGCCGAGGACGCACGACGCCCGTTCAGTGACATCTCCGAGGACGTCGGCCTCTCCGCACCCGCCGTCTCCGACCGAATCGACAGACTCCGCGACGAAGGAATCATCCGCCGCTTTACGGTCGACCTCGACCAATCGACACTCTCGGGCGGGACACCCGTCCTCGTCCGTCTCTCGGTTCGGCCGGAGTTGGTCGACGAGGTGCGTGATGCACTCCGCGGGGCAGACGCCGTCGAGCATCTCTTCGTCTCCGTCGAGGGCGAGGTGACGTTCCACGCCAGACTCGACGGTGACGCGACCCGAACCGAACTCGACGAACTCGTCGACCTCTCGCGGGTCCGAGCGTACGAGGTCGACCTCGTCGAATCCGCCGAGTGGACGCCGACGGTCAACGGCACCGGCTTTGCACTGGAGTGTGCCGAGTGTGGCAACACCGTCACGAGCGAAGGCGAGAGCGCCCGTATCGGTGAGACGCTCTATCACTTCTGCTGTTCGTCCTGTCTCGGTCGCTTCGAAGACCGGTACGACCGTCTCGAAGCAGGCGCGAACGCGAACGACGACTGAGACGGGAATGGATACGAGAACCCGCCTTCGAATCCAAAGTTTCGCTCGCCATCACCCACGGTTCGGAAGGCACAATTCAGGTAAGAAAGGGGCACGTATGTATACACAATGAGTAGCCGAACGGCCCACCTCGACATCCGCGGCATGAGTTGTGCGAACTGTTCACGGACGGTCGGGGACACACTCGAAGCACTCGACGGCGTCTCGGAGGCGACTATCAACTTCGCCACCGACGAGGGAACCGTCGAGTACGACCCCGACGAGGTATCGCTCGCGGCAGTGTACGACGCCATCTCGCAAGCAGGCTACGAGGCCGTCTCTCAGACCCGGAATATCGGTATCTCCGGGATGAGTTGTGCGAACTGCGCCGACGCGAACCGCAAGTCGCTGGAGTCGCTTCCGGGCGTCGTCGACGCCGACGTCAACTTCGCCACCGACGAAGCGCTGGTGACGTACAACCCGGCGGACGTGACGCTCGACGACCTCTATCAGGCCGTCGAAGACGCCGGCTACACCCCCATCCGCGACGACGACAGCGAGGATGGCGAGTCCAGCGAAGACGCCCGCGATGCCGCTCGAAACGACGAGATTCGGCGACAGAAGCGCCTGACACTCTTCGGGGCGGCGCTGTCCGTTCCGCTGTTGGTGATGCTCGCACTCGAACTCTTTACGGCCAGCGGCCTCCCCGAGACGATTCCCGGACTCGGGATTCCGATGGGCTGGCTCGCGTTCGCCCTCGCGACGCCGGTACAGGTCGTCCTCGGCCGCGAGTTCTACGTCAACTCCTACAAGGCCATCGTGCGCAACCGGACGGCCAACATGGACGTACTCATCGCGATGGGTTCGTCGACGGCGTACTTCTACTCCGTCGCCGTCCTGCTTGGCCTCCTCGCGGGGAGTCTCTACTTCGACACCGCCGCGCTCATCCTCGTGTTCATCACGCTCGGGAACTTCCTCGAAGCGCGCTCGAAGGGACAGGCCTCCGAAGCACTGCGGACGCTCCTCGAACTCGAAGCGGACACCGCGACGCTCGTCTCCGAGGACGGCACCGAACGCGAAGTCCCGCTGGACGACGTCGAAGTCGGTGACCGGATGAAGGTCCGCCCCGGCGAGAAGATTCCGACCGACGGCGTCGTCGTCGATGGCGACTCCGCCGTCGACGAGTCGATGGTCACCGGCGAGTCGGTTCCCGTCTCGAAGGAACCCGGTGACGAAGTCGTCGGGTCGACGGTGAACCAAAACGGCGTGCTCGTCGTCGAAGCGACCAAAGTCGGGTCGGAGACGGCGATTCAGCAAATCGTCTCGCTCGTCAAGGAAGCACAGGGTCGCCAACCCGAGATTCAGAACCTCGCCGACCGCATCTCGGCGTACTTCGTCCCGGCAGTCATCGTCAACGCCCTCGTCTGGGGCACCGTCTGGTTCCTCTTCCCCGAGGTACTCGCCGGATTCGTCCAGTCACTCCCACTGTGGGGCCTCGTCGCCGGCGGCCCGACAGTCGCGGGCGGTGCCGTCTCGACGTTCGAGTTCGCCGTCGTCGTCTTCGCGTCGGCGGTGCTCATCGCCTGTCCGTGCGCTCTCGGCCTCGCGACGCCCGCCGCGACGATGGTCGGAACGGCCATCGGTGCCCGCAACGGCGTCCTCTTCAAGGGTGGTGACATCCTCGAACGCGTCAAAGACGTCGAGACAGTCGTCTTCGACAAGACGGGGACGCTCACCAAAGGCGAGATGACGTTGACCGACGTGGTTGCCGTCTCACCCACTGCCGACGGGTCCGGCGTCGTCGCCGCCGACGAAGACGTCCTCGGCGAAGACGCCGTCCTCCGGTACGCCGCCTCGGCCGAGCGCAACAGCGAACACCCGCTCGCGCGCGCCATCGTCGAAGGTGCCGAAGAACGCGGCATCGAACTCTCGGACCCCGAGGAGTTCGAGAACGTCCCCGGACACGGCATCCGCGCCACCGTCGAGGGGGAGACTGTCCTCGTCGGCAACCGGAAACTGCTCTCGGACGAGGGTGTCGACCCCACGCCGGCCGAAGAGACGCTCCAACAACTCGAAGACGACGGGAAGACGGCCATGCTCGTCGCCGTCGGCGGTGAACTCGCCGGTGTCGTCGCCGACGCCGACGAGGTGAAAGAGACTGCGAAGGCCGCCGTCAGCGCACTCCGCGAACGCGGCACCGAGGTACACATGATTACGGGCGACAACGAACGGACCGCCCGCGCCGTCGCCGCACAGGTGGGTATCGACCCCGACAACGTCAGCGCCGGCGTCCTCCCCGAAGACAAAGCCGACGCCGTCGAGTCGCTCCAATCCGACGGCACGAAAGTGATGATGGTCGGCGACGGCGTCAACGACGCGCCCGCGCTCGCCGCGGCGTTCGTCGGCACCGCCCTCGGGTCGGGAACCGACGTCGCCATCGAGGCGGCGGACGTGACGCTCATGCGCGACGACCCACAGGACGTGGTGAAGGCCATCCGCATCTCCGAGGGGACGCTCTCGAAGATTAAACAGAACCTGTTCTGGGCACTCGGCTACAACACGGCCATGATTCCGCTGGCCTCGCTCGGCCTCCTGCAACCCGTCTTCGCCGCGGGTGCGATGGCCTTCTCCTCGGTGTCGGTGCTGGCGAACAGTCTGGTCTTCCGCACCTACGACCCGGACCACGACTACCACTTCCTCGACTTCCTCCGTCGGTAACGTCGGGGGTGGCTACCGGCGTTTTTCGGCCGTAACCGACGTTTCTGGATTCCACATCCGCAGTCGAGACTACGTCGCACACCGCCAGTAGCTCACCGCCGACGCGAACCACCGGCCAGCTTCCGCCGACGCGCACTGCCAGCTAACCCCCCCGTTTCACCTCGAACAACGGGTCCGTTGACAAGAGTTTGTTCCGGACAGCGACGAACCCGCGACTCGTCGGTCAGTGTGTCGATTTGCCCCGCAGTTTTTCTATCCGCGTCGAGACTGTCACACACGATGGTACGTGGAACGACGACCCAGTGGAAGACGTGGATGGTAGTCGCGAGCGGCGTGTTCGTCGTCCTGGCCGGCATCGGGACGCTGGTAGGGATGCCGTGGAGCTATACAGCAGTCGACGGAGTCGGAGTGGCGGTTCAGGTTCTCGGAACCGTCGGGGCTATCGGTATCGGTATCGCGCTCGCGTGGCTCGGCGTGACGAATGCCCGGAAGGAGTGAGTCGCGGTGTTCAGTACCGCGACGGCATGAACGCCATCCCGACGAGGAGGACGATGGTCGTGAAGGACACGATTGCGACGCCCCACAGCCCGTTTTCGAGCAAGTGGAACTCGTCTATGTTTTCGACCTGCGCGTCGTAGCTGTCGTAGTCCTGCGTCAGGACGAGCGTCTCACCGTCGGGGAAGTACGCGAGGTACTGCTCCCCACCGACAGTCACGTTCGCCTCGTTGTCGACGCCGATGGTGTTCTCCTCGGGAGCGAACCATTCGAGCGTGACACCCGACGTTTCGACTGCGGCGACGGTGACAGACTGGTTGTTGTAGTCGAAGGAGTCACCCTCGGCGACGGTGCGCGTCTCGTTGGCCGGGAAGTACTCCTCGGCAGGGACGAGCGTCGAGTCGTTGACGACGACGTAGCGCTCACCGTCTCGGGTGACCGTCTCGTTGTCGGCGTTCGGGTCGTTCTGCAGGATGGCAGAATCGTTGCGGAGTTCGACGAGCGTCGCTTCCGACGGGTCGGAGACGTTCTCGATGTCGACACGGTAGTCCGTGCCGTCGAGCGTGACGGTGCTCGCGTTGTCCCACGATTCGGTGAAGCGGGCTGATTCGTTTACGTAGGCGAGTTCACCTGAACGGACGAGGGTGGTGCCGCCACCGTGTCCGCCAGATTCCTCTTCCTCGGTAATCGACGACACTGTAAACGTCTGGTCACTGCCTGGAACGGAGAACTCGTCTCCTTGAGCCAGCGAGTACTCGGGGTTCTCGAAGCTGACCGTCGGCGTCGATGCAGTCGCGATGAGCGAGTATGCACCGGCACCGATGACCAGGAAGAACACGACGGAGATGATCGCGGCGCGTCGTTGCATGGTTTCGGCATGGGCCACACGGCGTATAACGATTACTTTTCTGTGGAGTGACTCAGCAACACTTGCGACCGACGACGAAGGGTGTTCCCCCCGAATACTGAGGGCGAGACCAGAATACCGTGGCAGTTGCCGAACAATCAAACGTTTTGTCCTACCGCGTGGAGGGTCGGGATAGATGGGCACTGGTCGACGCTGCACGCCGGGGGTGGACAGGAGCGGACGATGACTGCCGACAGCAACACCGAGGCGACACTGTTCGAACTCGTCTTCGACAGACTCGACTTCCTCCAGTCGCTCGACGAGCACCGTCTCGACAAACGCGAGTTGGCCGACACCCTCGGCTACTCTCGTTCGACGGTGGACCGAGCGATTCGAGACCTGCGAACGTTCGGACTCGTCCTCGAATCGCCGTCTGGATACGCCACCTCGTTGAAGGGGCGGTATCTGCTCACGCTCTTCGAGTCACACCGCGATGACCTCCGGGACGTCCTCCAACTCGACCCGATTCTCGCCGAGGAAGTCGCCGACTACCCGCTTCCCGTAACCGCACTCCTCGGGGCAGACATCGAGTTCACCTCCGGGACGTCGCCAGACCGACCGATTGAGACGCTCGCCACCCAACTCGACTCGACGGGGTACGGGACGTTCGCCTTCGCCCGACGCCCGAACCACGCGTTCATCGAGCGACTGACAGAGTGGGTCGCAGCGGGTCACTCCTGTCGCATCGTCGCCCCCGAGTCAGTCGTCACCACCCTCTGGCGAGAGTCACCCGTCTGCCTCGAGACGATGCAGACCGCCTCCGACTGCTCGATTCGGACGGGTGACGTCACCCCGTTTTCGCTCACCGTCACGGTTGTCGATGGGAGACCCACCCTGACCGTCGTCGACTACGACGAGAACGAACGACCCCGGTCTGTCGTGCAAAATACGTCCGAGGCGGCCGTGTCGTGGGGGCGACAGCGCCTCGAATCGCTCTGGGCAGACGCCGAACCGTTCACGTTCGGCGGACAGTCGACCGACAGCGGAGATGCAGACGAGACGCCGGAATCGGTCGCCGCCACTGCTGACGAGACGGACTCCGAGAGCGACACACGAGACGCCCTCACGGCCGACACCGATGACGATTCCGGCGGGGCGACGACCGACGACGAACGGTCGATTCACGGCGACGAACTACCGACGCGACTCCAGGCGCAGGGATTCGTTCGCCTCACACCCGACTACTTCGACCGAGTCGGTGTCTCGGCACCGCTGGCCTGCTGGCGCGCTGGATTCGACCTCGGAGAGGTCCGACGAGGGTACGCACTGGACCGCGAACGCCCCACCGACGCCGGACGAGAGAACGTCACCGAGACCCTCTTCGACCGTCTCCGCGCCGGCGACGACCACGTCGTCGTCGGGCCACCCGGGTCCGGCAAGAGTACGGTCTGTATGTCCGTCGCGACCCGGTGGTACGAACGCGAGCGCGGCCCGGTTCTCTACCGAAAGAGTGGACAGCGAGACTCGTTTACTGCGACTGCACACCTCGCGGAGTATCTCGTGTCGACACCGGGACACGCGCTGGTCGTCGTCGAAGACGCGACGCGAAGCGAAGCCAACGGCGTCTTCGAACTCGCCCGCGAGTTCGCCGACGACGACCGGGTGACGTTCCTCTTCGACAGTCGCAAAAACGAGTGGCGAGACGGCACCCTTCGTGGGTCTGCCCGCCTCGAATCGCACCGAACCCAGACCATCGAGGAAGTGTCGGTCCCATCGGTCGACGCCCGCGAACGCGAACGCATCGTCGACCACTTCGAAACGACAGTCGGCCAGTCCATCGATGCCGACCCCCTCGAACTCCACCCCGGTGACGACGAACTCGCCCCGGACGAGATGTATCTCTTCTTCCACCGACTGGCGCGTCAGGTCGGCGACTCGCTCTCCGGCGACGCAGGTCCGACGAGCCTCGTCGACGATATCGACGGCGTGTACGACGACCTGGTCCAAATCGACGACGAACTCGCTGTCGACGTCGGCGTCCTCGTCAACCTCCTGAACGTCGCCGGAATCGACGTCGAGATACCACTCGTGTACGCGCTGGCGACGACGCGACGAGAAGAATCGGTCGTCGAGTCGGCAGTGGCCGAACTCGAACGGTCGGTGCTCTACTCGACGCTCGGCGAGACAGACACCGACACGGAGCGCGTCCGAACCGTTCACGAGACGTGGTCGACGCGGTTCCTGCAGCGACTCCTCGACGTCGAATCCGAGCGCCAGACCAGACGGCGATTCGAACACTGTCTAGAAGCACTGTTCTCGCTCGTCGACGACGAGGAGGCACGGAAACGCGTCCAGTCGGTGTTCGGCGGCACCGCCGACGTCGTCCGGACGATAGACGATGACCCAGCGTCGTGGGGGGACCGACTCGTCCAGAGCGTGTTCCAGTTCGGTGTGAACAACCCCACACTGTCGGCGCTGTTCGCCGAAACCGACTACTCGGACGTCCAGATACCCGCCGCGTGCGACGCGACGCTCCGACTCGACGTTCGCCGGTGGCGCGCCCGCATGTTCGTCAACGGCGGCGAACTGGACCGAGCGAGACGCGAGTTCGAGTCACTCACCGAACTCGACGACGAGACGTTCGACGACGAGACGCTCGTCCGGGCACGCGCAGATGGATTCGCCGGCGTCTCGGAAGTCGCCCAGCAGCAAAACGAGTTCGAACGCGCACGCGACGCCGCCCACACGGCGCTCGAACTGTTCGAACGTATCGACGACGACGAGGGGCGAAGCGACGTGTTGAACGCACTCGGAACTATCGAAGCACGAAGCGGCAATTTCGATGCCGCGAGAGACCGGTACGAACAGGCGCTGGAACTCCGCGAGGCAGTCGGAAACGAGACGAAAGTCGCGAGTACGCTCACGAATCTCGCCCGGGCCGAACACTCCTTCGGGTCGTACGACGTCGCACGCGAGTACGCGCACCGAAGTCTCCAGATTCGCCGGAACACGGGGTATCGGTGGGGCGAAGCGCTCAGTCTCTCTATGCTCGGCATCATCGAACTCGAAGACGGGACGCTCGCACAGGCGGAGCGATACACGCGGATGGCACTCGAAATCCGCCGCGAAATGGGCGACACGTTGGGTGCCGCATCGTCGTCGGCGAACCTCGCAGCTATCGAAATCCGTCGGGGGAGAATCGAAGACGCTCACGAACGGTACACCGACCTACTCGAACTGACTGCCGACGAGCAACTGGGGTGGGTCAACCGTGGCGTCCAACAAGGCCTCGCACAGACGTACCTCGAACTGGACGACCCCAGAACCGCGCTCGAACACGCCGAGCGTGCGGCAGCGCTGTCCGACGGAAACGAGACGTGGGTAGTGACGGCGCGAACCACGCAGGCACTGGCGCAGTTCCAACGCGGCAACCTCGAAGACGCGCTGGATATCGCTGTAGATGCCGCGGAACGGTCGGCCGAAATCGGACCGAAGGAGAACGCTGATGCGAATTCGATTCGCGGGCGAATCCTCGTCGAGATGGGTGATGTCGACGATGGCCTCGAACGCCTGCGCGACGCCGTCGAGACTGCACCGGACGAGGTGACCGAAGGTCGGTGTCTCCGCCGGTTGGCAGACGCACTCTGTACGGTCGGACGTCCCGACGACGCACTCAACGCCCTCGACGCCGCTGTCGAGTGTTTCGCGGCCGTCGAAGCCGACGTTTGGAGACGAGAGACCACAGTCGAAGCGCTCGAACTCGCCGAGGAATTGAACGACGACGCGATGGTCGCCGAACTCGAATCGCGACTCGACTGACGCTCTCGGTGTGGCAGTCCGGGCCACGACACGAGGGATATTCTCCCTTCAGAACGGCCGAATCAGTACGTCCTCGCTGGTCTGGTCGCTGAATCGGCAATTAACGTTATTACGGCCATTCGTGAGTTGTTACGTGTGATTAACTGTGTCACACACTAATGTGTCAGGGGGGCGATTGTTCCGGCTTTACGAACGGTACGTGGGTGAACCGGACTCCGAAAAGGACGTGTACGGATACTGGTTGTTCGTCACGGGGTATCTGGTGAGCTTCGCGGGGGTGGGTATCTTCCTCACTGGACTGCCGAACGCTGGCGGCAGTGTGAACGTGTTCTACTGGCGGCTCTCGGTTACGCTGGCCGCACTCGGACTTCCACTGGCGATGCTCGGTATCGTGCTTCTGTTACCCGTACGCTGGCGTGCAGTCCAGGTGACACTCGGTGGGGCGGGACTGTCGCTTCTGGGCGTCCTCGTGTTCGAGTGGGCCTATCCGCAACACTGGCGAACGGGGGCGAACTACACGAGCGAAATCGTCGCGCTCTATACAGTCGGTATCGCCATCATCGCCGGTGTCGCGGTGCTGGTCCCTGTCGTGACTGGGAAACAGGGCATGTTCGTCGAAGACGAACTGCTGAACCTCGCCGACCAACCGCCAGTGCTAATCGGCGAATCGACCACTGGAACGCTGTTTAGTGTCTTCCGCACGCCGCAGAAAGACTGGACGTGGCGGGCGATACAACAGGACGCCGTCGCAGATAGCACTCGGACGACTGGGAGTCGAGCGACGGCGCGCGAATCGGTCGAAGAGGTCCGCGAACTCGTCGGGAGAGCAGGGATGCTCGAAATCACGACTGCCGCGTTCCGCCTCTACGAAGACGACGGCCAGTGGCGGTGGGTGTTGATGCAAGAAGACGGCGGCGTCGTCGCCGAGAGCGGAACCGTCTACTCCGGCCGAGACGGCGTGGAAGACTCGGTGAGTTTCACGAAAGATACCGGTCCGAGCGCACCGATTATCGACATCGACGGCGCGGCCATCGACTACTACCGCGAGGGAGACGACTGGCACTGGCGGATTATCGACGAAGACCGACGCCCGCTTGCGGGCAACGTCGACGCCCACGCCGACCGACCGTCGGCGACCACCGCAGTCGACGACTTCCAGTCGCTGGTGCCCGACGCCCGGGTGTTGGCGCTCGACGACGTCGGCGCGGAACTCTACGAAGACGACGACGAGTGGCGCTGGCGCGTCGTCGACGCCGACGACCGAGAACTCGCGACCAGCGGAACGACGTTCGCCGAGCGACGACTCGCCGAGGCATCCGCCGACGGGTTCTTCGAGGGTATCGGCGACGCAACCGTCGTCGAGAAGGGACAGGCCGGATTCGAAGTGTTCTCCGAAGGCAACAGGTGGGACTGGCGACTGGTCGACGACACCGAAGAAGTCGTCGCCCGGAACCACGAGTCGGCCGACGACAGCAGTACCCTCGTCCAGCGTGCCGAGACGATTTCGAGGACGGCGGCCGACGCCGACGTGGTCTCTATCGAGGCCGGTGACTACGAGATATACCCCGGCCGAGACGGGTGGCACTGGCGCTTCGTCACCGCAGACCGTACCGTCGTCGCGGACCGAGAAGGTGGCTACGAGACACCCGAGGAAGCACGCGCCATCATCGAGACGGTGCGTTCGCAAGCCTCCGAAGCCGACTTGCTGGAGTTCGAGAGTTCGGCGTTCCAACAGTACAAGACCGACGACGACGAGTGGCGCTGGCGACTCATCGACGAAGGCGGTGCCGTGCTGGCAGACAGCGGCCAGTCCTACGAGTCCAAAGCGGGCGCCGGGGAAGCGATGCAGACGCTCAAGGAGAAAGCACCCGACGCCGAGATTCTGGAGATCGAGACGGCCGCGTTCGAACTCGTCCGCACTGACGACGACAAGTGGCGCTGGCGACTCATCGACGAAGGTGGCAACCTCATCGCCGAAGGCGCCTCGAAACACGCGAGTCGACAGGCCGCCCGTCAGGCGATGGACCTCCTCGTCGACCTCTCGCCGGACGCCGCCGTCCGCGAGATGGCCGACCCCATCTACCAACTGTACACCGACGATGGCGACTGGGCGTGGCGCTACGTCACCGTCGGAAACGACATCGTCGCCGATGGCGTCGAGACGCGTGGTACTCGAGACGACGCCGAATCCCACGTCGAAGAAGTCCGCTCGGCAGCAGTCGGTGCACCGGTGGACGTGCTCGAAACCTACGCCATCGAACTGGCCACTGCCGACGCTTGGTCGTGGCGCGTGTTCGACCCATCACGGGCCGTCGTCGCGTCGGGGACGCGACAGTATCCCGACCGAGACGCCGCAGTCCGCGATATCGAGACGCTCCGTGCGAATGCCGACAGCGCACCCATCTTCGAAATCGACGAGTCGGCGATTCGACTCACCCACCACGACGACGGGTTCGGATGGGTGCTCATCGACCGTGAGCGAAACACCTACGCCCAAAGTAGCACCCGCTACGAGACGCGGGCCACCACGCTCGACGCTATCGAGCGCCTCAAAGAACTCGTCCCCGACGCTCACACCATCGACTTCGGTGACGCCGGGTTCGAACTGTTCGAGGACGACGACGGGTGGCGCTGGCGACTGCTCGACGAAGCAGAGCGCGTCGTCGCGACCGGTGCGACGCCGTTCGAGACGCAGACCGAAGCCAAAGACCGAATCGAGACGGTCCGCGACTTCGTCGCCACTGCGAGCGTGCTCGAAATCGACGACCCGACGTTCGAACTCAACTACCAGAACGACGGGTGGATATGGCGCCTCGTCGACGGCAACGGGAACTCGCTCGCACAGAGTACCGAGGTGTACCCGACCCGACAAGAGGCCCGCGCGGCGATGCAGACGCTGAAAGAGCAGGCCCCCGAGGGCCACGTGACGGTGGCGCAGTAACGCTCTCGTCGGGGTTCGCGAATTTTTTTAGCCGACGCGATCGTTAGTGGATTCACAGTGAATACTCGAACGAGCACACGAACCAAGACTACCGGTCGGCGCTGAGATCGTTTGGCCGGTATCGGCTCAAGGTCAAGGAGGCACCGGATACACTCGCCTGGATTCGTACAACGACGAGCAAGAACTTCGACCCGGTACCAAGCGAGCGTGACCTCCTTCGTTGGAAAGAAGACGTTCTTCCGATGATCAAAGCCGCTCGAAATCCTCGAGATAAAGCGTTGATAGCCGTCCAGTTTGAGGCAGGGCTTCGAAGTGGAGAGCTGCAACATCTCCAAGTTCGCGATGTCTTCGACTCGGAGCACTCTGTCGGCCTTCACGCCGGTGGTAAAGAAGGAGAACGACCGGTCCACCTGATTAATTCGGTTCCGTACCTCAATCGGTGGCTGGATGAGCACCCAGGCGAGGGTGACGATTACTTGTGGTCGAAACTCAACGACCCTGAGCCACCGTCCTACAACACTTGACTTGGGTATTTCAAAGACGCCGCCAAACGAGCAGGCGTGTCGAAGCCGGTCACGCCGACCAATTTTAGAAAGTCGAATACACGATGGCTCATCAATCTCGGGATGTCTCAGCCGCGTATCGAAGACCGGCAAGGCCGAAAACGTGGAAGCGATCACACTCGCCGATATCTGGCACATTTCGGCGAGGAGAGTAACGAGCGGGAGTACGCACGACTTCACGGGAAAGACGTTGAGACCGAAGAGCCCGAAGAGATGGGTCCGATAGACTGCCCTCGATGTGGACAAGACACCCCACGAGAGGGAGACCGATGTATGTGGTGTGGGTTTGCACTCTCCAACCGGGCTGCCCAGGAAGCAGAAGAAAAACAACGGGCTGCTCTTGACTCGGTTCCAGAACTCTTGGCGGACGGAAGCATCGACCCCAGCGATGCTACAGAGGCACTCAACGACCTCATCAGCCGAAAAGTCCAAGCTGCTCTGGACCAGCATTAGTCCTGATTCTGTTTACGGAAAATCTCGAGTATCTTCTTCGCGTCTTCACCGAGGGGATTGTCAAGTTCGGCGAGAGCCTCCAACACCTCCCGTTTTGATTCGAACTTGTCTCGGAGGTATTCCTCCAAGTCCGCAGGAAGTTCATCAGGCATGGTTGTCCCCCCACTGAATCACTTCAGAGTTGGTCGGGTACTGTTGGGTCTGTTGGTGTGTGAGATTATTCTGCTGACTGGCTTGCATTTGCTGTTGGCTTCATTGAGACCACTAGATTCACAGAACCGGCTGGGTGAGTTGGGTACTCTTCATTCGCCAACATCACCAACCAATCATCTGGTACCTCCAGCGGTTGGCTTCAGTGTCAGGAGACCCAAAGTAGGGGAGTTCGGGACCGTCCACGACATCGGTCGTTCCTCCAATTCCGCTGCGCCGGTGGCCAACGTAGCAAAACACTTCCAGTCAATTAAACCGGCGCGAGCGAGTTGATGTGATGTACAGGTCTACTTCTGAGCCAACCTCACCGGCTCTTGTATTTTGAAGGAACGATATCTAGGGAGAAATGTGTTGCTGAAAGTAGCAACCCATTCACTGCATTTCAATCAGTAATTCGCCGACTGATGAGACAAATATCGTGGGAATAAATCGAGAATCGGGCGAAATGTCTCCAGAAAATTAGGGTTCCCAGGTGCTCCACCGGACTTCGTTATCCAGATCGGTTGACTCGAGTTTGCTGAATCGGATTGTGATCCCGTCTTGGTCGGTGTCGAAGATGACTCGTGCTCGCAGTAGTAAGAGATCCTGTCTTCGGTTGAGGATTTCCATCACATCCCGCTGGCCCCCATGAAATTCGGCATACTTCCCCGTCTTGACCTCACAGAGAACTTTCCGTTCAAGGTCGTCAGCCCCGTACAGATCCGATATCGGGAGAGTGACGTCTGGAGACCAAGGTTTCTGGTCTTTAGGCCACTCCTCAAGTACACCAACTTGCTCCCTATTACCGTCTTCGTCGATTAGATACTGATTGATATCCCAATCTCTGCGAGCGACTAATTCGATCACATCGTCGCCCTGTTGCATGAACGAATAGTGGAACCTCTGAGGGGCAGGGCGATAGATGTCAGACGAGTCGATCTCGGTGAATTCCGGGAAGATCATTTCAGGAGATTCGAAGAGAAGGTCTCGCAGATAGAACCCGACTATTTTCTCACCAAAGTACCCCTTGTCGTTGGGGTTCAGCGATTTGAAGAAGTCCATTCCCAAAGTCACAGTCATATCCAGTACCAATCACAAGCGACAAAATAACGCCTTTCCCTCTATCATCGGACTATCATCACAGTCTCTGTTCAATAGTGCCCGACCAATTATATCGAATTCCCCCAGGGGCCGTTCTATCCTATCGCCACCGGCTCTCTATCGACGTCCGGTATCGTAACCCGATGACGGATGTATTGAACTGCTGAATCGTCGTTGGGTCCAGTTCGTTCCGGGCGTCAACGAGGTTTTCCTGCGACTCGATTAGGTGAGTGAGAGCTGCGTCGATGACGTCAGAGTTCGGTGGATCGTCGTACTGACCGGCTGAAACTATCTCTTTGGCCCGGTCAAGGAGACGCTGGCGCTCGTCGGTCATCCGAATCGTGGTCCGCTTCGTCGATCCCATTATAACAGGATGTATGCACCGGGGGGCCTAGACCGTTTCTCTGCGGTAATTGGTCGGAAGATTGGTTATATATCGACGAATCACTCACCCGGGTCGTGACGTCCAACCCGACTAGCGAGGTCGAAATCTATGCACATCGCCGGGACGTCACGTGCCGGAATGTGCATATATCGCGATTGGTGAATACATCGACGTCGAACCCCTGGGAGACAGCATTAGATTACTGGACCATGGGATTATCAAGTGTATTTTGACTGCAACTTATTATATGCCGATCTTAAATATTCCATTGACATCGAAATTGTTGGTTCAAAGTGAATAGTCAATTGAGCTAAGCAGAAACCGAGGATCAAAAGTAACACATTTCCGAAAAATGAATGCCTGCTTCCGGTTCCATACAGTAAGCTCACATAAATGTCTCCGCCGTCGCGATGTACAACATTTGCTGAGTAGTAGCTGTTGTTACCACTAGCTGGGCCCACAATAGAATCTCTGCCCTCAAAAGAAAACATCTGATTGGCTTCATTTTGGTGATAGATGCGATAGTTGGGAACCATACAGCTTCCCTTGTCACATGAATAGTAACCACTCTCCGGTGAAACAGTGAGCATAGTACGCTGCGTATTAGACACAGAACCTTTCAAATTCAGAAGGACATTTCCAGAGGGATAGATTGGATATTTAGGAACAAAAATGGCTCTAATAGAACAGGGGCCTGTAGCTTGTTTAATCGTAATCGTATGTGTATCGCTCAAGAATTCATCATCAGAAGAGAGAGTACAATTTCCATCTGGGGAGTAATAATCAACGAGCGCTAACTCGCTATCGAATTTTTCAAGCGGTCTTTTCGTGCTGACTGTAATCTGTGCGGGTGTTCGTGAAGGTTCTACTCCAAATAATGTAATACGGACAGTCCTTGGTCGGTCTCCCATCAATAGCCAGTCAACAGAATATGGGGGCAGAGTACCTGTGTAAGATATATACCCATAAGTTTGTTCGATTGTAGTTATATTCTCCCCACCAACGTCGATCCCATACTCTGGAGTGACAGGTATTGACCCGTTCATCGAAAGAATCCATAATGAAGATATTATCAGTAGTATGTATATACCTGCTTTTATAAGCGACAGCTGGCGGGAATTCATATATTACAACCTATATCATCCAAAATATAGTTCTTCTGCTGAAGAAGATATTCAATGTACAGACTATACACGCTTTCTGAATACCAGCGTCGAATAAGTCTGCCAGAACTTAGTCTAAGTAAAGGTTAAGTGACGAGCGTTCGGTTTCGAGAATATTAGATGACTCGTAAACAAATTGGAAAGAATACGGGTAACTCTGGTCGGATTAATTTGTCTGGCCCCGAGCTCGAAAAGTTCGGTTCTGAGATCGGTGAGCCCATCAAGATTGATATTGCAGAGTCAAAAGGTATCGCTCAGGCTATTATCGAAAATAGCGACTGCGGTGAGTTCGTCATTGTATCAAAGGTTGATCAAGCGGGGGCAGAGATTTGAGTAGTGAGGTGGCACCTGATCTGTTTGAGGCGTGTACTCCCAGAGATGACGTTCTAGACGGGACACTTCAAGAAGAGGAGTTCGCGGCCAGCTTGGCCACCGTTGCACACTCGTCGGACGACGCCGCACCAGTGTACAGGAATGCAAATCAATTCTTCGAGATGACGTACCCAACGGATGGGTTACGGACACTCCTGAGCAACCTCTCTGGTAGGTTCCTTGCTGCGACTGGCAAAGACAGCGGTGGATACTCTAGCAGCATTCTTTGTTTGGACACTCGATTCGGAGGCGGGAAAACCCACGATCTCATCGCCTCGTATCATTTTGCCACAAATCCGTCACATATCAAAAACCTCGGGCGCCACTTGGTTGACGGCGCAAAACCACTCGGTGAAGAGTATATCAGTGCAGTTGAAGATGGGCTAACAGTCGATACCGCCGTATTTGTTGGTGGAAACGTGGATGGTCGCAACGCCCGAAGTGACCGTACCGATCCAGATGCCCCTAATACACGAACTATGTGGGGAGAGATTGCGTACCAATTATACGGTCTTGAAGGATACGAGTACCTCAAAGAATACGACCAAGAGCGGAATGCACCAGGTGGAAACACCCTGAAAGGACTCTTTGAGATTGGCGATGGTCCTGCTCTTATCCTTCTTGACGAAATCGCGGCATATCTCAAAGCAGCATCTGGAGTTGACGTAGGAAAGACAACCCTTTCTGAACTTACACTCACATTCGTTCTCTCTCTATTAGAAACTGCATCGGAAGTGGACAACGTTACGGTTGTCTACAGTATCGCAGATACTGCCTTTGCTGACGAGGCAGAGGAGGTTCGCGGGCTCGTCGATGAACTGAACCAGATTGGACGCCGTCAGCACAAGACCGTCACCCCGACATCAGAAAACGAAGTTGGCCAGGTTTTGCAGCATCGTCTCTTCGAAGACATCGAAGGCCACCAAGCAGAACGAGCCGCAGAGTCTTATTTCCAATATTACGCGAGCAGTGATCGACAATTTCCGCAGGAAGCAACTGACGCGAGATTCGTCGATCGATTAGAACGAGAATACCCGTTTCATCCAACAGTCATCGATACACTCACCGAAAAAATCGACACCATCCCAAAGTTTCAGCGGACACGAGACGCACTGAAACTCCTCGCGCGAGCGGTCTACTATCTCTGGAACCACCAGCCCGACCACTACGACCGCCACTGGATTCGGCTCTACGACCTTACGCCCGCCGACAACGCTCCCGACGGGAGTATCGACTCGACGCTTCGTGAGACCCTCTTCGAGTTCGTCGACCTCAGCTCGGCGGTCACTGCGGACATCTTCAGCGACGATGGCACCGCGCACGCACAACTTGAGGATCGGAAGTGGGTAGAGAAAGGCATCCCACCGCTCGGAAATCATCTGACGACCACTGTTCTGTGGCATAGCCTCGCCTACGGAGAACAGGCAACTGGTCTCACACGCGCGGAGATGAACGCCGCACTCGGGCATCCCGACATCCGCTTCGACAACTACGATTCGACGCTAGAGGCCCTTGCTGGCGGCGATATGAACGTCGCGTGTTACTACCTCTACGACGAGGAGCGGGTCCGGTTCAAATCCGAGCCGAACCTAGTCAAAATCATCAACCAGCGGGTGGACAACACACCCGATGCTCAGGCACGGAATCGATTTGAATCCCGCTTAGAGAGTTCAGAGATCGGAACTGGCGGATTCAAGACTGTCGTCTTCCCGGAATCACCAGCCGACCTTCCGGACAAGGTCTCCAAGCCACAGCTTGCGGTGATGCACATGGATACCGCTCCCGTCTCCGATGGTGGGAGTGAGATTCCGGAGAAAATCCAGACGCTGTACCAGAAATCAGCTTCCAAGCACGGTGGCGAGACCCAGAGGCGAGTCTACAAGAACTACGTCCTCTTCCTCGCCCCTGATAAGGAACGCATCAAAGGTGCCATCGACGAGGCGCGCCAGCTGGAAGCCATAGAAGCCCTCCTCGATGACTCCCAACAGACGGCTGACCTCTCCAACGAGCAGATCGAAGAGCTCCGTGAGCGCCGTGACCAGACTCACGGTCTCTTGGGCGAACTCGTCCGCGGGGTCTACCGTCACCTGTACTACGTCGATCGAGACGGCCTGACACACCTGGCAATCAACGCCACCGAAGCCAACGGTGGTACGACGCTCGTTAACGCCGTCGAGGAAACACTCGAAGACCGGCTGATTCGCGCTGACGCGGGTCCGAAGGGGGTCGCCTTCTTCAAACAGAAGCTCTGGCAGCAGACCCAAAATAGCATGACCACCGAGCAGTTGGTCACGCAGTTCGCTAAGAAGCCAGGGCTTCCGTACCTGCTCAACACCAAGCCACTTCGGAAGACGGTGGCAAAGATGGTCGACGACGCTGGCTACACCTACTGGGACAGCACCGCTGGCGAAAACGGGCTCGCCTACTGGGACGGCGACGAGGATGACCGCCCCGAGAACTGGCGGAAAGCCAATCCGCTCTCTGAATCACCGGACGTCAGCACGAGCATTCGTGATTCGGACGTCAAGGTTGGCGACGAGTACGTCGTCTACACCGACGTCAACGCGCTCCTCGACGTCCACCACGACGTCATTCGACCTCCGGAAACTGAAGAGACGACGTGTGCAGAGCCTGGTTGCGAGGTTGAAGTCGATGAAGAAGGGGACTACTGCTCACAGCACGAACCGAACGACCTCGAATGTTCCAACTGCGGGAAGACGGTTGCCAGTCGGGGCGAACTGAACCCACGCGGTCTTTGTGCCGAGTGTGCGCAGCCGCAAGACTGGGAGCGGTCGACGAGCGTGATGACTGCCTCCCGCGCCTTCAACGAGGTTCGGACGCACGCCCTCGGGAAATCCTCCTCGGGTAGCGACCCAGGAATCGACCGAATCACCATCGAAGTTGGTGGCGACGACCAACTGTCGAAGGGATCATTCATCGCCCAACGCCAAGCGTTCAAGGACCGGGCAGACAACGTCTCGGTACGGATGCGGTACAAGACGGAGTCGTCGGGCGGGGCGTCGTACCAGGCCCAGTTCACCGGCGGTATCGACGAGTTCTCCCGCGTGACGAATCAGCCGGACCCGTTCGACGGTGCATCCCTCGTCGAGCTGAAATTCCGCGTCGACCTGACCAACCCCGAACCGATTACGAACGCGAAAGACGACGTGCTCGCGGAGCTTCAGGACGAACTCGGTTCGACGAACATCGACGTGAAGGTTCAAGGGCGAGGACCGGTCGAAGTACCCGCAGAGGTTCAGCAATGACATCCCACCCTACACCTGATGCAGACGCGACGCCAACGCTCGGCCCTGAAGACGATTCGATCGGAGCGGGCCAGTTCGGTAGCAGCGTCTACGGGGGCCGCCCGACCTTCGCACTCGTCCGTCGAGACGACTCCGACGGTGCATCGCTGACACTGTACGAGCTATTGCCCGAAACGCAGGCTAACGCTCGTCGCGATCGTCTCCAGCGTGGCAATCCCAACAGAGGCCTCGTGACGGAAACGTTCGAATCGGTGTTTGGAGAATCCGCGGACCCAGAGGTCGACAGATGGGAGTGGGACGACTGGACGGCAGTGAAGGTCACACAACTGTCTGGGAGTCGGCTCCGCTCTATTCTCCCACTGGTACGAGAAACGCTCCGTGGAGCAGATTTAGACGAGTCTGTTCTCACTGCCGCCGGTGCTGCCGAGGTGTTTCTCCCAGAAACAGTCGGTGTTCGGTTGGCTCTGGGGTTCCTCGGTGTGAAACCTATCCAGCGGGTCGACCGGATGCGGGCGTTCTGTCGTGGTATCGCGCGAATGAGTGACGAAGAATGCTACTACTGGCACGCAAAGTGTCGGTCGCCATCTTCACCGAACGGCGAGAAAGCGCTTCGAACGTTGCTAACAGACCACATCAATTAAACATGGCAGATAACTCCAACTCCAAGAACGGCATCAAATCGCTCGCAATCGAAAGTAAGCTTCCACTGAAAGCTGTCGGAATTGAGAACCTGAAGGAGGATAACCCCAAACATATGCCTCCTAATAGATATCTATTCCCTTGGTATGCCAGACGGCCAACCCCAGCGGCGCGTATAGCGGTTTTAGCATCGGTCCTTCCTGAGGGAATTAGCAGTGATGACATTCTCAGCTTGATGCAGATCAAGCCCAATTTTGATCCAGATATTCCTTTGGAAGATTATGTCGTGAATAAAAAAGTGACCGAAGGAAATCGGTCCGGTACCCTGGGTGACCACTACGGGTATCCTCGTCCGTTCGAATCCAGTCCGAGTAAGAAACAGCAAGAGGACCTACATTCGAAATTACGGGAATTTTGGGACGGAGACCTTCCAACGGTATTAGACCCGACCGCTGGTTCTGGTGTCATCCCTCTCGAGTCTCTTAGATATGGACTTCCCACAATGGCAAATGAGCTTAATCCCGTTCCTTCTGTGATGCTAAAGGTGGTTCTTGATTATCCCCTTTCGGCTGGCCATCTCCGTCAGGAAGTTGAGATGTGGGGGTCTGAAATTGACGAGACTGCTGCCGAAAATCTTCAGGAATACTTCCCGGGCAACAACAGTCGACAGACGCCTTCTCACTATGTTTCGACATATACTATAACCTGTCCCAATTGTGGTTGTGATCTTCCTCTAACTTCGAAGCTATGGCTTCTCAAACGGTCTTCCTCGAAAGGTATCGCTGCAAGGCCAAAATACGTTGATGGGGAACTCACGTTTGAAAGGGTAGAACTGCCGGAAGACGTGACCAAAGATGAATTCAACCCTCAGGATGGTCCTCGTTCCCGAGGAGGGAATACTGAATGTCCTAATTGTGGTGTTGTGACAGAGAGTAGTGAGGTCAAAGAACGCGTAAAGAATGGTGATTACGAGTATGCAATCCTCGGTGTAAAGTATACCAAGTCTGGTGGAGGTTCAGGATATCGAGCGGCTACCCAGGCCGATTACGAAGGGTATAGGAAAGCGGTTGAGCGGGTTGAGACTGATTATAATCTATTTTCACTTCTGAAACAAGAAATCCCGAAAAATGGACAAAAAACATCTGAGCCTGCTGGATACGGGTTCTCAGAGTGGAGGGATGCATTCACACCTCGTCAGTTGGTAGCCCATTACGAGTATTGGCAAGCGTTTGAAGAGGCTAAAGACCGGATCCAGGAGGAATACAGGCCAAAGAAAGCTGAGGCAATAATCGCAATCTTATCTCTTGCTGGCGGAAAAATAGTGGATAGGAATTCGCGACTATCTCCATATAATATCCACCGTGGATATCCAATGCATCTGACTGGAGCTAAGAACCTAAGCCCCCAGTGGCAGTTTACGGATAATAATCCGTCTTCTGGTGACCAGCAGTATACTGATATACTGGACAGAATCCTCGGATCATACGAGAAAATTGTTGGTTATCTAGAAAATTCAAAATCAAACCCTGCTCAGATACTGACCGGTGACGCAGCAGACTTGGATATAGACTCAGATTCAGTTGAGTCGGTAATCGTTGACCCACCCTACTATTCGAGCATTATGTATGCTGAATTATCAGACGTGTTCTACGTATGGTTGAGAAAATACCTTGATGATGTATTCCCTGACTTGTTTGCCGATGAGCTAACGAACAAAGATCAAGAGGCAGTCGCCAATCCTTCGAAGTTTAGTGATATCGCAGGGAGTGGCTCAAAAAAGGATCTTGCTCGAACCGACTATGAGGAGAAGATGAGCGACATCTTCTCTGAGATCTATCGAGTAGTGAAGCCGGGGGGAGTCATGACGGTGATGTTCACCCACAAAGAAACGGACGCATGGGACACCCTCACAAAGTCTCTAATCAACTCTGGATTCACGATAACGGCGACTCACCCAATAACCAGTGAACGTCCTAATCGTACGGACACCCAAGGCAGTGGATCCGCTGATAGTACTTTGCTACTTACTGGAAGAAAAAAGCTTGAACAAGATAGTGGCACATCTTCGGTACCAACACTCTGGAGCGATGTCAAACAAGATACGAGGGTTGCTGCGAAAAATGCCGCACGAGATTTAATCGAATCGGAGTTCAATCTAACAAAAACAGACATCATTATCAGCGCCTTCGGACCTACCCTGAGAGTGTTCGCTGAGGCGCACCCAGTCGTTGATGATCAAGATGAGCCTGTGCCTCCACGCCGTGCTCTTGAAGAAGCAAGAGAAGCAGTTACAAGAGTTCTTGCTGAGGAATACCTGCAAGCAGAGGATATTAATGACCTAGATAGCGTTAGCGAATGGTACATCCTCTGTTGGCTGGTGTATGAAAAACAGACATTCTCTTATGACGAAGGCCGCCAGCTTGGTTTAGGGGTGGGTGTTGATATTGACGACATCAAACGAAGCACAAAGATATGGGGTAAAAGTAGCGGAGATATTAGCCTACGTGGGCATTCTGATCGCGTCCAGAATATCAACGAGAAGCCTGAGAACCGCTCCAGTCGCACACCCGTAAACCCGGACGACCTATCGTTTGGCCTCGCACTAGACAAGGTCCACGCAGCGATGCATGTCTACGACGTCCAAGGCGAAAGTGCCTGTATGGACTGGTTGCGGGAACGAAACTTCGACTCGGACTCGACCTTCAAAGCGACGCTCAAAGCGCTCCTCCAGGTGCTCCCTCACGATCACGAAGACTGGGAACTCGCCCGCGATCTCGCTGCCGGCCGGACCCGAGAATTACTGAACCTCAAATTTAGTCCGAGCGTCTTCACTGAGGATAACGAACAGACCCAACAGACAGGCTTCGACGACTTCTGAACACAGTCAGGAGCAACCACACTTCCGCCCTCGATTTGGCAGCAGGATTCATTTTCACACTGTTTGATATTTTATTGTGTCCCACCAACGAGCAGTTCCCGAACGAGGGTACGAAGGCAATTCATCCAACCTTGACGACCTCAGGGGTCGGCTAGAAGAGTTGGTCAGCGACTTCGCGGAGGGCCGAGACAATTTTGAGAAGAGTCCTGCACACGGTCGAATTTACCCTGCATCGTCGATTGACTATCGCGATAGCCGCGGACTCGTCCAAGGCGGAAGTTCACCTAGTTACTGGGGCGGTCTCTGGTCTCTCACCTGCTGCAAGCATAAGATGCGCCGGGAACACTTCTTCGACGACTACTTCCAAGAGGCCGAAAGCGGTATTCTACGACCGACACAGCCACTCTTCGTATTCACTTGTGCCGGAAAGCAGGGATCGGATACACCCGGCTGGTCAGAGGGACGGAGAAGGTGGATCACAAGTGTCGCCTTAGTCACACACGCATTCAGAGAGATGGAAGACTACGGTCGGTTCCTACTAGAGCAAGACGAAGATGCGTGGAAGGACCGAATTACGACCCAGGACTCTTCGGAGATAACTCAATGGGCGAGAAAGTACGGCGATTGCCACGCACTCCTCGATGACGGAGAGGTGATCGGAGTCGATGCACCGTATCCCGAGCACGACCATGTCTCGAGCTCCGGGACTACTTCGTGTGGATGCAGTAAGACAGTTGACCAGGACTACGACCACATCTATCACGAAGATAACGACCCGACGCTGCTGAAATTCGCGTCTACGTCAGATTACTGGATGAGCTGGTCAGAACCACAGTTCTACTGGACAGTAGGCAACGGTCCTGATGCGTGGGGTGGTGGACAGAAGATGTTGGCATACGGTGATACCGACGAATCAGATCAAAGGACAGTTCTCTCGGAACTTCGAGGCGCAATCTAATGACGGTCGTTCTCGTCGGAGTCGGTGCTGATACTGAGCACCTACGCCCGGCGTTACGGCTGACGAACGGCGGCCATTTTGATTACATCCCAATCCCGGAGTCCTACCCATCGACGGAAGAAGCCACTTACGGGAACTGGGAGTTGCAACATAACGGAGGATACGCTTCCGATGTCGTCGAGGCAATCAGCCCCAAAGGGAAGGATAGCCAATGGATCAAAGACTCGTCGTCTATCGCCACACATCCCGTCCACCACGACCCGAATTTCGAGGCGATGACGTTCGGTGACCGAAGAGGACAGGGTGGAAAAGGAGCGACCCTAGCGAAACATCTCGATTCGGGTGACGGTGAAGACATTCTTGGGTTCTATACGGGAATGAAAGAAGACTCAGACGATCCAAACCTCAATCGGTTCCTCTACGGGTACATGGCTGTCGAGGAAGTTCACGACCTGTCCAAGCTTGACGGTGAAGAGTACTATGATGCCATCCGACGATTTCCCGAGAACGCACACGCAAAGCGTCTCGCCGCTGCTGGAACCCCAAAACACGATGATCTCGTGATTGTGGAAGGAAGAGCCCCAGCCGCTAAACTCGACTCGCCAATCAAAATCAGCGAGCGGATCGACAAACGTCCATGGTACCAGGTGAGTGAGCAGTTTGCTGATGAGTTCAACGTCAAAGGTGGGCAGAAAGGTATTGGTCGAAAGTTCCCGTTGGTATTGGATCTGGGTGTAGAATCATTCATCCACAAGGTCGAGCCCAGAATTCACGGTTAAACACCACCGTGGCTTCCTTCTGACTACCAAAGAATAAGTGGAAACTGAGCCTCCCCAACCGATTACTGACCTGCTAGCTCCCCATCCTCAACCGCGACACTGACCTCTTGATTTGGTTTGAGCGACTCTAGTGTGACTCTCCCCACTGGGTTTCCAGATTCGTCCGTAAATCGTAGCTCGAGCGAACCCTCTGTCGAAGCCGTGAATTCCAAGTCGGCGTCTTCCGAACCACCGAAATCTTTCAGAGTTGCCCTATCAAGGTGGACCTGGTCCTGGCTCACCGAGTTGACCAGCCGGCTGAAAAACTCGTCCCAGGTATCTTTCGAACCTTTTTGCTTCGCAAGACGGTCGTACACATTCGAATCAATCTTCAGATTCTTTCGTTCTGCCATGTGCGATAATCTAACCTCCGTGGTGTAAATATCGAGGTGGTTCTAGGTTAACCCAAACAGATTATTATCTGCTACTTGACCGGGCAGTATGGTAGTAATCATTTACGACCGTCGGGAGGAAGAACGCGAGTTCATCATCGACGAACTCTCTCAGCAAATAATTGTGTATCTCGGTTTTCACGGGTCTGCACAATGCGACACTGTTACTGAATACGTCGGTGCCGATTCGGGAGCCGACGTCGAAGAGCGATTAGAGAACAAACTTGGACAGGCGGGTGCTCGGCTTGTGCAGAAAAACGAAAGTGACCAGATGACACTCGACGGGACAGAGGTACCGCCTTCCTACAGCCTCACCGAGGAAGGAAATTCGTTCGTGTATAGACACAAGTCGGTGCTCAAAACACCCACAGAATTGGAATCTATCGCACACACCGTCAGTGAGCTTAAAAGAGAAGTAGAGTACCTACCCACAGATTTAGACGAGGCTTACGTCGAACAGGACGATTTACGAGAGTCGGTAGACCGTATCGAGGACCGGCTTACCGAACTCGAAGCCCGAGTTCAGTCCCTCGAATAATCGCAGTCGACAACTGCGGTATGGTTACATGACGTCTCTGTATTTTATTGGTTTCTCCCAGCTGCTTCCAAGACGGAAAGTTAAGTAATCACCTTGATAAGTAGAGGTAACTCGACCAATGGAGAATCTCCCTGACCGCCAGTGGCATTCGATATACGAGAGCCAGCCTTCCGGCTCGAATTCGTATCTCGTCGATGAATTCTATGTCCCAGCGTTGAAACGGTCGGTCCGCTACGACCGCATCGCTGGCTACTTCTCCAGCAGTGCGCTCGCAGTTGCTTCCCGAGGGATCGACGCCCTTCTCGAAAACGACGGTGAGATGCGACTCGTCGTCGGGACCGAGCTCTACACCACCGACCGACCAGTCTTCGAGGCACTCACTGACGAACTGACCGACTCACTGGATGAACTGGAAGACGAACAGTTAGACGCCCAACTCCAGCTCCTCGCTCGGCTCCTCCGGGAGGACCGCCTCCACATCAAAGTTGCTGTCCCCCGTCAGGGCTCGTGGCGTATTTTCCATCCGAAGATGGGCATCTTCCACGACGATGACGACAATGCGCTCTCCTTCGAAGGAAGCGTCAACGAGACAGTCGGCGGATGGAAGAACAACTACGAGCGATTCAAAGTCCACCGCTCGTGGGTCGACCAGCAGTCGACGTACGTCGACGGCGATATCGACACCTTCGACCGACTCTGGAAAGACGAACACCCCTACGTCGAGGTCTACGACCTACCCGAAGCAATCGAGGAAGAGCTCATCGACTGGAAAGATCCGGACTCACAGTCGAAACTCGAGGAAGCGATCCAAATCGCCCGTGGTGAGGCACCACCGACGGAGCGCGACAAGGCGAACATCATCGCCGACGGGCATCTCTCCCCTGGTGGTCTCGCACTCGCCGAAGAAGGCAGCACGATTACGCCGTGGCCTCACCAGCGCGTCGTCTCCGACACGCTGGTCAACACTTACCCGAACAGTTTCTTGCTCTGTGACGAGGTCGGCCTCGGAAAGACCATCGAAGCCGGTCTGACGCTCTCCCGACTTGGTCTCACGGATGAACTCGAAACTGGGCTTCTACTCGTTCCTGCCAGTCTCTCCGTCCAGTGGCAAGAAGAGATGTGGGAGAAGTTCAACCTGAACGCGTATCGGTACGAACGCGGGAGCGACTACGAGTACGCATTCATCGACGTCTTCGGACGTGAGCACTCTCCACCAGGCGTCTCTGAACTCGACATCAGCGAGGGTGAGCGTGAACAGGCATGGGTGAGTAGCCCAATTTGGCGTTTCCTCCACGAGCATCAAGACGCCAATGACACCAGCGGGCCTACAATCGTCATCATGTCCTGGCACACGGCACGATTGAGAGACCGGTGGAACCAGGTAGCACCCAAAGACGGTAGTAAAGTGAGAACCCGAGACGACGTGCCGGCAAGTTGTCGCGGACGTTCCCCTACAAACCGAGAGGGCGTTTGGGACGCAGTCATCGTCGACGAGGCTCACAACGGACGCAAGGGGAGCAGTTTCTTCTCGATGTTGGAGCAGCTTCGCGATCACACGCAGACGTACTACCTACTCACTGCGACGCCAATGCAGCTTCACGCTGGTGAGCTCTACGACCTGATGTCCCTGCTCGACCTCCCCGGCAAGTGGGACAATCAGGGCGACTTCGTCGAATTCTTCGAAACACGACGAGCACTCAAGAAGGCACTCAGCGAGTCTCTAAACGAGGACGACTCGTCTGGTGATTCGTGGTCTGCACAGGCGACGCTTACCGACGGGAGATATCAAGACCGAATTTCTGGTGGTCGGAGCCTCTCTGCCCGCGTTTTTGACTCAATTGCTGATGAGTTGGACGTCGGAGATGAGCGAAACGCCCGCTCCATCGCGAAGCAACGTGTGCTCCGGGCCTGTGACCTCGCTAGTGACTACGGAGAATACTACGATGGATACATCGAAAGGTTTGAAGCATCGATGGACGAGAACGGCGTCGATCCCTTCGATGCGAAAGAAGACGAGAAGCTGAAGTACCTCTTGTATCCCGAATGGAAGACAGACGAGGAGTGGTTGACTTACTCACGGAACGACCGGCTTGCTGCACTCGATGAACTCTCTGAGTCGGGATGGCGAGTTATCCAAGACATCCTCTCTGAGTCGACACCCGTCGATGCGCTCATTCATCGAAACACTCGTGACACGCTCCGAAAGTACGAACGAGTCGGCCTTCTCGATGCCACAGTTCCCGACCGAGAGCCGGAGCAACACAAGATCTCGCTCACTGAGGAGACACGCGAAGTGTACGACCGCATCGACGACTACACTCGGAAGTTCTACAAACTCGCTCAGCAGTCAGACGAGGCCGAGTCGCGAGCGATTGGGTTTGTCATGACTACCTACCGGCAGCGACTGACGAGTAGTATCTATGCTATCTCTCAAAGCCTCCAAAACCGGGTGAAGAAGCTCCGAAAACAACGGACAGTCCTGAGAGGGAAGAAGCGGGTGGCAGATCAGGATGGCATCGAGTCCAAACAGGCCGTCATGGAGACCCTCGACGAGTACGACCTCAAAGAAGACGACGACCTGGACGAACTCGAGCGAGACCTCGAAGACGTAGACCTTGCAGAGATCATTCCCAACGTCACAGACGAGGGGTTGTATCTTCTGGATCAAGAGATAGAGGAGTTGGAGTCGTTCGTCGACGAGTTGGCGGGTATCACGCAGGACCCGAAGATCAACCAACTCAAAGACGATCTCGACGAGTTAGATCGAGATGGCCACACCAGAGCGATAATCTTCACCCAGTACGCGGATACGATGGACTTCATCCGCGACAGCCTAATCTCGATTCACGGTGAGACGGTTGCGACCTACTCTGGACGTGGCGGAGAGATGTTTGACCGAGAGTCGAGGACGTGGGTCGAAGTTGGCAAAGAGCGCGTGAAGCGAGAGTTTGCTGCCGACGACGGCCAGGTCGACATCCTCGTCTGTACCGACTCTGCCAGTGAAGGTCTGAACCTGCAAGAGTGTGGGGCACTCATCAACTACGACCTGCCGTGGAATCCGATGCGTGTGGAACAACGAATCGGGCGTATCGACCGTATCGGACAGGAGTTTGACGAGGTAACGATCCTCAACTACAGTTACGAAGATACAGTCGAGACAGACATTTACGAACGTCTCGACACCAGAATCGGGCTCTTCGAGAACGTAGTTGGTGAGATGCAACCGATACTGTCTGGTGTCAGTAAGCAGATTCGGTCTGCGACCCTGGAGACCGAACGTTCGGAGAGTCGTGCAGCGGTTGAACGAGCCGACAAAGAATTCTCGGAGGAAATCGACAAACAAGAACAGAGCGACCGTATCGACGTGGGAGAGTCGTTGGAGTCCGTAGACGGCCTCGTCGAACAGGACGTTATCGACGAAGCAAAGCTCGATGCGTGGCAGTCCTACCGACATCCAGATATCACGGACGTAGGTGACGAGGAGTACGAATTCGATGCCCCGTTCGGTACTTCAGGACTGAGGGCTGTCCTTACCCAGAGTGAGACGCTCGCCGATGCAAGTATCCGACTTTCACCACTGCGTGAACTGAACGTCGATCTCTCCGAGTTCGATGGTGTCGACGAATTCAATCTGAAGGACGAACTGTACCGACTCGAGTGCAGTGAGTTCGACCTTCCACAGGTAGAGAGTGAACAGACACTCGCAGAGGCTGTCGCACCTGGACAAGATGCAGTAGCAGTGACGTTCTCTACTGAGTGTGCTGACGAGTACTCGTCTGTCCATTACTTGGCACCCGGTAACCCGATTCTGGACCAACTCATTCACGTACTACGCGAGTCGAGTGAAGACGTTGAGAGACTCGCTAAGCAAGTGGAAGAGCGTGAGACCGGAACTGGCTATCCGCTTGTCTGTGGATGGGGAAGAGACGGACATATTATGACGATCGACGCGGACGGTTCCGCGGACGACAGTATAACAGTGGGCTCGCTTACCAGGTGGTTCGACGTGTTCCTCAACAATCGCAAGCCGACGAGCACTACCTCGTAGTTCGACGCCCCTGTTTCAGCTGCACGTCGGTCGGCCTCACTTCGCCAGATTCCAGTACATTTTGATTTTGTGACCTTAGCCACGCTACGATTCAAGGCGCGCCGAGTCAGGCGCGCCGACCCACCCTTTTCGCAATTCATCAGCGCGCGCCGAAGGCGCGTGCTGTCCTTTCTGACTGTGGCTTCTTAGCCACACATCTAATCGGAATGTTGGGTACCCCCGCGTGAATCGAAATGACGGTTTTACCCGCTTGGGAATTCCAGCACGATACAACTGGTTTCGAACCAAAATACGAGTGAGATGCGGTGTATGTTGCTCCTTATTACGTTAAGAGATAGTGTTGCCACTCACCAGGACGGTCGTCAGCCTACGTATCGACTTCTGAAGCCCGGTAGCATCTGCGCGAAGTGAGACCACCAGGTCCACTTGATTCGGCTACCATCCACGGTCTCGACGACAGGCGAGAACTCACGAGCGAAGTCGACGACGTCGTTACCGGTCACTTCTGCCCAGCGGAGTGCCCCCGTTAGGAGTAACTCGCGTGCGTCCTCTACGTCGGCGGGCTTCCAGCCGAGGATGAGCTTCGCGGGGGTCATCCCGTCACCCTCCTCAATCCGCTCAACACAGTCAGCAAGCCAGCGTTCCCACGGGTCGCCGTCGATACTTTTCCAAGCGAACTGTTCGCCACGGACAAGATCGTCTATCGACTGCTCAATGGATTGCTCAACGGCACGCCGCGCTCCCTTCAGTTTGCCTAGGACCTGCTGGGCGAGGTACTGGCTCGCGAGTTCGACCTCACCGTACTGGTGGACGACAAGACGCCCGAGTCGCTCCAGGGCGTTGTAGACCGTGGAGATATGGACGCCGATCCGCTCGGCGATGTCTGCCGGTGATTTCACGCCGCCGTCTGTGAGCAACGTTTCGACCGTATCTACGTCTGTGTGCGTCAGATTCCCAGCAACGGCGAATTGCCGGGCATCCCGGTCCTGCTGTTCCTGTAGACGAGGAAGTTGATCGTCGACGACCTTTCGGAAGCGACGGTCACCGGTTACCTGGAAGTAGTCGTCCGCGACGAAGTACTCCTCGTCGGGAGATGTTGGAAGCTCAGACCAGCGGAGCACATTGAGGACAGCCTCGTCAAGTTCGCGTTCGAGCCGTTCGAGGTCGGACCAGTAGATGGTATCGTCGTGTCTTGAGTTCTGGAACGACACGCCAATCTTCGGATGTTCAAGCGGACCACCCTGAACCGCCTTCGGATGCTTGACGTGGTAGTGTTTCAGCTCTTTTGCGAGTTCGTGCCCGCCAATTATCTCCGAGGCCCGCATCGAGTCGATCGTTGCGGTGTGGTAGTAACCAGGGCACTTGGTGTCGTCGCGAATGCTCTTCGCGAAGCCACTGCGCTCAGTACCCAACAGCATCGAGATACGGTGGAGCGTCCCATCAAACGCGTAAACCTTCCCAGTCGTGTCTTTCTCTACCCGAACGTAGAGTTCTGCGTCAGTAACCGTGCTCGATTTGAATATATTGTTTGCCGCGAAGTCATCTGTCCGCAGACGCGTCGGGCGAGCGAATCGGAAGCCCTGTCGGTCACGAAGTGCTTCCATCGCGCGGTAGAAGAGGTCAGGATACCGCTTGAACTGGATGTTGGTGCCCTTGACTCCAACGTCGAAGCCGACAATGTCGTGGGGGTTTGATGGGTTCGGAGCGTCGGGGTTTTTGCTCTCGATATCGGGCCAACGCGGCTTGATATGGAACGACGCCCGCTTTCTACCCTCGCGCTTTGCCTCAGTGTGTGAGGTGTACGTAGCAGGGTAGATTTTCACGCGGTACTCACGAACGTCATCGAGACGCCAGCCGAGTTCTTCCGCGTGGTCGTCGTTGGGTGTTGCTAGACCCGACGACTCGAAGGTGAACTCAACAGCCCACTTTTCGATGTCGGCATTCGGTCCGAACTCCTCCGCTTCGCATAGCTGTCGCTGGGTGATCTGTGGGAGATTTTCAGCGACGACATCGAAACCCGTGCGGAGTACGCCGTGCTCTTCCCAGTCGTGTTCTTTCTGGAGGGAGTTGAGCGCATAGTAGCTGTGTAGCGGGTTCTGGTGCTCACGGCAATCGTAGTGGAGGTAACCGGCGAACTCGTGGTACCACGGACGGATGTACTCGAATCGATCGAATGCGTCGAGACCGTCGCGACGGTACACTTCTGCACGTGCCCGCCGGAGTTCGCTTTCGTGGCGACGGCGGAACTCGCTACAGGTGTAGATGTGCTCTTCGGGATCCTCCCGACGGTTGTGTTCTTCACCACAAAATGCACACGCAGAGACCGGACGCGCATCGCACTCGTGACCGTCGGCGTCTTCACTATTCTCGAAGTGCTGCCGACAGAAACGACACTGAGCACGGGACTGCTTCCGGTATCTCTCTCGGCGCTTTCGCCGTCTCTGTTTGGCTCGTGAAGACGAGATGTCAAGGTCGACATCACGACCACCCCTCCCTTTGAGTGTGACCTCTCTCCCGTCGATATCCGCAGTCACCGGCCCATCGCTTTCGAAGTGGCTCGCGACCGAGTCCTCATCGTCTGTGGAGACAGGCGTCGCGTCGAAGACTTCGAACTCGTCGCTCACGCTCCACCTCCGTCAACATCGCGAACTGGAAGGACTGCGTCGCAGTAGGGACAAAGATACTGTCGCACGTCAGGGATTGCGATGACTTCGACAGTCCGTCGGCAGCGGCGGTTCTCGCAGCGGGTCTGTTCACTAGTCGGGTTCTTCAGTCGACGCGCCGACTGATCGTGGCGGGCGCGGCTGACCGAGTTCTGGCGACATGGCCGACCAAGATTTGTACTCTTGTCACGGTGGGCACAAGATGTAAAGTAATCAGGTGCGTCTTCACGCACGCCCAATCACCTTCCTGATCGAAGTCGTGGTTGGGGACAGTACTCCGGTTACCCGGATCGATTCGCCGTATAGGGCCAAAACCTTGGAACAGTGACTGACCCTCGGGCGTACCTTTCGTATCACGGTTGGTGCCACCCCTCTTCGAGCGCCGAGCAGCGCGTCCCAGGACACCCCGTTCCCCAAAGTCGGTGGGTCTGACTACGGTGAAGAACTGGTGGAATACTCGCGGAGTATTTCTCACATCTACACTGACCTATCCAGTAGACGCTCTGGTGACGTGGATGTCTCTCCTTCGTTTGGATTGTGGGGGAAAACCCGTAAGCCAAGGGCCGGATTTGAACCGGCGGGGGTTCCGCTCTGCAGGCGGATGCGTTGGGCCGAACTCTGCCACCTTGGCGCAGTTAATCGTATCGCTGTCTTGTGCTTAAGCCTGACGGTGTGCGGCGCTTTGCCACCGAAATACATCGTTTCAGGGGTGAGCGCACCGTGGAGTTCACGGGACCGACTCGACACGGAGACGACAGATTCAGTGTATCGAGGTGGTTCCGCAGAGCGCTGCCGCTCTCGGAACCTGAAGCGCCGCGAGGAGTAACCCTCGCGACAGAAATGAAAAAAGCCCACTGGGGCGTTCCCAGTGGGCTTCGTATGAGTGGAGGCGGCGAACTGAATTTCCCAGAGGATCGCTCACTCCAGTACTGACCAGAACGCAGGTGAGCTTAACTTCCGTGTTCGGGATGGGTACGGGTGGAACCTCACCGCTATGGCCGCCGTAATGCCGACCAGCGGAATCGAACCGCTGTCATACCAATATCGGTATGGCGTTTTCTGACTAATGTACGTGCAATCCAGTTTGCGCCTGGACCCGTTCCCGGATCTCAGTGCGTATGAATGTGGCTTGGTCTGTTAGTGCTCGCGGGCTTAACAACTCGTTGCCTCGTTGCGTACACCCCGAGTCTATCGAACTCGTCTTCTACGAGTGACCTCAGTGGAACTTCTTTTCCGTGTAGGTTTCGAGCTTAGATGCTTTCAGCTCTTACCCTGCGGTGCGTAGCTGCCCGGCATCTGCCCTCTCGGACAACCGGTACACCAGTGGCACCCATTCGTAGTTCCTCTCGTACTATACGAACGTTCACGTCAAGTTCCTTAACACCCCCAATAGATAGCAGCCGACCTGTCTCACGACGGTCTAAACCCAGCTCACGACCTCCTTTAATAGGCGAACAACCTCACCCTTGCCCGCTTCTGCACGGGCAGGATGGAGGGAACCGACATCGAGGTAGCAAGCCACCGGGTCGATATGTGCTCTTGCCGGTGACGACTCTGTTATCCCTAAGGTAGCTTTTCTGTCATCTACGGGTCCCATGAATGAACCTCGTAGGTTCGCTAGACCACGCTTTCGCGTCAGCGACACTCGTTAGGAATGTCACTGTCAGACTTCCGTTTGCTCTTGCGCTCTTCCACGAGTTTCCGACTCGCGTGAGGAAATCTTTGGGCGCGCTCGATATCTTTTCGAGCGCGTACCGCCCCAGTCAAACTGCCCGGCTACCGGTGTCCTCCGCCAGGAGTGAGAGTCGCAGTCACTAACGGGTAGTATTTCAATGATGCCTCGGTGGCCCGCTGGCGCGGGTACCTGTGTAATGGCTCCTACCTATGCTGCACATTAGCGACCACGTCTCAGCGACAGCCTGCAGTAAAGCTCTATAGGGTCTTCGCTTCCCCTTGGGGGTCTCCAGACTCCGCACTGGAACGTGCTGTTCACCGGGCCCAACGTTGGGACAGTGACGCTCTCGTTGATCCATTCATGCAAGCCGCTACTGAAGCGGCAAGGTACTACGCTACCTTAAGAGGGTCATAGTTACCCCCGCCGTTGACGGGTCCTTCGTCCCATTGTAATGGGTGTTCAGATACCCGCACTGGGCAGGATTCAGTGACCGTACGAGTCCTTGCGGATTTGCGGTCACCTATGTTGTTACTAGACAGTCGGAGCGTCCGAGTCACTGCGACCTGCTCGATCAAGAGCAGGCATCCCTTATCGCGAACTTACGGGACTAACTTGCCGAATTCCCTAACGTCGGTTGATCCCGACAGACCTTGGCTTGCTCTGCCAGCGCACCTGTGTCGGATCTCGGTACGAATATCTTGCTCGTCTTTTCACGGGCTCTAGGTACCGCCGAGTTTCCCTATCCCACCATTCTTTCGCTTCGTGCCATTACGGCTTCCACGAAGTTCGGTGGTTCGACGGGGCGAAGGCCCCGCTCGGTGTTTCCTAAAGCGTCGACTTTTATTGCAAGATAGTACTGGAATATTAACCAGTTTCCCTTTCATCTAATTCGAATTACGGTTAGACTTAGGATCGACTAACCCTCGGCTGATTAGCAGTGCCGAGGAACCCTTGCGCGTAAGGTCGTCGGGGTTCACACCCGACTCTCGCTGCTACTGAGACCATGATTTTCTTTGCTGCTCGGTCCACACGAAGTCTCCCCCGTGCTTCCACCCAAACAGTATGCCAACCTACGGAATCGTGTCAATGACACGTCGCCAGGTCTCGGAGGTGGATTTGAGCCCCGATCATTTTCGACGCCTCGAACCTCGGCCGGTAAGCTGTTACGCTTTTCTTAGAGGGTAGCTGCTTCTAAGCTCACCTCCCGGCTGTTTAGGGCTCGAGACAATCTTCAATCGCACTTAATCCACACTTTGGGTCCTTAACCTAGCTCTGGGTTGTCTCCCTCACGGTGCACAAGCTTACCCCGCACACCGGACTCCCTGAGTCTACGACGTTCGTAAGTTCGGAGTTTGACAGGGAAGCGAACTCCTCTCGGAGTCCGGATTCCCAATCGGTCGCTCTACCTCACGAACTATCTCATCAGAGGTCATGCTTCGACATGTTTCGGTTGGAACCAGCTGTTGCCAAGTTCGATGGGCCTTTCACCCCTACACCAGAGTCACGAGAGGGTATTGTAGGACACCAACTCTAACGGGCCTCCACGCAGCTTTCGCCACGCTTCACCCTGCTCCGGCGTAGATCACTTGGTTTCGGGTCGCATCCGGTTGGCTCCCCGCCCTTGAAGACGGTGGCCCTGGTCAAAGACTGCGGCCGTATCGGTTTCCCTATGCCTCCGGGGGTTCACCCCTTAGACTCGCCAGTCAGATGCACTCCATGGTTCGTTTTTCAAAACGTACGACATAACATCGGCTTCGTCTGAGTCATACTACGGGATCGCTCCCAGTTCTTTCGTCAGACGACCTTGTATGCTATATCGCTCTATCGCCAACTGATTTCAAGCCCTATTGCACCGCCCTTTTCGGGGTGCTTTTCAGCGTTCGCTCACGCTACTTGTTCGCTATCGGTCTCGAGGAGTGTTTAGTCTTCGCAGTTGATGCCTGCGAAATTCACGAGGGATATCCAACCCCCGCTATTCTGGAACAACCCCAGGAACTTTCTTCTACACTACGGGGTTTTCACCCTGTATCACGCTCCGTTCCAGAAGACTTCGTGTAGAATCCAGTTCCGTTGTGGGTAGTCCGTACACCACATTGCCCGAAGGCTTCGGTTTGGACTGTGTCGCTTTTACTCGCCGTTACTCACGATATCGCGGATTGCTTTCTTTTCCTGCACCTACTAAGATGTTTCAATTCGGTGCGTTCCCCATTGCGCAAGGCAATTGCTGTGGGGATTCCCATTCGGAGATCCTCAGTTCTTTCCCTCCATGCGGGTCCCTGAGGCTTATCGCAGCTTGGCACGTCCGTCATCGGCTCTCGAGCCGAGCTATCCACCAGCTGGCACAGTAGCCAGTTGATATAGTCACTGTGACCCGGAGAACGGGTCCAGTGGACGCCTGGATTGCACGTACACACGGTTTCATCAAACGCCCAGTAGTCTTCTGGCGCGTTTTCGACCCTTCCCAACCACGCTTGCGCGGGATGGTGCATCAGTCGTCAATGCTCATTCCTTCGTATCGTCGTCCCACACTTAAGGGGAGCGATTCAACGAGGTTTGAACATTGCTTACCATGGACCCACAGGGATTCGAACCCTGGGCATCCTCCTTGCAAAGGAGGCACTCTACCACTGAGCTATGGGCCCGTGTCAGCCCTAGTAGTTCTAAGGTGTCCGAACGGATGGTGTTCGAACTCGGAAGATCGCAGTGAGCCACCCCGTCGGGGTGGTCTCGTTCGTTAGGAGGTGATCCAGCCGCAGATTCCCCTACGGCTACCTTGTTACGACTTAAGCCCCCTTGCGAAGCCCAGATTCGACTGTCGTGTGACAGCCTCATCCGGACCTCACTCGGGTGCTTTGACGGGCGGTGTGTGCAAGGAGCAGGGACGTATTCACCGCACTCTTATGAAATGCGATTACTACCGAATCCAGCTTCATGAGGGCGAGTTTCAGCCCTCAATCCGAACTACGATCGAGTTTCGGAGATTAGCGTCCTCTTTCGAGGTAGCAACCCATTGTCTCGACCATTGTAGCCCGCGTGTAGCCCAGCTCATTCGGGGCATACTGACCTACCGTTGCCCGTTCCTTCCTCCGCTTTAGCAGCGGCAGTCCTTCTAATGTACCCAGCCAGTCGAAACTGCTGCTGGCAATTAGAAGTGCGGGTCTCGCTCGTTGCCTGACTTAACAGGACGCCTCACGGTACGAGCTGACGGCGGCCATGCACCTCCTCTCTATAGCGTCGTGGTAAGGTCATCAACCTGACCGTCATTACTATAGTCGGAGCTGGTGAGATGTCCGGCGTTGAGTCCAATTAAACCGCAGGCTCCTCCGGTTGTAGTGCTCCCCCGCCAATTCCTTTAAGTTTCATCCTTGCGGACGTACTTCCCAGGCGGCTCGCTTCTCGGCTTCCCTACGGCACAGCACAGGCTCGTAGCCTGTGCCACACCTAGCGAGCATCGTTTACAGCTAGGACTACCCGGGTATCTAATCCGGTTCGAGACCCTAGCTTTCGTCCCTCACCGTCGGATCCGTCTTCTCGAGGTGCTTTCGCCATCGGTGGTCCGTCCAGGATTACGGGATTTCACTCCTACCCCGGACGTACCCCTCGAGCCTTCCGGTCCCAAGCCATGTGGTTTCCACCGGACGCCCGCCAGTTGAGCTGGCGGATTTCCCGATAGACCTTCGTGGCCGGCTACGGACGCTTTAGGCCCAATAATATCGGTCATCACTTGAGCTGCCGGTATTACCGCGGCGGCTGGCACCGGTCTTGCCCAGCTCTTATTCCCCGACCGCCTTACAGTCGGGAAAAGCGAGGACTATATGCCCTCGCACTTGGGGTCCCCTTATCGCACTTGCGTGCAGTGTAAAGGTTTCGCGCCTGCTGCGCCCCGTAGGGCCCGGAATCTTGTCTCAGATTCCGTCTCCGGGCTCTTGCTCTCACAACCCGTACCGATTATCGGCACGGTGGGCCGTTACCCCACCGTCTACCTAATCGGCCGCAGCCACATCCTACGGCGCGTAAGCGTTTGGGAGAGTCGGCATTCCAGCGTGACTCCCCTATGAACTATTAGCCTCAGTTTCCCGAGGTTATCGTTCTCCGTAGGGTAGTTTGACCACGTGTTACTGAGCTTTCCGCAACGAGTCTAAGCTCGTACAACTAGCATGGCTAAATCGGACCCCAATAGCAATGACCTCCGGCAGGATCAACCGGAATGGGTCGCGACCATTTAAACCTGGTCGCGGGGTGTTGGCGGGTGAATGGCAGCGTATTGCTGTCAAATCACCGTTCAAAGGTCCGAGTTCGAATGATATCCGTTCGGATATCACCGAACTACTAGGGCTAACATCAGATACCGTCTTACGGCGTACCGTAGGGGCGGAATCCTCATTTCCTTCGGATTTGAATCGAGGTGGTTCGAGGGTATAAACCCGTCGAACCTCGCTCGACCAATCCGTGAAGCGGGACGCGTTGAAACGCCCCGCAATCGCGGTGTGTCGTTCGCATTCAACCGAAATGCCTTGGACCACTTAAGGCCGTCGTATCATCGGCACCCCGGGAAGGTGTGTCATCCCGTGAGTGCCAGACGACGGTGGGTCGAAGGGCGTTCGGACGAAGCCCTCGGGGGGAGTGCCCCCGTGCGCTTCTTCACATTACTTCGAATGGCACGGTTACATAAAAGGCCGTCGAACTAAACGCACTACGTCATGCGGTTTCATGACGTGATAGTCAATAAACCGTGATAGTCTTCGTAAGCGACCAGCGACCCACGGCAGGCGTCGTCGACGAGAGATGCCACTCACAGTCGTTGATGTCGCGCGACTGGAGGCCGGCCGTTCATCCCCCGCGTCGTACGTTCGGTCTGACCGGGTGTTGGTCGCGCAAGCGGAACTGACGCGCCTGTAGTCAAAGGGATATCGACTCGCGAGGAGGGCCCACCGCGCTGACTCGATGGGTCTGTCGTGGTGCTACACGTGCGTGCGCAGTCGCGCGCAATAAGAAAGTGAGTCGTGCCGGCTTACTCTTCGAGGTGCTCGATACCTTTCTTGGAGACGTTCCCTTTGGTAATCTTGCCTTCCATCCAATCCGGTTTGTCACCGGGAGCACTGCTCTCCCACGCCCAGGCGTCGAAGATGTGTACCTTGTCCGTCCCTTTCTCACGGAGTCGGATCTCGACTGCGTTCGATTGCGCTGCGTCTTCGGAGTCTGCTGGGTCGAGCCGTCGGGCTGCTTTCAGTGCAGCCTGTCGTGGCATACTCCCGGAAAACACACTCGTCTCTGTACCGTCCTCCTCTCGGAGCACGAAATTCCGTTTACCGTCCTCGCGTACCATGATTTTCCACCTCTATGCCATTCAACCACATGGCACATCATAAATATATCGCCGATTTTCGACCGACGACGGGCACATACTTATATACTCACGTAGAGCGCCACCCCCGAGGAGTCGTCAATCCACCGACTATTACACCGAAAAGACAGTCGTATCGTGGCGAAAATCACCGACGCGAGGAATGACGGAGACAACACTTATGTATTCCCTGCGGCGAACCAACGGATAGACCCCCAGATGGTCCGGAAAAAGAAGCTCAGTCCGAGTGGCGCCAAAGACGAGAACGGCGAGTATCACAACGTCCACGTCAACCTCCACGAAGACGAACTCGCAGTCGCCGGGATGGAAATCGGCGACGAGGTGTTCGTTCGCGTTCGAGACGGCAAGATCATCATCCAGAAAGCAGACCCCGACCAGGTCGAACACGACTTCTGAGACGGGTGTGCTGTTCCACTTCCCCAGTGTCGCCTCCGGCGACTCGCCAGTGATATCCAGATGAACGTCTATCAACTCGCCAAGCCGCTCCTCTTTTCGCTCCCACCAGAGACCGCACATCAGACGATTCACGGCCTGTTGCGAGCAGTCCAGGGCACGCCAGTCGAGTCGCTCCTCGAACACCGATACCGCGTCGACGACCCGCGACTCGAGACGACGGCCTTCGGCCTCGACTTCCCCAACCCGGTCGGTGTCGCCGCCGGATTCGACAAGAACGCCGAGATACCGGGGGTGCTCGCTGCCCTCGGGTTCGGACACGTCGAAGTCGGTGGCGTCACCGCGAAACCACAGTCGGGCAACCCCCGCCCGCGCATGTTCCGTCTCGCTGAAGACGAGGCACTCGTCAACCGGATGGGCCTCAACAACGAGGGCGCGGACGCGGTGGGCGCACGACTCTCCGCAGGCCCACACCCGGACGTACCGGTCGGCGTCAACCTCGCACTCTCGGAGGTGACGGCCACCGAGGACGCCCCCGAAGACTATCTGTACACCTACGAACGCGTCGCCGACGGTGCGGACTACTTCGTCGTCAACGTCTCGTGTCCCAACAGCGAGGGCTTCCGCGACTTGCAGAACCGCGACTCACTGGAAGCGATTCTCGGCACGCTCGTAGACGCGGGCGCGGACCCACTCCTCGTCAAACTCTCGCCTGACCTTCCGGACCCCGCCGTCGAAGACGCACTCGAAGTCGTCGACGACCTGTCGCTCGACGGCATCATCGCGAGCAACACGACCACCTCCCGACCCGCCTCTCTCAAGAGTCCGAATCAGGCCGAACGCGGCGGCCTCTCCGGAAAGCCCATCGAAGGAGCGGCCACCGAGATGATTCGGTTCATCGCCGACCGAACCGACGTTCCCATCGTCGGCGTCGGTGGTGTCTCCGACGCGGCGGGTGCCTACCAGAAGATTCGCGCCGGGGCCTCGATGGTCCAACTCTACACCGGCATGATATACGAGGGCCCGTCTATCGCTCGCGACATCAACCGCGGACTGGTCGAACGCCTCGAACGCGACGGATTCGACTCGATAGAAGACGCAGTCGGTGCGGACCGCTGACGAAACGTTATACTGAAGCCTGCTGTCAGTTGGGTCGTGCGAGCGTCACTCCCCGGTCGAATCGTCGAATACCACCCTTCTGCAGTGTACCGTGGAACAGTGTACACCCAGGACGCTATCCTCGAAGTCGAAGGAGTGCCGACGTTCAACGTCTACGACCCGAACTGCCTCGTCAGTTCGGAAGTCGTCGGAACGAAACAGGCGTGCGAGTTGTACGTGTTCTGTGCAGTGGTTACGGATTCTCCGAAACGGGAGCGACGAATCGCCGTCGATGGCCAGAACCGCCCCGTGTTTCGGGGAGAGGTGACCAGTCTGAACGTCGGCGAGCGAGGAAGGAAGGGCGTCCTCGACGTCGGAGCGGGAACGGTCCTGTTCTCACCGAGCGAAGCAGAGGAAGAACTCACCGTCGGGTCGTGGATTCAAATCACGCGCGAGGCGATTCACCTCCTCGACTTCGAAGGGTGGGACTCCTACGAAGCGCGAGCGAACCGGTTCGTGAATCGACTCCGGGATGGAACCGAACGAGAGCGACGAGCGGCAGCACATTTCTTCGGAGAAAAGACCGCAAAAGGCTATGTCGATGACCTCGTCAGCGCCCTCCACTACGACGACAGCATCGCAGTTCGGTGTGAAGCGGCCACCGCGCTGGGCCGAATCGGGATGACGACGCATCCCGACGACGGAGAGCGTCGGCGAATCGAGCACGAACTCGGTCGGGCGCTAAAAGCCGAAGACGATGCAGTCGAGGAGGCCGCACACATGGCGCTCGACGATATCCGACTCTCGGACAAAAACCACTACCACGGGCGCGACTGGTGAAAGAAGTAGCCGACGACAGACTGCTCAGTTCTTGACGATGATGAGCGCGCCCTCGGTTTCGACGAACTCGCCCTCACCGGTGTAGGTGCGCTCTTCGTTGACTTCGAACATGTCGGGGCCGAGTTCGACGCCCGCGACGTGGAGTTCGTCGCCGACGAGTTCGTAGTCGTCCTGTGCGAGTGCCGCCTCGATGTCCGGCACCTTGCTGCCGAACTCGGGGCCGACGACGGCGTAGTCGAGGTCGATACCCGAGATGACGGACTCGATTGGCGGTTCCTCGTCGGTCGACGAGAGCGACTCGACGTGCATGACGCCGCTGATGTCTTCTTCGAAGCCATCGACGTTGCCGTAGACTTCGACTTCGTCGAGCGGTGCGTTCATCGACAGTTGGGCGTCGCTCTTGTACTTCCGCAAGGCACCGACGACGGCCATGGCAGTCTCGCCCGCCTCGAAGTCGGCGGCGAGGCCGAGCGGTTCGGGCCACGGTTGCTCGTGGACGCTCTCCGAGGAGTACATCTCGCGCCAGAGTTCCTCGGTGATGTGTGCGAGGATGGGTGCGAAGAGCGTGAGGAAGCGCTCGTGGGCGGTCTGTAGCGTGTAGGCCGCCGACGGGTCGTCGCCCTCGCGGAGGCGCTGTTTGGCGATTTCGAGGTAGTCGTCACAGAACGTGTGCCAGAAGAAACTCCGCAGACTGTCGCGGGCCTTCGAGAACTCGCGGTTCTCGAGTTTCTCCGTCGCGTACTCGATTTCGCGGTCCAGCGAGGCCAGAAGCCATCGGTCGAGCGTCTTCAGGTCGTCGTGGTCGAACGCCTCCGGTGCGTCCTCGGTGAGGGAGTCGACGAGTTTCGACGCGTTCCAGAGCTTGCGCATCAACTTCTCGCCCGCGACGAGGCCCTTCTCCTGATACGGCAGGTCGTCGCCGACGGCGCTCCCGGCGGCCCAATAGCGGGCGGCGTCGACGGGGAACTTCTCTAAGACTTCGTCGGGCGAGACGACGTTCCCGACGGACTTCGACATCTTCTCGCGGTTCTTGTCGAGGACCATCCCGTTTATCATAACGCTGTCGAACGGGACTTCGCCCGTGTGCTCGTAGCACTTGACGACGGTGTGGAACAGCCAGAAGGAGATGATGTCGTGGCCCTGCGGGCGCATGTCGAACGGATAGAGTTCGTCGCGTTCGAGTTCCATCTCCTCCGTCTCGGGGTTCCAGTCCCATCCGGCGTTGATGAGGGGCGTGAGCGATGAGGTTGCCCACGTGTCGAAGACGTCGTCTTCGGCGACGAACTCGTCGTGGCCACACTCGGGACACGAATCGACCGGTGGGTCGTCCGAAAGCGGGTCGACAGGCAGGTCCTCGCGTTCGGCGACGACGACGTGTTCACACTCGTCGCAGTACCACACCGGGAACGGAATCCCCGACGAACGCTGCCGGGAGATGGCCCAGTCCCACTGGAGTCCCTCTATCCAGTTTTTGTACCGCGTGAACATTTTGTCGGGGAACCACTCCATCTGCTCGCCCGCTTCGAGGTACTCCTCGCGCTTGTCGAGCAGTTTGATGTACCACTGGTCTTTGACGAGGAACTCGACGCTCGTCCCACAGCGTTCGTGGACGTTGACCGTGTGCGTGATGGCGCGTTTGTCGAGGAGTGCGCCCGCCTCGTCGAGGTCAGAGACGATTGCCTCGCCTGCCTCGTGCGAGGACAGGCCGGCGTAGTCGTCGGCGACTTCGGTCATCGTGCCGGACTCGTCGATAGCGATTCGAAGGTCCAGGTCGTGTGCCTGATACCACTCGATGTCGTTCTGGTCACCGAAGGTACAGCACATGACGAGGCCCGTTCCGGTCTCTAAGTCGACGCGTTCGTCTTCGAGGATGGGAACCGTCTGTCCAAAGAGCGGAACCTCAGCTTCCTGACCGACGAGGTGTTCGTTCTCGTCGTCGTCGGGGTGGACGAAGACGGCGACACACGCGGGGAGGAGTTCGGGACGCGTCGTGGAGATGACGAACGAGTCGTCGGAGTCGGCGACACCGAACTCGATGTCGTGGAAGTGCGAGTCCTGCTCGTCGTCTTCCGTCTCGACTTGCGAGATGGCCGTCTCACACTCGGGACACCAGATGGCGGGTGCGCGCTGGCGGTACTGTCGGTCTTTCTCGTAGAGGTCGACGAACGAGAGTTGCGAGATTCGCTGGACCTCCGGCGAGATGGTCTGATACGTCTGGTCCCAGTCGATGGAGATACCGAGGTTCTGCATCTTCTCGGTGAACTCCGTCTCGTACTTCGAGGTGACCTCGCGGCAGAGTTTCTGGAACTCGCGTCGCTCGTAGTCCTGATGTTTGATGCCGAGTTCCTCTTCGGTCAACAGTTCGGACGCGATTCCGTTGTCGTCGTATCCGAACGGGAAGTAGACGTCCTCGCCACGCATCCGGTTGAATCGGGCGACGAAGTCCTGGAGGGTGAAGCCGTAGACGTGCCCCCAGTGGAGGCTCCCGGAGACAGTCGGCGGCGGCGAGTCGATAGAGAAGACCGTATCCGGGTCTACAGCACCCTCGGGATACGCGTACAGGTCTTCGTCGACCCACCTCTCTTGCCAGTTCGCCTCGACGGTTTCCGGGTCGTATTCTCCGCTCGGCATTGCGTTGCCGTACCTACCACCGGGTAGACTGTTAAACAACTCGGTTAGTGGCCCGCAGCGTCGGACTGTCCCCCACACAGGCGACTGCGGGAGGGCGACTTATCGGTCAGAGCGTCGAGAGCGCTTCGTCGAGGTCCGAGAGCAAGTCGTCGACGTGTTCGATGCCGACGGACATCCGCAAGAGCGACTCCGAGATGCCGAGGCGGTCACGTTCGGTCTGCGCCAGCGGAGAGTGTGTCATCGTCGCCGGATGTTCGATGAGACTCTCGACGCCGCCGAGACTGACCGCCAGCGGGAACTCGTCGAGGTGGGCGAGGAACTCGGCCGTGCCATCGAGGTCCGTGTCGAGTTCGAACGAGAGCACGCCGCCGAATCCGGACTGCTGCCGGTCGGCGAGTTCGTGTTGCGGATGCGATTCGAGGCCGGGATAGAGCACGCGCGTCACCTTCTCGTGGGATTCGAGGAACCGCGCAATCTCCATCGCGTTCGTCTCGTGTTGCCGCATCCGGAGTGGGAGCGTCTTGATGCCGCGAAGCGTCAGATAGGAGTCGAACGGCGAGAGCATCGACCCCATCCCGACGCGCTGGAGGAACGCGAGTTCGTCCATCACGTCGTCGCGGTTGGTGACGACGGCACCGCCGATGGAGTCGGAGTGGCCGTTGAGGTACTTCGTCGTGCTGTGGACGACGACGTCGGCACCGAGCGACAGCGGGTTCTGGAAGTACGGACTGAGGAACGTGTTGTCCACGCCCAGGAGCGCACCCCAGTCGTCCGCGATGGCCGCGATAGCCTCGATGTCACAGAGGTGCATCAGCGGATTCGTCGGTGTCTCCATCCAGAGGAGACGCGTCTCTTCGCGCATCGCCGCTTCGACTTCTTCCGGGTCAGTCGCGTCCACGAACGTCACGTCCACGTCGAGGCGCTCTGCGAACAGACGGTTGAGCATCGTCTTCGTACCGCCGTAGAGGTCCTCGAACGCGACGACGTGGTCGCCGGGGCGGACCGTCGCGGTCATCGTCGCGACGATAGCCGCCGTCCCGGAGACGAACGCGAGTGCGTGTTCGGCACCTTCGAGCGCCGCCAACCGATGCTCCAGCGCGTTGCGGGTCGGGTTCGACAACCGCGAGTAGAGGTACTCACCCGCGTCGGGGTCCAGAAGTTCCAGGTCCGCATCTGGGTCTACGTCGGGTATCGAGTACGTAGACGACAGGTGGAGGGGGACGACGACGTCTTCGACACCGGGTGCAGGCGACTGCCCGTGCTCGCCGTGGGTGACTGCCAACGTCTCGCGGTGTCGTTCATAATTGTTCATACGAAAAGAGAGACTGAGTTACATCCTAAAGGTTTCTATCGTTCTCACACCAAATGCACAAAAGGAATGACGCGAAATTTGAAATTACTCGAAGTTATCCTCCTGTCGGCGACGCGGGGTGTCCCGTGGGGGTTCTCGCCAGTCGCGTCACCCGGCGCAGGAAATTAGAAAAAACCAGCCAGAACGCGATTACGCCAGCGCCGACAGGTCGAATTCGAACGCAGCGACCGGTAGTTCCAGGTCGTGTCCGACGATGACGCTCGGGTGGAGTTCGCCGACGATACCGACTTCTTCGCCGTCGATGACGACTGCCGCCGTTCGACCGGGGATGAACGACGGGTGTTCGGTCGCTGGCGTCTCCAGTTCCACGTCGAAGTCGCGGCAGAGCGTCGCCAGACGCGCCTTCGCGTCCTCGTACGTCGCGTCGTGACGGGCGAGAACGGCGGCGACGTGCCGTGCTTCGGCGACGCGGGTGTTCTCGCTGTCGTCGCGGTGGGCGACGTGGCCGATTTCGGCGAGGTCCTGCGGGTACGCGCGGTGGGTGTTGTTCTCCAAAACCATCGTCAGCGACGGCAGCACCCACGTCCGGAGCATGGTGTAATCCTCGCTGTACGGTTCGGTGATGGAAGCTGGTTCGCCCCCGCCGAGAACGTCGGAACCGACTTCGACGCCCATGCGCTCGTAGTTCTCTTCCTCGGAAATCATGTGGAAGTTGAGCAGGTCCTCGAAGCCGAGGCCGACGAGGGAGGTGCGGGCGGCGTCTTCGAGTCGCGAGCGCTCGTGACGCTGGCCGACCGTCCCCACGTCGGGGTAGCGCGGTTCGAGTTCGTTGAACCCGTAGGCCCGGCCGATGTCGTCCACGAGGTCCAGTGGGTGGAGCACGTCGACGCGGTACGGCGGGATGGAGACTTCGTAGACGGTCTCTTCGCCTAACTCGGCGTTCGCGTCCAATCCGGAGCGCTCGAAGAGGTCGATGACCTCCTCCATCTCCAGTTCGACGCCAAGAACCGTCTCGATACGGTCGTGAGAGACGTGTTTCGTCTCGACGTCGAAGTCGGGTTTGACGACGGTCCCCGACTCGTACTGGACTTCGACATCCTCGATGGTCGCGCCGCGGGCGGCCAGCGCGTAGCAGATGATGTTGCACATCCGGTCGATGGTCCACTGGTCGGTGCCGGTGAGTTCGACGAACAGGTCACGTGAGTTCGTCGAGACTTCGGTCCGCTGGCCGTTGATGACCGGTGGGAACGAGAACAGCCCGATTTCGTCGTAGATGGCCGGGTAGCGGTCGTACTCGCTGACCAGGTCGGCGTACTTTCGACCGGTCGCGTGCTGTTCGAGGACTTCGGCAGGCGTGAGTTCCTCGTTGGAGTCGAGGGCAACGAAGGTGTCGCCGTCCGGTTCGATTCCCTTGTACGTGATGGAGTTGCCCGTCGATTGCTCGGAGAGCACGTCGCCTTTCAGCATCGTCAGGTCGTGGATGCCGATGGCGCCTTTGGCGCGCTTGCGACCCATCGTCGCGTGGAGCTTCTCCTGCAGTTGGATGAGCGAGTCCAGTGCGGCGTCGTCTAAGTCCACGCCGCGGACGACGGCACCCGTGACGTACGGGCGTTCGTCCGGCACGGACTCGTCGACGACGATGGTCCAGTCCGCGTCGTTGGTCTTCGGAACCGTGACGCCGCGGGCGTCGCCGTACTGGTAGCGAAGCGAGCGAGCGACGCCTTCGACAGAGAGGCGGTCCAGTCGGTCCGGGCCGAACTCCAACTGGAAGGCCCCGTCGTCGGTGACGCCCTCGAATTCGAGGCCGAGCGCGAACAGGTCGTCTTTGAACTCCTCGTCGGATTTGTCTTCGTGGCCGGTCAAACGGCGCAGTTCGTCTGGTTGAACGTCGACTACGGGCATTATTTGAGCACCTCCGTCTCGCGGAGCAGGTCGAGGTCACACATCGTTCCGTGGACGTCGCGGATGTCGTCGAAACCGTACATGAGCATCAAGAGACGCTCCAGTGCGAGGCCCCACGCCATCACGTCGCACTCGACGCCGAGTGGGCGGAGGACTTCCTCGCGGAACATGCCGGAGTTGCCGATTTCGATGAGTTCGCCCGTCTCGGGGTGTCGGCCGAACAGTTCGAACGACGGTTCCGTGTAGGGGTTGTAGTGCGGTTTGAACTGGATGTCCGTGATGCCGAAGTGCGAGTAGAACTCCTCGAAGGTGCCCATCAGGTCGCGCACCGAGAGGTCCTCGGCCATCACCCAGCCCTCGATTTGGTAGAATTCGAGCAGGTGCGTCGGGTCGAGCGTGTCGTTGCGGTAGACCTTCTCGACGGAGAAGTACCGCTGCGGCGGTTCGAGTTCGCCGACTTCGTGGCCCGAGAGGTAGCGCATCGACAGGGACGTGGTGTGCCCGCGGAGGGCGATTGCTCGCGCGAAGTCCTCACTCCACGGCGAGTGGTAGCCGTCGCCGTCCTCGCCGACACCGTTCATGTGGGCGTCGCGGACCCGGTCGATGAGGTCCTCGGGGATGTCTTCCATCGGCGGCACGTCGAGGGCGAAGCGGTCCCAGTGGGTACGCGCCGGGTGGTCCTGCGGCATGAACAGGCAGTCGTTAATCCAGAAGTCCGCGTCGGCGTGCGGGCCTTCCATCTCGGCGAAGCCCATGCCGACGAGCACGTCTTTCACACGGTCTGCGGTCTGTCGGAGGATGTGTTTCTTCCCGCCGCGCACTTCGGGTGCGTCCGCTTCGACGTTGTACTCGGTGAACTCGACGTCTTCCCACTCACCGGAGGTGAGCATCTCGGGGGTGAGGCGGTCCACCGTCTCGGCCGCCTCGACGCCCTCCATCAGGGCCGTGACACCCTCGTCGGTGAGGGTGACGGCGCGGATGGTTCGCTCGCGGCGAACCACGAGGTTGCGGGATTCGAGTTGGTCGAGGACGTCCGCGTCGACTGTCTCGCCCGCGGCGAGGGCCGCGAGTGCGGCAGCCTCGTCGTCCGCGTCCGGGTCGGCGTCCACGTCGGGGGTGAGTTCGCCCGAGTCGATGGTGCCGTAGCCCTTCCGCGCGAAGTTCGACAGCGCGATATCGACCTGTGGGCCGCCGAGCGAGGACGCGCCGATGACCTGCCCCATCGAGACTGCGTCCCCGTCGCCGACGTCCATCGCGGCGCGGTAGAGGCGGACATCTGGGAGGCCGTCGTCGGCGTACTCGACGCCTTCGTCGGTTAGTTCGACGTCTTCCTCGACGGTCTCTGTGACCGAAACGAGGCCTTCGTCGCGCAGGTCGAAGGCGGCACCCGTCACCGTCTCTGGTTTCAGGTCCGTCGCCTCCGCCAACTGTGCTATCGTCGTTTCGTCTGTGGCGCTCGCGGCGTTCAACACCGCGACCTGTGATTCCGGAAGTCGCATCTGGTTCGTTGTGGCGTTAGCCGTCTGGGAGTTGGTTAGCAGTTTCGAAGCCTCGCCGTGGGGCGAGTCTGACCGGAGGGGTCGGTTTCGTCCGCCCGGCGTGGTCACGCCGGAACAGAGTCCGCCGACCTCAGGCGGTCAGAAAGAAAAACCCGAACCCGTCGGTGGCCGTTTCGCGAGTGACGCTGACACCGGTACTGACAGGTTCGGCTGTCATATCTTCGAGGAAGCCACGTTCCTTCAAAACGGTTCCGGAATCGTGGGACTGCGTGGCACGTTCTGCACGGAGTCGCACGAGCGTCCACAGCGGACCAACCCGTCACGACGAAACAGACGGCCACGACGAGACGGCCGCTGGACACGACCAGTTGGGGAGTAGATACGTTCATATCAGACGACGACGCAGGAGCGACGAAGACGAATGTGTGACTTGTCCGCGATGCTCTCGGAGATTCGACTCGGTGAAGAGGCGTCACTCATCGTCAAACCACCGAACCGACCAGACGACAGGGACGACGTCGACGCCGTCCTCGTCCAACCGAATCCACCGTACGAGTTCGACGACGGCGAGCGGACCTACCGAGTCGTCGAAGACGGCGCGAGCTATCGGGTGCTCGCGTCACGCGACGTGGCCGACCCGACGTACGAACTCGGCGAACTCCGGGCCGTGGTCAACATGACCGCGTAGTCGCGTTCGTGCTCGTCACACTCACGCCACGTTCCGTTCGGTGAGCGTTTCGCCCGACTCGAATCGGTCGAGCGACAGCGCCGAGACGTCCACGTCGCAGGCGTCCTCGTCGAGACACAGGTCGGCCACCGCCTCGCCCGTCGCCGGCGCGTGTTGGAATCCGTGGCCGGAAAAGCCGGCGGCGACGACGAATCCCGGTTCGACTTCGTCGACGATGGCGTGGTGGTCTGGCGTCACGGCGTACAACCCGGCCCAGCCATTGCGAATCTTCGTCTCGGGGCCGAAGTATGTCGCACAGTCGTTCGCGCGTTCGGTCGCTTCGACTGCCCAGTCGATGTCCATCCCCTCGTCGAACCGGTCCGGGTCGACGTCGGGGTCCGACTCCGCGAAGTGCCCGCCGACGATTGCTGTGCCCTCGCGCTCGGGCCGGAAGTACGACCCCGTGTCCAGGTCGATGGTCAGCGGTACATCTTCGGGGAGGTCACCCTCGGGTTCGACCACCGCAATCTGCCGACGGCGAGGGGCGATTGGCAGGTCGATATCCGCGAGTGCGGCGACACGACTCGACCACGCACCTGCCGCACAGACGACTGCGTCCGCCTCGATACGTTCGTCTGGCGTCTCGGCGGTCCACCCATCGTCGTCGTGCGTGAGGTCGGTAATCGGCGTGTTCGCACGAACGTCGCCGCCGGCGTCGCGGACTGCCGCCGCGAATCCCTGTACTGCCGAGTGCGGGTCGGCGATGCCGTCGGCGGCCGAGTAGGTGGCCGCGACGAACTCGTCGGCACGGAGTTCGGGGACATATTCGCGTGCGTCGGCCGGGTTGAGGACGCGACTCGGTGCCCCAGCATCGTTTTGCATCTCGACGTTCGCCCGGAACGCGTCGGCCGTCTCCTCGGTTCGCGCGAGGAAGAGATAACCCGGACGCCGGTAGTCGATGTCGACACCGAACTCGTCTGCGAACGACTTCCAGACGGGGATACTCGCGAGCGAGAGTTCGACGTTCACCCGAGTCGAAAACTGCGTTCGGATGCCGCCTGCCGCGCGACCGGTGCTTCCACCACCGAGAGCGCCCGCTTCACAGACTGTGACCGTGGTGCCTCGGTCAGCGAGAGCGTGTGCACAGGCGAGTCCGACGACACCACCGCCGACGATGAGGACGTGCATTGTCGTCTCTGATTGAGTCCACTCATATGAGTGTGACTGTGACATACTACCGATACCCAGTACGTTCATTTTGCTGACGCGAGAATCGAGTGTATGGTTCAGATTCTCTCTGCCGACGCCGTGAGCGAACTTCTCTCTCTCGAAGAACTCTTTCCGGTCGTCGAGGAGGCGTTCATCAAGCAGGGTCGCGGCGAGGTAGAGCGCCCGCCCAGACCCCACTTTCCCGTCGGTATCGACGTCGACAACGTTCGGGACGGCGTCGAAGGACAAGAACGCGACAGCGACGACGTCCAACCACCACTCGGAACCGCACTGACGATGCCGGCGTACATCCACGGCCGGGCGGTGTACGCGACGAAACTCGCCGCCGTCCACGAACACAATCTCGAACACGGCCTCCCGACGGTGAACGCACAAATCGTCGTGACCGACGCGACGACCGGTCTCCCGCTCGCATTTCTCGACGGAACGACCGTCACGAGCGCCCGAACGGGATGTATCGGCGGCTTAGCCGCGGAGTATCTCGCCTCCGACCCGGTCCGACTCGGTGTCGTCGGGGCGGGGACACAGGCACGCTGGCAGGCGCGTGCTATCGCCGCCGGGTCGGACGTCGAGTCTGTCCGCGTCTACTCACCCAGCGACTCCCGGGAGGCGTGCGCGGCAGACCTGCGCGACGACGGACTCCCGGCAGACGCAGTCGAGACGCCCGAAGACGCCGTCGCCGACGCGACTGTCGTCGTCACCGCGACGACCAGCACGGACCCCGTCTTCGACGGCGACTGGCTAGAACCCGGAACACTCGTCGTCGCCGTCGGTGCCTACACCGAGGCGATGCAGGAACTCGACCGAACGACGTTCGACCGGGCGGCGCGGGTGTTCGCTGACGTTCCGGACGAAGTCGCAGCTATCGGCGACGTGCGAGCGGCAGGCCTCTCGGAGGACGACCTGATTCCACTCTCGGAGGTGTTCGAAGGCGTCGTCGGCCGAGAGTCCGCCGACGAGATTCTCGTCGTCGAGAGCGTCGGGTCTGCGGTGCTGGATGCGGCGGCGGCGGAGTACTTCGTCGAGAAAGCGAAAGAACGCGGTGTCGGCGTCGACGTCGGGTTGTAGCGGACTGCGTTAGTGTTCCGCCGCAACCCCTCGTCGTTCGGTCTCTAAGTCGATATCCAGCGAGTCGAGTATCTCTTCTGCCTCTTCGCGCTTTTCGTGGTGGTCTGCGAGGAACTCGCGCATCAGCGTCGCGGCCTGTTCTTTGCACCCGCCACAGAGTCGCTCGCCACCGACACACTCGTCGTACACCTCTTTGGCGAGTTCGTCGTCGTCGCCGGTCAAGAGGTAGGCGTACAGTTCGTAGACGGGGCACTTGTCGGCCTCACCGCCCAGACGGCGCTGTTCTTCGGCGGTGTCGCGGCCACCCGTCGTGGCCGACTTGACCTTGTTGTAGCCGTCCTCCGGGTCGTCCAGAAGCGAGATATGACTCGCCGGGATGGACGACGACATCTTCCCGCCCGTGAGGCCGGTCATGAAGCGGTGGTAGATGGACGACGGCGGGATGAACCCGTAGCCGCCGTGGTGGGCTTCTACCTCGCGGGCGAGGTCTTCCGCGTCCTCGACGTCGATATCGAACGCGTCGATGTGCTGGTCGTACCGGCGTTTCTCGCCGTCTATCTCCTCGATGAGCGCCTCGAACGCTTCGTCGGTCGCCTGTCTGGCGAAGAAGCGAATCCGCGGGCGGAGCGGTTCCATCCCGGCGTTTTCGAGTTTTTCGACGGCGGACTCGCGAACCGCGTCGCTGACGAGAAGGCCCGCGGCGTCGAGGTTGGCGTCGGCCACCCACTCGGCCGCCTCTCCACAGCGTGGTACGTCGGGGTCCTCGGCGTACTCCTCGCGGGCGTCGTAGGCGGCGGCGACGACCGGTCGCTCGGCGTCGCTCAGTTCGAACGACGCGAACGCCTCGGTCACCTTGAAGAATCGCATCCGGGTGGCGAGGTCACGGGCGAAGCGGACGTGGGGGTCCTGGTCGGGGCCGACGGGGATGACCGTCGGTTGCGGGTCGTCCAACTGCGGGTAGAGGATGTCGGCCATCTGCGTGACCACCGACTGCATGTGCGAGATGTTGGTCTCGCCGTCGAATCCGTAGATACCCTCGAACTCGGAGTAGTTGGCCTTCCCACCGAGTTCGAAGGCGAGTCGCTGGAGTCGGTCGTTGTCCGACTGTCGGTAGAGTTCGCCCTCGTCGGTGTCGAATCCGAGGGCGATGAGCGACAGCAGGTAGTCGCGACTGTGCTCGTTGATTTCGTCCCACGGGATGCCGCGAGCAGAGTGTGCCTCCATGTCGGCGATGAGGCCGTAGGCGTCGCCACCCTGCTGTTGATGCCAGATTATCTCGTCGAAGACCATCTTGTGGCCGATGTGGGGTTCGCCCGTCGGCATGAACCCCGAGAGCACGGCGAAGTCGTCGCCGTCGCGCATCGCTTCGAGGACCGGTCGGTAGTCGCGGTGGCCGAAGATGACGCCGCGGCGCATCAGGTAGTGTGGGTTCGGCACTTCGTCGAGCACGTCGTCGAACTCTTCGATGCCGAACTCCTCGAACAGTTTCCGGTAGTCGGCGATAGTCGACGAGCCCCACGGGTCGAGAGCGACTTCGTCTGCTCCCTCTGCTGTCCCTCCATCGGTGCGGATTCGCTCCGCGGGTTCGTCTCGTGTCATGGCGTAAGCCGACTGACCGAAAGCCAGTCTATCTCTCCCTTGGCGTCGGTCAGCGCAAAAACCATTCGCTTGCGGACACCGCCGGCGAGACGCACGTCGAGTGAGAGGTCACGCGGGACGAACGTGTGGTCGGGTGTGACCACGCGCACGAGGAACGCGGAGTGTGAGAGGTCCGAAACCGTCTCGAAGTCGGTGTAGACGCGGAAGTCAGAGCCGAACTTGAACCCGCTCTTGGGGACCGTTCCTGCCTCTCGAAGCGCGGTGTAGACCGCGAGTCGGCGGTCGAATCGGTCACCTTCGACGTCGCGGCCGCGAGCGACGACATCCGGCTCGGCGATGTCGAGGGCGTCGTTGCGGGCGAGATACGCCGCTTCGAGGAGCGACAGTTGGAGGGGGCCGCTGTCGGCGTTGCGGCCGTAGAGTCGCTGGCCGTAGAAGCCCTGCTGGTAGAGGTGGTCCACGCCATCCCACAGAAGCGCGCGGTCCGAGAGGAGTTCGGCGTCGAGGCCGGAGGGTAGGTCTTCGACTGCCGACCCCTCAGGTTCGTAGCCCTCGGTGTCGAAGTAGGTCAAATCGCCGTCTTCGTCCACGATGGCGAGGACCGTCTCACCGAGCGACGAGACCGGAATCGACTCGCGTTCGCCGACGACGTGCATCCGGTATTCGACCACGCCGTCCCACGGACCCTTCCCGCGGGGGTAGACGAGGAAGTCAGCGTCAGTGGCGTCGTCGACGCCGGGCCATCCCTCGCGGGCGGGCGAGAGATAGAATCCCCTGTCGCGCAGGTCTTTGTAGACGACGAAGTCGAGGGTGGTTCCCGTGCGCGCGAGGAGTTCGCGCAGGCCCATCCCGTCGACGCCGTCGATATCGCCGCGCGAGAGCAGGTGTGCGGCCTCGACGGGTGCGACTTCGAGGTCGTTTCCGCCGGTCGGCCGCCCGTACCCACGCGAGTCGTGGAAGCGCTGTCGAGCGTCGCCCGGGAGGTGGACGACACCGTCTTCGAGGCGTCCTTGCATACCCGAATCGGGGGCGGGCGACGACAAAGGGTCTGCGATGCTGACGGACCGAACACTCGGCTGTCGCCACCCACGAGACCACCGACACCCTCGGTGACGTCGGGTCATGCGAACTCACACGTCGAGTCAAGACACCGCCGTCCGCGACTCGTCTCGAATATCGGCAGGCCGCACTGACAGTCGTCCACGACGACGCCCGCCGGGAGCGAGAACGCCGTCTCACACTCGGGATAGGCGTCGCATCCGGCGAGCAATCGACCGCCGCGTCGGATGATGCGAAGCGCCGACCCGCAGTCCGGACAGGTCCACTCGCCGTCGAATCGGTCGGTCACGTGGTCGTCCAGCGGGTCGCACTGCCGGTCCAGACACACCTCGAAGACGGCCCCGCGTTCGACACGCATCAGCGGGAGGCCGCAGTCGTCACACGTCGAGTCGAGGACACTCGCACCCGTGGGGAGCGGATATTCGACGCCCGAGTCGAGTCCGACGACGGACCCACCTGTCCGGACTAACGGTTCCCCGGTGTCGGGGTGGCTACCCACCGGGACGCCCGCTTCACTCGACGGGTACTCCGACCGGCGGGCCGAACCGTGGGAGTCGACAGTGAGCACTTGCTCGCCGGCGCGGGCGACGAGTCCGAACGACTCGTGGCCGGATTCGACTGTCAACGAGTCGGCCCGGGTCAACCACGCGACGGGTTGGTAGCCGGAGATGTCGTGGACGAGGACGGTTCGGTCGGGTTTGGCGACGACGACGACGCGCCCGCGCTGGACGCGGTCACGCGACCCTTCGAATCGGACGGTACAGTCGCCGGCGAAGACGCGGATAGATTCCATGGGCCGGTGTGGCCTCGGATTCTGACTTGAACCTACGTGCGAAGGTTCAAGCCGCATCGGGTGTGCGACGAGCGATGCCGCGGCACGAAGGCATTTGTCCGCCGCGGCACAGGTCGAAGCATGGACGCGAACGTCGTGTTGTTCGACATGGACGGCGTGTTGGTCGACTCCGAGCAGTACTGGCACGCCTTCGAAGACGACTGGGTCTTCGCGAAGGCCATCGAATCGGGCGACCCCGCTCACGAGGAGATTACGGGGATGAACTTCCGCGAGATATACGACTACCTCGACGAGGAGTACGGAACCACCGTCACGAAAGACGAGTTCGTCGCGGCGTACCAGGAGAACAGCGTGGACGTCTACGGCGAGAAGGTGGTCCTGATGGACGGCGCAGAGGACCTGTTCGCGGACCTCCGCGCGGCGGGTAAGAAGGTGGCAATCGTCTCGTCTGCTCCGCAGAACTGGATTGGGACCGTCCGCGAGCGATTCGCCCTCGACCCGCTCGATTTGGTCCTCTCCGCCGACGATATCGACGACCCCGGCAAACCAGAACCGCACATCTACGAGGAGGCCGCAGAGCGACTCGGCGTCGCACCCGAAGAGTGCATCGTGGTCGAAGACTCGGTCAACGGCATCGAATCCGCCGCGCGGTCCGGCGCGTACACTATCGCCTATCGCGGTGAGCAGAACGCCGAGTTAGACCTCTCGCAGGCCGACGAAATCGTGGATGGACCCGAGGAACTGCGGGCGGCGTTGCTCGGCGAGAACTGAGCGCGTAAAGACGAAGCGCAATTACTCCACCCGAACCGTCCGTGTCTCCCGAATCGGGAGCAACGGCAGGTCGGGGAACGTCACTTCGACGGCGAACTCCAGTTCGTCGTCCGTCGCGCCGAAGACGCCCACAGGGACGACGACTTCGTCCGCGAGATAACACTCCTTGGCCGACATCTCGACGCCGTTGACGGTGACGCGGATACCAACCGCCCCGCCGCCGCCGGCGTTCGTCACGCGAATGTCGTGCATGTCGCTCTCGCCGCGTGCGACCGACTCGGGGAACGACCCCCACTCGATTTCGGGTGCCGGGAGGTTCTTCGCGCTCTCGACGACGCGTTCTGCCACGCCCTGTGAGAGACCCGCGCGAGTGAGTTCGGTCACGCCGGCGTCGACCACTTCGGCGGGCGAGGAGAGACCACCTGTCGCGAGCGTGCGGGCGCGATTCGCACCGATGCCGTCGACTGCCGTGAGTGCGGCGGCGTCACTGCTGACGCCGTTGTCGACGCGCGCTTCGACGCGGCGCGCGAGGTTGGCGGCGCGAGCGTCCGCGAAGGTGTCGAGGAACTCCCGAAGCGCCGAGAGGAGGCGAAGCGCGTTCTGCCGGATGACCCACGCGTCGCTTCGGAGTTCGCTCGGCGTCGAGTTCGCCATACTCGCGTGGAGAATCGCGAGCACCTTTCGCGGACCGTCTTCGAGTTCGGTCGAGACGCCGGTCAACACCGAATCGACTGCGTCGACTTCCGACTGCCGGGCAGACACCTGCCGGAAGTCTGCCGCGCCGGCGACCGTTTCGAGGATGTCGTCGGCCGAGATTCGGTCACGGTCGGCGAGCGTGGCGAATCGGGTGGCGGTCCCGAGACGGAGATAGTACTTCGAGGTGAGTCGACCGAGTGCCGTCGCGTCGATAGACAGGTCGTCGTCCATCTCCACGAATCCACGCGAGACGAGGCGGTCCAGAACGTCGCGGACGCGAGAGCGAAGGCCACCGAAGTCGTACTCGTTCGGGGCCGACTGAGCGCGTCGGTAGTAGAAGGTCGTCTCCAACCACGACATCACGTCGTCGAGGTCCCGAATCGTCCCCATCGCGATTTCGGCGTTGAGGTGGGCGTCCAGGTCCTCGTCGAGACGAGACTCTATCTCTTTGCCCTCACGGAGGAGGCGACGGTACTTGTTCTGGTCAGCGTGGTCGCAGATGACCCACCCGTAGCCCACGTCGTCGTATCCGGGGCGACCGGCGCGGCCGAGCATCTGGAGGATGTCGAGCGGGGAGACGTCGACTTCGCCTTCCAGTGGGTCGTGGTGTTTCGTGTCGCGGATGACGACACAGCGTGCGGGGAGGTTCACACCCCACGCCAGCGTCGAGGTGGAAAACAGCAGTTGAATCTTCCCTTCTTTGAACCACTCTTCGACCGCCTCTCGGTCGTCGCGGGCGAGGCCGGCGTGGTGGAATCCGACGCCGTCCAAGACGGCCTTTCGAAGCGAGTCGTTGCTCAGTTCCTTCGCTTCGTTGTGGAAGTCGTAGTCACCGCGAGACGAGATTGGTACGTCGCGTTGTGCGAGTTCGTCGCGGGCTTTCTCGGCGGCGCGAACGGAGTCCTGTCGGGAAGAGACGAAGACGAGCGACTGGCCGCCGTCGCGGATGTGCGGTTCTGCGAGGTCGAACGCCCGGTAGAGACGGCGATACTTGTCCTGAAACGGGTTCTCGCCGTGGGTGTACGTCTTCACGCCTGCGTGGAGGTCCACGGGACGGTAGTCGTCGCCGAACTCGTAGGTCGTCTCGGGCGGCGCGTCCAACCACGCCGCGACGTCGTCGATGTTGGGCATCGTCGCCGAGAGCGCGACGATTCTCGGGTCGCAGAGTCGTCGCATCCGCGAGACAGTGACTTCGAGGACGCCGCCACGCGTCTCCGAATCGAGCAGGTGGACCTCGTCGATGACGACGCAATCGACGTCCTCGATGAACGAGTAGCGTGCCGAGTCGTGCTTGCGCGTGGCGGAGTCCGTCTTCTCCGGCGTCATGACGAGGATGTCCGCGCGTGCGGCGCGGCGCGGGTTCAGGTCACGTTCGCCCGTGACGACGTAGACGGAGTAGCCGAGACTCTCGAAGCGTTCCCACTCGGTCTCTTTTTCGGTGGTCAGCGCACGAAGCGGCGCGATGAAAAGCGCCGTCCCGCCGTCGCGGAGGGTCTTACAGATGGCGAGTTCCGCGAGTGCCGTCTTCCCGCTGGCGGTGGGCGCGGAGGCGACCACGTTGTGGTCGGTTTCGAGGATGCCGGGAAGGGCCTCGCGTTGCATGCGGTTGAACTCCTCGAACCCGAACGCGTCGGCGAATTCGGGAACCGCCTCCGCGACTTTCACGGCGGGCACCTCCGTGTCGGGAGCGCGGCGAGAGGCGAGACGAAGACGAGGGTCATACAGGTAGCCGAGTCGTCCGTGGGGAAAGGCGTTTCTCCATCCGGCGGCGACGCTCGGCGACTGAATTCCTAAAAAGGGCGTTTCGGGGACCGTTCAGGGACGGTACTGGCCGATTCGGCGCCTACCCAGCGATAGCGAGGGCGGCGATGAACGACCAGTTCGTCCCTGCGGTGGCCTCTTGCTTCTTCGATTCGGCCTTCGACAGGTCACGGCGGTGTTTCCAGTTCATACTACCCCTAAATCTTTACTCGAATATAAGTTTTTCAGTTCTCTGATATATTTGACACGGTTTTACATTCACATTGATGGAAAGTCGTGATGGATTTGAACCAGACGTTTTGTTTTTCGTGATGGTACTGTCCATTTGAACGATTCTGAACAATGTGTGTTACCACGGGGCAGTCGGTTCGACAGCGTCGATTCGGCGGCGATTTCCCTCCGATTCGTCGGGCGGTTCTGTCAGCAACCCGACGGACGGCGGGGTAATCCTCACGTTTTTGCCTATCGCCTCGAAAGAATTGGGCATGCGCACGCGGCGGAAGCCAGATTGGTTGAAGATGCGACCGCCATCGGGCCGGCGCTTCACCGACATCAAAGCCTCGCTCCGGGATAGAAACCTCAACACGGTCTGTGAGGAGGCGAACTGTCCGAACATGGGCGAGTGCTGGAGTGGTCGCGACGGCCCCGGGACGGCGACGTTCATGCTCATGGGCGACCGGTGTTCGCGTGGGTGCAACTTCTGTGACGTCCAGACGGGTGGCATGGAAGCACTCGACCCCGACGAACCGACCAACGTCGCAGACGCGGTGGCGGAAATCGGCCTCGACTACGTCGTCTTGACCTCCGTGGACCGCGACGACTTGCCGGACCAGGGTGCCGGACACTTCGCACAGACGATTCGAGAGATAAAACGCCGTGACCCCGGCGTCCTCGTCGAAGTGTTGATTCCCGACTTCCAGGGCGAACCAGAACTCGTCCAGCAGATTATCGACGCCGGCCCGGACGTCATCGCCCACAACATCGAGACGGTCGAACGGCTCCAGTGGCCGATTCGTGACCGCCGCGCGGGATACGAACAGTCGCTGTCGGTGCTTCAGTACGTCGAGGACAACTCGGATATCCACACCAAGACGTCGATTATGCTCGGCCTCGGCGAACACGCCCACGAAGTCTACCAGACGCTGTCGGACCTCCGGGAGGCGGACGTCGACATCGTGACGTTCGGCCAGTATCTCCAACCCTCTCGAACCCACCTCGACGTGTTCGAGTACGTCCACCCCGACGTGTTCGAGACGTGGCGACGGGTCGCCGAAGACGAACTCGACTTCCTCTACTGTGCGTCCGGTCCGATGGTCCGGTCGTCGTACAAGGCGGGCGAACTGTTCGTCGATGCCCTCCTCCGCGACGGGTCGAGTGTCGAGGAGGCCCGACGGGCAGCGCGCGCCGCCGCGGGACAGTAAGCCACACTCGTTTGGTCTAGACCCCGCCGAGCGGCGGTGAAGCACGCGTTTCTGTCAGCAGTCAGCCCAGTTCACTCTCGATGCGTTGTGAAAAGTTGTCGATATTTCCGATTATTTCTCGGTCAGATGCGCGTTCACACTAATGACCATCAGGAAGAATCGTTTAGGAGCCAAAATGTCCAATTTTGTCCCCCGTGGGTTTACATAGCACGGGCAGTTGCGCAATATTCCGAGTCAAAGTAAATTATATACGAAAACAATATAACGCCAGCGGGAGTCGATTTTTTCATGAACAGGAGGGTTCTCCCGTGAGCGTACTTCAGCGTGACCCACAGGACCAGGTACGAGTGCTCGATGAGGACGGGGCCGTCGTCGGTGAAGTCCCCGACATCGATGACGAGACACTCGTCGATATGTACCGCTACATGCGCCTCGCCCGACACTTCGACACCCGGGCGGTGAGCCTCCAGCGGCAGGGGCGGATGGGTACCTATCCACCGCTGTCGGGACAGGAAGGCGCACAGATTGGCAGCGCCATCGCGCTGGCGGAAGACGACTGGATGGTCCCCAGTTACCGCGAACACGGCGCTGCGTTGCTTCGGGGCCTCCCTCTCAAGCAGACACTGCTCTACTGGATGGGCCACGAGAAGGGCAACAAGATGCCCGAGGATGCGAACATCCTCCCGCCCGCAGTTCCCATCGCGTCGCAGATTCCGCACGCGACGGGCGCGGCGTGGGCGCTCAAACTCCAGGGGAAGACGGACAGAGCGGTCATGGTCTACTTCGGTGACGGCGCGACGTCCGAAGGCGACTTCCACGAGGGACTCAACTTCGCCGGCGTCTTCGACACGCCGAACGTCTTCTTCTGTAACAACAACCAGTGGGCGATTTCCGTCCCCCGCGAACGACAGACGAACGCCGAGACTATCGCACAGAAGGCGACGGCCTACGGGATGGACGGCGTACAGGTAGATGGGATGGACCCGCTTGCAGTCTACGCCGTGACGCAGGCGGCACTGGAGAAAGCCCGGAATCCGACAGAGGGCGAGGGCCGACCCACACTCATCGAGGCGGTCCAGTACCGCTTCGGAGCACACACAACCGCCGACGACCCGACAGTCTACCGGGACGACGAGGAAGTCGAGAAGTGGAAGGCGAAAGACCCAATTCCACGACTGGAGACGTTCCTCAGAGAGACGGGGCGACTCGACGACGAGAAAGTCGAGACCATCGAAGCAGAAGTCAAACAGCAGGTCGCAGACGCTATCGACGCGGCCGAGTCCGACCCACGTCCGGAGCCAAGCGACATGTTCGACTACGCCTACGCAGAGCGGACCCCCGAGGTTCAAGCACAGTACGAGGAGTTCGAAGCACTCCGTGAGAAGGTTGGCGACGAGGGATTCCTCCGAGAATGAGCGCACAGAATCTTACCATCGTACAGGCGGTACGGGACGGTCTCTACACCGAAATGAACCTCGACGACGAGGTGTTGGTCATGGGCGAAGACGTCGGGAAGAACGGCGGCGTCTTCCGCGCAACCGAGGGCCTCTGGGACGAGTTCGGCGACGACAGAGTCATCGACACGCCCCTCGCGGAGTCCGGTATCATCGGTACGGCCGTCGGCATGGCCGCGATGGGACTCAAGCCGGTTCCGGAGATTCAGTTCTCCGGGTTCATGTACCCCGGATTCGACCAAATCGTCAGCCACATGGCGCGGTTCCGCACCCGCACTCGCGGGCGATACACGCTCCCGATGGTCCTGCGTGCGCCCTACGGCGGCGGCATTCGCGCTCCCGAGTCGCACTCCGAGTCCAAGGAGATGTTCTACGCGCACGAGGCGGGCCTGAAGGTGGTCATCCCCTCGACGCCGTACGACACGAAGGGGCTGCTCATCTCCGCGATTCGCGACCCCGACCCGGTCATCTTCCTCGAACCCAAACTCATCTACCGCGCGTTCCGCGGTGAAGTTCCCGAAGAAGCGTACACGGTCCCACTCGGTGAGGCCGCCGTCCGCCGCGAAGGGTCGGACGTGTCGGTGTTCACCTACGGCGCGATGACGCGCCCGACGCTCGAAGCGGTCGAGAACCTCGAAGAAGAGGGCATCGACGCCGAAGTCGTCGACCTGCGGACGATTTCGCCGTTAGACCGTGAGGCAGTCGTCGAGTCGTTCAAGAAGACCGGTCGTGCAGTCGTCGTCCACGAGGCCCCCAAGACGGGTGGCCTCGGCGGCGAAATCACGGCCATCGTCCAAGAAGAGGCACTCCTGTATCAGGAAGCACCAGTAAAGCGCGTCGCGGGCTACGACGTACCGTACCCACTGTACGCACTGGAAGACTACTACCTCCCGTCGGTGGCCCGCATCGAAGACGGCATCCGAGAGACGGTGAACTTCTGAACAATGGCGCTCAAGGAATTCAAACTACCAGACGTCGGCGAAGGCGTCGCAGAAGGCGAACTCGTAACGTGGCACGTCGCACCGGGCGACGAAGTGACCGAAGACCAGGTGCTCGCCGAAGTCGAGACGGACAAGGCACTCGTGGACGTTCCCTCGCCGTTCAACGGGACGGTGAAGGAACTGCTCGCCGAGGAGGGCGAGATGGTCCCCGTCGGCAACGTCATCATCACCATTCAGGAGGATGGCGAGGACGACGAGGCCGCGGTTGCCGAAGCGGAAGCAGAACCCGAGACGGAAGCAGAGCCAGAACCCGCAGAGACGGACGATTCGGGCGACACCGGCGGGCGCGTGTTCGCCTCCCCGAGCGTCCGCCGCCTCGCTCGCGAACTCGGCGTCGAACTCTCGACTGTCGAGGGAAGCGGTCCGAGTGGCCGTGTGACCGAAGGTGACGTTCGTGCTGCCGCAGAGGCCGAAGAAGAAGAACCGACGGACGACGGCCCACGCAGCATCGAAATCAACGGACAGTCTGCGACGACGGAGTCCAGCGACACCACGGCCGCACCGGCCGAAAGCGCAGACCGAGACAAGACACTGGCCGCCCCTGCGACGCGGGCACTCGCCAAGGAGAAAGGCGTCGACATCGACGCCGTGCCCGCGACGGAGATGCGCGACGGCGAGGCGTTCGTCTCGCCCGAGGCAGTCGCCCAGTACGCCGACGCACAGCGCGAAGCGCAGGCCGCAGACGCGGAAGCCGTCTCCGCCGAACCCGGCGCAGGCACCGCGACTGCCGAGGCGGCCGAGACTGGTCCCGCCGCCGGCGAGCGCGTCCCCTACAAGGGCGTCCGCAAGGCCATCGGCGACCAGATGCAGCGGTCGAAGTACACCGCACCGCACGTCACCCACCACGACGAGGTGGACGTGACGGAACTCGTCGAACTGCGCTCGCAACTCAAACCCGTCGCCGAAGAACAGGAGACGAAGCTCACCTACATGCCGTTCGTGATGAAGGCGGTCATCGCGGCGCTGAAGGACTTCCCGTACATGAACTCGCAACTCGACGAGGAGAACGAGGAAATCGTCCTCCGCGACGAGTACAACATCGGCGTCGCCGCCGCGACGGACGCCGGTCTCATGGTTCCGGTCGTCCACGAGGCAGACCGCAAGGGGATGCTCCAGATAGCCGACGAGATGAACGAACTGGTGCAGAAGGCGCGTGACCGCAAGATTTCGCCCGGCGAGATGCGCGGTGGCACCTTCACCATCACCAACATCGGCGGCATCGGCGGCGAGTACGCGACGCCCATCATCAACTACCCCGAAGTGGGCATCCTCGCGCTCGGCGCAATCAAAGATAAGCCCCGTGTCATCGATGGTGATATCGTGCCACGCAAAGTGCTGACCCTCTCGCTGACGTTCGACCACCGTATCGTCGACGGCGCGACGGGTGCTCGCTTCACGAATCGCATCAAAGAACTGCTCGAAGACCCCAAACTGCTGGTGTTAGAATAATGGTCGTTGGAGATATCGCGACCGGAACGGAACTCCTCGTCATCGGTGCCGGACCGGGCGGGTACGTCGCCGCCATCCGCGCCGCACAACAGGGCCTCGACACGACGCTGGTCGAAAAAGACGCCTACGGAGGCACCTGTCTGAACTACGGGTGTATCCCCTCGAAGGCGCTCATCACGAGTTCCAACCTCGCCCACGAGGCAGGCAACGCCGAAGAGATGGGTATCCACGCCGACCCAGTCGTGGACATGTCGCAACTGCGCGACTGGAAAGACGGCGTCGTCGACCAACTGACCGGCGGCGTCGAGAAACTCTGTAAAGCAAACGGCGTCAACCTCGTCGAGGGAACGGCCCGATTCAAAGACGAGAACTCGGTCCGCATCGCCCACGGCGGCGAAGGACAGGGTTCGGAGACCGTCGAGTTCGAACACTGCATCATCGCCACCGGGTCGCGCGTCATCCAGATTCCCGGATTCGACTTCGGCGACGAACAGGTATGGTCGTCTCGCGACGCCCTCGACGCCGACACCGTCCCGGACCGCCTCGTCGTGGTCGGCGGTGGCTACATCGGCATGGAACTGTCGACGACGTTCGCCAAACTCGGCTCCGACGTCACCGTCGTCGAGATGCTCGACGACATCCTGCCCGGATACGAATCCGACGTGGCCCGTGTCGTCCGCAAGCGCGCCGAAGAACTCGGCATCGACATGCACTTCGGCGAAGGTGCCAGCGGATGGCGCGAGGAAGACGACGGCATCATGGTGACGACTGAGACCGAAGACGGCGAGGAGAACGAGTACCGCGCCGACAAGGTACTCGTCGCCGTCGGCCGGTCGCCCGTCACCGACACGATGGAGATAGAAAACGCCGGCCTCGAAGCAGACGAACGGGGCTTCCTCGACGTCGACGACTTCCGCCGCACCGACGTCGAGCACATCTACGCAGTCGGTGACGTCGTCGCCGACACGCCGATGCTCGCCCACGTCGCCTCGAAAGAAGGCATCGTCGCCGCCGAGCACATCGCCGGCGAACCCGTCGCCTTCGACAGTCAGGCCGTCCCGGCGGCCGTCTTCACCGACCCCGAAATCGGAACGGTCGGCATGACCGAAGACGAAGCAGAAGAGATGGGCTTTACGCCCGCCGTCGGCCAGATGCCCTTCCGGGCCTCCGGTCGTGCGCTCACGACGGGTCACGCCGATGGCTTCGTCCGCATCGTCGCCGACGACGATTCAGGGTTCATCCTCGGGGCGCAAATCGTCGGCCCCGAAGCGTCCGAACTCGTGGCCGAAATCGCCCTCGCAATCGAGATGGGCGCGACGCTCGAAGACGTCGCCTCGACCATCCACACGCACCCGACGCTCGCCGAAGCGGTCATGGAGGCCGCAGAGAACGCGCTCGGGCAGGCGATTCACACACTGAATCGGTAACTCGATTCGGGCGGTTCTTTTCGTCGCATCGGTACCCTCGTCAGGCCGCAGTTCGAGTCCTCACTCCCCGGATAGCGGTGGATACGCGACTTCCCAGAGGTGGCCATCCGGGTCGGCGAAGTACCCCGAGTATCCACCCCACGACGCCTCCTGTGCGTGTTTGACGAGACGGCCCCCGGCGGCCTGTGCTTCGTCGAGGAGTGTGTCGACGGCCGGTCGAGTCTCGACGTTGTGGGCGAGGGTCACGCCGGCGAATCCCGACCCGTCGGCGGAGACGGTGGCGTCCTCGGCCAGCAACTCCCTCGGATACAGCGAAAGCCACGTCCCGTCCAGTTCGAAGAAGGCGACGTCGCTGTCTTCGTCTCGGTCACGCATCGGGAATCCGAGGCCGTCTCGGTAGAATCGTATCGACTCGTCGAGGTCAGTGACACCGAGAGTGACGAGTGTAATTCGTGGGTCCATACCGCAGGTTGGAGGTGTCACGCGATAACTACCACACACAGGTACGGCGGGACGATTACAGGTACGGCGGGACGACTACAGATACGGCGGGACGACTGCCGGGTACAACCAGAGGACGGCGAGGGCACTGAACACCCACCGCGGCGCGGCGTCTCGCTCCAGAAGGGAAAGCAGGACGACGACTGGTAACAACAGGAGCAAGAATGCGCCCGATAGGACCACCGTCGTCACCAACTGGAACGTGACGAAGCGCGTCGAGACGAGGACGAACACCGCCATCGAGACGGCGACGAACGCGACGTCGAACAGGACTGCCCCGTATCGCGTCTCTAGTCGTGGAATTCGTTCGGACCCGCGGAGAAGCACCCCACCGACAACTGCGAGGATGCCGGCGAAGAGGACGTATTTCACGAACTGTGACGGTGCAGGCCAGAGGTGGTAGACGCTCTCCGAGAGCGTCGTGCCGACGACTGCGACGAATCCGACCACCGCGACTGTCGGCGGGAGAGACGACCGGTAGTCGCTGTCCAGCGAAGGAACCCCCTCGCGTGCGACGAGGGCGGTGGCAGCGAGGACGCCAACTAACCCGAAGGCGAACTGTTGGAGGGCGGTGCGAATCGGCCGGCCAGTCGTCTCGTACTGGTCGGGGGGCGTCTCACCAACCGACCGAAGCGACCACTCTGCCGTCGCAGCGACGAGCGACGGGTCGGACGACTCCGAGAGGTGTGTCGCCCCGTCTGCGACGAAGACGCCTGCCGCCGTTCCGTCTTCGAACGACCCGGTTCGGTCACCGGGTTCGAGTTTCGTCCCAGTCAGTGGTTCGGATATCTCCACGAGGGTGCTCGGTGGGACGAGCGAATCGTCGCTCCCAGTCGCCAAGAGGACGTTCGTCTGAAGCGGGTCGGGTCGCTCCGGTGGGAATCGACCCGCGATGGCGACGAGTCCCCGTACGTCGTCGCGTTCGTACGCCGCCCGATAGGCCCCGTTGGCCCCGCCAGAGTGCCCACCGACGACGATGCGCTCGTCGTCTACTCGTGGATGTGCCTCCAGATACGCCACCCAGTTGAGGTAGTTCTCAGTCACACGGTCCCAGAGGGCGGTATCGTCGCGGACAATCATCCACGGAACGGGCGACCCGTCTTCGAGTTCGTAGGTCGGACCGGGTATCAGGACGACGAACCCCTGCCGAGCGAGTGTCTCACCGTATCCAGCGTACATCGCGGGTTCGGACCCCGACCCGGCCCCGAACACGATACCGGGTCTGGGTCGCTCGCCACTCGGGACGTACAGCGCCGCCTCGGTGATGCGACCATCTGCTCGAACGAAGACTCGCTCTCTGGTGAACTCGTCGCCGCCAGCGTCCGGAGCGAGGACGAAGGGCGACACCCAACCACCGACTCCGACGACGACGAGGAGAGCGAGCGCGATGGAGAACCAGCGGGAACCAACCATGACAATTGGTTGTTTATTTGGCCACGTAATAACGCTCGAAGACGGTTCTCTCACACGGGGAATTGCACGACTACGAACGAGTATTCCGAGAACTGACCGACGGCCCTACCTCGACCCAAAGAAGACACCCATCTCGAAACGGGTCACTCGCTGTCGAACCACCACAGCGCCAGCATCGCCCCCACCACTGCCACGGCGGCGGGAATCGAATTGTCGATGCCGAGTGTGTGGAAGTCGAGGAGGACGACACCCTCGAACTGCGCGGTGAGGGCGATGGCCACGAAGACAGACCCCACCACCCACAACTCGGGTGTATCGACATCGATGATAGACATGAAAGTCGATACGATGCCGACTGTGATAAGCGTTAGCAGTCAGCAAACGTTGCCGACCCGCAGTGTGCGCCGGTGCCCGAGACGGGCACGAGCCGGCGTCTGCGACGCGGTTACTCGTCGTCGGCGTCGAGGATGTTGTAGCCCTCGAACACCTTCTCTAACCGACTCATCGAGGCGACGACGGCGTCGCAGGCCGGGCGGACGGCGTCCTTCGGGACGAATCCGACCGAGAGGCCGGCAACTTCGAGCATCGGTAGGTCGTTCGCACCGTCACCGACGGCGACGGTTCGGGACATCGGGACGTCGTGGTCGGCGGCGTAATTTTCGAGCGCGGTGTCTTTCGTGCCCTCGATGAGCGACCCTTCGACGTCGCCGGTGAGTCGGCCACCCTTGACGGGCAGGTGGTTCGAGACGATGTCGTCGACTTCGACCCCTTCTTTCTCCAGTGCGCGTTCGACGCCGCGTTCGAATCCGCCGGTGAAGATGGCGACGTGGTGACCGTAGTCGCGGAGGCGCTGGATGAGTTCTGCCGCGCCGGGGCGGAGTTCGACGTCGCCGTAGGCCTCTTCGGCGAGTTCCTCTTCGAGTCCTTCGAGGAGGCGAGCGCGCGAGCGGAGACTCTCCGCGTAGCTAATCTCGTCGTTCATGGCGCGTTCGGTGATATCTGCCATCTCGGCGGCAGTACCGTTCTTCTCGCCGAGCAGGACAGTCATCTCCGAGTCCGAAAGCGTGCCGTCGAAGTCGAAGGCGATGATTCGCATACGTGCCCGTCGTTCCCGCGTGGTTTCAAAGCTTCCGCGTCGGCAGAATCACCGAGCGACGACAGTCGTTCGACAACTGTGCAATCGTGTTAGACACTCTCAATGTCACGATATCGGCCGTTGTGGCAACTCTTAACCCCCGTGGGTCTGTCCCTACGCGCATGAAGGTACTCGTCACGGACCCGATTGCCGACGCGGGTCTGGACCGGCTTCGCGAGGCTGGTTACGAGGTAGAGACTGCGTACGATGTCGAAGGTGAGGCGCTGCTCGAAGCAGTGTCCGACGCAAACGGACTCATCGTCCGCTCTGGAACTGAGGTTACCGCCGAGGTGTTCGAGGCGGCACCCAACCTCGTCATCGTCGGCCGGGCCGGAATCGGTGTCGACAACATCGACATCGACGCCGCAACCGAACACGGGGTCATCGTCGCCAACGCACCCGAGGGGAACGTCCGCGCGGCGGCCGAACACACCGTCGCCATGGGCTTCGCCGCCGCCCGCTCGATTCCGCAGGCACACGCCCGCCTCAAGGACGGCGAGTGGGCCAAGTCCGACTACCTCGGCAACGAAGTCAACGGGAAGACTCTGGGCGTCGTTGGCCTCGGCCGTGTCGGCCAAGAAGTCGCCAAGAAGTTCAACGCGCTCGGAATGGACATCGTCGCCTACGACCCCTACATCGGACAGGAACGCGCCGAGCAACTCGGTGCCGAACTCGTGGGGTTCGACGAGTGTCTCTCCCGCGCGGACTTCCTGACGGTCCACACGCCGCTGACCTCCGAGACGGAGGGACTCATCTCCACCGACGAACTCGAGACGATGGGAAGCGGCTATCTCATCAACTGTGCCCGCGGTGGCGTCGTCGACGAGACGGCCCTCGCGGAGGCAGTCGAGGCCGGCGTCCTCGACGGGGCCGCAGTCGACGTGTTCGCCGACGAACCCGTCGCACCCGACAACCCGCTTCTCTCTGTCGACAACGTCGTCGTCACGCCCCACCTCGGGGCGTCCACCTCGGCCGCACAGGAGAACGTCGCCGTCTCGACGGCCGACCAAGTCGTCGCCGCACTCCGCGAAGAACCCGTGATGAACGCGTTGAACGCGCCCTCTGTCGACGAGAGCGCCTTCCCGCGTATCCAGCCGTACATCGGCCTCGCAGAGACCGCTGGCAAAATCGCTGCCCAACTCCTCGAAGGCCGCCTCGGCGAAGTCGAAGTCAGTTACCACGGTGACATCGCCGCCGAGGACCTCGAACTCGTCACGGCCTCTGCACTCAAGGGCGTCTTCACGCCGCTCGAATGGCAGGTCAACGCCGTCAACGCCCCGCAGATTGCGAAGGAACGCGGCATCGAAGTCACCGAGTCGAAGTCCCGCCAGTCCGAGGACTTCCAGAGTCTCGTGACGGTCACCGTCCGTAACGGCGACGAAGAGATGACCATCTCCGGGACGCTCTTCGCCGGCGACGACCCGCGTATCGTCCGCATCAACGGCTACCGTCTCGACGCCATCCCGCACGGCCAGATGCTCATCGCCCGCAACTACGACAAACCGGGCGTCATCGGCTTCATCGGCACCGTCCTCGGTGAAAACGACGTCAACATCGCGGGGATGTTCAACGCCCGCCGCGCCAAGGCCGGCGGCGAGGCACTCACCGTCTACAACCTCGACGACGAGGTCACAGACGAGGTCCGCGAGAAACTCCTCGCAGACGACCGTATCATCGACGTGGACACCATCACGCTCTAAGCGACGTCCACACCACCCACGTCAGCGAAGTCCGACCGTCCGCAACACACGCGCTGCGAGACGACCCACGACCGGACGAACGACCGCAGACACCTGTTTTCTCTTCGACCGAGTATCCGACGTCCCCGTTCGAGCGGTGTGTCCGCGGGGCGACGTCCCGACGGCACCGTCTCTGTTGACTTCGGTCAAGAGTCGTTCGTAGTGGTCGATGATATCCTGCTGGTCCCGGTTGACCGCGTCGAGTTTCTCTCTGAGGTGGACGTTGGCACGACGGAGTGCCTGGTTCTCGCGCTGAAGTGATTCGGCGGCCCGTCCCCTGGCGTCGGCCGACTGCCGAGACGCGTGGGCGTCGGTGGACCGACGGCGTGCGTCGGTCTCGGAGGACCTGTGACCGGGTTCGGGTTCGTTCGGAGGGTACGTTCTCGACCCGGACCCACCGCCACTGATGGTCCCGGTCGGCATGCTGCTGAGCGACATCGTGTGGTATCTAGTAGCACAGGAAGAAAAGGATGTGTCAGACGAACAACTGACGTCTGTCGGCGGTCGCCCGTCGTCGGCCACCCCCGTCTCGTCACGGCCAGCGGAGTCGGTGGGCGTTTACTCGGCGAGGTGGTCGAGCACCGCGTCGGTGTCGTTCGGGACGGGTTCGGGTTCGTTGCCGGCCTCGAACGCCGCGTCGGGGTCTTTCAGCAGGTGTCCGGTCGTGAGACAGACGACCTGTTCGTCCGCGTCGATAGTGCCGTCCTCGCGGAGTTTGCGCAGACCTGCGACAGAGGCAGCGGACGCGGGTTCGACGCCGACACCCTCGCCGGCGAGAGCGCGCTGTGCGTCGGTAATCTCTTCGTCCGAGACGGCGACGGCGGTGCCGCCCGTCTCGCGGATGCCCGGGAGCGCTTTCGGCGCGTTGACCGGGTTACCGATGCGGATGGCGGTGGCGATGGTCTCGACGTCGTCCCAGCGGCGCGTCTCGTCCCACCCGTTCTCGATTGCTTCGACCATCGGGGCGGCACCCTCGGCCTGCACGCCGGTCAGTTTGGGCACGTCTTCGGGGTCCAGTGCACCCGACTGGACGAGTTCGCGGAACGCCTTGTAGAGCGCCGACGTGTTGCCCGCGTTGCCGACGGGGAGGACGATTCGGTCGGGGTAGGTGCCGTAGTCCTCGTGGAACTCTTCGAGGATTTCGAGGCCGATGGTCTTCTGGCCTTCGAGGCGGAAGGGGTTCAGCGAGTTGAGGAGGTACACCTCGCCGCGAGCGGCGAGTTCCTGGACGATGTCGAGACAGGAGTCGAAGTTCCCGTCCACTTCGAGGATGCGCGCGTCGTGGAGTGCGGCCTGTGCAATCTTCCCGGCGGCGACTTTGCCAGCGGGCAAGAGCACGAGCGTCTCCATGCCGCCGCGAGCGCCGTAGGCGGCGAGTGCCGCAGAGGTGTTTCCGGTCGAGGCACAGGCGAGACGCCCGACGCCCAGTTCCTTCGCGACGCGGACACCGACGGTCATGCCACGGTCTTTGAACGACCCGGTGGGGTTCATCCCCTCGTGTTTGATGCGGAGCGTCTCGACGCCGACGTCGGATTCGAGGCGCGGAACCCGGTGCAGTGGCGTCGCCCCTTCGGGGAGCGAGACGCCTTCATCGAACGGGAGGGCAGCGTTGTATCGCCAGACGCCGCGGCCGTCGAAGTCGTCCCACGTCGGCGGGGAGGCGTAGCGGACTTCGAGTAGCCCATCACAGTCGTCGCAGGTGTACCGAACGTCGTCGAACGGTGCGAACTGCTCGCCGCACTCGATACATTCGAGCCACGCACCGTCCTCGGCGACGGCTGGCTCCTCGGGGGCGGGTGCCGTAAGTTCGAGACTCATTGCTCGGGCGGTGGCACCAGAGGGACAAAAGCAGGTGGGTTTGGGCGGCACCTGCCACCGGCACGCGACGCGCAGGCGACGGGGGCAGACCCGACGACCACCGGTAGTGGTGGCCGCAGTGCTCGGTGTGGAGACCCGACGGCCACCGGGCGTTTGCAGCGGTTTACGACTCGCCGAAGGCGTCGATGCGGGCGTGTACGTCGTCGGCCCACTCGTCTAAGGCGGCGTGCATCATCTCTTTGGCTTCCGGGAGCGGTGTCGCCGTGTACTGATAGACGTATCCGCCGGGGTCGAGCAGTCGGCGCTTTCTGTCGGCGAGTCCCTTGTCCAGAAGCGTCGTCAGCGAGCGATTGACGTTGCTCCGGTCACGTTCGAGGACTTCCGCCAGTTCCGCGACGGTACTTCCGGGGTTGTCGAGCAGTGCGAGATACGTCCTGCTCTCGTGGCTCTGGATTCCGAAGACACACGCGAGAACGTGCCCGAAGTTCGGGTCGTCGGTCTCCATCAGGTCTTCCATATCCGGTGCGTCGGCCATGCACATCTGTTTGCTGTCCGTCGGATTAAACCCTCACCTTACGGAACCATCTCGTCGGAGACGGCACCCCCGCCACGTCGCACGAACGAGAAAAATCGGCCGCCGCTCCGTTTACGCGTCTTTGGCGTATCCCATCTTCAGCACGCAACTCCGCATCCCAGCTTCGTCTTCGTGTTTGTGGAGCGTCGTCGGTGTGTCGCAGTAGAATATCGACCCGTCGTGCCGGAGCGTCACCTCGTGGATGCCACCGAGCATCTCGGCACGGACGACGATACGGCGACCTTCACGAAGGGCGTCGAGAATCTCGTCTGCCGTCAACTCACCAGACTCGATTCGGAGTGGTTCGGCCATACCACCACATGACGGGCGAGCGGTATCAGTATTATCGAACAGAAATACGTGTGCGCGCTGGGAACCACACCGCGCAATGACGAAGTTCGTGGCGACTGCGTACGCGACGAGTCGACGCCGGACGGCACCGACCTCAGTTCGTCGCGAACTCCCAAATCCACGACGAGTCGACGCCGGACGACACCGACCTCAGTTCGTCGTGGATTTGGCCCTACTCGTCTCTGTCTGCCGCCGGCACTTCGACGCCTTCGACCACTTCTGCGACTTCGGTCTCTTTTTCGGTGTCGATGTGCCAGCGGTCGAATTCGTCTTCGAAGTCGCGGAGCGTCTCCGAAACCTCCGCCTTCAGGTCGTCGTCGTTGACGTTCACCTCGAAGACGAACCGTTCGTCGCCGGACCCGCGTCCGACCTGCTGGATGTTGGCGCTGATGAGTTCGTTGTCGAAGTAGTAGGGGGCGAGTTGCGTCATCACCTTCCGATAGACCGTGTCTTCGACCTTCCGAAGTGCCTTCCGACCGGCGGAGTCGGCGGCGCGGGCGACGTAGTTGATGGAGTCTTGCCACGATTGGACGGCACCTTCGTCGTCTCCTTCCTCCATCTTCTCGTAGGAGCGAGACAGCTTCTCACCGGCCGTCTTCAGGTCGTCGTTGGGTGCTTTGCCCTTCTTCTCGCCCTCACCCTCCCCGACGCTGGCCTGCTTGGCAGTCTTCTGGTTTACGTCCTCGCCCAGTCGTTCGTGTGATTTGGGTCGCCACTCGTCCCAGTCGTCGAAGGCGCGTCCGTCGACACCGGCCTCGCGGAGCGCACGGGTGATTCGTTCCCCGTGTTCGACGACTGCGCCCCAAGAGCCCCGGCGTTTGAACCCGGAGATACTCTCTTCCATATCGTTGTTGGGACTACGTGCCTGTAGATAAAAATGCTCCGTGAGCCACTCTCACGGGCGTGCGAGTCAGCGGTTACCGTAGATGACGCGTTCGGCGAAGTCGTCGAGGCGGTTCGAGATGCCTTCGAACCACGCCGTGGGCGATACCGCCCGAAGCTCAGATTCGTCGAGTTCTATCTTCTCGTCTCCGAGCGGGTCTCGGTCGCCGGAGGCAGTCGCGTCGACGACTGTCGTCATCGAACAGCGACCACACGCTTCACGTTTCGCGTCGGCCATACGCCCCTTGTTAGTAATCATCACGAATAAACCTTGGTTTCCCACCGGTCACGACGGGCTTATAGGGACGAACGTGTTGCTCCGTCTCATGGGATACCGCGTCGTGGACACGGACGAAGTCGAACCGACCCCGGACCGACCCTGCGAACTCCGGCGCATCGGTGCCGAAGGCGGCTTAGAGAACGTCGCACTCAACCGGTTCCGAGCAGAACCCGGTGAGCAAGTACCGCTGGCGTACCACTACCACACCGAACAGGAAGAAGCGTTCTACGTGCTCTCGGGCACGCTGGTCGTCGAGACGCCCGACGAGACGTTCGAGGTTCCGGAAGATGGCCTCTTCGTCGTCGACCCGGGAAGTCCGCACCGCGCGCACAATCCGGACGACGCCACCGACGCAGTCGAACTGCTCGCTATCGGTTCGCCCGCCGTCTCCGGTGACGCCGAAGCGTACGACCCAGACGAGAGATGAGCGACGTCGAACGACCCGACGTCGGCGACGACTACACCGGCCACGACGAGTCGGACGTCGACGCCCCCGAGTGGGACGATACGTATCTCGACCGGGTGAGCGACCGTCTCATGTTCAACTACGACCTGGAGAAGGACTACGCGGTCCACGGCGAGCGATTCGACATGTTCGGGTCGATGCGGATGGAGACGCGCAAGCAGTTCATGCACCCCTCCATCAACTACGCGAATCACCACGCCAAGGAGTATCTGTTCGCTCGACGCGTTCAGACGGCGACGATAGCCGAACTCGAACGCCTCGTCGAGTTGGGCCACCAACTCGCAGAGGAGTGGGTCGACCCGGACCCCGAACACTACGGGACAGACTTCACGTTCGTCCTCATCGCACCGGACATCCCGGACGACGTGTACGACTTCGTCGCCGACTTTTCGGACCGGACGCTCATCAAGTTCGGCTACCACGGTCACTTCGAGATGAACGTCGCCGTCGTCGCACCCGACGACGAGGCGGCCATCGCGAGTCGAAACGCCGACTCTGTGGCCGCGTTCTCTCTGTGGACGGATATCTCTCCGACGAGTTCGAGAGGGGTTCTCCGACGGCTCTTCGACCGGTTGCGCCGATAAAAAATTGCGGTTGTTTTCGTAGTCGTTAGTCGTCGCCGGGAGCCGTGCGAGTGCTGCTCGACCCCCGCACATCCTGGATGTTCTCGTAACCCATCTTGGCGAGTGAGAGTGCCAAGTAGATGAGCGTGAACGCGAGGATGATTTGGACGACTGCCGAGACCATGGAGACAGTCGTTGCCGACGCCATCCACTCGGGGTTCAGGAACTTCGCGTAGATGTTGTCGTGAACCGCGAGCCACAGCAGACCGAGCGTCGTGATGGTGACCATCAGGACCATCGGGCCGCCGGTGCTGATGAGCTGCTTCGAGTCGTCCCAGTTGGCCAGCCACACGGTTGCCGTCAGGAGTGCCAGTGCAGCGAGAAGCTGGTTGGCACCGCCGAACAGCTGCCAGAGGGTGAGCCACGAACCACTCGTGATGAGGATGTACGCCGGGAGAGCCTGCACCGCAGCGTTGCCCCAGCGGTTGGTGGCAACCTCTTGGACTTGCGTCTCGGGCGTGCCGATAATCTCCTCCATCATGTAGCGGCCGAGGCGCACGGCCGTGTCAGTCGACGTGAGCAGGAAGCTCACGAGGACGAGGGCCATGAACGGACCGCCGAAGGACGTCGGGACACCGAAGCTCGTGAGGATGATACCGCCACCCGTCGCGAACGTCGGGAGCGCGAGGCCGATACCGCCGCCCACTTCTGGGGCGATGATAGCGACTGTCGCGAGGGCGACAGTGGCGAGGAGTCCCTCACCGAGCATGCCGCCGTAGCCAATCATTCGAGCGTCAGACTCCTTGTTCAGCTGCTTCGAGGTAGTCCCCGAAGAGACGAGCGAGTGGAACCCGCTGATGGTCCCACACGCGATGGTGATGAACAGGAGCGGGAACAGCGGTGTTCCGGTACGCCCCATGAAGCCGTAGAACGGTTCGAGGTTCGTCACGAGCGGTTGCGACGACGTGCCGGCAACCGTGCCGACGATAATCGCGAGGAGTGCGCCGCCGACACCGCTGTACAGCAGGAACGACGAGAGGTAGTCACGCGGTTGCAGGAGCACCCAAACCGGGAGGGCGCTCGCGAGTGCACCGTAGACGAGGATTACCGGAATCCACGCTGCGGCGTTGGCACCGAAGGAACTGGCCGCCGGGAGCCACGAACCACCGCTACCGAACAGGACGAGCGTCGATGCCGGTGCGCGGGCCGCAGGTTCGAACAGCGCGATGGGGAACTGGATTCCCGCGTACACGCCGACGAACATCGCAGCGACGAACCCAACCGTTCCCGGGATGAACGGAAGGTTCAGCTGGTAGAGGTACACGCCGAACAGCACAGCGAGGGCGATGTACACCAGACTTGCCGTCGCCGCTTCGGGGTAGGCGTTGAACACGATGGCCACCACGAGGGCGAACACCGCGACGACGAGGATGATGGTGAGGAACGCGAACCAAAGCAGCATGTTCTTCCCGCGTTCACCCACGTACTCGCCGATGATGTAACCGACAGACTTGCCGTCGTGTCGGAGACTGCTCGACAGGGAGACGAAGTCGTGGACACTACCGAGAAGTGGGTTTCCGATAGCAATCCACGCGAGTGCAGGAAGCCAACCCCACACCACACCCGCCGTAATTGGTCCAACAATCGGTGCGCCGCCTGCAATACTCGAATAGTGATGCCCCAGTAAGACCGGCTTCTTCGCCGGTACGTACTCTTGACCGTCTTCGTACTTGTGCGCCGGTGTATCACGACTATCGTCGAGTTCGACGAACTGCGCGAGGTACCGCGAGTATCCGAAATACCCGACGGTGAACAACGCGAGTACGGTGACAACCAGCCATATAACTTGTACCATGGTACTCTGCCCCACCAATAGACACGAAAATGGTTACCTTAACGTTAACGATAGTTGGGAATGTATGGTATCTGAACTACAGGTAAGTCACACAACTGGTTTGATGTTCGAACTTGTTTGTAAAGTTGTCTACACTAGGTGATATGAAAATTCCTACACCTTTTTGGGCGTCAGTTCGACGTCGACCTCGATTTCATCTGCGACTTCTCCGAGGAAGTCACCCTTGACTTCGGCGACGCGTGTCTCGATTGCCGCGACGAGCGGTGGCGAAAAGTCTTCGCGGAGTTCGCGCAATCGTTCCTGTTCTGTCTTGACTCGGTTGCGCAAGAACGTCGCTCCGCGACCCTCTTCTTCCGGGTCTGGTTCGGGAGTCAGGCGGTTGACCGCGAGGCCACGAACGTCGAGTCCGTAGGATTCGAGCTGTTCGACTGCCCGCTTCGTCTCTCGAATCGAGAGTTCGTCGGGGTTGACGACGAGGAAGAACGCAGCGTCGTCCTGAAGCGTGTCTTTCGCGAACGTGAAGTCGTCACGGCGCTGTTCGAGACGGGCGATAATCGGGTCGCCCTCCATCATCCGCCGTGGTTCGTTGTTGCCGATTGCCGCGCGTTCGAACAGTTTGACCGACTGCTTTCGTTTGTGGAGGAGTCGCTGAATCCACCCATCGAGATACTCGGGGAGCGAGAGGAGACGGAGCGTCCCGCCGGTCGGCGAGGTGTCGAAGACGACTCTGTCGTACTCCTCGGAGTTCCGCATCACGTCGATGAACCGGTCGAAGAGCGCAGATTCGTGGGCACCGGGCGTCTGGTGTGCCATCTCTATCTGCCGGTCGATTTCGTTGACCATCGCCGGACTCACCTGGTCGCTCAACGCGCGTTTGGTCTCCATGAGATGGTCTCGAACCTCCGTCTCGGGGTCTATCTCCATCGCATCGAGGTTCGGTTCGCCCTCGACGGGAGACGGTGTGTCGGTAAACTGCTGGTCGAACACGTCACTGGTACTGTGCGCCGGGTCTGTCGAGACGAGCAGCGTTCGAACACCAGCACGGGCGCATTTTACCGCGTACGCGCTCGACATGGTGGTCTTTCCGACGCCGCCTTTCCCGCCGAAGAATACGAATTTTCGCATGTTAGAAGTGGTACTGGTGGCCCTTGCGTTCGAGGAGCGACCCGCGGTCCCACATCCGTCGCTCCCACGCCTCGAACTCGTCTTCGAGGTACGGGAGGAGTTCGGCGGTGTAGTACGACACCGGTGAGGGAATCCCGAACGCATCGGGGAAGCACGCGAGCATGAACGCGTCCTCGTCGTCTTCGGCCTGTTTCTCGATTTTCTCGTACGCAGGGTGAGTTATCATTCCGTGGTAGAGGCCACGAAGCCACTCCTCTACGAGAGAACGAAAGGACTCGATGCGCGCGGCAAGCGTCATCAGTTTACATACAAACCGATAGCGCGACAAAAGGGTGTCGCTCACGAACGACGATGCGGTACGTCCGCGACGTGTTCGTCTCGTTACGACTGGTCTACTGCCGGAATTCGACAGGGGTGACCCGCGGGTTCATATACGAGGACGAGGAAAGGCCGGCTATGAGTACCCGAGAGGCAATTCCGGTGACCGTACTGGGCGGGAGCCTCGGGGCGGGTAAGACGACGCTTCTCAACCACCTCTTGACGAACGCCGGCGACCACGACATCGCCGTCCTCGTCAACGACATGGGGTCTGTGAACGTCGACGCCGAACTGGTCGCAGAGGAATCGGAACTCACCGTCGGTGGCGGTGTCACGGAGTTGTCCAACGGGTGTATCTGTTGTGAACTGCAGGACGACCTGGAGACGGCCGTCGTTCGACTCGCACAGGAGCGGTCGTTCGACCACCTCGTCGTCGAAGCGTCGGGTGTATCGAGGCCCGGCCCCGTCGCCCGACTGTTCGTCACCTCACGTGCGGCGGCGAGATACGACGTGGCGGGCCTCGTGACCGTCGTGGACGCACGTCTCTTCGCGGATACCTTCGTCGGCGGCGACCCGGAACGAACCGTCGCAGAAGACGGAGACGGGACGATTCAACCGTTGTCGGACCTGTTGGTCGAACAGGTCGAAAGCGCCGACATGGTCGTCCTCAACAAGTGTGACCTCGTCAGCGACACGGAAGTCTCGGAGGTTCGCGACGTTATCACGGCGCTCCGGCCGAGCATCGACATCGTCGAGACGACCCGAGGAAACGTCGACGTCGACCACCTCCTCTCGGACCTCCACGACCCCGACGCACCCGTCGGATGGCGTGCCGCCCTCGAATCGGACGCGGACGAAGCGGGAGACGACCACGGTGACGCAGGACACGGCCATGGTGACGGCGACGAAGGACACGCCCACGGCCACGGCGACGAAGGGCACGACCATGGTGACGGCCACGGACACGACCACAGCGTCGTCTCTCACGCCGAGGAGACCTACGGCGTCACGTCGTTCGTCTATCGCCGGCGAGCACCACTCCACTCAGACGGTGCGGCGGCGGTCCTCGGTGACCTCCCCGAGTCGGTCGTTCGGTCCAAAGGGTCTCTGTGGATAGCGGGCAGAGACGACGTTCGCTACACCTACAGTCAGGCCGGACCATCGGCGTACGTCACCGCCAGCGGACCGTGGATTGCGTCACTCCCGGAGTTCGAACAGGACACCTACCGCCGCAACCACCCCGAAATCGACTGGCACGACGAGTACGGCGACAGACGGACCGAACTCGTCTTCATCGGTCGTGGTATCGACGAAGCGGCACTCGTCGAGGCACTGGACGAACACCTCCTCGAACCCGGCGACGGGCCGATAGACGAGCGATATCCGACCGAGGCGGGCGAAGAGTTGACCCTCGCGGAACCGAAGGTGGAACAATGAGCGACGAAAAGACCGGTCAGATAGAGTGGGGTGAAGGTGACCCGCGCGTCGTCTTCGCGATGAACGTCGTCCTCTCGTCTATCTTCGCCACCATCGTCGTCCTCGGCCTCTCGTACGTCGACTTGATGGCCTTCACGTTCGTCAACGTCGCGTCGATGGCGATGATACTCATCGCGATTACGTACGTCGTGACGAAGTGAGAAGGGCGACGGCGCGGCGTCTGAGGGGGTCTAACAGGCGCACCCGGTCGTTCCGGGCGAGCGCTCGAACTCCATCTCGTCTCCGCAGGACGGACAGGACGGCGGCCCCTCACCTTCCACGTCCAAGTCGAGGATTCGTTCCGAGCAATCGTGACACCAGTACCCACCGTTGGATTTCTGGCCGTCTCCGGACCGGTCGGGAGACTGTGTCGAAGCTTTGAGTGTCTCCTTGAGCGTGCTAACGAACCCCATGTTTTTGCGCTCATCGGCACGGTGCTTAAAACCCAGACCGGTTGGTCGGGGGGACTGCACGAGCGTGGGCGCGCCGAATCAGGTGATTCGTGGGATGGCCGGAATCAAGAGCAACACGAGAACCAGGAAGAACGCCAGTGCGGCGTAGCCGAGGTTCTTGAAGCGGACGCTCGCCGGTATCTCGGACCGAAATTCGGGGTCGAAGGCCCAGACGAACCGATAGAACGCAGCACACCCGCATCCGACGGAGACGACGAGCGACGCGACGACGCCCATCGCGATGGGGACACCGAACAGCGTCCCGTAGAGTGGCCCCAACGAGATGACGAACATGAACGCCAGTGAAGCCACGACGATGAACGGGACGGCATCGACGCTCTTTCCGTGTCTATTCCGCAGGTTCATACACTCCTTTACGCGAGACAACGACAAAGATATGCCCCGCGTACTCACGTCGTTGTACTCACTAACATGCATAGCTGTTCGTCGACGTCGACGACCGGTGCCTGTCGGTGATGGGGTGGACAGTCACCGTCCCTCCCGCCTCGTCGCAGTGAGAGACTCTCGCGTTCCACTCGTGAACTACCCGCAGGGGGCCGCTGGCGGCCGATAGCCGCATTTATGTCCTTCGGGAATCCGCTTATTCGGTAAGATGCCCATCGAAGACCGAGACGACGCGTACCTCATCACACACGCGCTGGCGAAGGACACGCTCTCGCGCCTCCGAGACGTCCAGACGGAACAGGTCGCCTTCCGAAAAGGCCTCGTCAAACTCGGCCGCATCTGTGGCTACGAGATTATCGACGGGGCGATGGAGACGGAGTACGTCACCATCCAAACGCCGTTGCAGGAGACGACCGGTGAACGCGTGAAGGGCCTCGACAACGTGGTCATCATCAACGTCCTCCGCGCTGCGACGCCGTTCGTCGAGGGACTCCTGAAGGCGTTCCCGCGTGCGAAGCAAGGTGTCATCTCCGCCGGGCGCGACGAAGAAGCGGGGATGGACGACGACGGTGGGTTCCCCATCACCATCGACTACGTGAAGCTCCCCGAAATCACCGAAGCGGATACGGTCATCGTGGCCGACCCGATGCTCGCCACCGGGTCGACGATGTGTGCCGTCCTCGACCACGTCCTCGAGAACGCGGGCGTCGACCCCGAGAAACTGTTCGTCCTCTCGGCCGTCTCGGCACCCGACGGACTCCTCCGCGTCGCCGACGAGTTCCCGGAAGTCGACCTCTTGACCGTCGCCATCGACGACTACCTCGACGACGACGGCTACATCGTCCCCGGACTCGGCGACGCCGGTGACCGCGCGTTTCGAACCACGTAAGTTCGCACTCGCCACCGACACCACGGGCGTCCGAACCGGAAAACGCGGGTAACGACTAAGTTACCACCCGCGCACCACCGAGTTATGGACGACACTCGAACTCGTGGAAGGTGGTTACGGTGAGCGACCCGTGCGACAGTTGTAGCCAGTCGGTCGAAGACGCGCTCGCGCGGGACGTCCGTCTACAGGTCGACCGGTCGACGGTCGACAACCAGCGACTCTGCCCGACCTGTTTTGCAGAGTGGATAACGCGGTACAAAGAAGAGATGTCGCCGAAGGCGTCGTCGGAGTCGTCCGATTCGGAGATAATCGTCGATTGAGCGGCCGTCTCGTGACGGCGTCCCGGGGCGACGACTCCAACTGGACACGTCCGCCCCGGGTGACAGTGGCATCGGTGAGACGCCGATTCGGTTTCTGACCGCAACCCCTTCCTTTCGGGTCGAAAACCGCTCGACAGCAGTCATCTGTCGTTCGACTGCAGTCGCCTGTCGTTCGACTCGAACGTCCCGAAGTCCACCCCTATTTTTTACTGTGTTACTCGTTCACACACCAGTGGACGGGGAGCGGTCGGCGATGGCCAACCCCCCCGTTTCGGGTCGAACACCGAACGGCAGTACCACAGAACGACGGGGCATGATACACGCGAACCCGACCCGACTCCGCGACCCTCATGGTGATTTGACATTTTCACAACGAATGACTATCATTTGAACTATGGTAACCCACCACGTATTTATAACTATAACTATAAATAATAATTTATGTACCAATATGTGAAAATATACACATTACGGGTGCTGAGATGAACAGGGATATATACTGATTAATACAAATGGTACTGTATGACTCGGAAACTTGACCGCAGAGAGTTTATCGCTGCAACAGGTGCCGTCGGACTCGCTGGCCTCGCTGGCTGTACCGGCGGTGGCGACGGCGAAGAGACGACCACCGAAAGCGGAAACGGTGGCGAAGAGACGACGGAATCCGAAGAGACGACCACCGAAAGCGGAAACGGTGGCGGTGAGACGACCCGACTCTCGTGGCACGCAGGCGGCACGGGTGGGACCTACTTCCCGCTCTCGAACGAGTTCAAGTCCGTCGTCGAGGCGAACACCGACTTCACGCTTCAGGTGCAGTCTACCGGTGCATCCGTCGAGAACGTCGGCAGTCTCGCCCGTGGCGACGCCGACTTCGCACTGATTCAGAACGACGTTGCGTTCTTCGCGAAGAACGGAACTGGCATCGAAGCGTTCCAAGGGAACGCCGTCGAGAACCTCAGTGGTGTCGCCACGCTCTACCCGGAGACCATCCACCTCATCACGCTCGCCGACACCGGCGTCGAGACGCCGTCTGACCTCTCGGGAGCGACCATCAACACCGGTGACCTCGGTTCCGGTACGCAGGTCAACGCCAACCAGATTCTCGAAGCACTCGGTATCACCGACTACGACGAGCAGAACACTGGCTTCTCGCAGGCCTCTGACCAGCTCAAGAACGGCGACATCGACGCCGCATTCGTCGTCGGTGGCTGGCCAGTTGGCGCCATCGAAGAGCTCGCCGCGACCGAAGACGTGGTCGTCGTGCCGATCGAAGGTGACAACCGGCAGGCCGTCAAGGACGCCGCACCGTTCTACGCCGACGACGAAGTCCCGGCAGGAACCTACGGCCTCGAGAGCCCCGCCCCAACCGTCTCGGTCCAGGCGATGATTGCGACCAACGCCGAACAGCCCGACGCGACGGTCGAAGCCGTCTCCGCGGCAATCTTCGACAACGTCGACGACCTGACCATCAAGACGGACTTCATCTCGAAGGAAACCGCACAGGACGGCATGTCCATCGACCTGCATCCCGGCGCTCAGGCTTACTTCGGCTAAGCCACCCAATCGACTCTTAGATTCCGCAGTATACCAACCCAATCACCCCTTTCGATGCTTACTTCGAATCGCACGCGCATCCTCGTCGCAGTTGCGTTGTTAGCGCTCGCCGTCGGGGGAAGTGCCGCTGTTCCTGCTGGGCAAGTTCTCGTCGTGGAAGACGCCGAAACAGGTGAACAGCTACTGACAGCCCCGGTTCAGGAAGATACTACCGTCTCCATCGAGTACAACCATAGCGTCGAGAAGACGCGCGTCCTCGACGAGTACACGGTACGAGATGGTGAACTCGAGATGACGAGAATGGAGTTCGAATCGTACGGGTGGGGGCTCCCAGCCCGTGCTGACGTCCACAAAGAAAACGGTTCGTACGTCTTCGACCCAGAGGGGAGCTGGGAGGAGGTTTACGTCAAACCCGGCCATATCGCTGGCCACAAACTCCACGTGAGTGGAGAGACGTACGACCTCGTGGCACTCTCTGATGCGCGCTCAGTTCGCCTACACCTCACGAATCAGTCGGTCCTCGATGCTGCCCTCCACTGACAATGACGAACAGAACATCCGACGAGGGTCGAAGCGACGACCCCACCGACCGAAGTGTTGCCCCACGGTCCACCCACCCGGGAGGACGCGAAGCCGATTCACCACCGATTCGGACTGACGGTGGGGAGTCACCCGAGGACCGTGAGGCAGAGAGCACAGACGCAGAGACGACTCCAGACGACGTGGACACGGAGGACAAGATATCCGAAGAGGAGGCACAACAGATGCTGGAGGGCATCGACCGAAAGCGGACCGTCACCGGATGGGCCGCGATTATCACTTCCATCATCGCCATCTCCTTCTCGGTGTTCCAGATGTGGTTGGCGGCCCGCGGGTTCGACTTCTCCGCGACGCTCCCACTCGTCGGCGAGGTGTCGCTCGGGTCACTGCAACTCCTGCAGGTGAACTCCGTTCACGTCGCCTTCGCACTCATCCTCGCGTTCATCCTCTTCCCGGCGACGACCGGACACGGGGCGTTTGCCACGCGTCTCGGCCGCGTCGTTCCATCACTCGCATCGAATTTAGGTGAGGACCACCTCGTCACGCGTGCCGCAGACGGCGTTCGGCGAGTCGTCCGATGGCTCGCCGTCGACCCCGAACGCGAGCGCGTGACGCCACTCGACGTTCTCTTCATGGTGTTGGCCGCCGCGACGGCCATGTACATGGTGATGGAGTGGAGCGAGATTCAGCAACTCCGTATCTTCGGCCTCGAAGCAGGTCGTTCGGTCGCGACGTACCTCGGTCCGCTGGGCATCCTCGCCGAGGCAATCAGTGCCTTCGGCATCCCGCTCGCCGACGTGTCGTATCCGTTCTTCCTCGGCATCGTCGGCGTCTTCCTGGTGCTCGAAGCGACGCGACGCTCGCTCGGGTTCTACCTGACGCTCATCGTCGCGTCGTTCATCGTCTACGCCAGATTCGGCTACATCATCTCGCCGTCGACGCCGCTCATCGGCGTCCTCTCCATCCCGCAAGGGACGTGGCCGAACATCATCCAGAACCTCTGGTACAACACGGAAAACGGTGTGTTCGGGATTCCGGTCACCGTCTCCGTGCAGTTCATCTACATCTTCATCCTCTTCGGAGCGTTCCTGGAGATGTCCGGTGCTGGGCAGTGGTTCATCGACCTCGCGTACGCCGCGACGGGGACCCGCAAGGGTGGCCCGGCGAAGGCGTCGATTCTCGCGTCCGGGTTCATGGGAACCATCTCCGGGTCGTCGATTGCGAACACCGTGACGACCGGTGCGTTCACCATCCCGCTGATGAAGCGGTCCGGCTACCGCGCTGAGTTCGCAGGTGCTGTCGAGGCGTCAGCGTCCTCTGGTGGGCAGATTCTCCCGCCCGTCATGGGTGCGGCCGCCTTCCTGATGATAGAGTTCATCGGCGTGCCGTTCTCGGACATCATCATCGCGGCGGCCATCCCTGCCATCGTGTTCTTCTTCGGTGTCTGGGTGATGGTCCACCTCGAAGCGACCCGTGCGAACATCGGTGGTCTCGACCGTTCTGAGGTCGTCGACCTCCGTCACCACCTCACGCGTGGTTGGTTCTACCTCATCCCGATTGCACTGCTCCTGTACTACCTGCTCGTCGAGCGACTGACCGTCGCGCGGTCTGCGTGGTTTACACTCATCGCGATTATGGCACTCCTCGCCGTGGTCGCCGCGTACACCGAACGGACTCGTATCCCCCTCATCGGTGGTATCGTGACGCTCTTCGTCGCACAGGTCGGTGCCTACGCCACCACCGGCGTGGGCCTCCTCGACGCCATCACGGGTGGCAGTGGTGAAGCGCTCGGCATCACGGCCGCGCTACTCGCGGCCGCCGGCGAACTCGGTATCATCGCCATCTTCGTGAGTCTCGGCGTCATGCTCGTCCGACCGGCCCTCGAATCGACGCTGGTCGAGTTCGACGACGCCGTCGACGAGGCGTCCGACAACATCGCCTCGGCACTCTCTCGCCCGTCGCTGTCGGACGTCAACGCGTTCCGGTACGTGACGTTCATCGGGAAGTCGATGGACTCCGGTGCCCGAACCTCGACCGAAGTCGTCGTCGCCGTCGCCGCCGCGGGTATCATCCCCGGCGTCGTCAGCGCGACGGGTCTCGGACCGAACCTGACGGCACTCATCAAGGCAGTCGCAGGCGGGTCTATCGTCCTGCTCCTGCTCTTTACCGCAATCGCCTCTATCATCCTCGGAATGGGGATGCCGACGACGGTGACGTACATTATCCTCGTCTCCCTGCTCGGCCCGGCGATTGCACAGTCTTCGGACATCCCGCTGTTGGCCGCTCACCTGTTCATCCTGTACTTCGGGGTGATTGCAGACATCACACCACCGGTGGCAGTGGCAGCGTATGCCGCGTCTGGTATCGCCCGGTCTGATCCGTTCCAGACCGGGGTCCAGGCGTTCTCGCTGTCACTCAACAAGGCAGTCGTCCCGTTCGCGTTCGCCCTCACACCGGGCATCTTGCTCCTCCGCGGCCGAGGCGAGGCGGCGAGGACGGTCACGTTCGCAGACCTCGCTGACGTCGGGTTCTCGATACCCGAAATCGTCATCCCCGTCACTGGCGTCTTCATCGGCGTCATCGCGCTGGGTGCGACTGTCATCGGCTACTTCTACAGTCGCGTGAGTCGCGCGGAACGCGCCCTCTTCGCCTTCGCAGCGTTCCTGCTCATGGCACCGATGCTCCTGCTGAACGCCGCGTTCGACCTCGGTGGCGCACTCGGACTCGTCGGGACCGTCCCCAACACGGTCACCGTCGACCTCGCGATGCGCGCCGTCGGTGGGGCCATCTTCGGTGCGCTCGCACTGAAGAACCGCCGCGAAGCAGAACAGGGCCGACGCGAGACGCCCGCAGGCGCGCCCGAACCGACCGACTAACGCCGACTCACAGTCGGTCCCTCGCTTACGGCCGACTCACAGTCGGTCCGTCTCTTATTCTATGTCGACACGACCACTCGTCGCACTGCGGAGTCTATCCCTGAGTGCGTCGGCGTCCTCGACGGGGACGCGAACCGAAAACGAGACGTCCTGGTCGTAGTCGGCGTCGAACTCGACGCCGGTGGATTCGAGAATCCCACGGACACTGCCCGAGTCGTCGTATTCGACCGTCGCAGTGAACCGTTCGTGTGGAATCTCTTCGACGATACCGGCGGCGTCGAGCGCCTCTTTGACGGCGCGAGAGTACGCACGAGCGAGGCCACCGACGCCGAGGTTGGTGCCGCCGTAGTAGCGCGTCACGACGACGACGACGTTGCGGACGTCCTGTTGGACGAGGACGTTGAGTGCGGGTTTGCCCGACGACCCGGTTGGTTCGCCGTCGTCGCTCTGGTACTCCCGGAGCATGACGTTTCCACCGCCGGGAACTGCCGACGACGCGTCACCTGCCGGAACGCGGTAGGCGGGGACGTTGTGCGTGGCGTCGGGGTGTCGCTCCTCGATTTCCTCGACGAACGCCTCCGCCGCTTCGACCGACTCTGCGGGCGAGATGTAGCCGATGAACTCCGACCCTTGCACCTCGAAGCGCGCTTCGGCCCGCTTCGCGACGGTACGGTAGGCGTCAGTCATGACTGCGAGTTGGCGTCCCGGCATGCAAAAGGATTCCCACCTCCCCGACGACCAAGCGGGGTCACACCGGCCCGACGACCCGTACTGTCAGGTCACTGCCCGCACGCGTTCGCGTACGAGGTACACCCGTTCTGGATACAGACGCCGCAAAGCGGGCGTGTTCGCGAAACCTGCTCTCCACAACAGAGACAACTGCGGGCGTGGGACATGGTAGAGAGTAGCAGAAATTGACACATGAGTCTTACTGTCAATTGACAGAAAGCCACACGAACTAACAGGTACGAATCGACCGTCAGGCGATGGAGATGCGTCTGATGAACTCGAGGTTCGAGAGGTCGTTGAGCAGGTCACCCGGGATGGGCTGGTCGGTGATGATGTAGAGCTTCGGGTCGTCGGTGAACTCCGGGTCTTCGCTTATCGTCTGACGAATCGAGATGCCGGCGTCGGCGAGTTTCGAGGTGACTGTGGCGACGATACCCGGTTCGTCGGCGTTCGCCACCTCGACGGTGAGCACGGACAGGTCGAGTACCGGCGCGAGGTCCATCAGACTCGGAATCGCAGAGATGTTCTGGAAGATGCGTCGGAGTTCTTCGTCGGCGAGGATTGCGTCCGTCGTCGAGTCGACGACGCGCCTGTCGACGTCTGCTTCGCGTGCGATGCCGGTGTTTGGAATCTCGATACCCCCGGAGACGACCCGTCCCTGGTCGTTCACGGAGAAGCCACGTTCTAAGAGCAGTCGAATGACAGCCTGTTGGCTCGGACTGCCCTCGAACTTCTCCATAATCTCGTCGAACATTCGTCGGTTCGCAAATTTGCGGCCACCCACATTAAGTGGTGTGTCGAGCGTGTGGCGAGACGACAGTCACCCGTCTCGGTGCGTTCGTCGTCGAGCGTTCGTCGAGAGCGCTGTCCTCGGTTCGGCACGAGGGTTTAACCGTCGTGGCGAAGACCCGACGAGCATGCGCGAACTACGCTCGTGTGACTTCTGCGGCACCGACGCCGTCGGTGTCTTCGAGGTACTGCCCCCGGAACTCACCCCGGCGGACGACCAGCGGCGAGTCGTCCTCTGTGACCACTGTCGCGAGACACTGACAGACGTCATCGAGCCACTTCTCACCCGTCTCGGTGTCGACTCCCAAGTCGAAGTCCCGGACGATTCGCCGGCAGAGGCGGGTCTCTCCGCGGCGACGAGCGGGATGGAGTCGGATGGCGATGCCGTGTCGGTGGGCGTCGACTCGATGGACCCCGCACCGACGCCACCCGAACCGGCAGACCACGCGTCACCGGACGACGACCCAACGGACGACACGGCAGACCCACTCGACGACGATGCGGTGCAGGCCGAGGACGGTGACGAAGCAGACGCAGAAACAGAACCACCGGAGGCGTCGGAACCGGACGAACCGACGACTGCTGACGACGAAGACGAGTCCGACACGCCGAGCGAACCGCCTCAGTTCCGAAAAGTCGTCCGAATCCTCCAGAACCGCGAATTCCCGGTCGAACGCGCAGACGTCGAGGCACTGGCGTCGAACGCCTACGATTTAGACGACGAACAGGTCGCAGAAATCTTCGATTACGCAGTCGAGCGTGGCCTCCTCGTGGACGACGACGGGACGCTCAGAAAACCCTGAAACCAGATTACAGCTTTCCTTTCGTACTCGGGGTGTCGGAGCGCCGTGGGTCGACGCGCGTCGCGTCGTCGAGTGCCCGTGCGAGCGCCTTGAACAGCGCTTCGACTTCGTGGTGGGCGTTTTCGCCCTCGACGCCGGCGTGGAGCGTGAGGCCGGCGTTCATCGCCAGCGACAGACAGAAGTGTTCGGCCATGACGCTCGTGAACTCACCGACGGACGGTTGGGAGAAGTCGCCAGTGAAGTCGAAGAATGGGCGACCGGAGACGTCGACGACGACGGACGCGACTGCTTCGTCCAGTGGGACCTTCCGGTCGGCGTAGCGGACGATACCGCGTTTGTCGCCGAGCGCCTCGGTGAACGCCTCACCGAGGACGATAGCCACGTCCTCGACGGTGTGGTGGTCGTCGATGTGCAAGTCGCCGTCACACTGGACCGTCAGGTCGAATAGGCCGTGTTTGGCGAACGCCTCCAACATGTGGTCGAAAAAGCCGATACCGGTCTCGACGGCGGCGTCACCGTCACCGTCGACGGTGAGTGTCACGTCGATAGTCGTCTCAGATGTCTCGCGGGAGACGGCAGCGCTTCTGTCGGCGTCGCTCATGTCGCGTTCGAAGAGGGCCGGGCATATAGGAATTCTCGTCGGTCGTCTCCCCGTGAGAGTCGAGTGTGAGAACTCGTCTACTTCTATTCGACGACGAGCGACTCGTTATTGGCCTCCATCCTCACCCTCGTCGTCTTCATCCTCACCATCCTCGCCTCCGCCGTCTCCATCCTCACCATCCTCGCCCCCGTCGTCGAACGACGAATCGTCGCACGGTACCGGCCGCAGCAGTTCGATACCGACCGATTGGCCCGTGGCCACGACCCCAATCGTCGCATCACAGGACACCCGACCGAATTCGAGTTGTTCGCGCTGGCCGGGTGAGAGCGTAGTCGTATTCGTCGTCGTGACACTCCCGTTCGACAGTTCGACGACCACGTCCAACGTCGGTTCACTCTGGAGGGAATTCGTGAGTTCGACCGTCAGCACTCCCTCGTCGTCTACGTCAGCGACGTACCCGAGGTACGCTTCGTCGTCGGAGACGACAGTGGCGGAGATACCGCGGTCGAGTTCACTGGCGCTGAGGCTCTGCGTTCCGGTGGCCGTCGTCGCCACGACGAACAGGAGGACGACGAAGAGGACGGCCGACCGACGTCGCATCAGTCGTCGACCTCCGGTGGTGGTCCGTCGTTGCCGACGCGCATCGAATAGCGATTGTAGTAGGCGAAGACGGACGACGAAAAGAGAAACGAGATAGCGATGAACTCGGTCCAGGCGACGTCGGAGAACAACGAAAACGGGGCGAGGTCCAACCAGACGGCCGTCGCGAGAACCGTCGCCCCGAGTGAGAGTAAAAAGAAGTAGATACTCCACGGAATCTGTCTCCCCGAGACGGTTTCGAGATAGACGTCGATTTCGCGACCGTATTCGGTGAGTTCGACCGTCCCACCGCGTTTGTCGTAGTGGATGAGTCCCATCTCGTCCATCTTCGGCGCGTGGAACTGGTACAGCGACGTGTGGACGTTCTTCCGGTCGTCGTACGAAAGCGACTGCGGGTCCGACCCCAGTTCCCACGCCGCCACCTGTGTCGAGACGAGCGACAGGTCGACCGGTTCCGTGGAGTCGAGTTGTTTCAGGTGATGGAGGGCGTATCGTCGCCTCCGATTGCTCAGCACCTCGAACACGTCGTCGCGCGTCGGCTCCTCGATAGACTCGACAGTGTCGTTCGATACAGCCTGAAACTCAGCCCCGTTTGTCGATTTGTGGTCGTGCATCGTCGTCGTTATGCCGCTACTCAGAGTCCTGTACCGTTGGTACATGACTGTCCACAGAGACGTGCTTAGTTAGCACCCGCGTAGTGCCCGAAATGAAGGAGTAACGCAACGTTATGACAGTTTACAGTCGTTGAATGACAGTCCTAACGACTGGTCGGAGAGCCTCATGGGTGCGATTTCTCTCTCCTTCTGACCTCATTTCCAGCCCACCACGACTGCCCGTCGGGACAATAGGCTCTCTTCGAGCCAACTGGTGGCTGTCTATTACTACGTGTCAACCCGTTGATGCTGTGAACGACGCGTCACCGGTCGACGACGGCCGGGACGTGGCGACAATGGAGCGAAACAAACTATGAAACGACGCAAATTCATCGTGGGACTCGGGTCCCTCGCGGCAGGTGCGAGCGCAGCAGTGGGGACTGGTGCCTTCTCGAACTTCCAAGGTAGCAGAAGTGCATCCTTCTCGATCGCTGCTGACAACAACGCGTACCTCGGCCTATCGGCACCGAACAGTCTCGAAAATGGCGAACACGCGAAGGTCGGTGCGAACAACGAACTGGTCGTTAACTTCAACAGTGATTCGGATACGGGGGGTAACGGTCTCAACCCTGACGCCGAGACGTGGTTCGATGCGGTCTTCCAAGTGACCAATCAGGGGACCCAACCGATCGACCTCCTCGTGGACGACGACGCTCTCAACTACTCCGACCGAATCGTCTTTTACGTCGACGGGAGCGCGCTACCCGACGGCAACACCGACTCGACCGGCGGTCTCTACGCGATAGAAGGATACCCGGGAACTGCCGAAGGTTCCGACACCGCCGACGACGACAAAGAAGCAGACGAGACGACCGACAATGGTCAGGACTACTGGGTTGGGTACGCGAATCCCAAAATCGGAGTCGGAGACTCGATTTCGGTCGGCATCTACGTCGACACGAGGGGTATGAACACCGTCGGGACGATGACCACCGGAGACGTGGTCATCAGAGCGAGCGAGAACCTCAACCAGTAAGTCGGCTGGTTGACCGGTCTTCAGGCACTATCTTACTATTTTCAACGAAGTGAAAGAGACGACTAATGAGTACCGCTCGAACCACTGCGACAAGTGTTCTCGAAGTTCTGCTCGTGTGTTTCGTCTTGGTACTCGTCGCTGGGCAGTTACTCGGCCAACCAGTCCTGATTGGATTCGTGACGACGGGAAGTATGCAATCGACACTGAATCCGGGTGATGGGTTCGTCGCAGTGCCTCAGGCGCTCGCTGGACCGGTCGAGGCGGGGGACGTCGTCGTCTTTCGGGCGGAAGAGCTACACGGTGGTGGGCTGACGACCCACCGCGTCGTCGAACAGACCGAACACGGATACATCACGAAAGGAGACAACAATCCATTTAGTGACCAAGACGGGGTCGAACCCCCCGTCAAACAGCCCCAAATCGTCGCACAAGCTCTCCAGATTGACGGACAGGTGGTAGTCCTCCCTCACCTCGGAGACGTCGTCGTCGCCGTGCAAGGTGGGATACAACTGGTCCAGAGACGAGCTGCGATTCTCCTTGGAACGAAATCACTCCTCGGTCCGACAGGCTTCTCGTATCTCCTTTTGGTCGGGTCAGTCGTCTACTATCTAGTGAGTAAATCGCGTGAGGGGAATTCTAGGCAAAGAGAAGACCGACTACACGACAGACAGGAATCGAGCGTCGACGCGAAATACATTGTTGGTCTGTTCACGTTGATTCTCATCGTCGGCCTCACCCTCCCCATGGCTGTTCCTTCGGGTGCACAACAGTACGGCGTCGTAAGTTCAGACTTCACTTCGGATCGTCCCAACGTCATTCCAATTGGTCAATCGAAGACACACGAGAGACCTGTCGTAAATACAGGAACCCTCCCGGTCGTCGTCTTCTACTCCGAAGCGAGCGACGGTATCGAGGTCCATCCCAGACAGTTCACCCTCGTGGCCAACGAGCAGAAGCATATCAGAGTCACCCTGTACGCTGAGGACGAAACCGGATATTACCGTCGCTACCTCACCGAACACCGCTACCTCGCCATCCTCCCGACTCCACTCATCCAATCGCTCTACACCGTCCACCCGTGGCTTCCCATCGTCGTCATCGACGCCCTCATCGGTATCCCGTTCTACCTCTTCGGTATCACGCTCCTCGGGAAGGGGCGCATCCGTAAGCGCTCCAAGAACCGAGGACTCCCACTCACCACACGCATCCGACGACTGCTAAGAGCCCGATAGCAGTGCTTGCGCTCCATTAGCCGCCAACTTATCAAGAGCGAGTGCTGCGATTGACCAGTCATGCGCAGCGTTGCACACCTTCCCCGTCGTCCAGTCAGACAGACGGACATCCAGCAACTCAACGAGAGTGGCCTCCACGTCGTCCCCTACGGCGGCGTCGAAGAAGACGGCGAGATGCGAATCTATGCGGTCAAACTCGCCACCGACTCGACAGCACACGCACTCGGATTCGACGAGTCGGCGCGGACGTGGCAGCAGATATCCACCGTCGAGGCCGCGAACCTCACCGAGACAGAGCAGTATCTCGACGAGGCACTCGACGAGTGGGTGCTCGCACAGTACGGCGACCGGTTTCAGGTCATGAAATCCGTCTGAACGCCGGTCACAACCCACCGACAGGGCATTAATCCCGGCTGAAGTCACGACATCCGAAATTAGTCGATGCGTTACTAATCTGACGAGAAATCAATTGCCATCAGATGGCAGACTGGACGATACGCGTGCGGGGGGTGGTCGCCACCTATTTCGCCGTCGTAGTCGCGGTGCTCGTGGTGTTGGCACTGGCGAGCGGGTTCGCCGCGTACTCAACGTACGCGAATCCGGGGACACACACCGAAGAGCGGCAGGGACCGTCGTGGGAGACCACCGCGAACTTCGACCACTCGGCGACCGTCTCGGAACCGAACCGTGTCTACTACGTGGGCACGACACTGGAGAATCGGTCGGCGTACTTCAGCGCAATCTCTCCGGTACTCGACGGGGCGTTCACCTACGGCTACACCGCGAGCGAGAGCGGTGCCCTCGTCGTCGACACCGAGTCCGAACTCGTCTTGCGGTCGGTGAAACGCGACCGAAACGACGAAATCGAGACGCGCTACTGGCAGATGAGTCGGGACCTGGCGGACCCCGACGCTACGCACCTCGCACCGGGCGAGTCGGTCACCGCTCCCTTCTCGTTCAACGCGAGTGCCCTCACCAACCAGAGCACCAAGATATCCGAGGAACTCGGCGGGTCGGTCGGTACCACCGAGGCCTTCGTCCGGGTGACCGTCGACGTGTCGGGGACCGTCAACGGCGATGCAGTCGACAGAACAGAGGTGTACACGCTCCCGGTCGGTGTGGGTGACGTCTACACCGTGAGCAACCCGGGAACGGTGACGGAAGCACACACTGCGACCGAACAGGTCGTCGTTCCGAACGACCCCGACCCGCTGACCGGCGTCGGGTCGTCGTCACTGTTCGTCCTCTCGCTCGCCGCACTCGGTCTGGTGGTCTCGAAGAAGCGAGACGGGACACTCGAACCGACGACGACAGAGCGCGAATATCTCACCTACCGAGAGGCACGCACGGAGTTCGACGAGTGGATAAACCGTATCGAACTTCCGTCGTCCGCGTTCGACCTCCCGATGGCCCACGCGGCGTCACTCGGTGACCTCGTCGATTTCGCCATCGACACGAACAACAGCGTCCTCGAAGACCCGAACGACGGGACGTACTACGTGATACACGGCGACTACCTGTACTACTACGACCCACCGACCGAGGACCCCGACGTGGACGCACACGACGGGTCGGCCGACGGAACGACCCAATCGGCAGCGGCCGATTCGGGGGTGCTTCCACGCTCACTCTCGGACCTCCTCGACGGCCCGGACCCGACGAGTGAGACGGCGTCGGCACGCGGGTCACCACCGAGCGGTGAAGACGTCAATGAGTGAGTAGCGACGTCGGTGAACGAGTAGCGACGTCGGTGAACGAGTAGAGAGGCCGGTGCGTGGTGAAACCGTCATTCGGGGCGTCGTGGCTGCTGTTATCAACGTTGTGGCCGGTGTCAGACGTCTGTCTGCCGGGAAATTCATATCTTCAGACGGATATCGTGGTGTATGCATCGCAAGGGAGCGCTGGTGGCTGGATACACCATCTGCGTCGGGGGACTCCTGTTGACTGCACAGTCGGAGATGGCCGTCGCACTCGGCTTAGTGCTCGTCGCACTGGCGGTGGGCGCGACAGCAGTCTCCGAAGGCACAGGAAGCGACAGATAACGGAACGCGGGTGGTACACAGTATCACCACCGACCGCTCGTCACGACGACCAGTGGGGCGGACAGTGGTGCGTCCGAAACGGGACGTCATCACGGTCAGTGTGTTCGCTCTCGCGACACTCGTGAGACGCCGCCTCAGGCGTCCATCGCGTCTTCGAGCGTGAACCGCCCTTCGTAGAGCGCGGTGCCGACGACAGTCGCGGCAGCGCCCGCGTCCCGGAGCGCGACGATATCGTCGAGTGAGGCGACGCCGCCGGAGGCGACGACTGGGATATCGACGGCATCGACGACCCGGGATGTGGTTTCGAGATGGACGCCTTCGAGTTGGCCCTCGACGTCGACGTCCGTGAACAGAATCGCCGCCGCACCGAGTTCTTCGTATCGTGACGCCGCTTCGGCAGGGTCGAGACCGGTTCCCTCGGTCCACCCGGAGACGACGACTTCGCCGTCTTTCGCGTCGAGGCTCACCATCACGCCGTCGGGGTAGTCCGCGGCGAGTTCGGCGACGATGTCCGGGTTCTCGACGGCGGCAGTTCCGAGGATGACCCGGTCGACGCCACGTTCGAGAAGGTCACGAGCACCGTCGGCGGTGCGGATGCCGCCGCCGAGTTGGACCGGGACGTCGACTGCGTCGAGGACGGCATCGACCGCCGGCGCGTTCTTTCGCTCGCCCTCGAACGCACCGTCGAGGTCAACGAGGTGAAGCGTCTTCGCACCGGCATCGACCCATCGCTGAGCGGCCTCGACAGGGTCGCCGTAGGTCTTCTCGGTGCCGCGTTCACCCTGCACGAGTTGGACGACTTCGCCGTCTTGCATGTCGACGGCGGGAACGACTTCGAACTCCGGGAACATACGCCATCGTGGGCGAGCGACCGGCCTAAACGCACCGAATCCGGCGACGGAAGTGGGAACGTATTCCGTAACTCGTGAAACAACAGTTCGGAACGGCTTTGTCTCGCCGGGATACAGACATACTCAATGAAACTCTTCGGTTCCAGCGGGACACGTGGTGTGGTCGGTGAGAGCCTCACCCCGGAGTTCGTCCTCCGCGTCGCCAAGGCCGCCGGAACGGTCTGGACGGGCGACCGTGTCGCCGTCGCCCGCGATACACGAACCACAGGAGAGATGTTCGTCAATGCTGCAGCGTCCGGTCTCGCGAGCGTCGGCGTCGACGTCGATGACCTCGGCGTGGTGCCGACGCCTGCTGCCGTTCGCTACTGTGAGAACCAGTCGATTCCGGGAGTGGTCATCACCGCTTCGCACAACCCACCCGAGTTCAACGGCGTCAAACTCGTCGGCGACGACGGTATCGAACTCTCTGTCGAAGAGTTAGAGCGCATCGAAGACCACATCCTGACCGAAGAGTTCGACGTGGCACCGTGGGACGAAGTCGGCAGTTGTCGGTCGGTCGGGACGGTCAACGACGACTATCGCGAGGAACTGCTCGCGAACGTGGACCGCGAGGCAATCGCGGCGGCGAACCTCACCGTCGCCCTCGACCCCGGCCACGGTGCTGGGTCGCTCGTCACACCCGACTTCCTGCGCGAACTCGGCTGTGAGGTCCGTACCGTCAACGCCCAACCGGACGGCCACTTCCCCGGACGGCAGTCCGAACCGGTCCCGGAGAACCTCGGTGACCTCGAACGACTCGTCCGCGCGACGGACGCCGACGTGGGTATCGCCCACGACGGCGACGCAGACCGGGCCATCTTCGTCGACGAACACGGCCAGACTATCTCCGGCGAAGCGTCGTTAGCCGCGCTCGCCGCCGCGTTCCTCGAACCGGGCGACTTCGCCGTCTCCGCGGTGAACGTCTCCCAACGACTCGTCGACGTCTGTGACGACGTCGGTGCAGAACTCGAACTGACACCCATCGGGGCGACGAATCTCATCACGCGCATCCGCGAACTCTGGCGCGCAGGCGAGAACGTCCCCATCGCCGGCGAGGGCAACGGCGGCATCTTCTTCCCGAACTACCGCCTCGTCCGCGACGGTGCCTACATCGCCGCGAAGTTCCTCGAACTCGTCGCCGAACGCCCCGCGAGCGACATCGTCGCGCCGTATCAAGACTACTACAACGTCCGTATCAACATCGAGTACGACGACGAAGCGGAGTTGACGGCCATGCTCAACGCCGCCGACGAGTACGCCGCCGCGTCGGATGCCACCCCGAATACGACCGACGGCTATCGTCTCGACTACGGCGACGCGTGGGTCCTCGTCCGCCCATCGGGGACCGAACCGAAGGTCCGCATCTACGCCGAGGCCCACGAGGAAGCGCGAGCGACGGAACTCGCAGAAGACGCCGAGTCCGCACTGCGAACCGCAGTCGACGACCTGTAACTGGCGGAGTATTTTCACTCGGGAGACCGAGATTCGTCTATGGAACGTTCCATCACGGTCAGGCCACCGCAGTCAGTCGCCGAGATGCGAGGTGTCTGGCAGGTGAACGTTCGCTGTTGGGTCGAAGCGTACGACCACATCCTCCCTGACGACGCCCTCCCGGACTCGGACGACACCCCCGACGACGACACACTTCGCCAGCGATTCGAGTACGCGAACATGCTCGACGAAACCGACTTGGGGAGATACGTCGTCGCCGTCGACGAATCGACACCGGGTGACGAGACTGGTGTCGTCGGGTTCGCGGCGACTCGCTGGGGTGACGAGACGAAGTCGTTCGTCGATGACGACGACGCCGGACTGTGGGTCATCTACGTGGACCCCGCTCGGTGGGGCGAGGGAATCGGGTCCGTACTCCTCGACGACGTCACCTCGGCAGTCCCATCCCGGTACGACCACCTCGTCTTGGAGACGTTCGCGGACAACCATGCGGCACAGCAGTTCTATCGCACGAAGGGGTTCGAGGTAGTCGAACAGACCGAGACGGACGTCGGTGGCGACACGTATCCCGCGGTCATCATGGCGCGTTCGCTCGGAGAGTAGCCCGTCCGGTCACGGCCGAACCCGGCCGTTCAGAGACTAATCGCCGCGAAGACCAGTGCGAGCGCACCGAAGACGAGTAACATGAACCCGCGTTCGAGGTCGTCGCCGTCTATCGCGTCGTCCGGCGGGTCCTCCCGCGTCGGGTCGAGGACGAACTCTGGGTCGTCCGAGCGAGCGACACGACGGGCGGCAGCGGCGCTCTTGAGGAGTCGAGCACCGAGTGCGAAACAGCCGAGCCCGACGGCGGCGGCCACGACGGTGATTCCGTTTACCATTGCTGTGTGCTGCTTCCAGTCGGTTAGTCGTCGTAGACGGCGTCGGGGTCGAAGACGCGTTCACCGACGTTCTCGCCGTCGAGAGTCCGATAGAAACACGACCGGTGACCGGTGTGGCACGCGCCGACGTTCTGGTCGACGAGATAGAGGAGGGTGTCGGCGTCGCAGTCGACGCGAACCTCGCGAACCTCCTGTGTGTGCCCACTCGACGCACCCTTCTCCCACAGTTCGTCTCGACTCCGCGAGTAGTAGTGTGCGCGTCCCGTCTCGACGGTTCGTTCGAGCGCTTCCGGCGAGACGTACGCCAGCATGAGCACCTCCCCGGAGTCGGCGTCCTGTGCGACTGCGGGAACCAGTCCGTCGTCGCCGAAATCGACCTCGATAGTCATGATTCGGGCCACGAGGTCACGAGAGTTATCTCTTGTGCGTCGTGGACGTGGCCTCAGGCGATTCCGAGCGCACCGAGGATGCCGAAGAGGATGTCGCCGTAGACGAACGCGACGACGAGACCGGCGAACATCGGGACGATGAACGGGATGCCCGGTGAAATCCAGACGGACTCGCGCGTCGTCACGAGTTCGAGGCCTCCGCGGAGTTTCTCGGGCGTCGTCCCGTACGCCGACCCGTCGATAGCGTCCATGAACTCGGCCGCACCCCACGGGTCGTCGAAGTCGTTGTCGGGGGCGAGGTCAGAATCTTCGTCGGTGTCGTTCGACATCGACTCGCCGGGTTCGGTGACGCCACCGTCGGTGCTCACGTCGCGGTGGACCGCGCCATCGGTCGGGTCGAACGTCTCCTCGATGTGCTCGGGATTGCGGAACGTCTCGGGATTCTCGCGGACGTCGGCCAGCGTGACGCCGCGCCAGCGGAGGTACATCCGAAGCGCGTCGAGGTCTAACCCGTTTCTCGTGATGCCGTCGGGCGATTCGAAGAGACGGCCGTGGGTGGTCGAAAGCGACGGGACGGAGACGCGCCGGCCGACGAACGAAATCGGCACCTCGAACTCACCAGCGGCGAGGTTGCGAGCGGCCAGCAACAGCGGGTACGCGAGTCCGAGGATGACGGTGTTCGTCAGGATGGTCATCGAGAAGACGCCGAGTCGCGTCTGCGACAGGGGGAGTGTGACCCCGCCGAGGGTGTAACTCGGGAACGTCGGCAAGAGGATGGCGAACACCATCAGTGCCTTGGCGTCGGCACCACCGAATCCACCGAGTCGCCAGAACAGGTACGAAAGCGGGACGACGAAGAAGACACTCACACCGACGCGAATGAGGTAGAGGCGGTCGAACACCGTCTCTACCGGGAGGTGGCCGAGGAGTTCCCACACGAGCAAGACGAGTCCCAGCGCCGCCAGCGGATACCAGACGACGTTGGGGACGCGTCGTGTGCGGATGTCCCGCCACGCAGTCCACGCGAGGACGGGCACGACGACCAGTCGCAAGAGGTCGGGGAGCGTGCCGATACCGAACATACCGGCAGACTGGGGGCAGGGGAGTTAGGTGTTCGGGAAGGTTCTCAGAGACGATAGTGGCGATAGCTGGTGCTGCCGCTCACCGGTCGGCGTCAAAAGAAAATACTGAGTTGGCGTCTTAGATGACGCGGTTCTGCAGGTAGTCGAGGTGCTTCGCGTTGTAGACGATTTTGACCTCGTCAGCCGTGGGCGAACCGATGCAAGTCAGACGGACGTTCTTGTCGTTGACTTCCTCGTCGGAGAGGATCTGCTGCATGTCCATCTCGATGTCGCCTTCCTTGACGATGGCAGCACAGTTCGCACAGGCACCTGCGCGGCAGCTGAAGGGCCAGTCGTAGCCCTGCGCCTCGGCGGCTTCCAGGATGTACTCGCCCTGGTTGACTTCCATCTCGCCAAAGTCTTCACCGTCGAGACCGGCGTCAGCGGCCTTGTCGAAGAGGTCGTCGTCGTCGAGGTCCCAGCCCTGGTCGTCAACAGCTTCGTAGTTAAGGTAGGTTACCGTGGGCATCAACAAGCGGTTCGGAGGCCACACCATTAGACTTTGCTGTTCCGTGCGGTGAAAAACCGGCCAGCATAGTGGGGTTGTCGACGGTGGATACCGTCAAATGAGGGGTCGCAGTGGGTCGGTGGGCTCAGAAGACGCTCGAAGAGAACAGCGCGTACGAGGCGATGGCCGACAGCGAGGGCGTGAGCATCCAGAAGAAGATGACACGGCCGGTGGTTCCGGGGTCGAACAGGTCGTGGGCAGCGAGTTTGTTCGGTTCTTCTTCGCCCATCTTCGGGACTTCGTCTTCCCGTTCTGCGGCGAGTGCGTTGACCGACACCTGTGGCGTCTCGCCGCCGAGTGCCTCCCCGAGTGTGACGGTCCGGGTCGCACGCCCCCATCCGAGGCCGACGATACACATCGTCGCGCTCACGGCGAGACTCGCCGGGATGCCGATTGCCGAGAGAAAGGAGATGAGTGACGCGCTCACGGTTTCGACGATGAGCGCCGCGAGGATGGGCAGTTCCGTCAGGTCGTTGCCGACGGTGTCGAGCGTCCGGCGGGCGATGGTAAACGCACCGAGACCGATTGCCCCGCCAGCGATGAGGATGCCGGTGTTCATCGCGATTGCACCGTTGCCGACGAGCGGAGCGACGGCGTTCGCGACGTTCGACGCACCGGCGGAAAACGCCATGTAACAGGCGACGACGACGACCAGAATCGTGCTCCCGAACTCACGATACGTGGTGTTCGGCCCGAGTCCGACGTTGGGAATCAGGCCGCTCCGGTCGACTTCGACGAGTGGACCGGGGCTCTGGTCGAGTTTGAGCCACGCGTCGAGATACGGATAGACGTAGCGGCCGATGACCGCGCAAATCCAGAAGGCGATGACCGGCGCGACGATCCACCACGAGATGATTTCGAGCATCACGTCGGAGTTGAGAGAGCCACGAGCGAGGCCGAGGCCAGCGATTGCGCCGACGGCGGTCATCGACGTCGACGCGGGGACGCCGAACGTGTTCGAGACCAACAGCGCCAACCCGACGAAGAACAGGACGGCGACACTCGCAGCGAGCGTGAACTCACTCTGCGGGACGATTTCGCCACCCATCTTGGCGACGACTTCCCGCCCAATCGTCCACCCACCGAGAAGGGCGAACCCCGTCATCAACGCCGCTGCAGTGAGTTTTCCGAGCACGTTGCTCCCGACGGCCGGGCCAAACGCGACACCGGTCGACGACCCACCGATGTTGAACCCGACAAACACTGCCACCAGGAGTCCAACGAAGAGGAGTGTTTGTACCACGCAGTCTCATTCCCGCTCATCCGCAAAAGGAGCGACGGTCGAACCGTCGGTCGCTCACCGCCTCGGACAGGCAGTGGGTCAGTTCGACGCCGACCGAATCGCCTGGTCGAGGTCCGCGATGATGTCGTCTACGTCCTCGATGCCGACAGACAGGCGGACCATGTCGGGCGTGACGCCCGCGGCGGCCTGTTCGTCTTCGGTGAGTTGCTGGTGGGTCGTCGACGCCGGGTGGATGACGAGCGTCTTCGCGTCACCGACGTTGGCGAGAAGCGACGCGAGTTCGACGTTGTTGACCGTCCCCTTCGCCGCTTCGTAGCCGTCTGCGAGGCCGAACGTAATCATGCCGCCGTAGCCGCCGTCGAGGTACTTCGAGGCTTCCTCGTGGGTCTCGTGGGATTCGAGGCCGGGATAGTTCACCCACGACACCTTCTCGTGGTCTTCGAGGAACTCCGCGACGGCCTGTGCGTTCTCACAGTGAGCACGCATCCGAAGCGGGAGCGATTCGAGCTTTTCGAGCGTCTGCCACGCGTCGAACGGTGACTGTGAGTTGCCGAGGTCGCGCAGACCACGGGCGATTGCGGCGTAGGTGAATCCGGCGGGGCCGAACGTCTCGTCGAAGTTGACGCCGTGGTACGCCGGGTTGGGCTTGGCAATCTCCGGGTAGTCGTCGGCGTACTCGCCCCACGGGAAGTCGCCGCCGTCGACGAGAACGCCGCCGATAGTCGTCCCAGCGCCGTGAATCCACTTCGTCGTGGACTGCCAGACGATGTCGGCACCGTGTTCGAGCGGGTTGCACAGGTAGGGCGTCGCGAACGTGTTGTCCACGACGAGCGGCGTCCCGTGGTCGTGGGCAACCTCGGCGATTGCCTCGATGTCGGGCGTCACGAGCGCCGGATTGCCGATGGTTTCGAGGTGGACGAAGGCGGTGTCCTCGTCGATGGCTTCCTCGTAGGCGTCCACGTCGAGCGTATCGACGAAGCGCGTGGTGACGCCGCGGCGTTCGACTGAGTGGGTGAGGTAGGTGTAGGTCCCACCGTAGAGCGACGACGCGGAGACGATGTTGTCGCCGACGGACGCGAGCAGGAAGGTCAGCAGGTCGAACGAGGCCATGCCGGAGGCGGTGGCGACGGCGCCGACGCCGCTTTCGAGCGAGGCGAGACGCTCCTGAAGCATCCCCACCGTCGGGTTCATCAGACGGGAGTAGATGTGGCCGGGTTTCTTGAGGGCGAACTGCGCGGCAGCGTCCGCGGCGTCGTCGAAGACGTACGACGTGGTCTGATACAGCGGCGGTGCGCGAGCACCTGTTTCGGGGTCTGGGTCCTGTCCAGCGTGGAGACTCCGGGTGTGGAACCCGGGCTTGTCGTCGCTCATACGTCGTGCGACGGGGTGAGAGGGCTAAAGCAGGGCGGCGAGCGCAATTCCCGCCGGTGTCTGCGACGCCGACCCGAAACCGGCGGTCCGGGGCGCTGTATTCGGGTATCGTACGCCGGTCAGGCGAACAACCCCACCACCCACCGGACGATTTCCGACCCCGTGAGTAGCGTCCCCTCGATGCGCGAGAGTCGCCGTCCCGTCCACAGCGCGACGACGACGACGAGCGAGACGGCGACCAGCCACCAGAACGTCTCCAGCGCCGCCGCGCTCACCGACAGCGGGCGAACGAGCGACGCGATGCCCACGACGCCGAGGAGGTTGAAGACGTTGCTCCCGACGACGTTACCGACCGAAACCCCGAGGCTCCCACGTCGAAGCGCGACGAGAGAGACTGCGAGTTCGGGGGTCGACGTCCCCGCGGCGACGATTGTCCCGCCGATGACCCACTCCGAGACGCCCGCGTCGAGCGCGAGGGCCGACGCCGCCTGAACCAGGAAGTCACCACTGACGAGGACGACGCCGAGTCCGACGAGAAGAGAGACCACGTCACGCCACCGAAACGGCGTCCGTTCGGTCACGACACCCGTGTCAGAGGCCGGCACCGGTTCGTCTTCGTCGGTGGTCTGTCGGTCGGTTCGGAGGAGAAACGCGGTGTAGGCGACGAACAGACCGGCCAAGAGCGCGCCTTCGAGGCGACTCACCACCAGGTCGGCAACGACGGCACCAGCGAGGAAGGTGCTAGCGAGCAGTGCGACGCCGTCTCTCCGGAGGAGCGACGCGTCGATAGCGACGGGGCGAACGAGCGAGACGACACCGAGCACGAACGCGATGTTGTAGATGTTCGACCCGAAGACGTTGGCGAGCGCGAGGTTGCCAAGCCCTTTGAGCGCGGCGTCGATGGTGACCGCGAGTTCGGGTGTCGACGTGCCCACGGCGACGACGGTCAGGCCGATAGTGAAATCCGAGATGTCGAGTTGACGCGCCATTCGAACGACCGAGTCGACGAGCAGTCGAGCGCCGACTCCGAGACCGGCGACGGTCACGACGACCACGCCGAGTTGCACGACTGCATCAGGCAGTGCCATCTTTCTTCAGGAGACAACAGGGTGGAGGGATATCATGGTTGGGGAGAACGCACTCCGGCGCGAGAACGAAGGCGAGTCAGCACGAGAACAGCGGCGAGTCAGCGCGAGAACAAAGACGAGTGGACCGGCGCGAAGTCTTTGTCAGACTCCGGTTCGCCGCCGTCGGTGGCGGTGTCGGTCACTGCTCTGCCTGCGACGCCGTCGGCGACGAAATCACCGAGCGGCGGGCCGACCTTCTCGGGTTCGACGAGGAAGGCGTCGTGGCCGTGGTCGGATTCGACGACGTGGTGTGCGACCGGTGCGTCGCCGGTGCGGAACGCCTCCGCCAGCGACTCCGACTGTTCGGTGGTGAAGTGCCAGTCGCCGGTGAAGGAGACGAGCAAGGCTTCGCCTTCGAACGCCGCGAGCGCGGCGGCGTCGGATTCGTACCCCTCCGAGAGGTCGAAGTCGTCCATCGCCCGCGTGAGGTAGAGATACGAGTTGGCGTCGAACCGTTCGGCGAACTTCTCGGCCTGGTAATCGAGATACGACTCGACTTCGCGGTAGGGGAAGAAGGCCGCCGCCGGGTCTGCGGGGTACGTGTCACCGCGCCCGCCGCGACCAGCGGACCGGCGGCCGAACTTGCGGTCCATCGAGTCCTTCGAGAGATACATCAGGTGGCCGATTTGGCGGGCCAGTCCCAGACCCTCCACCGGGTCAGGGCAGTCCTCACCGTAGTAGTCGCCACCGTTCCAGTTCGGGTCGGTCGTAATCGCACGGCGGGCGACGGCGTCCAGTCCCAGACACTGCGGGTCGAGACGCGCCGCGGCGGCGACGACGACGAGTCGGTCCACGTCGTCGGGGAACTGGACGGCCCAGTCGAGGGCGTTCATGCCGCCAACGGACCCGCCTATGACGGCGTGGAGTCGCCCGATTCCGAGGTGGTCCAAGAGGAGGCGCTGTGCGCGTGTCCAGTCGGAGACGGTGACCGGCGGGAAGTCGGTTCCCCACGGGTCTCCATCCGGTCCCTCACTCGCGGGGCCACTCGTCCCGTAACACGACCCGGGGACGTTCGCGCAGATGACGTAGTACTCGTTGGTGTCGATTGCCTTGCCCGGCCCGACGATGTCGGACCACCACGCACGGGCCTGTCCCGAGACACTGGACCCGCTCCCGAGACTAGCGACGTGTTGGCTTCCAGTGAGGGCGTGACAGACGACGACGGCGTTGTCGCCGGTGAACTCGCCGTACGCCTCGTAGGCGACTTGCAGGTTCGGGATGGTCTCGCCCGACTCGAACCTGAACTCGCCGACGTCGACGACGTCCGATTCGACCTGTCTGCCGGGGGCGACACGTCCACGACTCATCGGTCCACCTCGACGGTCGAACCGCCGTCTGTGACGCGGGGCACTCGCGCCGCAAGTGCCTGTTCGATAGCCTGGTCGAGGTCCGCGATGATGTCGTCGGCGTCCTCGATGCCGACAGACAGGCGGAGCATCTCGGGTTCGACGCCCGCCGCTCGCTGTTCTTCGTAGGAGAGTTGCGCGTGCGTCGTCGAGGCGGGGTGGATGAGAAGCGACTTCGCGTCGCCGATGTTGGCGAGGAAACTGACGAGTTCGACCGACTCACAGACTGTCTTGGCCGCCTCGTAGGACGCCTCGTCGTCTTTGCCTTTCAGTCCGAACGTGACCATGCCGGCGTACCCGCGTTCCAGATACTTCGACGCCAACGCGTGCGTCTCGTGGTCTTCGAATCCCGGATACGACACCCACGAGACGGCCTCGTGGTCGCGGAGGAACTCGGCCACTCGGCGGGCGTTCTCACAGTGTGCTTCCATCCGAAGTGCCAGCGTTTCGAGGCCCTGAATGGTCTGCCACGCGTCGAACGGCGACTGGCACCCGCCGGTGCTTCTGACCGCGCGGTGGCGGACGACCTGTGCGAACGCTCGCTCGCCGAATCGTTCGACGAAGTCCACGCCGAACGCAGGGTTCTCGCCGGAGAGTTCGTCGTACTCCGCGGCGTCCCACGGGAAGGTGCCACCGTCCACGACGACGCCGCCGACGGTGGTTCCCGACCCGTGAATCCACTTCGTCGTGGACTCCCAGACGATGTCGGCACCGTGTTCGATGGGGCGGCAGAGCGCCGGCGTCGCAAAGGTGTTGTCCACGACGAGGGGGACGCGGTGGTCGTGGGCCACGTCGGCGATTGCTTCGAAGTCCGGCGTCTTCAGCGAGGGGTTCGCCACCGTCTCGACGTGGACGAACGCGGTGTCCTCGTCGATGGCGTCGGCGTAGGCGTCGACGTCCAGCGTCTCGACAGTTCGTGGTTCGATACCTCTGCGAGTTGCAGTCTTCGAGAAGTACGAGGAGGTGCCGCCGTACATGTCTTCGGAGAGGACGACGTTGTCGCCGGCGGACGCGAGGACAGTGGTGATGGCGTCGAGGGCGGCCATTCCAGAGGCGGTGACGACCGAATCGACGCCCGCTTCGAGGGCGGCGAGACGGCGTTCGAGGATGCGAGTCGTCGGGTTCGAGATGCGCGAGTAGACGTCGCCGTCAGATTCGAGCGCGTAGAGGTCCGCGGCGGTGTCCGCGTCGTCGAAGACGTACGACGTGGTCTGATAGAGTGGTGGGGCACGGGCCCCTGTCGCCGGGTCCGGGTCCTGTCCGGCGTGGAGGCCACGGGTGCGGAAACCTCGATTCATGTATGCGATGCATATTTCTGGAGCATGGAATAACTGCCAGTTACGGCAAGCGTTGCCCACGCTTTCCGAGGGAGGCGTGGAAATGCCGTCGGAGACGGTCAAACCGCACTACTCGGCTGGGCCCGAAAACTCATGTCGACTGGTCGGACAGTTGGCGTATGACTGAACATCTCTTCGGGGTCGGTGTCATGTTCCTCGCCATCGGCCTCCCCGGTGCTCTCAAGCCCTACAAGACTGCCCAGTTCACGGAACGACTGGATTCCATCGGGAGCAAGACGCCGTGGGACGAGGTAGAACCTGCCGAGTGGAACGTGACGCTCACGCGGTTCGGCGGCATCTTCATGACCGCACTGGGTGTCGCGTATCTCTTCGCCTGAGATATCCGCAGTCCGAAGTCGCCCCGGAGCGTTTACCCGCCACCCGTCCGACACGTCACCCAATGAGTGACGCCGACGCCGATTCGAACCCGTATCTTCGGGACCCCCCGACCGAATTCGAACCCGCCGAATCGCTCGTGCGTGAAGACGCCGAGCGACAGGCCGAACTCCTTCGCGAGGCCATCCGCGAACACGACCACCGCTACTACGTGGAGGCCGACCCACTCGTCTCCGACGCGGCCTACGACGCCCTGTTCTCTCGTCTCGTCGCCCTCGAAGGCGCGTTCGACCTGGATACGACCAACAGTCCGACGAATCGCGTCGGCGGCGAACCGCTCGATAAACTGGAGACGGTCGAACACACCGCCCCGATGCTCTCTATCGACCAGAGCACCGAGGCGGCCGACCTGCGGGAGTTCGACGAACGCGTCCGCCGCGAAGTCGGAGACGCCACCTACGTCTGTGAACCCAAGTTCGACGGCCTCTCGGTCGAAGTCGTCTACGAAGACGGCCAGTTCGTCCGCGCGGGGACTCGGGGCGACGGCCAACGCGGCGACGACGTGAGCGCGCAGGTGAAGACGATTCCGACGGTTCCACTCTCGCTCCGTGGCGACCCACCCGAACGACTGGCAGTCCGCGGCGAAGTGTACATGCCGAAACCCGCCTTCGCGGAACTCAACCGCACACGCGTCGAAGCGGGTGAGGACCCCTTCGCCAACCCGCGAAACGCCGCCGCCGGCACGCTCCGCAACCTCGACCCCGCCGTCGTCGCCGAGCGACCACTCGCCGTCTTCTTCTACGACGTCCTCGACGCGAGCGTCACGCCCGACTCACAGCGTGCCGCACTCGAACGGTTCCACGACTGGGGACTCCGTGTGGCGGACGACCACGTCGAATTCGCGGACGACGTCGAGGGCGCAATCGACTACCGCGACCGAATGCTGGAGATTCGCGACGAACTCGACTACGAGATAGACGGCACCGTCATCAAAGTCGATTCCCGCGACGCCCGCGAGCAGTTGGGCGAAAAGAGCAGGTCTGTCCGGTGGGCGTTCGCTTACAAGTTCCCCGCCCGCCACGAGGTGACGACGGTCCGCGACATCGTCGTACAGGTCGGTCGGACGGGGCGACTCACACCGGTCGCCCTCCTCGACCCGGTGGACGTCGGTGGTGTCACCGTCTCGCGGGCGACGCTCCACAACCCGGACGAAATCGAGTCGCTCGGCGTGGCAGTCGACGACCGAGTCCGCGTCAAACGCGCCGGCGACGTGATTCCGCAGGTGGTCGAAGTCGTCAAGGATGCCGGTGGCACCTACGAGTTCCCCGACGAGTGCCCCGTCTGCGGGAGTCCGGTCGATAGGGATGGCCCACTCGCGTTCTGTTCGGGTGGTCTCGCCTGTCCGGCCCAGCGCGAAGCCTCCATCGGCCACTTCGCCGTCAAGGGTGCGATGGATATCGACGGCCTCGGCGGCGAACGCGTCGCCCAACTCGTCGACGCGGGTCTGGTCGAGTCTGTCGCCGACCTCTACGACCTGACCGTCTCTGACCTCGCAGAACTGGAGGGGTGGGGCGAGACGAGCGCACAGAACCTGGTCTCTGCCCTCGACGCGTCGAAGTCGCCGTCACTCGATTCGTTCCTCGTCGGGTTGAGCATCCCCGAAGTCGGCGAGGCGACGGCGCGTGAACTCGCTCGCGAGTTCGGGTCTATCGACGAGTTCCCCATCGAGGCCGACGTGCCAGTCGAGCGATTCGACGCGTTCGAAACCCGCCTGACGACTGTCCCCGACGTGGGTGAGACGGTTGCTCGCCGCGTCCGTGACTTCTTCGAGAACGAAGACAACCGCGCCGTGATTCGGTCGCTTCTCGACCACGGCGTCTCACCCGAACCCGTCGAGGCGGGCGGCGACGAACTCGCCGAGACGACGTTCGTCGTCACCGGGACGCTCGCGGTGAGTCGGAGCGCTGTCCGCGAACTCGTCGAGGCTCACGGCGGGAACGTGACGGGGTCGGTGTCGGGGAACACCGACTACCTCGTCGTCGGCGAGAATCCCGGGCAGTCGAAACGGGACGACGCCGACGAGGAGGGCGTCCCCACACTCACAGAAGACGAGTTCGAAGCGTTGCTCGAAGAACGCGGCGTCGACTACCCGCCCGAATAACGACGCAGAAAACCCGGTCCGCGGCGCGCTCAGAGGTCGGCGCGCTCGAACGACCAGTAGCCGAGCAGTGGTGGAATCACTATCCACCCGAGGAGGACGGCGAGGATGAACGGCGTCGAGAGATAGAACGGAATCGACTCCTTCAGGACGGGTTGGAGGACGAGTGACTCCGCGAGGCCCGCTTTGAACAGACGGGCGGCGGCGGCCGACCCGTAGAGTTGCGCGACGAGCGTCTCGTAGGCCCGAAGCGGGTTCAGATACTTGATGAACAACCGCATGAGCGCAATCTGCTCGCTGGCCAGTTGTTCGACGCCCGGCACCTTGTCTGCCACCCAGTTGAGGACGCGTGGGACGCCCGTCGCAACCGTCGACCAGAGGACGGCGAAGATGAAGTAGAGACCGACGGTGCTGAAGAGCGCCTGTCGCTGTGTTTCGGACGTCGCCGACAACCAGATACCGATAGAGACGAACGCCGTCGCCAGCAGTCCAGAGAGGGCGACTTGCCCCGCGAAGGACGTGAACATGACCTGTCCGCCGGTAAAGAGCATCGCGAAGAGCGCGATGACGAATCCGACGAGCATCGCGACGATGACGACGAGCGTCCGGCCGACGAACTTGCCGAGCACCACGTCGCGCCGGGAGTTCGGCAGCGACAACAGGAGTTTCATCGTCCCGGACTCGCGTTCGTCGATGAGCGACCCGTGAGCGGTGACGAGCGCGATGAGTGCGAGGACGAACCCGAGCATACCTGCAAACGAGAAGCTGAACAGACCGCCGGGAGCAGTCGTGAGACCGAACAACGCTTCGGAGTTCGCCCCGGCATCCTTCAGCAGGTAGCCGTAGAACAGCGTCGTCGACCCGCCGATGAGGAGGCTGAAGAACAGCGTGAGACCCAAGAGCCACCGCGAACGGAGCGCGTCACGGAAGTCCTTGCGCGCGACGGATTCGAGCGTCATGCCGTCACCTCCAGAGCGAAGCTCTGGCGTAATCGCATTCGTCGTCGCAGACGACTCATGCGACGACCTCCTGTTTCTCGTCTTCCGTGTACGCGAGGAAGATGTCCTCCAGCGACGCCGAGTCAGTCTCGAAGTCGGAGACTGTCGCCCCACTGGATTCGATGGCGTTGATGACCCGTGTCTTCGCGTCGTCGGTACACCCAACGACGAGACGGTCACCGTCGGCGTCGACTGACGAGACGCCGTCGAGCGCCCGAACCGCATCGACGTCGGCGTCACCCTCCACGTCGATTCGGAGGATGGCCTCCGCTTCGACTCTGTCGCGAAGGCCGTCGATACTGTCTTCGGCGATGAGTTCGCCCTTCCGCAGGATGCCCACGCGGTCACAGACCGCTTCGACCTGTCCGAGGACGTGACTGGAGAAGAACACTGTCGCACCCCGGTCGGCCTCCTCGCGGACGATGTCGCGCATCTCACGAGCACCGGCAGGGTCGAGACCACTGGACGGTTCGTCGAGGATGAGGAGGTCCGGACTCCCGGCGAGCGCCATCGCGAGTGCGAGGCGCTGTGCCATCCCTTTCGAGTACCCACCGGCACGGCGGCCGGCGGCCTCGGCGTCTAAGCCGACGCGGGAGAGCAGTTCGTCGGGGTCGTCGTCGGCCTCTTTCGATTCGATGGCGAACTCGACGTGTTCGCGACCAGTGAGACGGTCGTAGACGTCGTATCCCTCGGGGAGCACGCCGGTTCGTCGCCGGACGTCGACGCTCTCGGCCTGTGCATCGTATCCGAGCACCCGAATCGACCCGCTGGTCGGGCGCACGAAGTCCAAGAGCATGTTAATCGTCGTCGACTTTCCAGCGCCGTTGGGACCAAGAAACCCGAATACCTCTCCCGATTCGACGGTAAAAGAGAGGTCGTTGACGGCGGTCACGACGGCTGGTTCGGACGACGGCACGAGCGCATCGAGTACGCTTCCGTCGTCTTCGAACCGTTTCGTCACCCCGTTCAGTTCGATGGCGGCCATGGGCAGGCGTGTGTCGTACTGGGTTAAAGGGTTTTAGGTGCAGGAATCAGCCACGATAACACCGAAACCGCATCTCAGTGGCGACAGCCCCGCTGAGCCACGTCTCGAACCCACCGACCCGGCACTCAGATTTCGTCGCCGGGGTCGTGCGACTCCGACATCTTCGTCGCCTCGGCAGCGTAGCGTTCGCGGAGTTCGTCGTCCGTCACCGCTTCGAGGTTCTCGACCGGTGCCTCGATTGCGGCCGTCGTGGACAGTCGCCGCTGGTGCATCACGGCCGCCGCGATTTCTTTCCGGAGTTCGTACTCGCCGTCTGTCGTCGCGTAGATGAGGACGATGAGGTCCCGGTCGTCGTAAGAACGCTCGACCAGCCAAAGCTGGGCGGTGTCGTCGTTCATAGGGCGTGATTCGGCCGGGGATGCCTTACACGTAGCGCATCCGGACGCAGGGCGTGGTCGTCACCGTCCGAACGGCGGTAAACAGCAATCGCTCGCCCTGTCAGGCCCGATTGCCGCTCAGTTCTTCGACTTCCATGGCGAGTGCCGACAGCGCCTGCGTGCTCTCGTCGGTTGCCGTGACGATGCTATCGACTGCATCTTCCGTCTCGACGGTCCGGTCGCGCACGTCTTCGATGGTCGCGGTCAGTTCTTCGACTGCTTCTGCCTGTTCGTCCGTCGCCCGCGACACCTCCGTGACGCCGTCGGCGGCCACGTCTATCGACGACGCAATCTCCTCGAACGCTTCAAGCATCTCGGTGATACTCTCGTCGGCGTGTTCGATACGGTCGTTCGACTCCGTCGCCGCGGTCACCGCGTCGTCGGTACGAGACTGGATGCCCTCGATTTGCGTCGTGATATCTTCGGTGTGCTGTCTCGTCTCGTCGGCGAGTGACTTGACTTCCTCTGCGACGACGGCGAACCCGTCACCGTCCTGTCCGGCACGAGCGGCCTCGATGTTGGCGTTGAGCGCCAGCAGGTTCGTCTGTTCTGCGACTTCGGAGATGACCTCGACGACTGCTTCGATGTCGTCCATCCGGTCGCCGAGTTCGGTCACTCGGGTGACGAGTTCGTCACCCATCGTGACGACGCTCTCTGTCGCCGCCCGTGCCTCGGTGTTCGCCTCTCGGCCGTCTTCTGCCGCTGTCCGCGCCTCTCTTGCGGCGGTGTCCACCTCGTCGGCCGTCGCCGCAACCTCCTCCATCGTCGCGCTGAACTGCTGCATCTGTGTCGCGCCCTCGTCGAGCAGGTCACGCTGTTGTTCGACGTTGTCGACGATGGCGTCGGCGGCGGACGCGGCACGGGTGACCGCTGCCGTCGCCGTCTCCGTCTCGTTTTCGACGTTCTCTGCCAACTCCGAGAGGTTCCGGGCCGTCTCGTTGACCGAATCTACCACGAGGAGCAGTTGGTCGTCGACGCCGTTCGCATCGTTCACGGCCGCTCGCGCGTCGAGATTCCCTCGACTCAGTTCGGTGAGCGTCCGTTCGACTTCGCCGACGAGCGCCTCGGTTTTCCGGTGTCGTTCGACTTCCTCGGTTCGGTTGCGGACAGTCTGGAGGACGCCGACGAGTTCGTCGTCTTCGTAGAGCGGCATCGCGGTGTGGCGGGCGTGACACACCTCGGCGCTGGCGTCCTCGAACGTTTCTTCTTGGGCGTAGAGCAACCGAGACGCGTCGTCGAGTTCGACACCATCGGTCGCTTCCGCACCGTTGGGGTTGTCGAGAACGGTCTTCGCGAGGATGTCCTTCCCCGGCGTTCCGTAGAAGAGTTCGCCGAGGTTGCGGTGGCCGAGAGCCGCGTGAGCGGTCGTTCCGGTGAGTGACTCGACACCCGAGTTCCACGCAGCGATTCGGCCGTCCGCGTCGAGGACGAACGCCGGTAGGCCGACACCGTCGAGGAGGACGTCGTCGTCGACGTTCAGGTCGGGCGCTGCCGAGACGACGGCGGTTCCCCCGTCGGTCAACGGCGTCTGACTGCCGAACAACGAGCGGAGGCGAGCGATGATTCCGAGTCCCATTTGCACCCACGTACCCTATCCACACACGAGTAATTTTCCCGCGAATTATCAGGTCCGATAACGAATACACAAGGCTGTCGTCTGCGGACTTTATGTGGGCAGAATCGGTCGTGAAAGTACACTCCACACGAGTTGGAAGCCGTGAGACACCGCCGGCCGTGGGGTGCGACGGCGGCGCGAACCGGCCGAGTGTCGTGTAGTCGGCACTGGAAGCGTCCGCGAGACGCGTCAGCCTCAAGCCCTTCCCGGCGTAACCACCGCCAGATGGACGCAGGCGCGGTCAGAGAACGGGCCAGCGAACTACCGTCGGACCCCGGAGTCTACCAGTTTTTCGACGGCGAGACGGTGCTCTACGTCGGGAAGGCAGTCGACATCCGCGCTCGTGTCAGGTCGTACGCCGACCCTCGTTCGGAACGTATCTCGCGGATGGTCGACCGCTGTTCGGGCATCGACTTCGCCGTCACGGACACCGAGACGCAAGCCCTCCTCCTCGAAGCGAACCTCATCAAGCGTCACCAACCGCGCTACAACGTCCGCCTCAAAGACGACAAATCCTACCCACTCGTCCAACTGACCGCCCATCCCGTCCCGCGAATCGACGTGACTCGCGACCCAGAAGACTCGGCGACAGTATTCGGCCCCTACACCGACAAGGGGCGCGTCGAGACGGTGGTCAAAGCCATCCGGGAGACGTACGGTCTTCGCGGGTGTTCGGACCACAAGTACGCGAACCGCTCGCGCCCGTGTCTCGACTACGAGATGGGTCTCTGTACCGCCCCCTGTACGGGCGAGATAGCCGAAGACGCCTACCGCGAGGACGTCGAGTCCGCGGTTCGGTTCTTCGAGGGCGAGACGGGCATCCTCTCGGACCCACTCCGCCGGGAGATGGAGTCGGCCGCACAGAACGAAGAGTTCGAACGCGCGGCCAACCTCCGCGACAGACTCGAAGCGGTCGAATCCTTCCACGGGTCGGGTGAAGCGGCCGTCTCGTCACAGTCGGACGAACGGGCAATCGACGTACTCGGCGTCTCCCTCCGCGGCGACTCGGCGACTGTCGCCCGCCTCCACGCCGAGCGCGGGCAGTTAGTCGACCGGACGCGACACCACCTCGACGCACCGGACGGAGAAGACCGGACGGCGGCGGTCCTCTCGGCGTTCCTCGCGCAGTACTACGCGGAGCGCACGCTTCCCGACGCCGTCGTCCTCTCGGAACATCCCGACGACCAGGACGTGGTCTCGTGGCTCGAATCCGAGGGCGTGAGCGTCCGCGTCCCCGGTGCGGGCCGCGAGGCGAAACTGGTCGACCTGGCGTTGAAGAACGCCCGCCGGCGTGCCGGCCGTGACGACGGACTGGCGACGCTCGCCCGCGAGTTGAATCTCGACGTGCGTCGCGTCTCCCGCATCGAAGGCTTCGACGTGAGTCACGCACAGGGGAAATCCGTCGTCGGCAGCGACGTCTGTTTCGTGGACGGGAGCGCCGAGACGGCCGACTATCGCCGGCGGCGACTCACCGAGCGAAACGACGACTACGCCAACATGCGCGACCTGATTCACTGGCGAGCGACGCGAGCACTCGAAGGGCGCGACGACAGACCTGACCCCGACTTGCTCCTCATCGATGGCGGGAAAGGGCAGTTGAACGCCGCGCTCGACGCGCTCGAAGAGACGGGGTGGGACGTGCCGGCGGTCGGTATCGCCAAAGACCGCGAGTTGGTGGTCACGCCGGACCGAACCTTCGACTGGCCGGACGACGCCCCGCATCTGCACGTCCTCCAGCGCGTCCGTGACGAGGCCCATCGCTTCGCCGTCCAGTATCACCAGACTCTCCGCGACGAGGTGAAGACCGTTCTCGACGACGTGCCCGGCGTCGGCCCGAAGACGCGACGCGCGCTTCTCACGCGGTTCGGCAGCGTCGAGGGCGTCCGCGAGGCGACGATAGACGACCTGACGGACGTTCCCGGTGTCGGCGAGAAGACTGCCGAGCAACTGAAGCGGCGACTGTAACCTATCGGACCGACGGTGACGTGCCAAACACCGGTGACCGAATCAAGAGGACGATGGCGAGGAGCACCCACGGGACGGCGACGACGACGCCGACGACAGTCGGGCCGAGCAGCGACGGTGCGCCGGACGTCGCGAAGATGAAGCCGATACCTGCGAAGGCGTTTATCATGCCGTGACCGAGTGCCGCGGGCCACACCGAGTCGGCACGGAGCGCGAGCCACGCGAGGAACGTCCCTGTCGCCGTCGTCATCCAGACCATCGCCAGAAAGCCGGTCCACGGCGCGCCGACGTAGTCGAAGCCGTAGTTGTACCCCATCGCGATGATGGGCCAGTGCCACGCGCCCCAGATGACACCGAGCACGAGGACGGCGCGGCGTCGGCCCAGGGGAAGCAGTTTCTGGAGCAGGTACGCCCGCCACCCGAGTTCCTCTCCGAAGGCGAACACCGTGTTCAGTGTCGCACCGAGGAGGAGTCCCTGAAGAACCTGTACGCCGAAGACGAGTTCCAGCGGTGCACCGGGTGGTAAGACGTCACGAAACGCCGAGGCGTTGGGGTCGAAATACACAGGGAAAACGACGAAGAACACCACCGTCCCGATGGCGGTGAGCAGGCCGGGTGCGAGCCACGCGAGAAGATACGTCCGGAGGTTCGACCGGAACGCGGGCCGAACGCGCAGGTTGTCCCACCCCTCGTCGGTGACGACGCGCGTGACGACGTTCGCGACGGCCGGTGAGAACATGTAGAACGTACTGACGAGGACGAGCCACAACGGGAGTCCGAACGCGACTTGTGGGGAGTCGGTCAACCCGCCCGTCGCGTAGACGACGAGCGCGGTGGCCCCGGAGAGACCGAAGGCGACGACGAGGAAGATGAAGACGCGACGCGACTCGACGGAGTCGGCACGTGCGTTCGAATCCGTCGGCGCGTCTCCAAGAGTAGCCATACGTGAATTATCGACTGGTGAGAAGAAAACGATTGGCCCGGCAGAGACACCTGTGTCGGCCGACGTGGAGACGCAGATGACTGCCAAAAAAGTCGGGTCGTCGCGAACAGGACCGCGTTACGCGATTTTGTTGTACTGGTCGCGGAGTTTCTCGGCGGCGTCGTCCATGAGGTCAGCCTCGTAGTCGTCGAGGTCCCACTCGACGACCTCTTCGATGCCGTTCGAGCCGAGCTTGACGGGGACGCCGAAGGCGGTGTCCTCGTAGCCGTACTCGCCGTCGAGGACGAGCGACCCGGGGAGCACTTCGCCGGTGTCGTGCAGGACCGCTTCGACCATGTGGGCGACGCCCGTCGCGGGGCCCCACTGAGTCGCGCCCTTGCGCTCGATGACGTCCATGGCGGACTCCTTGAGGTCGCCGAGAATCTCGTCTTTCTCGTCGGCGGAGAACGCGGGGTCGTTTCCGTTGACGCGGACCTTCGAGAAGACGGGGACCTGTGCGTCACCGTGTTCACCGAGGATGGTCGCATCGACGTTCTTGACCGGTGCGTCGAAGCGCTGGCTCAGGACGTAGCGGAAGCGCGCAGAGTCGAGACGGCCACCGAAGCCGATGACTTTGTGGCGGTCGCGGTCGCCCGTCTCGTAGAGGTGTCGGTTGAGCAGGTCGACGGGGTTCGACGTCGTAATCGAGACGAAGTCGTCGTTGTACTCGGCGAGCGACGAACCGATGTCGTCCATGATGGGTGCGTTGTCGCCCGCGAGGTCGATACGCGTCTGCCCGGGTTGACGCGGAATCCCCGCCGTGATGACGACCACGTCGGACCCGGCGGTGTCCTCGTAGCCACCCTGCGTCACGACCGTGTTCGAGTCGTACGCGATACCGTGGTTCGTGTCGGCCGCCTGCCCGACGGTCTTGTCTTCCATCTTCGGGATGTCTACGAAGACGAGTTCGTCACAGACATCACGAAGTGCGAGGTTGTATCCAGCCGCAGCGCCGACGGTGCCAGCCGCGCCAATCACGCTAACTTTGGTCATACCACACTAACGTGGCTCTGGATTCCGAGTAAACGTTTCGGAACGAACACCAAACCGCGGTCTGTCGATTTTATGTACGTCAATCGTCGAAGTACCCGTGTGCGAGTCGACGCCGTGGGGTTTTTCGACGTACACGGCGTCCATCCCCTCATGAGCGAGTTCGACAAGGAGGCAGAACGTCAGCGACTCCGGGAGAAGTACGAGCGCGACGAATCGAAGCGTCGTTCGACACAGCGGATGAGCGAGTTGCTCCTGAAGGGAGCGACGATGACGAACAAACACTGCGACCAGTGTGGTGACCCCATCTTCCGCTACGACGGACAGGAGTTCTGTCCGACCTGCCAGACGCAGGGACAGGCCGCCGCCAGCGCCGACGCGGACGCCGACAGTGCCGCCGAAGCAGTCGCAGAAGCAGAAGCGACGCCCGACGCCGGGGAAGCGACAACGGCATCCCAACAGGCCGACGACGCTGGACGGGCCACCGCCGGCGCGACGGCACAGGAAACGGACGGGCAATCCAACATCGCTGCTGGTGCGGCGCAGAACGCCACTGCCGACCCAGGCCAACCCCGAGACGCGTCTCCGACGGCCGACCCACGTCCGACCGAGGCGTCCGCGACGACAGGACGAACGTCGTCTCCCCGCCAGACGCAGTCTGACGAGGTTGCGAGTGCGCGCGAATCGCTCGTCCGGACGTTGACGTGGGCCGCAAACCAGGCAGAGTCGACAGACGACCCGCGACGCGCACGTGAGTTCCTCGCCGCGGCACGTGAAGCGGCCGAGGCGCTCGCCGCACTGGACCGATAGCCGACGCCTACTCCGAACTCGACGTCCGCGAAACGAGGAGAGAACTTACGCTTCACCCGACCATTCTACCGATATGCAGATTCTCATTCCCATCGACGGCACCGACGCGAGTAAACGCGCCCTCGACTTCGCCATCGAGATGGCCAGCCAGATGGGCGGGTCACTGCACGTCGTCCACTTTACGAACAAACCGACCGACGCCACCGAGGCGATTCTCGACGACGCACGAGGGCGACTCGCTTCGGCCAACATCTCGGCCGAACCGGAACTGACAACCCTCACAGTCGACGTCTGGAACGCCGACAGAGTCGGCAAAGAGATTCTCGACGTGGTGGAAGCACACGGGTACGACCACGTGGTGATGGGCCACCACGAAGACGGTACCGTCGAACGAGCAATCTTCGGCAGTGCCGCAGAGACAGTCCTCCGCGCAGAGGCGATACCGGTGACTATCGTCCCCTGACGAACCGGTGACTATCGTCCCCTGACGAACCGGTGACAATCGCGCCCTTGACGAATCGCTGACAACCGCGCTCTTGACGAAGCGGTGACAATCGCCCCCTGACGAAACGCTAGCCGACCAGCCCTGTGAAAATCAGACGTGGTGCTGTGCGGCGGGTCGACCCACCGACCGTGGGTCGCTTTCTCGGACCATCGAGTGCGACTGTGCGACTCGGCTATCGCGTTGGTTCGGACTCGCGCGGCCGAGTTAGGCGGCGCGAACGAGGTGACTCTCGGTTTCGGCGCGGACGAAGTCGTCGTCCGCGACGGTGTAGTGGTCAGTGTGGACGTACATCTCGCGCTCGTTCTCACGAGGTTCCGCCGCACAGAAGATATCCTGGTCGTCTACGTGACTCGATTCGTGCTGTGGGTCACCGTAGAACGTGCGCTGTCCGGTCGGGATGTCGGTGGACGAGAAAGAGTTACTCATGTTCGAGTAGTAAATTGGACGCCAGACACATAATAGTATCTCTGGTACAACAATAATGACCGATAGCGACGACGCTCGGGGCGATGCTGGCGATATCGCTGGTTGGCAGTCGGAACGACGCCTACAGAAATTCCCACCCGACGGTCAGCGGTAGTCGGACCCGACGACTTCTCGAATCCGCTCGGCGGTGACCTTGCCGACGCCACGGACGTCCTGTAAATCTTCTTCGTTCGCCGTCATCACCGCCTCGACGCTCCCGAACGCTTCGAGGAGGTTTCGGGCGGTCACCGGGCCGATGTCGGCGATGGCGGAGACGACGTACTCCTGTTGTTCGTCCAGCGTCTTCGCGCTCTTGCCGCCGTGGACGCTAACGTTCCGTTCTCGGTCTGTCTGTTCGCGCGTCGCGATGGTGGCGAGCATCTCGGCCGTGTCGTCTTCGTCCTCGGTGAAGAGGACGCTCACGCCGAAGTCGACGGCGACGGACGACAGCGCCCCGCGAATCGCACCGGGGTGGATGTTGCGCTCCTCGTAGAGACCACGGCCTTCGACGATGAGGAGTGGTCGCGCGTAGTGGCGGGTGAGGTCCGCGATTTGGTCGAAGAGCGACCGGTCCCCACCCGTGAGCGTGTCGAGGAAGTCCGAGACGCTCTTGCGTTCGACTGCGACGCGGTCAGAGAGGACGTAGTCACCCACGGCGAGCGTCTCGAGTCGCGTCGTCAGGTCGTCGCGCTTCGAGAGCGTCCGGGCGATGTGTGAGTCGAGTTCGCGCTGGTCGACGACGATTTCGACACCGTCGTCGGACCCCGCTTTGGCGATGGTTCCGGACGCTTCGTCGCTGGCGTCCTCGGGGCCAGAGTCGTCTTCGCTCGTCGCGGTGTCGCCTGATTCCTCGTCACTATCGTCGTCGGGTTCGGCCCTCGCCAACTCCTCGTCGGACGGTCCGAAGTCTGCGAGACCCGACTGACCGTTCGTCGCACTGGCGGCGGCGACGTTCTCGGCGGGTTGGTCCGGAGATGAGTTCGCGTCCGCATCGGTTCCCGAGTCCGCCGCGTTGCCGTCCGCAACCCCCTCGTTTCCGGTGGAACCGTCGCCGGCGAACTCCGCTAAGTCACGCTGAGAGTGGTCGAGTTCCGCCTCGATTTCGGGTGCGGCACTCTTCAGTTCGCGAAGTTCCTCTTGCATCGTCTTCTCGCGTCGACGCGAAATCCAGAAGTACGCCTCGTCGCGCGTATCTTCCGCCAACAGGACGACGACGCGCCCGTCGGCCTGTCGGCCGGTCCGACCCTTGCGCTGAATCGAGCGAATGGCCGTCGGCACGGGTTCGAAAAAGAGCACCAGGTCGACTTCCGGCACGTCCAATCCCTCTTCTGCGACGGACGTGGAGACGAGCACTTCGAACTCGCCGTTGCGGAACTTGTCGAGCGTCTCCTGTTGTTCTTTCTGGGACATCCCGTCCGAGCCTTCTCGGTCACCCTGTCCGACGAATCGCCGGACGGAGAAGTTCTCCGAGAGGAACTCGGTCAACGCTTCGGCGGTGTCGCGCGACTCCGTGAAGACGATGACGCGCTCTCCGTCGTGGATACCGAGCGTCTCTGCGAGGAGGATGCGCGTCTTTCGGAACTTGGGGTGGAGGTCGTCGAACGACTCGGCTTTGCGCATCGCTTCGCGAACCTTCGGTTCGGCCACGAGTCGCTGACTCGCCTTCGACGCACCGGACGAACGCGCCGCGTTTCGCTGGCGTTCGAAGTACCGACGGACGGATTCGACAGATTGTGTCTCGACGAGTTCGACCGCTCGTCGGAGTTTCATCACCTCCGCGTGCGTCGACATCCCCTTGTAGCCCTCAGACTTGTCGGCGTTCATCAGGCGCTGGAGTTCCGCTCGCATCCGATTGAGGTCCTTCTGTGAGACGTCGGGTTTCGTCGAGCGTGCGACGCCCAGTTCCTTGAGTTTCTCCAGACGGTCGGTGATGACTTCGTTGAGCGCGTCGCGTATCTCCAGAATCTCGTCGGGCAGTTGGATGCGGTTCCACTCGACGTCGGTGTCGTGGGTGTACTCGTCGACGTCGGCGTCCTCTTCTGTCATCACCTCCACGTCGGCGATACCGAGGTTCTCACACACTTCGAGGATGGCCTCTTCGTCGCCACCGGGCGAGGCACTCATCCCGGTGACGAGTGGGTTTTCGGCATCGGCGTGGTACCGTTCGGCGATGTAGACGTACGCGTAGTCACCGCTCGCGCGGTGGCACTCGTCGAACGTGAGGTGCGTCACGTCCCGGAGCGAGATTCGGTTACCGATGAGGTCGTTTTCGATGACCTGTGGCGTGGCGATGATAATCTGGGCCTCTTCCCAGAGTTCCGCTCTGTCGTCGGGACGGACGTCGCCGGTGAAGACGACGATTTCGTCGTCGGGGATGGTGAGCGCCTCGCGGTAGAAGTCGGCGTGCTGTTGGACGAGTGGCTTGGTCGGGGCCAAGAACAGCGACTTGCCACCGACTTCGTACAACCGTTCGGCCGTGACGAGGAGACTGACCGTCGTCTTGCCGAGGCCAGTCGGGAGACAGACGAGGGTGTGGTCGTCGCGCGCGGTGCCTGCGAGTCGAATCTGATAGAGTCGCCGCTCGATGAACGACGGGACGAGTAGCGGGTGGTCGACGTACGCGACGTCCTCAGAGGCCGGCATCGGTTGCGATTACGCGCGCTCTCCGATAAGGGTTCGTAGAGTACGGTGAAAGTGAAAGTGTCCGCCGACCGTTGCGGCGGTGACAATCGTCACCGCGCGCCGTCAGCGGTGTCGAAGTCGGGGTCGTCTGGTCGCGGTTCCGGAAGTGACGCTCCCACGAGCGCCGCCCACTCGGCGACCTTGTTGTTGGTTTGGGTGTCGGACATAGCGCCTCACCAGTAGAATATACTCTCAACTCCCGTATATAATGATTGTGCCTATGCGAGGGCTGTGCCTACCTGTCCACGGGAAGTCGAGGGGTGCAGGCAACGGCGCGCGGTGACGGACGGGGCGACCCGTCTGCGACAGAGACGCTCAGTCTTCTCTGGAGCCCGGTCCCCAGGAGTCCGGAACCTCGATGACGTACCGGCCGTCTTCTTTGAGCGAGATGATGTACTCGTCCCGGTCGTACAGTTCCATGAGGTTGAGTTCGTACTGGCCGGGGTTGACGATCTTGATACTCTCGAACTGGTCGTTGAGTTCTTCGCGGAGTTCGTCGAGATTCGGGCGTTCGTCCGACGAGGGTTCGATAGTCGTTCCGTCGGTTGTCGGCGGCGCGTCGTCGCGTGCTGCCTCCCGCCGTTCCGGTGTGTCGGCGTCGCCAGCGGGCGTCACACCCGGTTGTTCGGCTGTACCTCGTCGGTGCTTCTCGTCGACGGCAGCGAGTTCCTCGGGTGAGACGACGTCGCTTCGGGCGCTCTTCTGCGACGTGTCTTCGTCCGTCTCGCGTGCGCGGATGTGAGGTTTCGACGCGGACGGTTCGGGTGGTTGCTCGTCCGACGGAGACGCAGGCGGCGTGTCGGACGCGGGCGAGTCGTCTGGCGCGTCGGGCCACTCGCCCCACTCTCGTGACGGGTCTTCTCCGGTTCGGTCGGCGGTCGGTTCGGGTGCAGGTTCGGTCTGCGTGTCGGGTGTACCGGCATCCGCCGGCGGTGCAGACTCGTCTCGTTCCTGAACCCAATCGCTGACCGTCAACTCTTCGTCTGTGGTGTCGGGACGGGCGTCCGTCTGTTCGGCCCGTTCTCGGACTGCGTCTGCCGCAGAGGAGGTCAGGTCCCGCGTTCCGGCACCGCTCCGTGTGGGAGTGTCGTCACTGGGTTTCGCGGCACCGCCAGTGCCCGTCTTGGGCTTGAACTGGAACTTGTTTCCGCCGCAGTTCGGACACCCCGAAAGCATCTCCTTCGAACCGTCAGGGAACACCTTTCCGCACGTCGTGCATTGATGTGGCATTGATAGATGTGGGCGCCGGATGGCGCGTGAGTTGTGGTTGGTGACCTCCTACTTCCGTGAGACGAGCGCGCTGATGAGATTCTCGTCTTTGTGGAGCGTCTGAATCTGGTTCGCCGGACCGATGACCGTGAGTTTCTGCGTCGATTGCCGACCCATGAGTCGGTCGAGGAAACTCTGGTCTGCGGTCTGCGAGCGCGGATACGTCTCGATTTCGATGCCGTTGAACTCGTCGGGGCTGATTTCGGCCATCGTCACTTCGATGAGTTTGGACTCTTCGTCGGGTGAGAGACCCTCTTCGAGGATGACGATGTTCCCGTCGCGGACGCCATCGAGGATGAGGCGAATCTTCTCCATGCTCGTGAGGTTTGCCATCCGGTTACCACTGAAGAGGTCTATCTGAACCCCGCCAGCGCCGTTGTCGGAGGCCGTTGCTTCAGGCATGGTGAATCACGCGAAGTACTCCGCTATCTTGGCGTACACTTCGTCCATGTTCTCTCCCTCGAGTGCCGAGAGTTCGACCGTCTCGTGTTGCGGGTACGCGTTCGCAATACGCTCGACGTTCGACTCTTCGAGGTCGATTTTGTTGGCGAAGATGAGCACCGGCAGGTCCTGGCTCTCGATGATGCCGATGAGCATCGTGTTGACCTGCGATATCGGGTCTTTCGTACTGTCGAGCACGTAGATGACGCCATCGACGTCCTCGCGAAGCCAGTGCATGGCTTCGGCGACGCCTTCGGTCGCCTCACGGGAGCGACGAACGGCGTCGTCTTTCTCCATGTCGTGTTCGAGGAACTCTTTGTAGTCGACTTTCGTCGTGACACCGGGCGTGTCGACGATGTCGATGGTGACTTTCTTGCCATCCCGTTCGATTTCGACGTTCTCCTTTCGGCGAGCGCGTCGAGTCTCGTGAGGGATGTGGCTCTCTGGACCGATTGCGTCACCGGTCCAATCACGGGCGATTCGATTTGCGAGAGTCGTCTTCCCGGCGTTGGGCGGGCCATAGATTCCGATTCGCTTGGGCTCGCTCTCCGAAAAGAGCCGGTCGACGACTCGTGAGATGCTGTCTCGTAGGTCTGTAAGCAGTCCCATCCTGGGCCTCCCGCTCCTCCCGAACTCGTCGTGGAGGGCGTATGGAGGTATCACCCAACCGGACTCACTTAAGCACTACGTCAGACACTAGTCAAGTTTCAGATATAAAACGTGAAACCCGGATTCTGTGTCGTTTCGGGTCGAACCCCTCGAAACGGCCCGATACGATGGTGAGACAGGCGTGGTCTCTGTGTGATTCGGTAATTCGAGGGGGATAGATAGTCTTCTTTCCGTGTACACGTGTGAGCGCGTCACCTCACATCCGAGGGTGGTTCTCGAACGTCGACAGAACGGACAGGGCCGTCACCAGTCGTGCGCAGTGGTCACGATGCACACGAAATAGACGGGGGCGAACACCCCCACCCCTTCGTTTCAGGTGGAACGGCCCGAGAGGGTGGGGTCGGGTGAACCGCTAGACGGCGGTCAGCTGTTAATTCATTAACCCGTGGTAACAATAAAAACAATTCTTCCTCTACTACGGGTTTGGTAGCCAGTGACGTGTAATAAAACCACCCCTTTGTAGAACCAGCCGAGACCCCCTCCCCACCTATTCTCGTCTCCAATCGAAATGAAGGGGTGTGGGGGCATCGAGACCCAGGGGTTTCCCGTCGAACTGGAGATCAGCCACTTATATTCGCTCGAAACCGTCGGTTAATCACCCTCGTCAGGCCCTCAAGCTCTCGGATTATTCGATACAGTGATTCACCGGTTTCCACACGAAACCAAGGGGTTACGGGACCCAATTTTTCGAGTCGGCTAGGACCATCTCCGTCGACACGAACTCGATTCCAGTCCACGAGAACCACTCGTGTCGCTCGACTCACACCGAACTGTGGGTTCGGCGCCGGGCGATCCCCGTCTGTTACTCGATTCGAGGACGACGTCACGGCACGCAACTCTTGTGCGCGTCGGTCACCTCAGCATCGGACCGACACGGACGCCTCAGCATCGGACCGACGCGGATGCCAGCAACCGACGATACCTTCGTCCGGGTCATCGCTGGTTCGACCCCGACCGAACGGTCCACATTTCCGACGGACTCACGCACTGGAGCGTTACCGTCCACCCCCCGAGGGCATCACTTCAGGTCGAACGACATCGCGTTCGGTAGCCTCGACGCGGCACCACCCGGCTCACTTGCCGAATCGTCGTCCACACGCATCCGAATCACACCGTCCAAACTCATCACGTCACGTCCTTTTCGTCCAGAGTGTTCGGTTCGAACGACCGACGACTGTTCGTGTCGAAACCGTTCTCATCTGCCGATTTCGCGGTGTTCACCCGGTAGACGAGTCGGAGAAGTAAGACTTTTGTACCAACTGTTCGTTTGGTTCCTTTGCATCATCTGGAAGCGCCTTCTGTGGCTATCGGAGTTGAAACCGGTCATCACCGGTTACATACTCTCTCTGGGCCGTTTTGGGCGCACATTCCACTTGAAACGAGGGGGCATACACGATGGACGAGGAAGAAACACCAGGCGAAAGCCGGAACGGAGAGGGGGATACCCTGGCGGACGACGCCGACGGGCGTGGTGACGCGTCGAGCGTCTCCGCTGAGGACATCGACATCCAGGCCAGCATCGGTCCCGACACGGACGTCCCCGACGAGGAGGACGGCGTTGACGAACTCCGTTCGTCAGCCCACCAGACAGAGTCTGGTGACGTCGACGAACAGGTTCCGTCGGTCCACGAGACGGAGGCCGACGACGTTGCCGAGGAAACCTCGGCAGACAACCGGACACAGTCCGGTGGCGTGGACCAGCACAAAGACCCGGACGTCGGACTCGACAAAGTCGTCCTGAACGACGACGACGGGTCGAAAGGCCTCTTCGACGATTTACTCGCGGGCGAACCCATCTTCGAGAACAAGGAGGTCCTTCGCCCCTCGTACACGCCGCACGAACTCCCGCACCGTACCGACCAAATCAACCAGATGGCGACGATTCTCGTCTCCGCCCTCCGCGGCGAGACGCCGTCGAACATCCTCATCTACGGGAAGACGGGGACCGGAAAGACAGCGAGTGCGAAGTTCGTCAGCCAAGAACTCGAATCGACGTCGATGAAGTACGACGTCCCGTGTGAAGTCGAATACATCAACTGCGAGGTGACGGATACCCAGTATCGTGTCCTGGCTCAACTCGCGAACAAGTTCATCGAGAAGAACTTCGAGCGCATCGAGGCGGAACTCGACGAGTTGGACGAGATGCGCACGCGGGCGACAGAAAACCCGAACGCACTCGAAGACACCCCCTACGACTCGATTGCCGAGATAGACGAACGCGCGGAAGAACTCTCCGAGGACGCCGACGAGATGGAGACGGTACCGATGACGGGGTGGCCGACAGACCGCGTCTATACGACGTTCTTCGACGCCGTCGATTACAAAGAACGCGTCGTCGTCATCATGCTCGACGAAATCGACAAACTCGTCGAGAAATCCGGCGACGACACGCTCTACAACCTCTCGCGGATGAATTCGGAACTGGAAAACTCGCGCATCTCTATCATGGGCATCTCGAACGACCTGAAGTTCACCGACTTCCTCGACCCACGGGTCAAATCGAGCCTCGGCGAGGAAGAAATCGTCTTCCCGCCGTACGACGCCAACCAACTCCGAGATATCCTCCAGCACCGCGCCGACGTAGCCTTCAAAGGTGGCGCGCTGACCGACGACGTCATCCCGCTGTGTGCGGCGTTCGCCGCGCAGGAACACGGTGACGCACGCCGGGCACTCGACTTACTCCGAACTGCCGGCGAACTCGCAGAACGCGGGCAGGCCGACACCGTCGAAGAAGCACACGTCAGACAGGCACAGGACAAAATCGAACTCGACCGGGTGGTCGAAGTCGTCCGGACGCTCCCGACGCAGTCGAAAATCGTCCTGTTTGCCATCATCCTCCTCGAGAAGAACGGCGTCCGCAACATCAACACCGGCGAGGTGTTCAACATCTACAAGCGCCTCTGTGAGGAGATAGACGCCGACGTCCTCACACAGCGTCGCGTCACCGACCTCATCTCGGAACTCGACATGCTCGGCATCGTCAACGCCGTCGTCGTCTCCAAGGGTCGCTACGGCCGAACCAAGGAAATCAGCCTCTCCGTTCCTATCGACGAGACGGAAGCGGTCCTGTTGACCGACTCGCGCCTCGGAGACATCGAGAGTGCCCAACCGTTCGTGCAGGCGCGGTTCGACAACTGATTCGGAATCAGAACGTGGGTGCGAACGTTTTACCGTTCTCTACGCCGCCAGCGGCGGCGTTGCGACGTGGTTCGAGCCAGCAGGGTCGGCAGGGCTTGGCACGTCTTCGACTGGGACTGGAACTGGGGTAATCGGTGTCGTCGACGACATCGTACTGGCGAGCGTCAGGCGGACCCACCCGAGGAACGGGATGCGAACGCGCGCGACACCCTGTACCCACTCGGCGCGAACAGGGTCGCTGATACCGCTCACCTGGTCGTAGCGGGGGTTGTTGTCACCTTTGGTGATGAACCCGTCGTACGGGGCCGGACAGTGTGCGAGTTGCTCGCAGTTGGACGCCGACATGTAGTCGGGGTTCGCTCTGTCGTACCAGTTTTCACCTTCTTCGACCCAGAGCATGGACCGATGGATAATCGGTGGGCCGCCGACACCCGGATTGTCGTAGACGATGACGTTCCCGGCGTCGCCGAAGGTCCGATAGCCGACTTCTGAACCCGTCTCGGCGGTGACGACGGAGGTGCCTTCGACTGCAGCGTCGGGCGCATAGCGCTCGGGACCCGTGACGAACACGAGGTCACCTTTGTGCATGTGTGGTTCCATGCTTCCGCTCTCGACGGCGACCATGGGTGGCCACACACCGCTGACAGCAAACAAGAGTAACCCGACGGCGAGCACCGCGAGTGCGCTGACGAGCGCCTCGCGAACGAATAAGAGTGGGCCGTCGTCCGCCGTCCGAAGTCGTTTGAGAAGTCCTTCGTCGGGGTCGGGACCGCCTCTCGCCTCGTCGAACGGCGGGCGGTCGTCGTCGGCACTCATCACCCTCAGTATACCCGGGCCGGGTTTCAACGTTCTGGGTTTCGGCATCCTTTTTGCTCCGCTCCGCCGATTCCGGCGTGTGCCACAGGAGACGCCGGCGCGCATCGTTCGGGCACTCGTCAGTCGCGGCTACAACGCCGAACGCGAGGCCGTGACGCTCATCGCCGGGTCAGAGAACCCGAGCGTGACGCTCACTCGAGTCGTCGAGTCGGTTCCGGACGACGCGCTTCGCATCACGACCGACCACGTCCGCGAGGTGCTCGCGTCGGCACCCGCCTCGGACCCACCGGGGACCGAATCGGCCAGCGGTCCAGCCACTGAAGACCCCCCTGTTTCCGCTGCAACATCGACCGATAGAGACGAACCTGTTGGCGATTCGACTCCACCTGAAACAGAGGGTGGGGCGAGTGAACGAAACGCAGACCGGTCGGCGAGCGGACGAAACACGGACTCCTCGCTTCGCTCGCTCGACATCGCGAACGACATGACCGGGCAGTCGACCGGAACCGGCGAGTACGGCGACTTCGTGAAGGTGTTCCGCGACCGGTACGAGAAGCTCTCGAAGATGCTTCGTGGGCGGGTCAACCACCGCCCCGCGAAAGCCATCTCGAAGATGTCTGGCGGGGAAGACGCCGAACTCATCGGTCTCGTTGACGACGTTCGGTCGACCAAGAGCGGCCACTGGATAATCGACCTCGAAGACACGACTGGCACCTTCCCGTGTCTCGTGATGAAAGACAAGGACATCGCCGCGAACGTGTCCGAACTCCTCATGGACGAGTGTATCGCGGTCCAAGGGACGCTCTCGGGTGACGCGGGTATCCTCTTCGTCGATTCGCTGCACTTCCCGGACGTGCCGCGTAGCTACCGTCCGAACACGGCAGACCGTCACGTACAGGCGGCGCTCATCTCCGACGTCCACGTCGGCAGTCAGGAGTTCATGGAGGGTGCGTGGAACCGCTTCGCAGATTGGCTTCACACCGAGGAAGCCGAAAATATCGAGTATCTCCTCATCGCCGGCGACATGGTCGAAGGCGTCGGTGTCTACCCGAATCAGGACGAGGAACTCGACATTATCGACATCTACGACCAGTACCGCGCGTTCTCGGAGCACCTCAAGTCGGTGCCGGGTGACCTCGATATCGTGATGATTCCGGGCAACCACGACGCGGTTCGTCTCGCAGAACCACAACCCGGATTCGACGACAACTTACGCGACATCATGTCGGCCCACGACGCCACAATCACGTCTAACCCCTCGATGGTGACGCTCGAAGGCGTCAAGATACTCATGTACCACGGCGTCTCGCTGGACGAAGTCATCGCCGAACTCCCGTCCGAGAAGGCGAGTTACGACGAACCGCACAAGGCGATGTATCAGCTTCTGAAGAAGCGACACGTCGCGCCGCAGTTCGGTGGACACACGCGTCTCGCCCCCGAGGAACTCGACTATCTCGTCATGGAGGACGTCCCCGACATCTTCCACACCGGCCACGTCCACAAACTCGGATGGGGGAAGTATCACAACGTCCTCGCGGTCAACTCCGGGTGCTGGCAGGCCCAGACCGACTTCCAGAAGTCCGTCAACATCGACCCAGACTCGGGATACGCGCCCATCGTGGACCTCGACACGCTGAACATGACGGTCAGAAAGTTCTCGTAACACCGGCCACGGGTGTGGGGTGGTACCACGACGGATGTGGCTCTCGCGAACCAGACCGCCGTCTCCTTTTCATCGTCGCGTTCGGAACGCAGGTGATGTCTGACGATGTGCTGTTCGACGCGACGACAGTGAACGACCTCACACTGGAGAACCGTGCCGGTCTCGCACCAATGACTCGTGTCAGTGCGTCGGCCGACGGCCGAGCGACCGACGAGATGGCACGGTACTACGCGAAGTTCGCCGACGGCGGCTTTTCGTTCCTCGTCACCGAGGGCGTTTACACCGACGACGCCTACAGTCAGGGCTATCTCAACCAACCCGGCCTCGTCACGGACGACCACGTCGCGGCGTGGACGCAGGTCACAGACGCCGTTCACGACGCCGACACACCCATCTTCGCGCAGTTGATGCACGCTGGCGCACAGTCACAGGGTAATCCACACGTCGACGGTGAGGTGACACTCGGGCCGTCACCGGTCCAACCCGCCGGTGAGCAGGCCGAACCCTACGGCGGGAGCGGGGAGTTCGCCGTCTCGAAGGAGGCGACTGCAGCGGACCTCGAAGTCGTCCTCGAGGGGTTCGTCGACGCGGCGACGAACGCAGTCGAGGCTGGATTCGACGGCGTCGAAGTCCACGGTGCGAACGGCTACCTCCTCAACGAGTTCCTCGCGGCCGACGCGAATCAGCGAGACGACGAGTACGGTGGTACGCCCGAAGACCGGGTTCGATTCCCGGCAGAAGTCGTCTCGGCCATCGACGACGCAGTCCCCGACGACTTCGTCGTCGGCGTTCGTGTCTCACAGACCAAGGTGACTGACGACAGCTACGAGTGGCCCGAAGGCGAGGACGCCGCCGCAGTCTTCTTCGCGGAACTCTCCTCGGCCGGTGCCGACTACGTCCACACGACCGAACCGGATGCGACCACTCCCGCGTTCGGTGACGACGGACCGACGCTCGCCGACGCGGCAGTCGAGTACGTCCAAGACGGAACAGTCGTCGTCGCCAACGGTGGGCTTGGCGACCCCAACGCAGCACGGCAGACTGTCGACGCCGGTGTCGACCTCTTCACACTCGGGACGAGTGCGCTCGCCAACCCGGACTGGCCGACTCGCGTGGCCGATGGCGACGCTCTCGAGGAGTTCGACCCGACTGCCTTCCTCGCACCGATGGCGAGAATCTCCGACCACGAAGTGCCGGCGGACGCACCGCCCGCGGACGACTGAACCCCTTCGCTTCCACTCGAACTCCGTTTTCTCACCGGCGATTACGTCGTCTCCGTGTGCCGGTATCGAATCGTCGGATAGCCGTCGAACCTCGGCCCGTCGCCGACGCGCTCGAACCCCGCCTGTTTGACCGCGTCCCGAAGCGACGGTTCAGACTCGACGACGAGGACTTCGACCGGCAGTCCTTCGGTACTGGCGAATCGGAGGGGTTCTTCGAGGAGGCGACGCGTCGCGTCGTCCGTCCCGTCGAGACGCGTGACGTGGACGACACCGTCGCGAACGTCGAACCCGACGAACCCGAGGACGGGTTCGTCCGCCACCGGCGCGTCCACGTTCGGGTCGGCACCGCTGTCGTCCGTCGCGACCCGGACGGTTCGGTCGCGTATCAACCGACGCATCGCCCGCGTCGGCGCGTCGGCGACGGCGGCGATTGCTTCGGCGTCGGAATCGACGGCGTCTCTGACTTCCATGTCGAATGGTTCCGCTCCATCGTTCATAAACCTCCGCACCGAGAGACGGCCGAGAGGCCTCGTCTCGTCCTCGGATTCGGGGAAGTCGGCAACGGTTGAAAAAGAGGACATAGTTATACGTGCCCCCGCGTTAGCCCCTCGCATGATTGAGCACCAGACGTCGAAGCACCCCCATTCGGAGGGACGATGCGCGTAGTCGCGAAGTTCGGCGGCACCTCTCTCGGGAGTGGTGACCGAATCAACCGCGCCGCAGATTCCATCGCGGCGGCAGTCGAGAAGGGACACGAGATAGCAGTCGTCGCCTCGGCGATGGGGTCGACCACCGACGACTTGCTCGACGAAATCAAGTTCGAAGCGGACGACAAAGACCGGGCAGAAATCGTCTCGATGGGCGAACGGACGAGCGTCCGGATGTTGAAAGCGGCCCTCTCGGCCCGCGGTGTCAACGCCCTGTTCGTCGAACCCGGGTCGGAAGACTGGCCGGTCATCACCAACGAACTCGGCGAAGTCGAGGTCGAAGAGACGCAGCGACGCGCCGAGAAACTCGCCGCGGAGTTAGACGGCGTCGTCCCGGTCATCACGGGGTTCCTCGCACAGACCCTCGACGGCGAAGTGACGACGCTCGGACGCGGTGGGTCCGACACCTCCGCCGTGATGCTCGGGAAGTACATGGACGCCGACGAAGTCGTCATCGTCACGGACGTCGAGGGCGTCATGACGGGTGACCCACGCGTCGTCGAGGGCGCGCGCAACGTCGGCCGTATCACCGTCGACGAACTCCGCAACCTCTCGTTCCGTGGCGCGGAAGTCGTCGCTCCGTCGGCACTCTCGTACAAGGACGAAGCGCTCGACGTACGCGTCGTCCACTACCAGCACGGCGACTTGCTCACCGGGGGGACGCTCATCGAAGGTGAGTTCCACAACCTCATCGACATGCAGGAAGAACCGCTGGCCTGTCTCACCGTCGCGGGCCGGGCGATTCGCAACCGGCCGGGCATCCTCGCGGACCTCTCTGTCGCCCTCCGCGACGAGCAAATCAACGTAGACTCCGTCGCGTCGGGGATGGACTCCGTCACGTTCTACGTCACCGAAGACGAGGCCAACCGGGCCGAAGCAGTGCTCCACGACCGGGTCATCGCCGACGACGCCCTGTCGTCTGTCACCGTCGAAGACGACATCGCCGTCATCCGCGTCACCGGCGGCGAACTCCCGAACCGTCCGGGCGTCATCCTCGACATCGTCCAACCGCTCTCCGACGCCGGCATCAACATCCACGACGTCATCACCTCCGCGACGTCCGTCGCTATCTTCGTCGCGTGGGACGACCGAGAAGAGACACTCGAAATCATCCAAGACGAATTCTAACCCGACTGCTCCTCCACGACCGGACGCTGTTTCTACTGGAGATGACCCGCCTCTGCTGTCTCACCGTCGAGTAGTCACTACCACTCGAAGCGGTGTTCAAGGAAACGACAGCACCGATGTACAGTCTCGTCCACGAACGGCGAGAAACGGCCTCAGTCCCTCGATTTTCTGCCTACAGCCTTCTTCACATTCGCCGGTGTGTCTCTGGGTATGCGCTCGTACAAGGCAAAGATGGTCGAACCCATCGAACTCCCCTCTCGCGAGGAACGAGAGGCGGCCCTCGAACGGGCTGGGTACAACGTCTTCAATCTCGACGCTCGCGACGTCTACATCGACTTGCTGACCGACTCGGGGACGGGGACGATGTCCGCCGACCAGTGGGCAGCGATGATTCGCGGTGACGAGGCGTACGCCGGCAGCGAATCGTTCGCCAGACTCGCAGAGTCCGTCCGCGACGTGATGGGGTTCGAGTACGTCATCCCGACCCATCAGGGCCGCGGTGCCGAGAACGTCCTCTACGGTGTCCTCCTCGAAGACGGCGACGTCGTTCCGAACAACTCACACTTCGACACGACGCGGGCACACGTCGTCAATCAGGGTGCAGAACCCATCGACTGCCCGTCGCCCGCCGCCCGTGACCCGAACTCCAACGAGAAGTTCAAGGGTAACTTCGACATCGACGCGGGATACGCCCTCGTCGAAGAAGTCGGTGCAGACGCGATTCCAGTCGTCGTCCAGACGATTACGAACAACTCCGTCGCCGGCCAACCCGTCTCGATGGCCAACATTCGCGCCGTCGCCGAGTTCGCGAAGGATATCGACGCCATGTTCGTCATCGACGCCTGCCGATTCGCGGAGAACGCCCACTTCATCAAGGAGAACGAAGCAGGCTACGAAGACTGGTCTGTCGCGGAGATTGCACGCGAACAGTTCGCCCACGCCGACGCCATCACGATGTCCGGCAAGAAAGACGCCCTCGTCAACATCGGCGGGTTCACCGCCATGCGCGACGAGACGGTGTTCGAACACGCCAAACAGCGTGCGATTCTCTTCGAGGGCTTTCCCACCTACGGCGGCCTCTCGGGTCGCGACATCGAGGCGATGGCCGTCGGCCTGCGCGAAGCGGTCACGCCGCCGTACGTCTCTGACCGTGTCGAACAGGTGGCCGAACTCGGTGACCTGCTTTCCGAAGAAGACGTCCCGGTCTATCTCCCGACAGGTGGCCACGCCGTCTACCTCGACGCCGGCGAGATATTCCCGCACGTCCCGAAAGAGAAGTATCCCGGACAGGAACTCGTCTGCGCGCTCTACCGCGAGGGTGGCGTTCGCGGCGTCGAACTCGGCGGGTTCGCCTTCCCCGGCACCGACCGACCTGACCTCGTTCGCCTCGCACTCCCCCGCCGGACCTACAGTCGAGAACATCTCGAACACATCGCCGAGACGGCGGCGAAGGCGATGGAGACGGCCCACGAGTACGAGGGCCTCGAAATCGTCGAGGAACCGCCGATGAAGGAACTCCGGCACTTCTCGGCGAAACTCCGCCCCGTCTCGAACTGACGCTCGGTTCGCCCCGCCGATTTCTTCGCGTCGTGCTCACCGACCCTCGTAGAGTCTGCTCCCGATTCGCTCTGGGAGTCCGACCTCGCGGACGCGTTCTGCGACGCGGTCGATGTCGTAGGTGACGCGGCGTTCGTCGACTGTCGTCGCGTCCAAATCGACGACGGCGTAGGCCGCTCGGGGGTCGCCGTCGCGCGGTTGGCCGACGCTCCCCGGGTTCAACACGATTCCGTCGTCGTAGATGCGGTGACCCTGTACGTGAGTGTGGCCCATCACCAGCAGGTCTTCGCCGTCTAGCAGGCGTGGAGCGAAGTCGTCGGGGTAGGTGTAGCGGTCTGGGTCCTCTGGGTGGCCGTGGACGAGTTTGACGCGCCCGCCGAAGAGTGTCTTCGTCTCTGGAAGCGACGTGAGCCAATCCAGTGACGACGGAGAGAGTTCGTCGCGGGCGAAGTCGACGCCGGCGGCGGCGAGACTGTTGAACCGAAACCCGGTCCCGGCGGTGACCGCCCGGTCGTGGTTCCCCGAGACGGTCGGAACTCCGCGTTCGACGAGTTCGGTGACACACTCGTCGGGCCACGGGTTGTACCCGACGACGTCGCCGGCACAGACGACGTGGTCGACCGATGGCATGTCCGACAGGACGGTGTCGAGTGCTGGAAGGTTTCCATGCACGTCCGAGATGACGCCCAGACGCATGGCTCGAAGTACGGTTGGGAGATTGATAAGTTCGGGGGCGAACGGCCACCACCCGCGCTCGCCGAAGGGTGGTTATTCGCCGTTGTAGAACGCCGTCTCCACAGACTCATCCACCGTCGCGGCGGCGGCACAGACGGCGTGTTCGAACTCGTGGTCGTAGAGTTCGCGGGCGGCGTCGGCGGCGCTGTCGGCGGTCAGGTCGAACGCTCGGGGCGTGTCTTCTTCGTAGGTTGCGACGAGCGTCGGTTCTTCGACTTCCTCCACGAGGAGGGCGTCCTTGCGGACGATGCCGATGAAGGCGGTGTCGGCACCGACGACGCCGGCGATACGCGGCGTGTTGTAGTCGTCTTTCTCGTAGTCGAGGGCGAGCAGAATCTCCGCGAGGGCATCACGCGGCGTGTAGCCCATGTCGAGTTTCTCCGCGATGGGGTCGACCTGTGACCCGTTACCGACGACGACGTAGTCGCCGCCTTCGCGGACGCAGTTGTAGGCGATGTAGGGGTTGTCAGTCTCCGGTGCATCGGGCGTCGGCCCGACGGTCAGTGTTCCATCTCGCTCCACGACCTGTCGGTTCGGGAAGGACCGAGAGGAGACACGATACGCACCGATTCCGGGACCGACGACGACGAATCGTCCGACGTACATACACGACAATGGATAGAACGAGGGCAAATAGGTGGCGGTTTATGCACGTCTATCCGACTGACTGCGAAGCGATGACACGGCTCTCTCGACACGCAACGTTTACAAATACCCGCGAATTACGAGATGATGCGAAGTCCCATGGGGTAGTGGCCAATCCTGTTGCCTTCTGGGGGCAACGACCCAGGTTCGAATCCTGGTGGGACTATACTGGTCTCGCGATTCGAACGTCGGGAGGTGACTCCCGGAAGTTCGAATCCTGGTGGGACTACTTCTCTGCGTTCTACGCTTGACAGGGCACCCCGTCGCCCTGTTCTCCAGTTGAAACGAAGGGGTTCGTTTTACAAATCTAAGGGGTTCGTTTCGGGTGGAAAAACCGCAAGACAGCGGTCGATTTTGTAGATAATGTACCTCCCGTATGACCTCAGCGTTCCACCGTGAGAAGTGCAACTCGTTCTTTGACGAGCGCTGGCAGGTCGCCGTTCGCTGCGGTGAGTTCGGCGTCACCGACGTCGAAGAAGTCGCGGACGAGCGACTCGTCGTACTCGCCGAGTGTCGTCGCGGGTTCGAGTTCGAGACGGTCGAAGAGCGCCGTCTCTGCCGCGCCCTCGTCGCCGCCGTCGACGATAATCACGACTGGGTGCGTTCCGTCAGAGACACCCATCTCGAAGGCTCGCTCGATTTGTCGGCGTCCGCTGGCGTAGAGGATGAATTCGACGGCCCTGTCGCGAGCGATTTCGTTGCCGCGAGCGATTGCCCGGTCAGCGAGTTCCACCGCCAGTTCGAGGTGGTCACGGCCGACGACGAACCGGGCGTCGAACGCCTGAATCGTCGCGCCTGTCTCCTCGGAGACGTCGCCGACGGTGGCGATGAACGCGTCGAGGTCCGAGACGGTGGCCTGCGCTTCGAGGACTCTCATTCGAAATCACCCAGACTGGCCTGCTGGTCGGCCCGCTCTTTGGCCGTCTCGAATCCCGTGTCGTCGGGGACGGCGTCGTCCGGCGCGTCGGACTCGTCGATATCGTCCATCGAGGGGTTCTTCCGACCCGCCGCTTCGAGGATGTTCTCGGCAGTCTTTCGTCGCCCGCGGAGGGCGGCGAGGATGCGCGACTTCTCCGCCTCGCGCAGGTCAGCGCGCGTCTCGACACCTGCTTCGAACAGTCGCCGGGCACGCTTTCGGCCGACACCGCGGACGCCTGCGAGGTCCAGTAACTCCTCGCGGACGCCGTACTCGACGCGCTTTTTCGCCTCGCGGACCGCGTAGACTGCTTCGAGGTCCAACTCGGCGGCGAGGCGTTCCGCCGCGCCCAAAAGCCACTCCGCCGTCTCGACTTTCCCGCGGATGTCGCCCGGTCCGACGCCGTAGCGTTCCGTGATTCTGTCTTCGTCGACTTCGCCGACCCAGTCTTCGAGGAGGCGCGCCGTCTTGAGCGCCGAGAGCCAGTCTTCGAAGGCGACGTCTTCGTACTCCGAGGGGACGCGCCCGAGGAACTCGGGTTCGCGCTCGTAACACAGCTCGGTGTACGTCTCGCGGTCACCGGATTTGAGGTAGAGTTGGTACATGTCCGGCGTCCGGCAGACGAGGTGGTAGAGGCCGAGCGGCGTCGGATAGGTGATGTCCGTCTCGAACTCGTCGTCGTCGCCGCCGTCGTCACCGCCGTCGTCGCCGGCGCTTCTCATCTCGCTGGCCTTCTGGAAGCCGGCAGTTTCGTCGGGTTCGGACTTCCGCTCGCGTTTCGGCGCGTCGTCCGTCTCGCCCGCCAGCGCCCGCAGTTTCTCAGTTCGGTGGTCCGCCGCCCATTCGAGTCCGTCGATGATTTCGGCCGCGCTCATCGGGTCGAGGTAGAGGCGCGAGACGGTGTGACCGACAGGTGTCGCCTGAATCGTCTCGCCTTCGAATTCGACGAACCCGTTGATTTCGAGGTAGTCGAGGACCCGGTCTGTCACCTGTCCCAATCGCTCCGGGTCGTCGGTCTGTGCCGCGTAGAGCGTCTGGTCGAGGAATTCGAGGAGTCCTTCGCGGGTGTGGGCGAACCCCGACGCGATGGTCGCCAGCAAGTGTGTCCGAAGCGCGGGTTCGGCGGCGAGTTTCGAGTGGACGTCCTCCGGGTCGGCCCAGATGTACCGTTCGAACAGTTCGTCGCGCGAATCTGCGTCTTTAGCGAGGAGGACTGCCTCGCCGTAGGGGTCGAGTCCCGGGCGGCCGGCACGACCCATCATCTGGTGGATTTCGAGGACGTCGAGCGGTTTCATGCCGCCGTAGTCGCCGTCGTAGCGCTGCCAGTCGCGGACGATGACGCGTCGACTCGGCGTGTTGACGCCCGCCGCGAGCGTCGGCGTGGCGCAGATACACTTGATGAGTCTGTCGCGGAACGCGTCTTCGACGAGTGTGCGGTGCTCGGAGGCGAGGCCAGCGTGGTGGAACGCCGCGCCCTTGGCGACGACTTTTGCGAGGTCCTCCGAGGTTTCGGTGTCGGAGACGTCGCGTATCTCGGCGGCGAGTTCCGCGAGTTCGCCGCGTTCGTCGCCCGTGATGTACTGGTCTGTCACGTCAGCCATCCGCCGGGCGGCGGACTCGGCGTTCCGACGCGAGTTGACGAAGACGAGCGACGACCCCTGGTCGTCGGCGTCGTCGCCGTCGAGGGCGTCGGCCACCAGTGCAGGTGTCTGTCGCTCACCGCGCCCGACCGGAACCTCTCGCTGACTCCCGTCGTCGAAGTTGATGGCGTTGCCGTAGTGGACGCCCATCTTGAGTTCGATTGGTCGCCAGTCGGACTGGACGAGTTCGGCGTCCAACCAGTCGGCGACGACGTCCGCGTTGCCGACAGTCGCCGACAGCGCGACGGTCTGGAGGTTCGGATTGAGTCGCCGAAGCTTCGCCAGCGTGACTTCGAGCGTCGGCCCGCGGTTTCTGTCGTCCACGAGGTGGACTTCGTCGGCGACGACGCAGGTGAGTTGGTCCATCCACGCCGCGTTGTTGCGGACGAGCGAGTCCACCTTCTCCGAGGTGGCGACGATGATGTCGCGCGACGAGAGCCATTCGCCGTCGGATTCGTAGTTCCCCGTCGAGACGCCCACGTCGATGCCGTACTCCTCCCAGCGCTCGAACTCGGCTTTCTTCTCCGAGGCGAGCGCTCTGAGCGGGACGATGTAGAGTGCTTTGCCGCCGCGTGCGACGCTCGACAGCATCGCGAGTTCCGCGATGAGCGTCTTTCCACTCGCCGTCGGGACGGCGGCAACGAGGCTCTCGCCGTCGGTCAGGCCGGCCTCGACGGCCTCGGCCTGCGGTGGGTAGAGTTCCTCGATACCCTCGTCGTGGAGGGCCTCGGGAATCCCCGTCGGCAGGCCCGTCAGGTCCGCTGTTCGCATTGCGTCCCTCTTGGACCGTCTTTCGGTTTAAGCCATCGGGTCGGGACGGTCACTTCGAGTTCGCCACACTGCGTCGGCAGGGCTATGTATGGCCCGGCGGAAGGTGCCGGTATGAGAGTCGAGTTCGACCGAGACACCTGTATCGGCATCTTCCAGTGTGTCGACGAGTGGGACGCGTTCCAGAAGAACCTCGACGCCGGGAAGGCTGACCTCGACGGCGCAGAAGAGACCGACGACGACGTGTTCGTCCGGGAGATTCCCGAAGACGCCGAGTTCGACGCGAAGTTCGCCGCCCGCGTCTGTCCCGTCGAAGCCATCCGCATCATCGACGACGATGGTGAGCAACTCGTCCCCTGAGACGGCGCTCTCTGACTGTCACGACGTACTCACTCCCGACCCGCGTGTGACTGCTGACCGTGGTGACTGTCTTCAAACCCCTTCGTTTCGAGTGGAGATTCGCCCGACGACAGACTGTAAGGGTTTAAGCGCCGGGGCAGTAATCGTGCCAGTATGAGCCAAGCGACGAAAATCGTGCTCGGGACTATCGGCGTATCGGCCGTCTTGGCCGTCGTCCTCATCGGCATGAGCCTCGCCTGACGAGATGTTCGAACAACGCACGCTGCCGCCGGACCTCGAAGCGGTCCGCGACGAGTACGCACCGGGCGCACTCGTCTTAGACGTCGCGGGGGATTTCGACACGATACCTCCGGAAGCGGCCGAGAACCTCGGCCTCGTGGTCGATTCGCTCTCGCCGGCGGCGTACCCCCAAGAGTGGCTACCAGACGACGCACCACAGGCGCTCCGTCTGTACGCCTCGTCGGACTTCACCATCGGCATGCCCGAACACGGCACCGTCACGTGGACTGACCAGACGACGCCACCGGTCGTTTTGGTCAAGTATCGGGCGAAAGGGACACCTGAGGACTTCCTCGACTTCCTCATCGCCGAGGCGCTGGTTCAGGCAGGAACCGACGGCGTTCCCGAACAGTTCCTTCCGTTCTTCGGCGAGCAGTACCGCCAACTCGCGGATGCGATACCGCTCGGCCCGAACGAGGTGTATCAGGTCGCCGCGGCCCTCTTCGACGGGTGGGTCGGCCTCCAGACGCGCGAGGCGTTCGCGTCGTGGGAGGGCCGACACGACAGACTGCACGACGCGTGGGTCGATGCGGGCGAACGACTCGACGACAGACTCGCGAACCTGCCGCGACTCGTCGCCACCGGCCGACTCTCGTTCCCGGAGGCGACGGAGTTCGCGTGTTCGGCAATCAAACACCACAGAGACCTGCCAGCACCCTTCGCGGCGCTCGATACGGCGGCGTATCTCGACCACGGTGGGTCCTACGCGGTCCGATGGGCCGAAAAGACGTTCGAGCAGTTGACGGCGGTCAGAGACGAGTGAGTTAGAACTCGGTCGTGACGCTACCGTCTTCGTTTAAGTCGACGACGCCGTCGAACAGTTCACGGAATCGGTCGAGTGTCTCCTGGTCGTGGACCTCTTTCGAGAGGTGGAACAGGCCGACTGCGTCGTACTCTTCGAGTAGTTCGAGAATCTGTTTCGTCGCCTCGAACGCTCTGTCGACGTCGGCGTAGTACGCCATCTCGGTCACCGAGTCGACACTGAGACGGAGTTTTCCGTCGTGTCGTTCGAGGAACGCACGAGTCTTCTCGACGATGCCGTCGAGGTTGTCGGGAGAGGCGACGTAGTAGATGTTCTCGCCGCTCCGTCGCGAGTATCCACGCTCGATAGAGAGCGTGTCGAGAATCGTCGCTCGGGACTCGTCGACTTCGTAGTGCTCTAACTTCTGTTCGACTTCACGGGCGGTGGTTCGCGTCGAGATGACGAGGAAGTGGTCGGTGTCCACCTTGAAGAAGTCCGTGTCGATGCGGTCAGTCTCGCCGATGCTCGGATGAAGAAGCAAGATACCTGTCCCGCCCGGAATCGTCTCGGGCGTCTCTTCGATGGCGAGCTCGTAATCCATACTGAAAGCAGATACTCAGCGGACTTAATGCTTCATGTCAATCCACCACTCACCGTGGAAAAACCACGGGGCGCCACCGGGTCAATACAACGTGTCTGCCGTCGCGGCACCGATGACGCTGAACACCGCACCGACGCTCGTCGCCTTGAGCGTGATTCCGAGGACTGTCAGGTCGAGTTCGACGCCGAACGCCTCGAAGACGACGGGACCCGACACGTCCGAGAGGAACGTCCCCGGCGCGTCGAACGCGAGTGCGAGGATGAACACCGAGAGGTACGAGACGGTGATGAGCGAGATGAACCGGATGGGGATGCCGCCGACTTCCGTCTCCTTGTCGGGGTCCCTGTTGTCGGCCTTGTAGAGCGCGCCGTACCCCACCGTGAGGACGATGACGAGCGTGAGGAGGGACTGTAGCACCGACATGCTCCGGGCGAGTACCCACACCTCCTCGGTGACGACGAACGGTCCCGCGAGGAGGAACCCGCCGACGACCTGTTGTGCCGTGTCGGCGAGTGCGAACCGGCGGCGTACTCCGACCATACTGCGCTCGTCGGGACGGCGCCCATTAAATGGCGCGCCCCTCGGGTCGCTGTCTTGCGCCCGTGCTTCGAACGCATTTTGTCCCTCTACTTCCACGTGGGGATATGAGCGTCCGCGACGAGTTCGACGCCTGGGCGGCCGACGGCCGCGACAAGGGCATGGAGGACCGACACTGGCACACGGCGAAGTACGCGCTCGCACGCATGCCGATAGAAGCAGGCGACACCGTCGTCGACCTGGGAACCGGCAGTGGGTACGCACTCCGCGCCCTCTACGACACGAAAGGCATCGGCAAGGGATTCGGCCTCGACGGGTCGCCACAGATGGTCGCGAACGCGCGCGACTACACCGACACCGACGACATCTCCTACCTCGTCGGCGACTTCGACGACTTGCCTTTCGCCGACGACAGCGTCGACCACGTCTGGTCGATGGAGGCGTTCTACTACGCGCCAGACCCGCACCACACCCTCGAAGAAGTCGCTCGCGTCCTCAAACCGGGCGGCACGTTCTACTGTGCAGTCAACTACTACGAAGAGAACGTCCACTCCCACCAGTGGCAGGACAACATCTCCATCGAGATGACGCGCTGGTCTCACGAGGAGTACCGCGAGGCGTTCCGCGACGCCGGCCTCTACGTCGCCGAACAGGACTCCATCGCCGACGTGGACATCGAGATTCCGCCGGCAGACGAGTTCCCGACCGACAGTTGGGAGACGCGCGAGGAGATGGTCGAGCGCTATCGAACCTTCGGAACCCTCCTGACCGTCGGCGTCGCGCCCTAAGGCTGAAGCAGTCGGCGGACGACGACTGTTCGAGAGCCAGACATGAATACGACTGCCCTCCTCGCCGCCGCCGTGTTCGCCGGTGGCGGTGTCGCCCTGGTCCGCTCCCCCGACCGAATCTACGAATTCAGACACCAGCAGATGACGGCGAACCCGCAACTGAACGCGGATGGCAGACGACAGTACGAGTTCATTGGGGCGCTGTGTTTCCTGTTCGCCTTCGCCTTCGTCCTGTTGGCAGTCGTCGACTGACGGGGACGGCCTCCCGCGTCGTGGTGTCGAACCACGCTGAACCGGGCACTGTCACCCGGCCGACCCGTGACCAAAACAATCAGTACGGTGATTTACAAGTACTCAGACGATGGACCGAACCGCGCTCTACGGCCTCGCCCCACTCCTCGCGGCGGCGCTCTGGGGTGGGATGTACGTCGTGAGCAAGTGGGGATTCGGCGTGATTCCGCCCCTCACACTCGTCTTCCTGCGGGTCGTTCTCGGTGCGGCGGCACTCGGCGTCGTCGTCGCGGTGACGACACCCCGGCGACAGTTCGCCCGCGAGGAGTGGCGACGGTTCGGTGGCCTCGCCGTCTGGTTGACTGCCGCACTCACGACACAGTTCGTCGGGACGGACCTCACCAACGCCAGTCAGGGGTCGGTTCTCACCGTCTTGACGCCCGTGTTCATCCTCGCACTCGGCGTCGTCGCGCTGGACGAACGACTGAGTCGGCGGGCACTCGCGGGAACCGCACTCGCCGTCGTCGGGACGCTCGGCGTTCTCGCTGGCCGGGGCCTCGGGTCACTGACGACGGCCATCGACCCCGTCGGTGTCGCACTGCTCGTTCTCTCGTCGTTCTTCTTCGCGGGTTTCACCGTCTACGGGAAACCCGTGATTCGGCGGTACTCGGCGCTCGAAGCAGTCTCGTACGCGACGATTCTGTCGGTGCCGCTGTTCGGTCTGTTCGTCCCGTTCGAACTCGCCGCCCGGGACGTCTCCCTGTTGGCAGTCGGTTTCTCGCCATCTGTCGTCGCTGCCGTTCTGTACCTCGGACTCGCCAGCACGGCGGCGGCGTGGTACTTCTGGTACAAGGGGATGGAGTACACGGACGCGAGTCACGTCGCCGTCTTCTTCTTCGCCCAACCGGTGGTCGGCACGCTCCTCGGTGTGGTGTTTCTCGGCGAACGAGTCGACGCCGGGTTCGTCGCCGGCGGCGTCGTCCTCGCCGTCGGCGTCTATCTCGTTAGCACCGATTCGACCCTGTGAACATCGGCACGACGATTCGCGGGCGGCGGGGTGTTCTCGCAGGCGGGCGTAGAGACGCGGTTCACTCGACGACGTGTGCCGCCGACGGGTCGAACCCGACTTCGAGTTCTGACCCGACGTCGAACGTCTCTGCGCCGTCGTCTGCGACCACGACTGCGAGTTCGGTTCCCTGCCAGTCGAGTCTGATTCGCGTAGTCGACCCCTGAAACTCGGTGTCGACGATGGTCCCACGGACCCGGTTTTCGGTCGCGTCGAGGCGCAGGTCTTCGGGACGGATACAGAACGTGAGCGAGTCGCCACCGGCGGCGTCGATACCGTCGAGGACGAACGTCTGCCCGTCGACGTCACCAGACTTCGTCTGGTGGGCCGACGAACTTCGTTCGTCGATTCCGACTGCGAACCCCTCTGTTTCCGGTCGAGATTCCCCGACTTCAACGAGCGAAGCTCGTCGGCCCGTCAGACTGCGTCTGACGACGCCGTCGAAGACGTTGTTCTCGCCGACGAACTCGGCGACGAACCGGGTCGCGGGTCGGTGATACACCTCTCGGGGGGTGCCGACCTGTTCGACGCGCCCGCGGTTGAGCACGGCCACGCGGTCAGAGACGGCGAGCGCTTCCGACTGGTCGTGAGTGACGTACACCGTCGTGACGCCGAGTTCGGACTGGATTCGCTTCACCTGTCGGCGGAGGCGTTCTCGCAGGCGGGCGTCCAGTGCGGACATGGGTTCGTCCAAGAGGAGGAGGTCAGGTCCCGGTGCGAGCGCACGGGCGAGGGCGACGCGTTGCTGTTGGCCGCCGGAGAGCGAGTCGGGGTCCCGGTCTTCGAACCCCGTGAGGTCCACGAGTTCGAGGAGTTCCGTGACGCGTTCGTCGCGGGAGACGTCGCCCGGCGGGTCCGCAAATCGCAGGCCGTAGGCGACGTTCTCGCCGACGGTCATGTGGGGAAACAGCGCGTAGTTCTGGAAGACGACGCCGACCCCCCTCGCTTCGGGTGGAACTCCGGTCATCGACTCGCCGTCGAAGCGGACGTCGCCGTCGGACGGTGACTCGAATCCGGCGATACAGCGGAGCGTCGTCGTCTTCCCGCATCCGGAGGGGCCGACGAGCGTGAAGAACTCACCTTCGTCGACAGACAGCGACACGGAGTCGAGCGCCGTCGCCGTGCCGTAGCGCTTCGACACGCCGTCGAGTTCGAGTTTCACGGGATACCCTCCGGGTTCACGTCTCTCCCTCTTCGTGCGATGGGTATAACTCTCCGTCCTCTCGGCCGGTGTCGCATCCATCTCCCATTCGGTACTCATAGTTCACCCCACCGCCCGCCGAACCGGTCGACGACGAGAAAACTGACCGAGGTGACGAGGAGGAGGATACACCCCATCGCCGTCGCCGGGCCGAGTCTGCGACCCAGGAATCGCTCGACTGCGACGGGCATCGTGTACCGTCCGGCACCCTCTGCGAGGATAATGGTGGAGTCGAACTCGCCGATGCTGATAGCGACGGCGAAGGCCGCACCAGCGACGACACCGGTCCAGACGAGGGGGAGTTCGACGTCGAGGAGGGCGCGCGTCCGCGTCGCACCGAGACTCCGCGCCGATTCGACGAGTCGGCCGTCCAGACGAGAAAACAGCGGTGCGACGTTGCGCGTGACGAACGGATAGGCGCTGACCGAGTGCGCGGCGACGATGGCGAGTGCACCAGTCACGCGAATCGTCGTGCCGAAGACGTCGACGCCGAAGACGAGTCCGCGCAGGAGGCCGAGTCCGACGACGATTCCCGAGACGGCGAAGGGGGCCATCGCCAGCACGTCGATGAGCGTCCGCCCGCGGTACCGCCGCGTCGTGAGGACGGCCATCGTCACACCCATCGGGACGGCGACGAGGAGCGTCCCGGCGGCGAAGAGAAGCGAGTTCCAGATTGCGGGGAGTGGCCTGACCTGATACGTCGCACCGGTCGCCTGTCGCTCCGCGAGGAAGGCGTAGTGGTCGAGCGTGAGACCACCGTCGGCACCGGTGACGCTGGCGAGAATCATGCTCGCGATGGGGACGACGAAGACGAGTCCGACGACGAGGGTGTAGACGGCGATGCCGGCGGTTCGGAGCGTCGATTTCGGCGTCCAGCGTGACGGAAGGACCGACTGGCGCGGTAGTGGACTCGCGGTCCCTCCGGCGGCGCGCTGGTTCGCCTCGTAGCCGAGATACACCGCCGTCAGACCGAGCGAGATGACCGTCTCGACGACGGCGAGACTCGCTGCCTCGGCGTACGCGAGGTCACGCACTTTCGCGAAGACGAACACCTCGATGGTCGCCAGTTGGAACCCCCCGAGTGCGAGGACGATGGGGAACGACGCGAAGGTGAAGATGAACGTCAGCGTCGCGCCGATGCCGATTGCGGGGAGCAGTTGCGGAAACACGACGTCACGGAACGCGCGCCGTGGATTCGCCCCGAGCGAGCGAGCAGTCTCGACGGCACGGGCGTCGACACTCTCCCACGCGGCGGTGACGACGCGCGCGACGAGTGGCGCGTTGTAGAAGGCGTGGGCGACGATGATGGCTTCGAGGGTGAACAGCAGTTCGACAGGGGGAACGCCGACGACGGCGAGGGCGCGGTTGAGCGTCCCGTTGCGGCCGAACGTCGCCACGAATCCGATGGCGACCATGATGGAGGGCATGACGAACGGGAGGATAGTGAGCGAGCGAAGCGTGTCACGGCCGGGGAACTCGAAGCGGGCGAACAACCACGCCGCAGGGAGGCCGAGCGCGAGACTGGCGAGCGTCGAGTAGAACGCCTGTTTCGCCGTGAACCAGATGATATCGACGAGGTAGAACTCGCTGGTCAGAATCGCCGTGAGCGGTTCGAGGGTGAACGCGCCGTCGTCGAGCACGGCGTCGGCGAAGACGGTTGCGACGGGATAGTAAAAGAGGACGACGAGGACGACGGCGGTAACGATGGCGACGACGGAGAGCAGTCGCTGTTCGAGGGAACGGGCGAGCGAGCGAACCGGCCCTTTGGTCGCTTCGGAGAGTGTCTCGATAGTACTCACAGGATGTCACCGGACAGGTCGAACGCCGGATGCGGGCGTGGGAGCGTCTTCGTCTCCGTGCTCACTTGCTGGCGAATTCACGCGCCCACGCGTCAATCCAGTCACTCAGGTTGCCCTTGAGGCGGTCGTACGAGAAGGTGACGGCTTCCGGGGGTTCGTGTGCGTACTTCGCGAACTCCTCGGGGAGTTCTGCGGTGGTCGTCGCCGGGAACTGGACGTTGCGCACGGCGATTTCGGCCTGCACTTCGGGTCGGAGGACGAAGTCCATGAACGACGACGCGAGGTCAGGTTCGGCGGCGTCGGCGAAGGTGGCCATCCCTTCGGGGTTGGCGTAGCCCTGGTCGTTCAGGAAGCGAATCTGGTGTTTGGCCATGTCCGCGCCGGACTCGTTGGCGTACACCTGGTCCGTCGAGTACGAGACGACCATCGGCGCTTCGCCGTTGGAGTACGCGGTGTAGGAGTCCGACCAGTTGCCGAGGACGCGCACGTCGTTTTCCTTCAACTGCGCCCAGTAATCGAGATAGCCGTCTTCGCCCTTCGCGTCGATAGTGTGGAGCAAGAACGCCTGTCCCGTCGCCGACGACGTTGGGTTCTGTGCCAACAGTGCGCCCGAGTACTCGGGTTCGAGCAACCCGTCGAACGTCTCCGGGGCGACGAACGCCTCGTCGTCGCCCTGCGTCTCGTCGTAGACGAGGGAGATGTACCCCGTGTCGTAGGGGATGGCGCGTCCCTGTGGGTCGAACTCTAACTGCTCGTTCACGTCGTTGCGGCGTGAGAGGCCCTCCGCCGGAGCGAACAGTGCGTCGTCGAGTTTCTCGTCGATGCGGACGAGCATCTGTGCGTCGAGTCCGACGTAGAGGTCCGCACCCGTCTCGACGCCGCGCAGTGCGCGTTCGATGTAGTGGTTCACGCCAGCGTCGGGCGTCTGCCACTCCAGTGTCGCGTCGAACTCCGATTCGAACTCCTCTTTCAACCAGACGCCGGGACTCGAACTCGGCGCGTCCACGAACGACCCGTAGGTCCCGACGGTGAGCGTCTGCTCTCCGCCTCCGGTGGTCGTCCCCTGTGCCGTCGTCTCGGCACCGCCCGACGATTCGGTCGTCGTTGTCGACGTCGGTTCGTCGCCCTCCCCTCCGGTACAGCCAGCGAGCAGTGCGGCGACCCCACTCACCCCGGCCGATTTCAGGTAGGTTCGGCGTTTCATTACTTGGTTGTTACACTCGGTGATATTTAATCCCGGTGATGTGGGGGCTTCCCGCTGAATCGTGCTGAAAACTCGGTTTTGAGGGTGCTATCGGCGGAACGATTTTCCATTCGGGGTATAAACTGACGGAAGTGAATCACTCGCGTTCGTCCGTTCTCAGCTGGGTACTGGCGCTCCTCGCGCTCCTCGCGGCGTTCATCCTCGTCGACGTACTGGCGACGGTGTTCTTCGCCATCACCGTCGCCTACTTGCTCATCCCGCTCAGACGCCGACTCGAAGCTCGCGGGTTGTCTCACTGGGCGTCGAGTGCGGTTGCCACCGTCTTCGCCGCTGTGAGTGTGGTCGTGGTACTCACACCGTTGTTCGTCATCTTCTCTCTCCGCTTCAGCGACCTGTTCGTGCTCGCGTCGGTCGTTCCCGATTCGCTCTCGTTCGAACTCTTCAACATGGTCTACGAGGTGACGGTGGCGGATGCACTCGGAGTCGTCTTCTCGGTGCTTCGGGCCGTCGCTCGGTCCGTCGCCACCGCGTTACCCGTCGTTCTCATCAAACTCACGCTGTTCGGCTTTCTGGTGTTCTCGCTGGTCCTCAGCGGCGACTCGGTCGGTCGGACGCTTCTCGCGTTGGTCCCGGCGGAGTACCACGACGCGGCCACGGCACTCGACACGCGAGCACGCGAGACGCTCTTCGCCATCTACGTCTTGCAAGCGGCGACGGCCGTCGGCACGTTCCTCATCGCACTCGTCGTCTTCTGGGTACTCGGCTACGACTTCGTCATCACGCTCGCCACCGTCGCCGCCATCCTCCAGTTCATCCCCATCGTCGGCCCGAGTTTCCTCCTCGCTGGCATGGCGCTCTATCACGTCGCTATCGGTGACATCGTGGCCGCCGCACTCGTCGCCGTCGTCGGTGGATTCGCTATCGCGTGGCTCCCGGACATCCTCATTCGCCCGCGACTAGCCAAAGAGACGGCCGACCTTCCGGGAAGCCTCTACTTCGTCGGGTTCGTCGGCGGCCTGCTCAGTCTCGGCCCAGTTGGAATCATCGCCGGCCCACTCGTCGTCGCCTTGCTCGTCGAAACAGTGGCGCTTCTGAGCGACGAACTCGACGTCGAAGATGATGACACGGCGGTCACCGACACCGACGTGGAGTCCGACTCGTCTACTCCCGAACGATAGCCCCGTCGCGTGCGTCCCACTCCGTGAGGCTCCCCTCGTAGAACTCTACGCGGCCGTAGCCGAGATGCGAGAGCACGACGTACGTGTGGCTGATTCGGCGTGCCGTGTTACAGTAGAGGACGACACGGCGGTCCGGGGTGACGCCCGCCGCTTCGAGGATGGATTCGAGTTCTGCGCGAGGTTTCAGCCCGCGCGTCTCGTCGTCGACGAGTTCGCGCCAGTCGAGGTTGACAGCGCCGGGGAGGTGGCCGTCTTCGAACTCCGAGGGGTCGCGCGTGTCGACGATGACTGCCTCGGGGTCGTCGAGCGCCGCCTCGACTGTCTCGAAATCGACAAGTGGTGTCTCGTCTGGCGTCCTCACCTCGTAGGTCACTTCGGGCAGGTCGGGTTCGTCTGTCGTCGTCTCGTACGCACGGTTCCACGCGCTGAAGTCGCCGTCGAGGAGGTGGAGATTCGCCGGGTCGTGACCGTACAGGAGTGCTGTCACGAGGAACCGCGCGGCGAAGACACCGTGTGTGTCGTCGTACGCGACGATGTCGTCGTCGGCAGTGATGCCGGCGTTCGAGAGCAGTTCGCGCCACACGTCTCGGCCGGGGAGCATCCCCACGTCTCCCTCGGCGCTTCGAAACTCGTCGAACGGAATCGACGCCGCACTCGGGAGGTGTCCGATACCGTCGAACTCCCACCCATCGCGAACGTCGACGACGCGAACGTCGCCGAGTCGCTCCGAAAGCCACGCCGCAGAGACCACGTCTACCATACGTTCGTCTACTGTGCCGGCGGGTTTAGGTTCGTGGCTCCGTGCACCCCTCGCCACGTGTCCGAAATAGCGGATAATATCTCCGCATCGCGAACGAATCGGTCGAATACGAGGGAATACCGTCGAATACAGCCCCGAAATCGGCCGACGACCCCGCAATATTGTGGCAATATTTACTCCATCACCCGGGGTCAGGCCGTACATGCCGTCGCTGTGAGAGTTATCCCCTTTGCAGACGTGTATTCCAGTGCAATGTCAAGCTCCGATTACGCGAAGGACGTACTCGTCTCTGCGGACTGGGTGGAGTCCCACCTCGACGAGTTCCAGAGCGACGACCCGTCGTATCGACTCGTCGAAGTCGACGTCGACACCGAGGCGTACGACGAAAGCCACGCACCAGGTGCCATCGGGTTCAACTGGGAATCGCAACTGCAGGACCAGACGACGCGCGACGTCCTGACGAAAGACGACTTCGCTGACCTCCTCGGTTCGCACGGCATCTCCGAGGACTCGACTGTCGTCCTCTACGGCGACAACTCGAACTGGTTCGCCGCCTACACCTACTGGCAGTTCAAGTACTACGGCCACGAGGACGTCCACCTCATGAACGGTGGCCGCGACTACTGGGTGGACAACGACTACCCGACTACCGACGAAGTGCCCTCCTTCCCGGAGCAAGATTACACGGCGAAGGGTCCGTTCGAGGATATCCGCGCCTACCGCGACGACGTCCAGAAGGCAGTCGACAAGGGCCTGCCCCTCGTCGACGTTCGCTCGCCCGAAGAGTTCTCCGGCGAGATTCTCGCACCCCCGGGACTGCAGGAGACTGCCCAGCGCGGCGGCCACGTCCCCGGTGCCAGTAACATCTCGTGGGCGGCGACGGTCAACGACGACGGCACGTTCAAGTCCGCCGACGAACTCCGCGAACTCTACGCCGCCGAAGGCATCGAAGGCGACGAATCCACCATCGCCTACTGCCGTATCGGCGAGCGCTCGTCCATCGCGTGGTTCGCGCTCCACGAACTGCTCGGCTACGACAACGTCACCAACTACGACGGGTCGTGGACCGAGTGGGGCAACCTCGTCGGCGCCCCAGTCGAGAAAGGAAACTGAGTTAGTTTCGAATTCGGTTCTTTTCGTGGGTCACATCGGGAGGACGCTGATACCGACAGTGACGATGACGCCCGCACCGAGTAGTACCATCACGCAGTAACCCATGATGTCGCGGACGGAGAGGCCACTGATGGAGAGCAGTGGAATCGCCCAGAAGGGCTGAATCATGTTGGTCCACGCGTCACCCCACGCGGCGGCCATCGCCACGCGCGGAATCGAGGTACCGGACGCCTTCGCGGCGGTGACCAGCGTCTCGCCGATGACGGCCCACTCGCCACCACCGGACGGGACGAAGAAGTTCACCAGTCCGGCCGTGAAGAAGGCGATAGCGGGCAGTGCGCCCTCGGGGGAGATGGCGACCATCCCCTGTGCGATTTGCGTCGCGAGACTGACCGACTCGCCGGGCGCGTAGGCCATGATACCCATGATACCCGCGTAGAAGGGGAACTGGAGGATGATGCCCCAGACGTTTTCGACTGCCTCGACGATAGACTCGACGTAGGCTTTGGGCGTGCCGTGGAGCGTCAGGCCGAGGAAGAGGAACGCGAAGTTGACGATGTTCAGATTGAGGTTGTTCCACGGCATCGTCCCGCTGGCGACGCCTTCACCGAAGTAGAGGACGACGGCGATTAGTCCTGCGAGGCCGATACCGGTGGAGACCAGACCGGAGTGTTCGATTCGCGTCGCGATGGAGGCGTCGTCGGGAAGCGAGACGTTCGCCGTCCCCCCGTCCGCCGACGCGTCCAACTCCGCAGGGTCGATGGGCGTCTTCTTGTCGTCGGATTTCGGGTACATCAGCGCGAAGAGCGCCGGCAGGAAGATGAACCCGACGGCGACGACGAGGACGAGGTTCGCGACGGTGAAGATGGTGCCACCGGTGGCGAACGTCGAACTCAGGACGCCCGCTTCGATGAGGAAGTTGCCCTCCGTGTTCAGGAGGAGCGGAATCGACCCGGCGAGGCCACCGTGCCAGACGACGAACCCGGAGTACGCACCGGCGACGACGATGGGGAAGTCGATGGTGCGAATTTCGTCGGCTATCTTCCGGGCGAAGATTGCACCGACGACGAGTCCGAGGCCCCAGTGGACGAACGACGCCGCGGCGGCGACGACGGGCACCATCGCCGCAGCGCCCTTCTCGGAGTTCGGAACCTGTGCCAGTCTCGTCAGGAGGGCGTCGACGTGCCGCGTCTGTGCGAGTGCGTACCCCGTCATCAGGATGAGCGTCATCTGCATCCCGAACGAGAGGAGGTTCCAGAATCCGCCGTACCACCCGTCTACGAGGAGATTCTGTGCGTGACCGGCTATGCCGACACCCTCGGCGGGCGCGACGAAGACCAGCGCCAAGGCGTACGCAACGGCCGTGAGGATGACAGCGAACAGGAACGCGTCGGGCAGATAGCGCTCGACGAGTTTCGAACTGTTCTCTGCGGCTGCTCTGACAACGTTCGTCATGTTACAGAATACCACCATGATAAAACAATATATAATGTTTTAGATTCTGACCTGTATACTGTGGGTTAAATTACCTTTTCGACCCACGCAATGGCGGTCACCGACGTCACGGCCCGGCGTCATAGACAGTCACCCGAACTCGCCGCCGCCGATGGGTACAAACCCGATTCGGACCTATAGGTCCACATGTCTGACATCCTCGATTCCCTCCGCGATGCCCACGAGACACCACTCTCTCGACTCGGGTCTTCGAAGGCCCTCTACGCCGTCACCGGCGGCGAGATGAGCGGTGACGCGGTTCGCGCCGCGGCGGCGGCAGAGGCCGACGTTGCGACTGACCTGTTCGACCAGTGGGCCGCCGACGACCCGAACGACGAGGCCGCCGCACTCTTTTCGGACCTCGCGGACACCGCCCGCGCCCACGCCGATACCGTCGACGCCGACCCGGCGGCGAACGCACCGAACGTCTACGGCGTCCTCGACGACTTCGACACGACGGACGAACGTCTCGGCGGTGCCCTCGCCCGCGCCCTCGTCTCCTTGAAGACTGTCGAACAGATGGTCGGATTCTTCATCGGTGACGCCGACCCGAAGACAGCGAACTCCTTCCGGACGCTCAAATCTGACCTGCAGGACCAACTCGACACCCTCGCGGACGCCATAGACGAACTCGCGGACGACGACGCTGTCGTCCGTGAGGCGGCCGACGCCGTCGTCGAAGCGGCCTACGACGAGTACGTGGAGACGCTGGAAGGGATGGGAATCAAGCCGAAGAACGTCTGCTGACCCACTTTTTTACGGAGGGTCCTCGGCCACCTTCGGTGGCCTCGAACCCCCCGCAAAAACCTGGAGGAAAAAAGGCCGCGAGACTCGGCCTTCGGCCTCACTCGCGGGACAGTGTTCTTGTCTTTCGGGTAGGCCACGACGACGGACAGACGGGCGTTGATGACCACGGTTGCCCTGACGAGAGACGATGGTGAGTGCCTGTCGCGACGCGTCACGCGAGAATCGACACCGACGGCGTCTCGTGTGACTCCCCCGTCGAGACGAGTCGTCGTCAGTGGGTTCTTGGAGTATCTGTTCGTACGGACGGTATGAGCGGTTTACTACTCGTTGTTGCCGGCGGGATAGCGGTCGTTGTTCTCCTGTCGATGAGCGCGTTCTTTTCGAGTTCAGAGACGGCGGTTTTCTCGTTGCCCCGAGAGTGGATCGAACAGCAGGCGACGACGGACGACCGCCGGGCACACATTCTGAAAGACCTGTCCGACGACCCGCATCGTCTTCTCGTGACGTTGCTGGTCGGAAACAACATCGTCAACATCGCGATTTCGAGTATTACGACAGTTCTCGTCGCTAGCTATCTCTCACCCGGCCAGACAGTCGTCGTTACGACAGTGCTCACCAGTTCGCTCATCCTGATATTCGGTGAAATCGTTCCGAAAGCGTTCGGACTCGGGAACGCGAAACGCTGGTCGTTAACCATCGCGCCGCCCATTCGAATCGTCGAGCGTCTGCTCTCCCCGCTTATCACGCTGTTCGACGGGATTACTCGTCAGATGAACGCACTCATCACTGTCGACGAGAACATCGAAAAACCGTACACTGACTGACCGAGTCTCGACCGTGCGGCGGTGGCGTTCCACGTCGCTGCACACGCGTTCGCACTCTCCGTTCGTCGGGAGTTAGCCAAACGGGAGATAGTCTCGTTAAATCATGCGATGGTCAACGCTCAATATGCGGCGAGTCGTAGCTAGACACTGCGAATCGACTGTCTCTGGTGGTGGAGAGACGTCGATACGCGGACAGGTGAAGGCCGATGGCACTGGAAGATACGATAAAGAAACGAACGGACGAGGTGGGGGACATTCTCACGAGTAAAGATGGCGAGCGAATAGCGAATCTCTACACCGAGAAATGTCAGCTCATGCCTCCTGCGAGTGAGATAATTACGGGCCGAGACGAAGTCGCTGCATTCTGGTTCGACACCACCGAATCGGGCGTCGACGCTATCGATATCGAACCGATAGAACTCGAAGAACACGACGCGCTGGCTATCAGAACCGGCCGTGCGACGCTGCACGACGCCAGCGGGACGACGCTCGACGACGTGAAGTTCATCGAAGTGTGGAAGCAGGAAGACGGTGAGTGGAGAATTCACCGCGATATCTGGAATTCGAATCTCTCGGACGAACAGTAGACGAGAGCGACTCGGCTCATTTTTGCACCAGTACGTCACGCACGACTCGTCGCAGTACTCCGTTCGCGACGGTTCTCACAGCACACAACCTGTGCCTGCCAACCCCACACGTTCCAGTGGAAACGAAGGGGTCTGTCTGCCGTGCGTCAGACGCCAGGAACGGTCTTTCGGTATTCGAGCACCTGCGTGCGGGCCTCACGGACCGTGTCGCTGACGCCGTCGTCGAGTCCCTCGGCAATCTCGTGCAGGACGGTCATGTGACGGGCGAGTCGCCCGTGGTCCGGTCCTTCGTCCCGTTCGGCGAGTGTCGCCAACTGGTCGGCTTGCTCGGTGAGTCGCGCTTGGACGTCGCTGTCGGTCCGTGCCGCGGCGTCTCGGAGTAACTCACTCGCTTTCTGCAGTTCCGCGCGTGTCATAGCCTCCCATAGAGAGTCTCGGCAGAAAACCATTCTCCCGGCGGAAAGCACCGCCTCTCTCAAGTACGCCGAACGCCAAGCGAGGGGCAATGAGCGAGTCCGGTCCCATCTCTGCCGACAGACCAGAGGCAGAACGCGAATTCCGCGTCGACGCCCCCTTCGAACCGGCGGGAGACCAACCCGAGGCTATCGAGCAATTGGTCCGTGGATACCGCGACGGGGCCGATATCCAGACGCTGCTCGGTGTCACCGGTTCCGGCAAAACCAACACCGTCTCGTGGGTGGTCGAAGAGATTCAGAAACCGACGCTCGTCCTCGCACACAACAAGACGCTCGCCGCCCAGTTGTACGAGGAGTTCAAGAACCTCTTTCCCGACAACGCCGTCGAGTATTTCGTCTCGTACTACGACTACTACCAGCCCGAAGCCTACATCGAACAGACCGATACCTACATCGACAAGGACATGTCTATCAACGAGGAGATAGACCGACTCCGCCACTCGGCGACCCGGTCGCTTCTCACCCGCGACGACGTCATCGTCGTTGCGTCAGTCTCGGCCATCTACGGCCTCGGTGACCCGAAGAACTACACCGACATGTCCCTCCGTCTCGAAGTCGGCGACCAAATCGACCGAGACGAGTTACTCGGGCAACTCGTCGACCTGAACTACGAACGCAATGACGTGGACTTCCATCAGGGGACGTTCCGCGTCCGCGGCGATACGGTCGAAGTTTTCCCGATGTACGGTCGCTACGCCATCCGCATCGAGTTCTGGGGCGACGAAATCGACCGGATGATGAAACTCGACCCACTGAAAGGCGAGGTCAAGTCCTCGGAACCTGCCGTCCTCGTCCACCCGGCAGAACACTACTCCATCCCCGAAGACCAGATGGAACAGGCCATCTCCGAGATAGAGGAACTCATGGAAGAACGGGTGAAGTACTTCCAACGACAGGGTGACCTCGTCGCGGCCCAGCGCATCGAAGAACGGACCACCTTCGACATCGAGATGATGCGCGAGACGGGCCACTGCTCCGGTATCGAGAACTACTCGGTCCACCTCTCTGACCGCCAGTCGGGCGACGCGCCCTACACCTTGCTGGACTACTTCCCCGACGACTTCCTCACCGTCGTGGACGAATCGCACGTCACGCTCCCGCAAATCAAGGGCCAGTACGCCGGCGACAAGTCGCGGAAAGACTCACTGGTCGAAAACGGCTTCCGCCTCCCGACGGCCTACGACAACCGCCCGCTGACGTTCGAAGAGTTCGAGGAGAAGACGGGCAAGATGCTGTTCGTCTCCGCGACACCCAGCGACTACGAGCGCGAACACTCAGACCAAATCGTCGAACAAATCGTCCGCCCCACCCACCTCGTGGACCCGAAAGTCGAAGTCGCGGAGGCGACGGGTCAGATAGACGACCTGATGGCCCGTATCGACGAGCGAATCGAGCGCGAAGAGCGCGTCCTCGTGACGACGCTCACGAAGCGGATGGCCGAAGACCTGACCGAGTACCTCGAAGAGGCGGGCGTCGACGTGGCCTACATGCACGACGAGACGGACACGCTCGAACGCCACGAACTCATCCGGTCGCTCCGTCTCGGCGACATCGACGTGCTCGTCGGCATCAATCTGCTCCGTGAGGGCCTCGACATCCCGGAAGTGTCGCTCGTCGCCATCCTCGACGCCGACCAGCAAGGCTTCCTGCGCTCTGAGACGACGCTCGTCCAGACGATGGGGCGTGCCGCCCGCAACGTCAACGGCGAAGTCGTGCTCTACGCGGACGACCGAACCGACGCGATGGAGGCCGCTATCTCGGAGACACAGCGCCGTCGTCGCATCCAACAGGAGTTCAACGAAGAACACGGCCACACGCCGACGACCATCGAGAAGGAGGTGGGCGAGACCAACCTCCCCGGGAGCAAGACTGACACGCGCGGCGTCTCGGGCGACGCGCCCGCGGACGCCGACGAGGCGGCCGAGCAGATTCTGTTCCTCGAAGACCGGATGCAGGAGGCCGCGGACAACCTCGAATTCGAACTCGCCGCCGACATCCGTGACCGCATCCAGAAACTCCGCCGCGAGTACGACGTCGACCACCTCGACGACGGCATCGCCCCGGAGTATCCCGACGAGGACGACGGTAGCCTGACGCCGCCCGACGAGTTCTGACGTGCCCGAACACGGCGCACCCGACGGCCCGGACGACACCACCATCACGTTCGCCGCCGGTGGCCTTCTCCGACGCGACGACGGGCGAATCTGTCTCGTTCACCGACCACGGTACGACGACTGGTCACTCCCCAAAGGCAAGGTCGAATCGGGTGAGACATTGGTCGAGACAGCGGTCCGCGAAGTCCGCGAGGAGACGCGCTGTTCGGTCGAGTGTGGGCCCTTCGCCGGCCGATACGACTACCACGTCGCTGCCGACGCCGACGCGGAGAGCGGACCGAAAGCAGTCTTCGTCTGGCACATGACGCTCGTCGACGAACACCCCTTCGACGCCGACGCGGAGGTGGACGCGCGGGAGTGGGTGACCCCCACTGAGGCCCTCGACAGTCTCACGTACCAGAACGAACGCGCCCTCGTTCGGCGGGTGTTCGACCGGTCTGGCTGAATACAGACTACGGGTAGCCACACATCTCGCCGCTTCTTCGACACCCGTCGGTGTGTGGACCGTACCCAAAATATGGACAGTGATTAAGACTTATTACCCCGTCCTCGCTATGCCCGTTTCACCGTGACCCGCTCCCTCGCGGACGAGTCTGCAGAACACACCGTTCACCACGCGTTCCCGAACGGGGGTATCACTTAGATGCCCGCGTCTTGCGAGTCACCGTCGTTCGACTCGTCGGGTGACCACTCGCCGCCGGCGTCGCCGGTGTGTGGGTCGGTCACACCGTCTGTGGTGGATGAACGTTGCACGCGGTGCGAACCCGCTTGCGATTCGGCAGACAACCTGTTTTGCTCGCGTCACTCGACCGGAGTGAACGCGGCGGTCACAACGTACTGAAAACAACGAGAACAATGAGCTCTCAGTCTCTCAGTCACGTCCAGAAGTCGTTCCTGAAGTACCAACACATCCTCGTGTTCATCGCACCCGTGCTGTTCATCGCCGCCGTCTTTACCGGGGCCCCCACGCCCACCGACGCCGGCATGGACTACTGGCTCAACTACTGGTGGTTGTTCCCGGTGTTCGTCCTCGGTGCGACCACCGTGAACACGGTCGGAATCAGTGGGTCGGCGCTCTTCGTGCCGTTCCTCATCTTCATCTTCCCGGTGTTCGCACACCCGCTCGAACCCGCGACCATCGTGAAGGTGGGTCTCATCAGCGAAGCGTTCGGCCTCTCTAGTTCGGCCGTCGCCTTCATCCAGTACGGCCTCGTCGACCGGCGACTGGCCCTGTCCCTCGTCGCTGGGTCGGTCCCGTTCGTCGTCGGGGGCGCGCTCCTGTCGTTCGTCATCCCGGAAGTCGTCTTCCACGCGCTTCTCGGCCTCGCGCTCTTGGCCGCGTCCTACCTGCTGTTCAAAGCTGACCTCGGCCACGACGAACCCGGCAGTTCGAGTTCGGGTTCCGAACACGCCGCGGCGACTGACGGCGGCACCATCACGTCGAGTCTGCCGAACGACCCCGGCAAACTCGGCCCCGCCGGCGTTCGCACCGACGACGACGGAACCGTCACCCGCGTCGACCGAGAGGGCGACGACTACACCTACACTCGCGGTGGCTACCTCCGTCGCTTCGCCAACTACAGCATCGGCGGGACGTTCCAGGGTCTCGCTGGGTTCGGTGTCGGCGAACTCGGCATCATCTCGATGCTCAGCACCAAAGTCCCGGTCCGCGTCGCTATCGGGACGAACCACATCGTCGTCGCGCTGACCGCCATCCTCGCGTCGCTCGTCCACGTCTTCGGTGGCGGCCTCGTCGGCGGGCACTCGCTGAGTCTCGCGTCGACGCCGTGGAACATGGTCGTCTTCACCGTCCCCGCGACGGTCCTCGGCGGCCAAATCGCTCCCTACGTCTCCAACGCACTGGAGACTGACACTATCAAGAACTTCGTCGGTGGACTCTTCGCGGTCATCTCGCTGGCGCTGTTCCTGATGGCCGCCGGTATCTAACCGACGCACGCTCCACTCTCACACTCGTTTCACACGAGAGCAACACACCCACTCGTCTCACCCAACAATGTACGACAACATCCTGTTACCGACCGACGGCAGCGATGCGACCGAAGCGACTATCGAACACGCGGCGACGCTCGCACAGACCTACGACGCGACGGTCCACGTCCTCTCTGTCGCCGACTCGCGCAACCGGTTCGAGTCGCCGTCTGCGGGCATCGCACCCGACGTGTGGAAAGAGTCCGAACTCGAACGCGCCGAGCACGCTGTCGACGCTGCTCTCGACGCCCTTCCGGACGACGTTGCGACCGAACGCATCGTCGAAGAAGGCGTCCCGGACTCGGTCATCACCGCCCACGCCAACGACGCCGACATCGACGTCGTCGTGATGGCGACACACGGCCGAACCGGCCTCGACCACTACCTCATCGGGAGCGTCACCGAACGCGTCGTCAGGCAGTCTTCGGTCCCAGTCCTGACGATTCGCGCCGCCGACGACTAGGCACACCCCGCCGCGTCTCGCGGCGTTCGCCACGTTCTGTTTTTCGCGGTACGTACCGCCTGCGTACCACAGACTCTCGTCGAACGAGAATTTCCGTACGTCGTTACTATCTCTCGCGTCGAACGCTCACGTGTCTGCGAAAGTCGCAGACATCAGGGGAAGACGACATCGCACGTCGTACAGGGGAACTGAAACGAGACGAACCTGCCTGCAGAGAGACAGCGCACTGCCCCTGAATCGGTGGCGCAGTTCGGGACCCGTCTGCGAGGTGTCGGCCTCACCCACTGGAATCTGTCCGGTGACCTGTGGGGGACCCATCTTCGGGCCGACACCCGTCGACAGTCCGCTGGTGACCTCTCGGCGTCTTGCTTTACTTGGGCTGGCGACCAGCGGACCACGGTTCCTGTCCGTATCGAACAGGCGACGCTTACTCTCTTCGACGCCGCAGTGACACGAGCAGTCGACGCGGTGTTCGAGGCCGGTTGGTCCGCACGTACCTCGATTACCGTTGCGTCTCGGTTTCGACGCCACCATCTTCGATTTCGATATCGACGGCGTCCATAGCTAGGTCGTCAGTCTCTATCGACCCGAGTTCACTGAGGATGTCGTCGATGTCGTCGAGGCCGATGAGTTCTCGGGTCTCCTCGTCGAACGCCTGACTCTCCAGACCACCGGCCTGTTGTAGGTCGGACCCGGTCAGACCCTTTCCGTACCGGCCGAGCAGTGACGTGAGTTCCTGTGGGAGCACGTACGTCGTCGACGGCGACGTGCCGATGCTCGCCAGCGTCTCCATGCCTTTGTCGATGATGGCGCGTTCGCCCATCGACTCGGCGGCACGGGCGCGGAGGACGGTGGAGATGGCGTCACCCTGTGAACGGAGGATAGCGGCCTGTTTCGTCCCCTGAGCCCTGATGATGTTCGACTGCTTGTCACCCTCCGCTTTCTCGACGGCAGAGCGACGTTCACCCTGCGCTTCGAGAATCATGGCGCGGCGACGGCGTTCGGCAGAGGTCTGTTGTTCCATCGCGTTCTCGACGTCTGCGGAGGGTTTCACTTCGCGCACTTCGACGGATTCGACGCGGACGCCCCACTCGTCGGTGGGTTCGTCGAGTTCCTCGCGGATGCGGGCGTTGATGTGGTCACGCCGTGCCAACGTGTCGTCGAGTTCCATGTCACCGAGGGCGGCCCGAAGCGTCGTCTGGGCGAGCAACGAGACGGCCCGGCGGTAGTTGTCGACTTCGAGGAAGGCACGCTCGGGGTCCATCACGCGGATGTAGACGACGGCGTCGGCGGTCACCGGCGAGTTGTCTTCGGTGATTGCCTCCTGAGACGGCACGTCGAGCGTCTGTGTCCGCATGTCGAAGCGGTAGGTCTTCGAGACGAACGGCGGGACGAAGTTGATACCCGGTTGGAGGATGCCCTTGTACTCTCCGAACACCGTGAGCGTCCGCTTCTCGTACGCCTGTACGATTTCGACGGCGTCGTACACCGCCGCGATTGCGAGTGCGAGGAGGACGTACCCCGCGAGCGTCACGGGTGTGACGGGGAAGACGACGACGGCGATACCGAACACCAACACCGCGAGTGCGAGGGGACCAAGCCAACGTGGGATGCTCGACGACCCACCGACCGTCGCCGACGACTCCGCTCCCGAGTCTGGCCGAGAGAGGCGTCCCAGTTGGTAGAACACACTGTCCATGCAAGAGAGTGACACCGTAGACGAATAAACTTACCCGGCATCCTGCGACGTCGGCGGAAGACGCCCCGTTCGACCCGTATTCGACGCCCGTTCCCCACCGAACACGTCGTTGTGACCGATTGTCACGTCGGCCACCAAGTATTTGCGCTCGACTCCCTGACCCGGCAAGCATGAAACTGAATCGTGGCGGTATCGATGTCGAGGACCTCCTGAAACTCGTGTTGGTCCTCGTCCTCATCTGGTTGGTCCTCGAAATCGTCGGCGAGATTCTCGGCCTCTTCACGATGCTCTTGGGCCCGCTTCGGCCACTCTTGGGTCTCGCCGTCGCGGCGCTCATCGTCCTCTGGTTACTCGACCGTATCTGACGCCGGCCACCCGTCGGCGCTGTCACCTCGCCACTCACGGCGATACGCCTTTGTATCTCTCCCGTGAGTCACGGGCGTGTACAGTCTGAACGTCCCGGTCCCGGGGCGGGTCGCCCGTCTCGCGTCCGACCTGTTTCCGTATCTCGCACCGTTCGACCGGGTTCGCGACCGGCACACGCTCGTCTGTAAGCGGTTCGAAACGTCCGACCCCGACCACCTGCGAGAACGCCTTCGGCAGACGCTGAACGGGACGCCCGCGTTCGAGGCCCAAATCACGGGCATCGACTTCTTCGAACGGCCACCACGCGGGTCTGCCCCCGTCGTCTACCTCTCCGTCGAGAGTCCCGGCCTCGAAGCGTTACACCGGCGACTCGTCGACGAGTTCGGCGCTATCGACGGACTCGAAGGCGACGAGTACGTCCCTCACGTCACGCTCGCTCGCGGTGGTGAGGTGGCGGACGCCCGCGCAGTGGCGAGTCGAGAGATAGACCCGGTCGAGTGGTCCGTCTCACAACTCGACCTCTACGACGGGAAGTTCCGCGAGTCCGTGACGTCGATTTCGCTCCCGGCCTGAAGGGGCGGGGTCCCGGAGACTACTCGCGGGCGTGGAGTCGCATCCCCATCGGTTCTTGCGGGTGCATCGTCAGCGACCCGCGGAGTGAAAATGGCTCGTCTCTGATGTAGTCGAGTTCGTACTGTTGAGCGACCGTTCCGAGGATGAGACGGCCTTCGAGCAGCGAGAGGTGCTTGCCGATACAGTGGCGAGGCCCGCCACCGAACGGGAAGTACGCGAACCGTGGTCGGTCGTTCGTGCGCTCCGGTTTCCACCTGTCGGGGTCGAATTCGAGCGGGTCGTCCCACCAGCGCTCCGACCGGTGGACCACCCACTGCGGGAGCATGATTGCCGACCCCGCAGGGATGCGATAGCCACCGAGTCGCACGTCCACCTTCGGTTCGCGGAACATCACGTACACCGGCGGATACAGACGCATCGACTCGTTCAACACGCGCTCTGTGTACTCCAACTGCCGAACGTCTTCGAACGTCGGCGTCCGCCCCCCGAGCACCTCGTCCAGTTCGCGGTGGAGTTTCGCCTCCGCCTCGGGATGCTGGGAGAGCAGATACCACGCGTACGTCAGCGTCAACGCCGTCGTGTCGTGGCCCGCTAACAGCATCGTCATCAGTTCGTCGCGGAGGTTCTCGTCGGTCTGTTCGCCCGCGTCGTAGGCGCGAAGGAGAATCGACAGCAGGTCCATCGGTTGCTCCTCGATAGAGTCGGCCGCCGACACCGAGGATGCCGGCGTCGTTCCGTACTCGCTTCCGCGACGCTCGTCGACGATGTCCCAGATGAGGTCTTCGAGCACCGACAGCGACTGCTTGTACTCGCGATTCTCTCGCGTCGGAACCCAGTCGGGCGTGAGGAAGCGAATCGGGTCGGGTTCGAACCGCGTTCCCAGCGGTTCGAGGTTCTCCTGGATGACTCTGGTCCGTTCGTCGTCGAGTTCGGCCCCGAACATCGCGTCGACGATTATCTCGACGGTCAGGCGCGTCATCTCCAGTTGCACGTCCACGACGTCGCCGTCGTGCCACTCCGAGAGCAGGCGCTCCGTCCGGTCGGTCATCATCCCTGCCATCGTCGCGATGCGACGCGGGTCGAAGGCGGGTTGAGCGAGTTCTCGCTGTTTCTGCCACGTCGAACCCTCGCTCATCAGCAATCCCTCGCCGAGCAAGTCACCGATAGCCTGGTCTTGGAACTGCGGCTTTCGGAACTTCGACGCCTCGCTCACGAGGACGCGTTCGACGTCGGCGGGGTTCGTCAGCATGTAGGTGTCCAGTGGGCCGAGGTCGAAGTGAATCACGTCGCCGTAAGCGTCGGCGACTGCCGTCAGGAACGAAAACGGGTCGCGGGCGTACTGCCTGCTGGCACCGAAGACGGGGATGCCCTTCGGTCCCGGAGGGGTCGCGCTCATCGAGTATGTGTTGGTTCGGAGAGGGAAGAATGTCTCGGCGATGTCGAGTGGTGGTCTCGGGGTGTCACGCCGTCTCCTACGGCCGTGGTGGGTCGCCGTCGTAGGCGTCGTGGTCGTTGTAGAAGTTCAGCATCGCGAACTTGAGTTTCTCGGGGGAGATGTCCACCATCTCGACCCGCTCTTCGACGGGGAACGACCCGCGGACGCCGTACTTCCCCATCGAGGAACTCTCGTGCGTGTAGCGTTTGTCGGCGAGGATGCGCACCCCGAAGTCGTCGGGTGAGCGAATGACCCGGCCGAGTGCCTGTCTGGTCTTACGGATAGTGGGAATCTCGACGGCGTAGCGCCACCCCGCCCCCTTCTTGCCGCGGTAGATGCGGTCGTAGGCGTCTTGCACCGCTTCGAGGCGCTCCGAGAGATGTGGATACGGGACGCCGACGACGACGACGGTTCGCGCGTCGTCACCGTCGAAACTCACACCCTCGGCGAGCGTCCCCCACAGCGACGTGAGGAGCACCGCGTTGTCTTTGCCGACGAACTCCTGTCGCGCCTCTTCGGCGCGGACGCCGGGTTCGTCGAGGAAGAACTCGAAGTCGGCCGCCGGATTGCCGCGCAAGCGCTCGTGGTAGCGCTCGGCCTCGGCGTACGACGGGAAGAACACGAGCGTGTTGCCCGGCGTAAAGCGCGCCGCGTCCACGAGTAACTGCTCTATCGTCTCCTGTGTCGCCGGGTCGTCGCGTTCCGAGGAGAACAACGCCGGGAGCGAGACGGCGAACGTCCGGCGGTTGTCTTCGGGGTATTCGAGGCCGTAGGCCATCGTCACCGGTTTTTTGAGGCCGAGCGTCTCCTCTGTCACGTCGAACGGCCGCAGCGTCGCCGACATCAGGATGCTCGCGTGGACTTCCTCGAACAACTCGCGGGTGACGTCGCGAGGGATGCAGGTGTAGAGTTCGGCGCGGCCGTATATCTCGTCGGTGCCGCCGTCGCGTCGCACCGACAGCATCGGGTGGCGGCCGAGTTCGTCGCCCATCTCCATCCAGTCGGCGATGAATCCGGCCGCCTGCAGGGTCTGACACTCTTTGCGCGTCGTCGCCTCGCCGTTCTTGTACTCGTCTTCGTACTGCTCGTCGAGGCGTTTGCCCAACTGTAAGGCGAGTTCGACTTCTACGTCGATGCCCTGGCCTTCGTACGACCGGAGGAACTCCATCGTCAGGTCGTCGCGCCGGGCCTGACTGGCGATAGAGAGGTCGTACCAGTTCTCGCCGACCTGCTCGCGTTCACCGAACCCGAAGGCCTCGTCGTAACTCTCTCTGAGGGCGTCGAGGAACGACCCGACGACGTTGCGGGCGCTTTCGGCCCGCGAGTCGTCCACCTCCTCTAATTCGCTCATCGCACTTTCGAGGGTGTTCTCGGTCAGCGCGCGACTCGCGTGGTCACGGGCGGCCCCCTCGATGTTGTGCGCCTCGTCGAAGACGGTGATGATGTCGTCGGCGTCGCGGTCCAACCACCGGAAGAACTGCTCGCGAATCATCGGGTCGAGCAGGTGGTGGTAGTTACAGACCACGAGGTCCACGCCCTCCATCCCCTCTTTCAGCAACTCGTAGCCACAGAGGTTCTGCCGGCCGGCGTGGGCGAAAATCTCGTCTGGCGTGCGCACGTCGTCGAACAACCACTGGAAGAAGTCGTCCGTGTTCTGTGTGAGGTTGTTGTAGTAGTGCTCGCAGTAGTTGCCCTCTTTCAACTGGTCTAACTCGTCGTCGATAGTGTCGAGTTCGTCCGTGACGGCGGTTCTGGCCTCGCCGGCACCCGACTCACCGTCGCGCATCCGGTCGAGGAGGGTCTGCGCCTGGTCAGAGAGTTCCGCCTTGTCGGACTCCTTTTCGACGATGCTTCGCGTCGTATCGCGGAGGGTCTGACACTCCTGAAAGCCAACTTCGATGTGGCACATCGAGGACTTGCCGCGGAACACCACCGCCCGGATGGGTTCACGGCGCGTGATGGCGCGGGCGTCTTCGATGAACTGCCGCATCTGCTGGTGGACGTTCGTCGTGATGACCACCGTCTTGTCGTGCTCGCGGGCGTATTCGAGCGCCGGCACGAGCGCCGAAATCGTCTTTCCCGTCCCCGTCGCGCCTTCGAGGAGGACGTTCCGTTGGTCGTCGAGGGCGTCGGCGATACCGGCCATCGCCGCCTCCTGATTCGGATACGGGTCGTCGTACGGGAAGAAGCGCCACGCTCTCTCCGAGTCGCTGTCGTCGCTTGCGTCGTTGGCGTGGGCCACGAACGGTTCTCGGCCGCCATCCGATTAAAAGTCTCGGGGTGGTGACCGCCGTGGGACCCGATGGATGACGGGGTGACACCGCGTGACGCGGCGTCCCAGTGATAATTGTATCCCCGCGATGCAGCAGTCACACCCGTCCGAGAGACCATTATCTCGGGGGCTGTTGACACCTGACTCATGGCATCAGAGACAGCCACCTCGTCACGAATCGAATCGACAACAGCCCACTCCTGGCAAGCAGGCGTCGTCGCCGGCATCCTCGCCGCCGTCGTCATGGGGGCGTTGATGGTCGTCCAGATGCGTCCCGTTCTCGAAGTCGCCATCCCGTCGATGTACGCGTTGACCGGTGGCGTCGCCGGATTCACGATTCACGTCGCCCACGGTGCCGTCCTCGGCGTCGTCTTCGCCGCCCTCGCGGGGTACGTCGGACTCGATTCGACGGCGAAGTCGTTCGGCGTCGGCATCGCCTACGGCGTCGTCCTGTGGGCGATTCTGGCCGTCCTCGTCATGCCCGTCTGGTTGAGCGTCGTCGGGTCGCCCGCGAACCCACCGCTGCCGAACGTCAACGTCACGAGTCTCGTCGGCCACGTCGTCTACGGCGGCGTCATCGGCCTGACCTACCCAACGCTCGAAGACGCGCTGTAGACCGACACCGTCCCGTCCGTTTTTCGGCGACGAGACTCTCTCCCAGTCACGACATACCGCAATAACTGACAAATATCCTATGATTGTTCTGCGCGTACTCTCAGTTGGTGAACTGAGATGGACACGATATCGACAGCCGAGATGAAAGCGAAGGTTCGAAAAGTGGAAGAAAACGTGTGGAACGGCCGTGACGCGGCGGCCTTCGACGAGGTTGCGGCCGACGACTTCGTCATGCACGACCCGATGGGTGACCGCGACATCGACGGCGCGCGAGAGATGATCCAGGCCGTCCTCGACGGGACGTCTGACCTCGAATTCACTATCGAGGATATGTTCGCCGCCGGTGACCGACTCGCGGTCCGGTACACGCTCGAAGGAACGAACGACGCGCCGTCGTACCTCACTACCGAACCGACGGGGAACCACTGGCAGTCCAGCGGCATCACCATCTACCGGTTCGAAGGCGACAAGATTGCAGAACAGTGGGACGCGTTCGACTACTACGGAACGATGCAGCAACTCGGCTTGATTCCGTCCGAGGCGGATGCAGAACCAGAGTCTCGAACCGGCGCAGAAGCGTAAACGAGTGTGTGCCGGCGTGAGACTGCCGGCAGTGCGACCTATTTTCGGACCTCACCTCCGTCGAGTGTGTCTGTTCCCTGCGAGGAGTCGACGCGAATGTCGAACGTCGATGGGCCAACGTCGGCCACCGCCGGGAGGTGGCGTAGCCCCGGCCGAATCGCAAAGTAGAGGCCCACGAATCCGAATCCGAATGCGGCGAGTCCCATGGTCGTGACGACACCGATGTACTCCGCGACGAATCCCCCGACGAGTGACCCGACCGGTAACGTCGCCATGGAGGCGGTCCCTTTGATAGCGGAGATGCGGCCGAGGAGGTTCTCGGGGAACACCCGCTGGTTCAGCGTCGACATGAGGACGCCGTTGACCCCTGCGGCGACCCAGGCGAGACAGAACAGACCGATGGTGAGCACCACCGACGGCGAGTAGACCGACCCGACCCAAAGGAGCGCGGAGAGCAGGAAACTCACCGCCGTCAACCGGCCGTAGGGAACGTCGTTGAGAGACGGCGCAGTCACCGACCCAAACATGCGTCCGATGCCGATTGCGCCGAGCAACAGTCCGTAGATGGCCGGTCCTCCGAGGTCCGTTCCGAACGCCGGGAGGACTGCGAGCGCCACGCCGATGGCGAAGTTGGACACCGCCGTCGTGAACATCATCTCCACGAACAGCGTTCCACGGAGGATGTCGATTCCTGAGCGGAGGTCCGAGACGTACGCCGTCAGGGCCGACTCCGCTGGCGCTTCGTTCTCACTGTCGACGCTCGGTATCATCATCCCCGTGAACAGCACGCCTGCGACGGCGAACGTGAGCGAGTCGGCGAGGAACAGCGCTGTCGCTCCGAAGACGGCGATGAGGAGTCCACCGAGTGCGTCGAAGACCATGTCGAGTCCCAGTGTGACAGTCGCAAGCGCCGAGTTACTCCGCGACAGTTGTTCGTCGGCAACGATACGGGGTACCAGCGTGGACTGGATGGGTGCGTTCACGAGCGTCATCAACGAGAGGGCCGGAATCAAGACAATGATGAGTTCGACGGTCAACTGTCCGGTGTACGCGGCAAGAGGCAGGACGAGGACGACGACGCCCTGAACCACTTGCGACCCCACCAACAGAGGTTTGATGGGGAGTCTGTCGACGATTGGTCCGGCGATAATCTGCAGGACGAACGGCAACAGCAACAGCGAGTTCGCGATGCCCGTCAGGGCCGTCGAACCACTGAGTTCGTAGACGAACCAGAGGATAGCGACGGTGTAGAGGCTATCTCCGGCGTTCGAGACGAACTGCCCGAAGAAGAACCGCAGGAAATTCCGGTTCTTCCAGAGTGAGGACCGTGTCTCACTCGGGGTACCCGACGGTCTGTGGGTGCTCATCTCGCTCCCTCCCATCGACTGCCTGTGGAGGAAGTCGATTCGAGCGTGGTGTGGTGTGCGTGCGTGCGATGCGATAGCTGGTCCGAACTCGACTTTCGGTCCGACGAGTCCAGTGTCTCCGGGTCACGTTCGACCCGAAGGGTGGCGAATTTCGGCATATCGTGTGTGTTCTGTGGAGAAGTTGCAACTACGGAACACGTAGTGAATCGACCCGAGTGCTGCTGCTATCGGACCTACTTCGCGGCGGGGGGCGAGAGGGGGTTGAAAACTGCGCGGAGTGCGAGCAGCGGGGTCATATGCCTCAACTACCACTCTGTCAAACGTCCAATTAGTTATATATGTCGATTAATCGTCCGATTCGACTGTCGTCTCGAACTTGGACCGAAAGACGGGACTGCGAAACTGAGACGAAGTGAGACACAGCGAGTCGGAGTCGCCGAGCGACCGGCCGGACTGCAGGTGGGGTGTTATTCGAGCAACTCGACGATGAGTCCCTTCTGGGCGTGCAGGCGGTTCTCCGCCTGGTCCCAGACGATGGACTGGTCGCCTTCGAGCACGTCGCCGGTAATCTCCTCGCCGCGGTGGGCGGGCAGACAGTGCATCACCTTCGCGTCGCTGTCGGCCAACAGATTCTGATTGAGTTGGAAGCCTTCGAACGCCTGCAGTTTCTCGTGTCGTTGGCTCTCTTGGCCCATCGATATCCACACGTCGGTGTAGACGACGTCGGCGCCGTCGATTGCTTCTTCGGGGTCCGTCGTCACCGTCGGTGCCTGCCCAAGTTCGGCCGCCTGCGCGATGACGTCGTCGTCCATCGCGTACCCTTCGGGCGTCGCGACGGTCAGGTCGATTCCGGCCATCGCACACCCCTTGACGAACGACTGGCCGACGTTGTTGCCGTCGCCGACCCACGCCGCCTGCACCTCGTCGAACGGGCCGACGTGTTCACGAATCGTCAGCAGGTCGGCGAGCGTCTGACACGGGTGGGCGTCGTCGGTCAGACCGTTGATGACCGGTGCGTCGGAGTACTCGGCGATTTCCAGTAAGTCGGCGTGTTCGAACAGACGCACCATGATGGCGTCGCCGTAACGACCCAGCACGCGTGCCGTATCAGACAGCGGTTCGCCGTGGCCGAGTTGGATGTCCTCGGGGCCGAGAAACAGCGCGTGGCCGCCCAGTTCCGTCATGCCCGTCTCGAAGGAGACACGCGTGCGGGTACTCGGTTTCTCGAAGAGCATCGCCAGCGTCGCTCGGGTCAGTTGCGTCTCGTCGTCGCCCGCCTTGATGTCGGCGGCGCGGGTGAGGACGCGGTCTAACTCCGATGCGCTGACGTCGTCGATGTCGGTGAAGTGTGTGGTTTCGAGCATTGTGTCGTGTGTCGTGTCTCGTGTTCTCAGTCTCTCAGTCGTCTGCGAGCGTCTCACAGACCGCGACGAGGACGTCGATGGAGGTGTCGAACTCGGCGAGTTCGAGACGCTCGTCTGGTGCGTGGTCGAGGTCCGAATCGCCGGGGCCGTAGGTGGCCATCGGGCAGTCCCACGTGCCGGCGAAGATGTTCATGTCGCTGGTCCCTGTCTTGCGGAGCAACCGGGGCTTTGTCCCGTCGATACCGCGGATGGCGACGCGGAACGCCCGCGCGACTTCGGTGCGCGGACTCATCATCACGGGTGGGATGGGTTTGTTCCAGTGGACGCTCCCGCGGGTGAGTTCGCCTTCGGCGACTTCGCGCACGTCGTCGATGGTGAGGCGAGGGGGGACGCGGAACTGCACGTCCACCGTCGCCTCGACGGCGAGGCCATCGTCGGTGGGGCCGCCGTCGAAGGTCACGGGTTTGGTCGTCACGGTGTCGAAGACGCCGTCGTACTCCTCGTCGAAGAAGTCGGCGACACGTGACCACCACGCGACGGCCGACTGGATGGCGTTGTCTTCCGGGCGCGAGGAGTGACCCAGTTCACTGGTCGAGACGTACGTCCCGTCGAGGAATCCGCGATAGCCGAGGGTGACGCCGTCCCACCCGGAGGGTTCGCCGTTGATGACGGCGTCGGGTGCGTCACGGTCCTCAACGAGGTGCCACGCACCCCGCGAGGAGGTTTCCTCGCCGACGACGCCGACGAACGAGACACCCGTCTCGATTGCCGCCGCGGCCATCGAACAGAGTGGGCCGGTGGCGTCGACGCTCCCGCGTCCCCAGAGGACGCCGTCTTCGACTTTGACGGGGATATCGCCGGGGACGGTGTCGATGTGCGACGTGAGCAACACCGCGTCGTCGGCGGGTGCGCGGACGTTGCCCACGTCGTCTATCCACACCTCACGGTCGTGTGCCTCGAAGAACGCCTTCAGCACCTCGGCGGCGTCCGTCTCTTCGCCCGACACCGAGGGCGTCGACACCATGTCGTAGAGGAGGCGACGCGCCTCGGGCCAGTCGCTGCCGGCGACGAGGTCGGCGTTCGTCTCGGTGTGGCCGTCGTGTGTGGTTCCAGCGTTCATGACAACACGTTCGTCATGGCCTCGACTGCGTCGTCGGCGTGCGATTCGTCGATGACGAGCGGCGGGAGGAACCGAACGACGGTCCGGCCCGCCGGAAGCGCGAGCAGTTGCTCGGACAGTGCGAGGTGTTTGAGGGTGCGGTTCGCGCCGCGTTTGACTTCGACGCCAATCATCAGGCCGTCGCCGCGAACCTCGCGAACCGGCAAGTCGTGCGTTTCGACGGCCGCTTCGAGTTCGCTCGTGAGGTAGTCACCAATCTCCGCCGCGTGGCCGGGGATGTCCTGTTCGACGATGGTGTCGAGCGTGGCGTTGGCCGCCGCACAGACGACTGGGCCGCCGGAGAACGTCGACCCGTGAGAGGCCGCACCGTCGGCAATCCAGTCGGCACAGAGCGTCGCACCGAGCGGGAGGCCGTTTGCGATACCCTTCGCGCTCGTGAGGATGTCGGGGACGACACCGGCCTGTTCGCAGGCCCAGAGCGTCCCGGTGCGCCCGATACCGGTCTGAATCTCGTCGAAGACGAGCGCCGCGCCTGCGTCTTCGGTCAGGTCGCGAGCGCTCTGGAGATACTCCACCGAGGCGGGGTTGATGCCGCCTTCACCCTGAATGGGTTCGAGGAAGACTGCCGCCGTCTCGTCGTCGATTGCCTCGGCGAGTTCTTCTTCGTCGCCGTAGGTGACGAACTCGACGCCGCCGGCGACCGGTTCGTACGGCTTCTTGTACTTCTGTTTCCACGTGAGCGCGAGCGACCCGAGGGTGCGTCCGTGGAAGGCGCGTTTGGTGGCGATAATCTTCTGACGACCGGTCGCAGAGCGAGCGAACTTCATCGCCGCTTCGTTCGCCTCAGTCCCGGAGTTACAGAGCCAGACGTTCTCGATGTCGCCCGGTGCGAGCGCACCGAGTTTCTCGTACAACTCGGTGCGGACTTCGACCGGATACGACGCCTGTACGTAGGTCAACTTCGCGGCCTGCTCCTGAATCGCCGAGGTGACGGCGGGGTGTGAGTGGCCGAGTGCCGCGACGGCGTAACTCGCACCGAAGTCGAGGTACTCGGTGCCGTCGTCCGAGTAGAGGTACGGTCCTTCACCTGATTCGATGGTGATGGGTTTCTCGGAGAAGACGAACCCGGACATCACTCTGCCTCCGTCGTTTCCACGAGCGCACCGGGCGTCACGTGCGTGCCGCCGCCGTTGAGCGCCGTCACGATGGGGTCGTTCACGTTCGCGTCGGAGACGATGACTTCTGCGGCCCCGCCGGTGAGTGCTTCTTTCGCGGCCATGACTTTCTTCGTCATGAAGCCTTCTGCGGCCGCTTCGAGTGCTTCGAACTCTGCGGGCGTGTCGGCCGTCTCGAAGAGCGTCGATTCGTCGTCGGGGTCGGCGTAGACGCCCTTCACGTCGGTGAGGACGACGAGTCTCGCACCGAGTGCGCCCGCGACTGCTGCCGCCGCACGGTCGGCGTCAGCGTTGACGGGGACGCCGTCGTCGGCGAGCATCGGAACCGTCACGATTGGCGTGTAGCCGCCGTCGAGGAGGGTTTCGAGGAGCGACGCGTTCACCGAGGTAATCTTCCCGGAGTGGTCGCCGCGTTTTATCTTCTTCTTGCCGTTCTCGACGACGCGGACCGCCGACTTGCGCGGCCCGGTCAGCAGGCCGCCGTCGACGCCGGAGAGGCCGAGTGCGTCGACGCCCGCCTCGCGGAACAGCGCCGTCAGGTCGGTGTTGAGTTTGCCGGGCATCACCATCGAGAACACCTCCATGGTGCGCTCGTCGGTGAAGCGCCCGGTGACGCCGGAGGGCGACTCGACGTAGGTGGGTTCCTCACCGAGTTCTTCGAGCGTCTCGTCCACCGCGGTGGACCCGCCGTGGACGACGACGACGTCGGTGCCGTTGGCGACGAGGTGAGCCACGTCTGCAACCGCGCCTTCCGGGTCGACGGCTTTCGCGCCGCCAATCTTGACGACGACTGGCGGTTCTTTCCCACCGTCAGCCATCAGATTGTCCTCGTTGTCGACGAGCTGTTCGTGTGCCGCGAGCAGTTCCTCACGTGTGTATCCTGTCATAGTCGGTGTGGTACGATGGTCAGTCTGGGTATGGTCGGTAGTCTGGAAATGGTGTGTTCGGGGGACGGTCGGTCAGGGAGAGCCAATCGGGTGGAAGCCGGTGAAGTTGAGGCCGGCCGTCTCCTCCAGGCCGAGGGCGATGTTGGCGGCGTGGACCGCCTGCCCGGCAGAGCCTTTCATCATGTTGTCGATGGCCGAGAAGACGACGAGGCGGCGGTTCGAGGGGTCGATTTCGAAGCCGACTTCGCCGAAGTTGGTTCCTGCGACGGATTTCGGTTCGGGGTAGCGGTAGACGCCACCGCCGCCGGCGACGGTGCGCATGAAGGGTTCGTCGCCGTAGGTGCCACGGAAGGCCTTCCACATGTCGCCTTTCGACACCGGTCCGTCGGGGAAGACGTGACAGGTCGCCGCCGCACCGCGGACCATGTCCACCGCGTGGACGGTAAAGGAGACAGAGAGGCCCAGATACTCCTCGATTTCCGCCTCGTGGCGGTGGCCGGTCGGCGCGTAGGGGCGGACGATACCGGAGCGTTCGGCGTGTGACGACGCCTTGCTCGCGCCCGCGCCACCTTCCGACGACCCGACTTTCACGTCGACGACGACCTGTTCGTCGCCAGAGAGGATGTCGGCGTCGAACAGTGGTTTCAGGCCGAGAATCGTCGCCGTCGCGTTACACCCGCCCGCCGCGATGAGGTCCGCGCCGGGGAGGTTCTCGCGGTTCAGTTCGGGGAGCGCGTACTCCGATTTGTCGAGATACTCGGGGCAGACGTGCCCGTCGTACCACTCGTCGTACTGCGCTTCCTCGGAGAGGCGGAAGTCCGCAGAGAGGTCCACGACCGTATCTGCGGCGTCCTGAAACGCGTCGATGTGTTCCATCGAGACGCCGTGGGGCGTCGCCGTAAAGAGGACGTCTACGGATTCGAGGTCCGCCGGCGAGGTAAAGCGCAGGTCGAGGTGACGCAGGTTCGGATGGACGTGGCCGACAGTCTTGCGCTCGTAGGAGCGACTCGTGGCCTGTTCGATGTCGAAGTTCGGGTGGCCGTCGAGCAGGCGGAGCAGTTCGCCGCCGGTGAATCCGGACCCGCCGACGACGCCCGCAGTGAGTACCTCGCTCACGCCGTCGCCTCCGCGACTGTCTTTCCCGCTTCGACTTTCGCTTCCAGCCAATCGACGACTTTCGCGGGAACGTCCACGTCGACGGCGTCGTTGAGCGCCTTGAACTCGACGGTGTGGTTGACCTCGTGGACGGTGTAATCAACGTCAGACTGCGTCTGACGAGCCTCCGAATCACCGGATTCGGAGACTACTCCCGTCTCCATGAGGTCCACGCCGAGCAGGCCGCCACCGACTGCGTCGGAGGCCTGCTTCACGAGTTCTTTCGCGCGGGCGTCGAGTTCGAACGCCTCGGCGTCAGCGCCCTTCGCGGCGTTCGTGAGCCAGTGGTCCGACGAGCGAGTCATCGCGGCGATGGGTTCGCCGTCGACGGCGAGCACGCGGATGTCGCGGCCGGGTTTCTCGACGAACTCCTGGATGTAGAACACCTTGTGTTCGTAGTTCCCGAGCGTCGCCTTGTGTTCTAAAATCGCTTCGGCGGCCGCCTCGGAGTCGATTTTGGCCATCAGGCGACCCCACGACCCGACGACGGGCTTGAGGACGCAGGGATAGCCGAACTCCTCGACGATGTCCATCGCCGATTCGACGGTGAAGGCGACTTTCGTGTTCGGCGTGGGTACGCCCGCGTCTGCGAGCGCGAGGCTGTTCTTGGCCTTGTCGGCGCAGATGTCCGCCGTCTCGTGGGAGTTGACGACCGGGATGCCGTACGACTGCAGGAAGCGCGTGATGTAGAGACTCCTGCTCGTCGCCAGACAGCGGTCGACGACGATATCGACCCCGTCGAACACTTCAGGCGGTTCCGTGAGGTCGAACTGCTCTTTCCGAACGTCTATCTTCGTCACCTCGTGGCCGCGCTCGCGGAGCTCGTTGAGGAGCAACTTCTCGTCGCGGCGAATCCGGGAGTAGAGTATTCCAACGTTCACGCGAGCCACCTCCAGTGGCGAGTGTGAGCAGGGAGGTCCGAGAGTCCGACCATGTGCAAGGTTACTCTCCCCAGTCCTCTTCGAGTTCGGGTGCTTCTTCCAAAATCACGGGGTCGAGCGAGACGACTTCGAGTTCCGCGCCTGTGGCAGGGCTGTCGATAATCTCACCGACTTCCACGTCGGACGGCAGCTCGATTTCTTCTCCACTCAGTGGGTCTTCCGCAGTGATGGTGTCGCTCATTACATCCATCGCTGGACGACGAACGGTATTAAATCCGTCGAAATTTACGGCACAAAAAATAACGTAAAGAAGTCTCTCTCGGCGATTATCGGGCGAATCGGCCAACCTTGGCGGCCGGTCGAACGACGTGTCGGGCTCGGTTGCCACCCTCACCTGACACCGGGGACGGGACCGGTCGCGGAACCGGTCGAGTCGTCCCCCGCGTCGGGCGTGGTCGTCGTCGCGGTCGCGGTCCCAGTCGCGGAACCGAAACCGGTCGTCGTCGCAGTCGCAGAGCACCCGCTCGCGGTGGTCGCGGTAGACCGGCGGCGGGGATGGCTCTCTCAGACATACGTCGATACCTCTTCGTCGAGTTCCTCGGCGGCCGCTTCGAGTGTGTCGCGTGCGTCCGCGACGGCGGCGTAGTCTGCCGAGAGGTCGTCACGGGCCGTCGAGAGTGTCGATTCGACGGCGGTGGGTGCGGGCCCACCGACCGAATCGCGACTCGCCACGCTCTCTGTCGGGTCGAGCGCGGCTTCGACGGCATCGGCTGTCACGTGCGTAAAGAGAGACTCACCTAATACGTCCGTAGCGACGGCGTCAAGTGTTGCCACGTCGGGGGTTCCCGAGGAACGCGCGGCCGCCTCTGCGACCACTTCGTGAGCGGTGCGGAACGGCAGGCCGGCCATCGCCAGCAGGTCTGCGACGCCCGTCGCCGTCGAGAAACCGTCGCCAGCGGCGGCGGCGAGTTCGTCTTCGGGCCACGTCGCGGAGGCGACGGCGCCGGCGGCGACTGCCGCCGCTTCGGAGACGTCGTCGACGGCACTGAAGGCGTGATTGTGTGCGCGCTGTAAGTCGCGGTTGTACGCACGCGGCAGTCCCTTCAGCGTCGTCAGCAACCCGGTGAGTTCCCCGACGGCGTCGCCCGCGACGGCGCGGACGAGTTCCATCGTGTCGGGGTTCTTCTTCTGGGGCATAATCGAAGAGGTAGACGAGTAGTCGTCCGAGAGTTCGACCAGCCCCTTGTTCGAGAAGACGACGAGGTCCTCGGCGAGTCCCGAGAGCGTGATGGCGTGCGTCGCGAGTGCCGAAAGCGTCTCCGCGAGAAAGTCGCGCGTCGCGGAGGCGTCCATCGAATTCTCCATCACGCTGTCGAACCCGAGCAAGTCGGCGACGAGTTCGCGGTTCACGTCGAAGGGTGTCCCGGCGAAGGCCGCCGACCCGAGGGGTGACTGATTGATACGCTCGTACGCGCACATGAGGCGGGCGCAGTCGCGGGCGACCGCCCGTTCGTACGAGAGCAGGAAGTGCGCAACCGTCGTCGGTTGGGCGGGTTGCAGATGCGTGTAGCCGGGCATCACCGTCTCGGTGTGCGCTGCCGCCGTCTCGACGAGCGATTCGCGCAGTGCGAGTGCCGCATCGAGGGCGCTCAGCACGTCTTCACGCAGACGGTAGCGGATACAGGTCGCTACTTCGTCGTTGCGCGAACGCGCCGTGTGCATCTTCCCGCCGTCGGGGCCGACGATGTCGATGACGGCCGCTTCGATGGCTTCGTGCACGTCTTCGCCGCCGGAGAGTGCGCCGTGGCCGGCGGCTTCAACCTCGTCGAGTGCGGCGAGGATGTCGGCGGCGACGTCGGACTCGATGATGTCCTGCGCCGCGAGCATCACCACGTGCGCCCGGTCGACGGCGAGGTCGGCCTCGAAGATGCGTTCGTCGGCCGCGAGACTCGACATGAACCCGCGGGCGGGGCCGCCGCTGAAGCGGTCCCGACGAATGACGCCTTCGGAGGTGCCGTCCTCGCCTGTCATCTTACTCGTCGCTGCCGCCGTCGGCGGCCAGTTCGGGCTTCTGTTTCTTCGTGCTCTGGTTGGCGAGACGCGCCTGGAAGCCGTGGTACTTGGCGACGCCGGTGGCGTCGGCCTGCTCGATGCCGTCGACCGTCTCCGTGTTGAAGGAGGCGGCGGACTCGGAGTAGGCGGCGTACTCGGACTCGCGGCCGACCGGACGTGCCTGTCCACCCTCGAACTTGATGGTCACGGTACCCGTGACGCGCTCTTGGGTCTTCTCGAGGAAGGCTTCCAGTGCGCCCACGAGCGGGGCGTCGATGAGGCCTTCGTAGGCCTTCTGGGACCACTCGTTGTCCACGGTGGCCTTGAAGTCACGCTCTTCTTTCGTGAGGACGAGGCCTTCGAGCGCCTCGTGGGCGTTGAGGAGCGTCGTCGCGGCCGGGTGCTCGTAGTTCTCGCGCACCTTCAGGCCGAGCATGCGGTCTTCCATCATGTCCGTGCGACCGACGCCGTGTGCGCCAGCCTTCTCGTTGAGGGACGAGATGAGTGCGAGCGGTTCCATCTCCTCGCCGTCGATGGCGACGGGGTAGCCGTCTTCGAACGTAATCTCGATGAGTTCCGTCTCGCCGGTGGGCTGTTCGGTCCACTCGTAGATGTCTTCCGGCGGCACGTAGCCGGGGTCTTCGAGGTTGCCGCCCTCGATGGAACGACTCCAGAGGTTCGTGTCGATGGACCAGACGCCTTCGTTGCCGCCCTTCACGGGCAGGTTCTTCTCGGCGGCGTACTCCATCTCCCACTCGCGGGTCATTCCCATCTCGCGGACGGGTGCGATGACTTCGAGGTCCGACGCACGCCAGACCGCTTCGAAGCGGAGCTGGTCGTTCCCTTTGCCCGTACAGCCGTGAGCGATGCCGTCACAGCCTTCTTCTTCGGCTTTGTCGAGAATCGCCTTCGCGATGACCGGGCGTGCGAGTGCGGTTCCGAGCGGATAGCCCTGATAGTCCGCGTTCGCGGTCACCGAGTCGAGACAGAGCTGTGCGAACTCGTCTTTCGCGTCGATGACGTAGTGTTCGAGGCCGAGCGCTTCGGCCGTCTCGTAGGCCTCGTCGAACTCCTCTTCTGGTTGGCCGACGTCGACGGTGACGCCGATGACTTCGTCGTATCCGTACTCTTCTTCGAGAATCGGGACGCAGACTGTTGTGTCGAGTCCGCCCGAGAACGCGAGTGCGACTTTCTTCATGTACTCGACTGTGGCAGGGATAGCTAAATAAATTCTTTGCATTCAATTTGTGAAATTAAAAGGTAGAGATGCCTATAGCCAAGAAAACTGGAGATTAGCAATTTCGACGTGTCCCGAAGGATATGGTAGTTGTGGCCCTAAAGGGCCGGTCGTCGTCGGAAGCCAGCGGCTCGCAGCGGGGCAAAAGTGGCGCGGGTGCTGCGAGACGCCATGGTTGTGAGTCCCTACAACATCGTCCCTATTAAATTCTTTCGGGACCGCAACCTTCGCCTCGGTATCGGCGTTCGGCCGTTTCGAAGGCTGAAACCGGGCTTCAGGTGTCTGTACCCGCTGGTCCGCCGCGGAAGACCAACCGTTCGACGAGGTCCGACCGTTGCATCAACAGCGTCCCGAGTGCGCTCATGACGAGGACGTACCCGACGGCGAACGCCGGAATGACCTCACGCATCACCTGTGTGGACCCCGACGCGGCCAGCGCCGCGATGACGAGCGAGAACTCGCCGCGCGGGACCATCCCGACGCCGACGCGGAGCGACCGGGTGGTCGAGAGGTCGTAGACCCGGCCGCCGAGATACCCCGAGAACACCTTCGCGGGCGTCGTCAACACGACGGCGACGACGAGTGGAACCGCGGCGGCGGCGAGCAGTGTCGGGTCCGTCCCGAGGCCAATCCAGAAGAAGAAGATGGCCGCGAAGACGTCGCGGACGGCGGTCAGTCGGCGTTCGAGGCTCTCGCGGTGGCCGCTCGTCGAAAAGCCCATGCCGACGAAGAACGCCGCGACGGCCTCACTCACGCCGAGTGCCAGTGCTGCCCCCGAGACGACGATGACGACGGCGAGGGCCCGCAGAACGAACGCTTCCTGGTTCCCCACGTCGAGGAGACGCGTGAAGAGCGGTGTTCCGAACTGCACCGCGACGAGGAGGAGTCCGAGAAAGCCGAAGGCGATGGCGAGTGACCGCCCGATTGCAGCGACTCCGCCGTCTCCACCGAGGACGAGTGACGTGACGGCCGCGAGGTAGACGGCGATAGCCAGGTCCTCGAAGACGAGCGTCCCCAAGATTGGCTCCGATTCGGGGTCGGCAATCCACCCGAGGTCGATGAGCGTCTTCGTCACGATGGCGGACGACGAGATGTAGACGATGCCACCGAGGAGGAACGACTCGACGACGGACCACCCGAGGGCGAGGCCGATGCCGACGCCGAGTGGCAGGTTCACCACGAGGTCGATGGCACCGGCACGGCTGATGTTGGTCCGGGCGGCACGCAGTCTGTCGAGGCTGAACTCCAGTCCGAGGAAGAACAACAGGAGGACGATACCCACCTCTGCGAGGAGGGTCGTGACCTCGGCGTTCGCGACGTACGGCAGGCCGAGTCGCCCGGCGACGTACGGGCCGGCGACGACGCCGCCGACGACGTACAGCGGGATGACCGACAGGCCGAGGCGGAGCGCGACGGTGCCAGTGAGCGCGAGGACGACGAACAGGTAGCCGAATTCGAGGAGTTCCGCCGCCATTAGGTTCCTTTCACGAGTGCCGCGAACTCGCGGCACGCCTCCCGCGGTCCAATGACGATGAGTGTGTCACCCGCTTCGATGGGTGTCTCGCCACCCGGAGACGTGATGACTTCGTCGTCGCGTTCGATAGCGATGACAGACGCACCGGTCGCCTGCCGGAGGTTTGATTCACCGAGTGTCTTCCCGGCGACGTCGGAGTCCGGTCCGACTTCTACCCATTCGAGGAGCGTACTGTCGCCGAGGAGCGTCTCGATGTCTGTCGTCTCGACCGGTTGGAAGTACGCCCCTTCGAGGAGCGTCCCGACTTGCCGTGCGAGTTGGTCGTCGAGTTCGAACAGTTTCTCGGAGTCGCTGTCGGCGCTCTCGCGGCGGAACACCTCTCGCTTTCCGGTGTTGTGGGTCACGATGACGAGACGTGCTCCCCCACCGAGTTCTACCTCGTGTTTCTTCCCGACACCCGGAAGGTCGCTCTCGTAGACAGTCACGTCAGAGTGGTTAGAGTCCCGGTGAAATAAAATCGCGTTCTCCCGAGACGACGACCCGCCGCAGTGGATACGGACGGCGTCGTCACCCGGCGACGACCAGCACCGCCTCGATGGCCGTACAGGCGACGAGCGGAATCGAGAGGTTGTCGTCGATGACGTAGCCCGCGATTCGGGGTTTCACGCCGTCTGCCGCCGTCGCACCGAGTGCCCCGGCTACGGCCGCGACGGTGCCGGTGACGACGCCCGCCTCGGGAATCACGAACGGCGCTGCGAGCGCGAAACAGACGGTGAACATCGCCCCGAGCGTGGAGAGCGACTTCATCTCTCCGACCGGTGCGGACCCGAGCAGGCCGCTTATCGGGTCGCCGATGGTGAGCATGAGCATCCCGGGCACCGCGACGTGCGGTGCGAAGACGAGCGCGACGAACGTCTGACTGTACGTGTAGAGGGCGTAGCCTGCGACGTTGTCCTGTTCGTACTCACGGGTGAGTTCGTCGTAGATGCGCCAGTCGAGGCCACCGTAGAGGCGGAGGATTTCGAGGACGGTGACGACGGCCGACACGAAGACGAACAGATAGCCCAACGTCTGCCAGTCGACGATGCCGAGGATGTACAAAAGCGGCATCCCCGACCCGCTGGCGTGGACCAGTCGCCGTTTTATCTCGGCGGTACCCGGACGTGCCACGGGTCCATCAGGCCTCGACGACTTCGTTTGCGTCGAGGACGTCGTCGAACGACGTGGTGCCGGCGCGGAGGCCGACGAACGTCTCGACGAGGTCATCGACCGGGACGCGAACCTGCCGACCGGAGTCGCGTTCACGGATGGTCACCGTGGTGTCGCCCTCACTTTCGATGCCGTCACGGTCGATAGTGACGCAGAACGGCGTGCCGACTTCGTCCTGTCGGCGGTAGCGACGGCCGATGCTGCCGGAGTCGTCGTAGACGACGGCGAACCCGGCCGCTCGGAGTTCTTCGGCGACGTCGTCTGCGAGTTCGACGAGTTCGTCGACGTTGCTGACGAGGGGGAAGACGCCGACGTTCGTCGGCGCGACGGTGGGCGAAAGCGAGAGGAACGTCCGGTCTTCGCCGTCGACTTCGTCTCTCTCGTACGCGTGCGCGAGGAGTGTGTAGACCGTTCGGTCGACACCGAACGACGGTTCGACGACGTGCGGCGTGATGTGTTCGCCCGCTTCGGTCTGCGTCTCGACGGCGAAGTTCGCCACGTCGGTGTCGACGGTGACTTCCTCGCCGTCGATGTCGAGGGTGACTTCGTCGGCGTCGAAGGCGTCGGGGTCACGCTGTGCGAGCGTCTCCAGTGCGTCGGCCACGTCGCCGGCCTGCGCACCGAACTCGGGGCCGAGCGTCGCCATGTCCGGGTCGACGACAGCGCGTTCGACAGTCTTGGGTTCGTCGTACTGCTGGAAGACGGTGAAGTCGTCGTCGGCGTGTTCGGCGTGTTTCGACAGGTCGTAATCGCCGCGGTAGGCGAACCCGGCAATCTCTATCCAGTCGCCGTCGACTTCGCTCTCGGCGTCCCAACAGTCGGCGGCGTAGTGGGCGAGTTCGCCGGGGAGGTGCTGTCGGAAGCGGAACCGCTCCATGTCGACGCCGACGTCTTCGTACCACTCCTGTGCGATACCGAGGAAGTACCCAATCCACCCGTTGGCGACGATACCCTCTTCGACTGCGTCGCCGATGGTGGTGTCGACGTAGTCGCCGTCGTCGGCCTGTTGTTCGGTCGCCGGGTAGAGACGAACCTCGATGTCCTCGACCGACGAGAGGTCCGGTTCGTCGCGTTCGGGGTCGATGAACTGCTCTAACTCCGCCTGCGTGAACTCGCGGGTGCGGACGATGTTCTTCCGCGGGCTAATCTCGTTGCGGTAGGCACGGCCAATCTGCGTCACGCCGAACGGCAGGCGATTGCGTGCGTACTCTTTGATGCGCGGGAACTCGACGAAGATACCCTGTGCCGTCTCCGGGCGGAGATAGCCGGGGGACTTCGACCCGGGACCGATGTTCGTCGCGAACATGAGGTTGAACTCCTCGACGGACTGGCCGGCGAGTTCGGCACCGCAGTTCGGGCAGACGAGACCGAGGTCGGAAATCTTTTCTGCGGCCTCTTCGGGCGAGAGCGTCTCCGCGTCTTCCAGCGGGGAGTTGTCCTCGATGAGGTGGTCTGCGCGGTGGGACTCACCACACTCTGCACACTCGACGAGCATGTCGTCGAAGCCATCGAGGTGACCCGACGCCTCGAAGACGGGTTCGGGCATGATGGTCGGGGCTTCGATTTCGAGGTTCCCCTCTTGGACGGCAAAGCGGTCACGCCACGCCTCTTCGACGTTCGACTTCAGCGCCGCACCCTGTGGGCCGTAGGTGTAAAAGCCGCCGACGCCACCGTAGGCTTCCGACGAACCGAAGAAGAATCCGCGGCGCTTTGCCAGTTCCGCGAGTGCGGCGGACTCTGCGCCCTCACTCATACAGTGCCTCCAGTAGGTTGATGTCGCGGACGATGCCGACGAGTTCGTCACCGCTCATGAGCGGAATCTGTTCGATGTCCTCGCGAATCATCATCTGCGCGGCGTCCTTGGCGTTGACGCGCGTCGAGACGGTTTCGATGTCGGCGGTCATGAACTTCGAGACTGGTTCGGCCGGAATCTCGACGTTCCGCGTGGGGATGTAGCGGTTGCCGACTGCCTTGATGCCTTCCCACATCCACTTGTCGTCCTGATTGGCGACGGAGTCGCCCGTCTCCGCTTCGCCTTCGACGACGCGAGCGACTTCGATGATGTCGACTTCCGTGACGATGCCTGCCAGCGACGCCTCGTCGTCGAGGACGACGGCGTACGGGACGTTCGCGTAGTAGATTTCGCGTTCGACGATTGGGAGGGGAACCCCGATGTACGTCGTGTTCACGTCGCGAGAGGCGAGTTCACCGACCGGCGTCTCGCCGTCGATGTCGCCGCGAGCGATGGCACGAATCGCGTCGGTGACGGTCAGAATCCCCTCGATGGTGTCGCCTTCGACGACGGGGAGACGGCGTGCGCCTTCCGAAACCATCTTCGCTGCGGCGGTTTCGAGTTCGTCGTCGGCGCTCACGGTCGGTACTTCGCGGACGAGCACTGCGAGTTGGTCTTCGTCCGGGTGCTTGATGAGGTCCTCTCGGGAGATGAGGCCGCGGTACGTCGCGCCGTCGTCGGTCTCTTTGACGACGGGAACGGACGAGAAGCCACGCTCTTGGAGGTACTCCAGAACGTCGTCGCGCGTGCCCGGAAGGGACACAGTCACGACCTCCTCACCGGGTGTCATCGCGTCGGCTACTTTCATACCCCCGCTTTCATCCCGCCGCCTAATGTACTCTGCGAACGCTCTCGGCTCGCTGACACACACCGTCCGGTGGAAAATAATCGAGTTGTGACCGGAGTCGCTACGCGTCGGTGTCGTCGTCTTCGTCTGCTGCGGCGTCGCCGTCTTCCGATTCGTCGTCGACGTTCGGGGCGTACCGCCGGATTGCGTCGAGGTTCGGGAAGAATTTGTCCGGGTCGTCGTGTTCGACGACGCCGACGACGGTTCCGTCGAGTTTCTGAAGGTAACTGAACATCTGACCGCGTTCGATTGCCGTCGTCGCGCAGTTGAGTGCTGTCCGCTGTTCCCACGCACCAGCGACGAAGACGGCGGTTTCGATGTCCGGCGCGAGCAGAGCGGTCACCATGTAGACGAGTCCGTCGTTCTCTGCCCGGTAGACTTCGTACTCGGGGAACGACGACTGCTCGAAGAGTTCGGACACTTCTTCGGCCTTGTCACCGGGAACGACGTAGGCGATACCGAACGTCTCCTCGTCGCCCTCCAGGTCACCGGGGCCGAACGTGCCGGTGCTCCCGGCGGCGATACGGACGGTCTCCCACCCCTCTTCTTCGTACTCGTCGGCCAACGCAGTCATGTCGTCGAGGGTCGCACCCCACGCTTCGCGGCGCCGGTCTGCACTGCTCGCGATACGTTCGGCGTTAGACACCTCTTCGTCTCCGAACTCGACCATATCTGTGGTGGACGACGGATATGGTAAAAGGCATCGAACCACAGGAACGGGCGACGCGTCAGTAGTTGATTGCGAAGACGACTTCCATCACGAACGAGGTGGCGAGGATACAGACCGCCGCGAGGAAGAGTTTCACACCGCTCGACGGTCGCTCGTTCGGTTCCGGGCGGAGCGTCGGTGGCAACACCGAATCGAGGAGTCCACCGACGAGCTTCTCGATACCGACCGGTTCGTCGTCACCGGAGAACAGACCGCCCCCGCGCCCACCTTTCCACGCCGCTTTCGGGCGGAGTTTCAACGAGGCGTACGCGAGCATGGTGAATCCGAGGAAGAACATGAGCCACTTCGCCCCCGGCAATCCACCGCCGAGGGCGGCGCTCACGAGTGCGGTGAGTACGAACACCACGCCGGTGAGGACGACGGCGTAGACCACCGCGTCGATGGTTTTGATACCGATTCGGCGTGGGTCGAACTCCATCACTTACTGGACGAGCGTTTCGAAGACGGTGGCCGGTTCGTCGTACCTCTCTTCGTGGCGGTGGCAGAGACTCATCCGGCCCCGGTCGCCGACGTCGAGTTGGTCGGGACGCTCGCTGTCACAGACGCTGCCGAACTCTTCACGGAGATACGCCCGTGCGGCGTCTTCGTCGCCGTTTTCGGCGTAGTCGGCGGCCTCACGCAGGTGGTCCATGACCGACACCGGTACGTCGAGTTCGCCGAAGAGTTCGGCGAGTGTCTCGTTCATCCCCGACTGGATGGTTTCGCGGCCGAGGAGCTTTCGGACGCGGTCGGACAGCGACGGTTCGACGCGCGAGCGCTCACGAAGCACTTCGCGGAACACTTCGATGCGTTCCCAGACGTCGTCGTCGAGGTTGGTGTACGCATCGGGGCGAATCTTCACCGGACAGCGCGTCGAGAACGGACATCCTGCCGGCGGGTCGCGCGGACTCGGCGGCGTCCCACGGAGGGTGATTCGGTCGCGTGCGACTGTCGGGTCCGGTTCGGGAATCGACGACAGGAGTGCGTGCGTGTACGGGTTGGCCGGCGACTCGAACATCTCGTCTGCCGGGCCAATCTCCATGATGTTGCCGAGGTACATCACCGCGACGCGGTCACAGATGTGCCGAACGACCGCCAGGTCGTGGGCGATAAAGAGGTAGGTGAGACCGAACTCGTTTTGCAGGTCTTCGAGCAGGTTGAGAATCTTCGCCTGCACACTCACGTCGAGTGCCGACACCGGTTCGTCGAGGATGACGAAGTCGGGTTCGAGTGCGAGCGCACGGGCGATGCCGATACGCTGGCGCTGACCACCTGAGAACTGGTGTGGGTAGCGGTAGTAGTGTTCTTCCTGCAGACCGACCGTCTCGAGGAGTTCGCGGACGCGCCGTCGGCGTTCGTCCGGCGTGTTCCACTCGTGGACGTCGAGCGGTTCGCGGATGATTTCACCGACGGTCATCCGTTCGTTGAGGCTCGAATCGGGGTCCTGGAACACCATCTGCACGTCGTTGCGGAACTGCTTGAGGTCCGCACCCGACAGCGTCGTGATGTCCGTGCCGTTGAGTTTGACCTCGCCCGCAGTGGCCTCTTCGAGACGCATCAGCGTTCGACCGAGCGTGGACTTCCCACACCCGGACTCACCGACGAGACCCAGCGTCTCGCCGCGCTTGATTTCGAACGATACGCCATCGACAGCCTTCACCGGGTTACTGCTGAGCAGGCCGCCGTCCTCGTAGTAGGTCTTGAGGTCGTCGACTTCGAGGAGCGTCTCTTGAGTCTCGTGGGTCATCTCTGCTTCTTCAGTGGACGTCGTACTCATCGCTGGTCACCTCCGTTCGCTTCGCGTTCGCGGTGAACCGTCACCGCTTCCTTCGTCGAAACCCCTTCGGGATAGAGGAGACACGCCGCCTCGTGTTGCGTCGAGTCGTCGCCGACGTTGACCGGAACCGGATGGACGGTGTCACACTCTGCGAACGCCTTGGGACACCGCGGGGCGAACCGACAGTAGGTCGGTTTCTCGTTCGGCGTCGGCACGTCGCCTTCGATGGTCGAGAGACGACCATCCTCTTCGAGTCCCTGTCCGGGGATGGAGTTGAGCAGTCCCTGCGTGTAGGGGTGCTTCGGTGACTCGAACAGTTCTATGACGGGCGCGCTCTCGACGATTTCGCCCGCGTACATCACGTTGACACGGTCTGCAACCTCCGCGATGACACCCATGTCGTGGGTGATGAACATAATCGCGAGGTCACGCTCTTCTTGGAGTTCTTCGAGGAGTTCCAGAATCTGCGCCTGGATGGTCACGTCGAGTGCCGTCGTCGGTTCGTCACAGATGAGCAGTTCGGGGTCGCACGCGAGCGCCATCGCGATGACGGCACGCTGGCGCATCCCGCCAGAGAACTGGTGGGGATACTCGCGAATACGGCGGTGGGCGTCCGGGATACCGACTGCTTCGAGTAGTTCGATTGCCTCCTGTGTCGCTTTTCTCCCGCTCAGTCCGCGGTGCAGACGAAGCGCTTCCTTGATTTGGTTTCCGACGGTGTAGACCGGGTTCAGACTCGTCAGGGGGTCCTGGAACACCATCGCGATGCTGCCACCACGGATGGAGCGCATCTGCTTCGGCGACTTCTCGAGCAGGTCCTCGCCGTCGTACATGATGCGGCCGTTCTCGATGCGTCCCGGATTCTCGATGAGACGCATAATCGAGCGGGCCGTGACGGACTTGCCGGACCCCGACTCGCCGACGATACCGACCGTCTCACCGCGATAGATGTCGAACGAGACGCCGTCGACGGCGCGGATGACTTCCTTGTCGGTGTAGAACGAGGTTCGAACGTTCTCGACCGACAGAATCGGCTCGCCGCGTTGGCGGCTTTCGGTCTGTTGGTTGGCGCTCATGCGCCACCTCCCGTCGCTGCGGCCTCGTCACCGGTGTCGGCCTGTGGGTCGATGGCGTCGCGGATACCGTCACCGAACGCGTTGAGACCCGTCACGACGAGCGTGATGAGGAGGCCGGGAATCAGCGAGATGTGCCACGAGGGACTCGCGACGTACTGCTGGCCGTTGGCGATGAGTCGTCCCCATTCGGGCGTCGGCGGCGCGATACCGAGACCGAGATACGAGAGTCCGGCGACGCTGATGATGATACCACCGAGGCTGAGCGAGGCGTAGATGAGCATGTAACTGAACACGTACGGAGCCATGTGCTTGCGCATGACCTGTCCGGGCGTCTGGCCGAACGACTTCGCGGCGTCTATCCAGTCCTCTTCGGAGACCTGGAAGGCTGGACCACGTATCGACCGCCAGATGAACGGCCAGTAGACCAGACTGAAGATGATGATTATCAGTATGGCCCCGTCATACAGGTCTTTCAACCACGTTCCTTGGAAGATGACGAGCATCAAGATGAGGACCATGATGACCGGCAGTGCCTGTATCGAGTCACTCGCCAGCACGATTGCGAGGTCGGCCAGTCCCTTGTAGTAGGCCGTCACCATCGCCAGTACGAGTCCGATGATGCCCGCGATGCCGATAGAGAGGGTGGCGATAGTCAGCGATATCCGTGCCCCGTAGACGACCTGTGTGAAGAGGTCCTTCCCGTTTGTCGCTGTCCCGAACGGGTGGAACCGCCCGAAGTCGTCGTACGACATCGGCCCGACGTTTCTGTCGCCAGCGCCTTTCGAACTCGACCCGAGGTTGGCTTCACCGACGAGGACCGTCTCGACGGTTTCCGTCTCTCCGTCCCAGTAGCTGACCTCGTAGTCGTAGGGCTGGAGGATGTTCTGCTCCATGGTCGTCGGCCCGATCGTGGGCGCGAACACTGCCATCACGACGAAGATGACGACGATGGCGAGGCCGAACTTCCCCCACGAGTGCCGGCGGAAGCGGTTGACCACGTCGTCACGTGGCGTCCAATCGGCGCGCCGGTAGTAGCGGCGGTAGCGTTTGTAGCCGTTCCAGAGCCACGCGAGGAAGGCCGCGGCGTATGCGTAGATGAGGACGAGGCGAATCGCCCACGCCGTCGCCGGCGACAGTCCGAGGAAAGTCCCGACGTACTGTGACCCGTCCCAGTAGCCCTGGTTCGAGATGACCTCACGCGAGAGGAGTGTCGGAATCGTGCCCAAGAAGTCCTGGAGAGACGCGATTGTGGCCATCCCGGCGTCACCGGGGAAGAGGCCGACGATGGCGCCGACTGCTGCCGCGATAACCTGGAGAATCGCACCGAACTCGACGCCGACGAGGACGACACCGACGGCGGCCCAGACGAGCGCAGGTTGTGGGTTCTCAGCGATGCGTTGACGGAATGGAATTTCGTTTTCAGTCTGTGTGCTCACTGTGATTCACCCCTCGTACCCGACGCGCGGGTCGATGACTGTGTACAGGAAGTCCTGTAAGATGTTCGTGCCGACCAGGATGAGGATGAAGATGTACATCAGCGTCCCGATGAGCGGCAAGTCGCCGTTGATGGCTGCGTTGAAGAACAGCCACCCGAGGCCGTTGATAGCGAAGACGGTTTCGACGAAGACGGACCCACCGAGCAGCAAGAACGCTTCACCCGTGATGATGGGAACGAGTGGGATGAGCGCGTTCCGGAAGATGTGCTTCCAGACGAGCGTCCGTCCGGGCACACCTTTCGCACGGGCCGTCTCGACGTAGTTCGAGTTGATGGTCTCGAGGACGGCCGTCCGTCCGATACGCATCTCGTTACCCATCGAGGCGGACCCGAGAACCAGTGCTGCGGGCGCAATCTGCTTCGTGGCCTTCATGAACGAATTCAACCACCCCCCGGGGTCAGCGAGGAACGACTGAAGTGGGTCTTGGAAGAACCCGAGCGCCGGTGGCGTGACGACGTTCGTCTTCACAATCCACGTCTGCCACGTGAACAGCCCGTTGGTCCACTGCCCAGTCTGTGAGAGCGCAGTGACGAGCATAATCGCTAGCCAGAAGTTCGGCATCGCACGCCAGACGATTCCGCCGAACGACGCGACGTAATCGGACAGCGTGTTCGGGTTCAGTCCGGCGTAGAAGCCGAGCGGAATCCCGACGAACAGAGCGATGAGCACCGACCAGAAGCCGAGCCAAATCGTCCGGGGGGCGTAGACCGAGATGAGTTCGTACGCCGTCGTCCCGGGTGCGATGACCCACGACTGGCCGAGTTGGAAGGTAAAGAGTCGGTACATGAAGTCGAAGTACTGACTCCAGAGTGGTTGGTTCAATCCGAGGTTCTGTCTGATTTGTTCAGCTGCCTCTGGGTTGTACTGTGTCCCCAAAATCGCTGAAACGGGGTCGAGGGGCCCAAGGCGAATGAGCGCAAACGTGATTGTCGTCCCGAAGATGACGACAGGAATCGACATCAGTACCCTGCGAAGGAAGTACTGCCATCGACTCATGACGACACCTCGCAGACCGTTCGAGCGGACATTATTGTAAGGGTTTAATGAGTGGGATGGATATGTCTTGCGCTTCTCCGGTTCAATGTCGCACTTTCACCACATGTACCGGCTGAATCTTACAGATACCGGTGACTAATTGAACGCTTGTAAAAATGTTTTCAGCGCTCTGTTGGCGAGGACGCGCGAAGGCGTCCGTCGTCGTGCTTACCGGTTGAGCGTGACGTTGTTCAGCTTCTGGCGGCTCGGACCCATGCCACCGAACGGCTCGATGTTGACGGTGTCGTACCAGAACGTCTCGTCCTTGCGGTTGTAGATGTTGAGCATCGCAACGTCCTCCCAGTTCGCCTCCTCGATCTCGACGTAGGCCTCGTCACGGATAGCCTGCGCATCGTCGGTCGGCGAGGGGTTGCTCTGGACGCGCGAGTAGGCGTCGGCCGCCTTCTGTGCGGCGTCGCCAGTCTCGGTGTTCCAGTTGAGGTACGAGATGGGGTCGTTCGACGGAACTTCCGTCTGCGGCGGGTTGAGAAGCTGCAGGAAGTTGTCCGGCGCCGGCCAGTCAGCGATCCAGCCGAGGGTGTAGGCTTCGAGCTCACCGTTGCGGCCGCGCTGGAGGAGCGTCGAGAAGTCTGCCTTCTCAATCTGCATGTCGACGTGGGCGGATGCGAGCTGGTCACGCAGGATGGTGGCCATCTCTTCCCAGGTCGTCGAGTCGTACTGGGTCCACTGGACCTCGAACTTGTTGTCCGGACCGTAGCCAGCCTCTTCCATGACCTCACGGGCTGCCTGGATGTCGGTCTCGCCGACACCGTACGGGTAGTCGGACTCGATCTTGTCGCTCGCTGCCGTTGCGCCACCTGGGTAGATGGTCGGCGGCGTGAAGATGTACGCCGGGGAACCGCGGCCCTTGAACACGTCTTCGACCATCCGGTCTTGGTTCAGGACGTAGGCGAACGCCTGACGGACCGGCTTCGGGACCTTCGACATGTTGAAGCCGACGTAGAAGATGGACAGGGTCGGGACGCCGACGTAGTTGACGGTCTTGCCGTTGCGGACCGGGCCGTACTTACCGATTTCACGGCCGAACTCGTCGGTGTTCTCCACCTGGACCTTTGCCGGGTCGTACTGCGCGGTGGGCAGACCGAAGTAGTCTGCGTTCTCGTTCATCGCGTAGTTGTACGCGGCGGTGTCGTCCTCGATGACCTGCCAGCGGACGTTGTCGACCTGTGCGACGTCGCCGTAGTAGTCATCGTACTTGCTGACGGCCGCTGCGGTACCCTTCTCCCAGAAGGCGAACTCGAACGGACCGGAGCCAATCGGGTTCTCGCTGGCGAACTCCGTGTACTCCATCTCGCCGTCGTACCCTTCGACGTCGCCGACGATGCCTTCCGGCAGGGCGGCGAACGAGGTGTAGGCGAACATCTCGAGCGTGTCGTGGAACGGCTCTGCGAGGTTGACGACGAGCTCGTTCTCGCTCGCGGCTTCGACGCCGAGCGAACCAGGGACGTAGCCATCGTCGTTCGTCTCGTGTTCCACACCGATGGAGCTGAGGATGAAGTACGCACGACGGCTGTTCTCGGACGCAGCGAGGCGTTCCCACGCGTAGACGAAGTCAGACGCCGTGACGGGGCGACCGTCGTGGTAGGTGGCGTCTTCGAGCTCGAACGTGTAGGTCCGGAAGTCCTCGGAGACCGTATAGTCCGCGGCGAGTTCGTTCTCGACCGTCGGAAGACCGTCCGGGTAGGACATCAGACAGTCGAACATCTGCTGAATGACGATACCGGACGCCGTGTCCGTCGCCGCGACAGGGTCGAACGTCGTGATGGTACCCGTGCTGATGCGCTGGAAGATGGATCCGGACAGTTCGGTTCCGGACTGCTCTTCTTCCGTCGTCTCGGCTTCGGTCGTGGTATCTTCGCCACCCGAGTCTTCGGTAGTCGTGGTGTCTTCACCGTCACCGCCGCCGGTACACCCGGCGAGAGCAGCGGCCGTTGCGGCCCCACCCGTTGCCTTCAGGAAACGACGACGCGAGAGTTTGTTAGTGTCTGGCATTCGGACCAATCTTCCCATTCCTTGTGGATAAACTTACCGTATTCGATTTGTTTGATATAGTATGATCCTGAAGGGGTGTAGTTCAGTACCCAAATGGTGAATTATGCCGTGAGAACTGCTCAAACAAACATTTTATTTTTTAAGCCAGTTTCTCAGACAACAGGATGGTGTGTGAGTGGCTGGCGTGCCTGCCATTTCGGTCCACTTATATATGGGTGTCACTACGTATCATACATGACGCCGGATGCGAAGGCTTCCGTCGACGACTCGGGCGCCGAGGTTATGGCCTCGGTGGACAGCACCCAGACGGGCCAGCGTCTTATTATCGCGGACATCTCCCGCGACGACGCCTGGCTCGCGGCCGACGTAGCCAACGCACTCGCCCTCGACGACTGGCGATAACCGCTCCGGACCTGCTTTTCGACTCGGTCTGTCTGCCGCGTGGCGGACGAGACCGTTTACATTTTAGTTCGACTCGCTCGTGGTACGTTGCATGAACGCTCGAGCGGTGACAGTCAGCGAGGAGTATCTCGCACGACTCGAACACGGTGCGGACTGGCGCGAGGAAATCGAAGAGTTCTGTGCGCGGAAGGGTATCGAGTCCGCGTGGTTCAACGCGATGGGAGCGGTTCAGGACGCCGAAATCTGGTTCTACGACCAAGACGACCAGGAGTACCAATCTGTCACGTTCGACGAACCGCTCGAAGTCGCTGCGTGCGTCGGCAACGTCTCGCTCCTCGACGGCGAACCGTTCGCACACACCCACGCGGTGCTCTCACGACGGAGTGGCCAGTCACTGGCGGGCCACCTCGACTCGGCAACCGTCTTCGCCGGCGAGGTGAACCTCCGCGTCTTCGACGAACCCCTCGAACGCGCCCACGACGAGGTAACCGACCTGGACCTCTGGCTCTAACCCGTGCGACAAGAGGACGAGCGCTACTTCGCGCGCATCGAAGACCGTCTGGACGAAGCCTTCGAACTGGCACGCGCCGCGAAGGCGCAAGGGCACGACCCGAAGACCGACGTCGAGATTCCGGTCGCCAAGGACATGGCCGACCGTGTCGAGAACATTCTCGGTATCGACGGCGTCGCCGAACGGGTCCGCGAACTCGAAGGCCAGATGTCACGCGAAGAGGCCGCGCTCGAACTCGTGACCGACTTCGTCGACGGCAACGTCGGTGATTACGACTCCCGCGAGGGCAAAGTCGAGGGGGCGGTTCGCACCGCCGTCGCCCTCCTCACCGAAGGTGTGGTCGCCGCCCCAATCGAGGGTATCGACCGCGTCGAGATTCTCAAAAACGACGACGGCACCGAGTTCGTCAACGTCTACTACGCTGGCCCGATTCGCTCGGCGGGTGGGACCGCACAGGCGCTCTCCGTGCTCGTCGCCGACTACGCCCGGTCGCTCCTCGACATCGACGAGTACAAGACGCGAAACGACGAGGCCGAACGCTACGTCGAGGAGATAAATCTCTACGACAAAGAGACGGGTCTCCAGTACTCGCCGAAAGACAAAGAGACCCGCTTCATCGCCGAGAACATGCCCATCATGCTCGACGGCGAGGCGACGGGCGACGAGGAAGTCTCGGGATACCGTGACCTCGAACGCGTCGATACCAACTCCGCACGCGGTGGGATGTGTCTCGTCATGGCCGAGGGTATCGCGCTCAAGGCCCCGAAGATTCAGCGCTACACTCGCCAACTCGACGAAGTCGACTGGCCGTGGTTACAGGACCTCATCGACGGGACCATCGGCAAAGACGACGGCGACGCCGCGCCCGACGAAGACGCGGCCGACGACGAGGAATCCACGGCCGACGAAGACGAGGCCGACACCGAGGGAGACGCGTCCGAACCGGAAGGCTCCGTCCGCGTCGAACCCGCGACGAAGTTCCTGCGTGACCTCATCGCCGGTCGGCCCGTCTTCGGTCACCCCTCCGCACCCGGCGGATTCCGTCTCCGATACGGCCGTGCCCGAAATCACGGCTTCGCAACCGCGGGCGTCCATCCCGCGACGATGCACATCGTGGACGACTTCATCGCCACCGGGACCCAGTTAAAGACCGAACGACCGGGGAAGGCAGGCGGTGTCGTCCCCGTCGACTCCATCGACGGGCCGACGGTCAGACTCGCCAACGGCGACGTCCGCCGCATCGACGACCCCGAAGAAGCCGAAGAACTGCAGAACGGTGTCGAGAAGATTCTGGACCTCGGCGAATATCTCGTCAACTTCGGCGAGTTCGTCGAGAACAACCACCCACTTGCACCCGCCTCCTACGTCTTCGAGTGGTGGATTCAGGACTTCGAAGCGACCGACGCCAACGCCCAGGCACTCAGAGATGACCCGACTATCGACCTCGAAGACCCGGGTGTCGAACTGGCACTCGACTGGGCAACCGAGTACGATGCACCCCTGCATCCGAAGTTCACGTATCTCTGGCACGACATCTCAGTCGAGCGATTCGACGCGCTGGCCGACGCTGTCGCCGCCGGTGACCTCGCCGCCGCCGAGACAGACGGCGGGGCAGGCGTGGGCGTCGGTGCCGACAACGAACCGGAACGCGGTGACGCCGGCACGCTCGTCCTCGAAAACACGCCCGAAATCCGGGAGGCACTCGAACACCTCCTCGTCGCACACCGACAGACCGACGAGACGCTTCGCATCCCCGTCTGGCGACCGCTCGCGCGTAGTCTCGGTCTCACCGACGACCGGGAACGGACGTGGGAACTCGACGATTTGTCTGCCCGTGCCCGCAACTGGGACGACGGCGACAACGCAATCGAAGCGGTCAACGAAGTCGCCCCGTTCACCGTCCGAGAGCGCGCCCCGACGCGAATCGGCAACCGGATGGGTCGCCCGGAGAAGTCCGAGCGCCGTGACCTCTCGCCGGCGGTCCACACGCTCTTTCCCATCGGCGAGGCTGGTGGCAGTCAGCGCGACGTCGGTGACGCCGCACGCGACTTCGGCGACTCCGGAAAACGCGGCCACGTCTCGGTCCGTGTCGGCAAGCGAAAGTGCCCCGACTGCAACGCCTTCGGGTTCAAACCCAAGTGTGTCAACTGTGGCGCGCACACCGAACCCCACTACGAGTGTGACGACTGTGGCACCGTCGTCGAACCCGACGAGTCGGGGCGCGTCTACTGTGACCGCTGTGAGTGGGAAGTCGAGAGCGTCGAGTGGCAGGACATCGACCTGAACACCGAGTACCGAAGCGCACTCGAGAACGTCGGCGAACGCGAGTCCTCGTTCAAGATTCTGAAGGGCGTCAAGGGACTCACCTCCTCGAACAAGACGCCCGAACCAATCGAGAAGGGCGTCCTCCGAGCGAAACACGACGTCTCGTCGTTCAAAGACGGAACGGTCCGCTACGACATGACCGACCTGCCCGTCACGTCAGTCAGACCAGAAGAACTCGACGTGACGGCCGAACACTTCCGCGAACTCGGCTACGAGACGGACATCGACGGCGAACCGCTCCGCTTCGACGACCAACTGGTCGAACTCAAAGTCCAGGACATCGTCCTCTCGAACGGCGCGGCCAAGCACATGATGCAGACGGCGAACTTCGTCGACGACCTGTTGACGAAGTTCTACGGTCTCGACCCGTTCTACCAGATGGACGAACGCGACGACCTTATCGGCGAACTCGTCTTCGGGATGGCACCCCACACCTCTGCGGCAGTCGTCGGGCGCGTCGTCGGATTCACGACGGCTGCGGTTGGATATGCGCATCCGTACTTCCACGCCGCGAAACGCCGGAATTGTTTCCACCCCGAGACGGAAGTTTGGTATCAGGACGAAACCGGGGACTGGCACTTCGACGACGTTCAGACACTGGTCGAACGTCGCCTCGACAACCCCGTGACGGACGACTTCGGCACGCTGGTACAGGAACTCGACGGCGACGTGTACGTTCCTTCACTATCGAGGGATGGCCAAGAGACGTACAAACCGGTCGAAGCAGTCTCGAAGCACGTTGCACCCGACCAACTCGTTCGGGTCGAGACTCGTGCTGGGAGAGAGTTGACTGTCACACCCGACCACACGATGATTCGGGCGACTGGTGACCAACTCGAACGCATTTCGGCACACGAACTCAGTGAGGGCGACGCTGTTCCGTCACCGAAGTCGGTCGACATCGAAGCAGACCCGGTTGAGTACGACCTGCTCGCTGAGTTCTTGACTGGCGGTTCGATTCCTGCGGAGGACCTGATGGTTCGTGGTCTCGGAAAGGAGCATATTCAGGCGCTCTTCGACCAAAACACGGCCGGTTCGAGCTACCTGAAACCGGTCGCTGAATTACTCGACTGCAGTGACTCGACGGTCTACAACTGGGTCTCTCGTGACAGTATACCTGCCTCGGTATTCGTTGAACTCCTCGGTGATGTCGATGCTGTCGTGGAGACGCTCCCAAGTGACATCTCCCTCGGTGTTCGTCGTGACACCGCAACTATGTCCAGAACGCTCGAAATAGGCGAGAAATTCGGAACTGTTCTGGGGTACTATGCTGCGGAGGGATTCACGAGAGCAGAATCGGGGAGTTTCTATCAGACGACTATCTGTACCCCCGACGAAGTCGCTCGTGACCACATCTCTGAAACGTTGTCCGAGACGCTAGGAATCGAGGCCTTTGACGAGAACGAGTGGAAACTCACAGTGTCGAGTCGTCTCGTCGAATCTCTATTCACGGACGTTCTTGGACTCGGTTCGCAGGCGAAGGACAAGCAGATTCCGAACGACGTTCTGTGCGGACCCAAGTCTGTTCTTCGTTCGTTCTTGGCGGCGTACTTCTCGGGCGATGGCAGCGCGTCTGCAGACCGCATCGAAATCCGTGCACACACTGTGAGTGACGCCTTCAAAAACGACCTCGTCGCTGCGCTCAAGCGATTTGGAATCGCCTCCAAGGCGTACTCTGAACGTCGGGTCCCACAGACGGGGGCAATCGCAGAGTTCTACGAGACCGTTCCAGAGTTCGACACGTGGGTTCTCAAAGTCACGTCGGAGAATGCAGTCCGGTTTGCCGACGAAATCGGGTTCCACCTCCCCCGGAAAGAGGAGACGCTGACGAACGCAATCGACAGTATCGACGTTCGGAGTCAACGACTCTTCAGTGACGGCGGTGACACGTGGCTCGACGAAGTCGTCTCCGTCGAGTACGTCGAAAGCGACGTCGAACACACGTACTCGCTGACTGTCGAGGAGACGAACTCGCTCGTCGCACACGACCTCTACGTCGGGCAATGCGACGGGGACGAAGACTGTGTCATGCTCCTCATGGACGGCCTGCTCAACTTCTCGAAAGAGTTCCTCCCGGACAAACGCGGTGGGCAGATGGACGCCCCACTCGTGATGTCCTCGCGCATCGACCCCTCGGAAATCGACGACGAGGCGCACAACATGGACATCGTCCGGCAGTATCCCCGTGAGTTCTACGAGGCCACCCTCCGGATGGAAGACGCGGACGACTGGGAAGAGGAAGTCACCATCGCCGAGGAGTTCCTCGGCACCGACCGCGAGTACACTGGATTCGACCACACCCACGACACGACGGACATCGCCGCCGGCCCGGACCTCTCTGCGTACAAGACGCTCGGGTCGATGATGGACAAGATGGACGCACAACTCTTCCTCGCACGGAAACTCCGCGCCGTCGACGAGACGGACGTCGCCGAACGCGTCATCGAGGGCCACTTCCTGCCGGACCTCATCGGGAACCTCCGTGCGTTCTCCAGACAGGAGACGCGGTGTCTCGATTGCGGCGAGAAGTACCGCCGGATGCCGCTCACGAGCGAGTGCCGCGAGTGCGGGGGCCGGGTGAACCTCACGGTGCACCAAGGCAGTGTGAACAAGTACATGGGCGTCGCCATCGAGGTGGCAGAGGAGTTCAACTGCCGAGACTACACCAAACAGCGCCTCGAGGTGCTCGAAAAGAGTCTCGAATCCATCTTCGAGAACGATAAGAACAAACAGTCTGGCATCGCGGACTTCATGTAGCAACTCGACGCTCGATTGCACCAGAGCAGTCAATTTTCTGCCGCCCCCAACTCGTGGAACCCCTCTGCGGCGACGACGTACACCGCACCGCCGAGGGGAACCATGCCGGAGACACCTCGTAATAGCTGGTCTTCGACTTTCACTTCTGGAGTACGATACTCCCAAAGCTCCATGTTTTCCTGAATGTCGTACGTTCGTGCCCATCCTCGTACACTAGTGACTAATATTTGTCCGGCGCGCGCGTGGGGGGTGCCACCAAACGTCGCGGTTTCGCTCCCGTCGTCACGGGTCAGAACCGCGGTTTCGCCGCCACGAGCGACGTAGAGCTCGTCGTCGGCGACGACCGGGGTATCGACGCCTGCCGCCCGGCACAGTTCGGTTCCGTCGTCGGCGAGTGTGCCTGCAGTTCGTCGACGGTGAGGTGGGCGGTTCACCGCCCCGAATGCGCGGAGGAGGGCACGCCGTGTCGTGTGCGGAGAAATGTATCGAAAACACCACAGACCGGTACGTGTCTTGTCGTCGCCCTCGTGAGCGAGGTTCGTACCTCGCTCGACATTCTATATCGCGCTATTTGGTTTATTACTTATATTGGGCGTGGTGCAGTGACTCCCTGTCGCTGCGACTGGCCATTCGATTTTACGGTGATGCGTGCCTATTGTTCACACATGGCTACCGAGACCAAGCCGACAGTCGGGATGACGGTGTACGCGGAGGATGGGACGGAAATCGGTCACATCCGCGGGTTCGACGAGGACGGCTTTTACGTCACGACTCGCGAGGGGTTCGCCGCGATGTCCATCGAACACGAACGCGCTGGCCACGAGTTCGGGGAGGCGGAGTTGATGTGGCGGTGCAGCGAGTGTGGCGAGATGGGGGATATCGAGACTCTCCCCGACCAGTGTCCCAACTGTGGCACTGAGCGCGAGAACATCTACTACTGGACCGAAGACTGAACGGCACAGAGAGAAGACTGAGTCGCCCGCGAGACTCACCGATTTTTATCGCCCGACGAGAACCTGTAGCCATGCGAATCCTCGTCTTCGGCGCGGGTAGCCTCGGAACCCTCGTCGGCGGCCTTCTCGCCGCTGTCCACGACGTGACGCTCGTCGGCCGAAAGCGACACGTCGCCCGCGTCTCGAAGACTGGCCTCGACATCGTCGGTGTCGAGTCCGGTCACGTCACACCCACGGCGACGACGACTGAAACCGGTCACGACGCCGACCTCGCGCTCGTCACCGTCAAATCGTTCGACACACAGGCGGCCGCCGAAGCGCTCGCAGCGTGTGACGTCGACGCCGTGCTCTCACTCCAAAACGGCCTCACCGAGGAGATTCTCGACTCTCACCTCGACGTGCCCGTACTCGCCGGAACCGCGACGTACGGTGCTCGACTCGTCGCCCCGGGCCGGGTCGAGTGTACGGGAATCGGCCGCGTCGTCCTCGGTGCGCTCGACGGCGGCACGTCACCGCTCGCCGAACGCACCGGAAAGGCGTTCCGTGACGCAGATATCAACACGCTCGTCGCCTCGAATATGCCACGTCGCCGGTGGGAGAAACTCGCAGTCAACGCCGGCATCAACGCCGTCACCGCACTCGCGCGGGTCGAAAACGGTGCCCTCGCGTCCGACGAGGCCCACGACATCGCACACCGTGCCGCCCGCGAGACTGCTCGCGTCGCCCGATTAGAAGGGGTGAATCTCCCGAACCGTGTCGCTCGCGAGGCTATCGACCGGGTCGTCGCGCAGACGGCAGCGAACCGCTCGTCGATGTTGCAGGACGTCGAAGCGGGGAAGCGAACCGAAGTGGACGCGATACACGGCGCAGTCGTGGAGACGGCCGCGAAACACGGACACGAGGTACCGACGAACCGGACGCTCGCGGCACTCTTGCGGGCGTGGGAACGCGGTGAAGGTGTGCGGTGAAACGCGGCGAAGGATGCAGTAAGACGGCCGAAATCGGCTATTCCAGGTATCCCAGGTCCCGGAGTCGCTCCTGTGCCTCGTCGTCCATCTGGTCGACGGAGTCGTCCGACACGTCGGTATCGAGCGCGTCGGTCCACGCACCGCCGATGGCGTCTTCGAACGTCGAGAGTGCCGCTTCCGTCTCGGCGATGGCTTCGTCGTCCGATTCCGCGAGGTTCTCCGTCTCGTCGGGGTCGGTGTCGAGTCGGTAGGCTTCGTCCGGGATGCGGTCGATACGGGTGTACTTGGCATCGACACGCCGGGCAGACCGCATCCGGGAGTAGTACCGGGAGTCTTCGGGGAGGGTGATTCCTGCACTGGACGCTTTTTCTTCCAGTTGCTTGAGTTCGACCACGGGACGCGAGTACTCGACGAACGCGTACTCGCCGTCGTGGTGCTGGCCGGGGTCCGCATCGCTCACGTCGGCGAATTCGCGGTAGTCCGCAGAGAGCAGCGACCGGGTCCGGTCGAGTGCGACGGCGTCGTCACCGGGACTGGCGGGGTCACCGCCTTCGACGCCGAGCGAGTTGAGGACGGTGTGATAGAGGTCCACGAGTTCCACCTGGTCGTCTCGTCGGCCAGTGTCGAGCGCCGGGTGTTTGACCATGAGCGGAACGTTGATGAGTGGGTCGTACAGGCCGAATTCGTGGCCGTAGAGGCCGTGTTCGCCGTGGAGTTCGCCGTGGTCGGCACAGACGACGACCATGGTGTCGTCCCACTGGTCGGTCTCTTTCAGATGGTCGAACAGACGGGTGAGTTGGTCGTCGATGTGGGCGATTTCGGCGTCGTAGAGGCCGCGAATGTCCGCCCACTCCTCGTCGTCTATCTCGTAGGCGCCCGCGTTGTACTCCTTGGAGTTCTGGCACACCGCGGACGAATCGACGCCCGGCGCGAACCGTTCTGCGTACTCCTCGGGCGGGTGGTACGGGAGGTGCGCGTCCATGAGGTTGATGAACGCGAAGAACTGGTCGGCGTCGTCGACGAAGTCGATGGTCTGGTCGATGACCGCGGGCGTCTTCGAGTCGGCACCCTCACCGCCGGCGAGATACTCGTGGGCGGTGTTGCCGAGACTGACGAGTTTGTCGGCGAGTGCGCGGAGGGTGTCGCTGTCGTTCATCGTCTGCCACGCCTTCGCGAGTGGGCCGGAGAGGAAGTCACCCGGCATCACCTCGAAGAAGTTGTCCTGTTCTTCGAACCCGTCGGTCAGGTGCGTATACGGCGTAATCCACGCGTTCGAAGAGTAACACGCGGTGTCGTATCCGGCCGCCGAGAGCGTCTCGGCGAGCGTCGTCGCCCCATCGAGGTAGGGGTTCTCCTGGTCGGCACCGTGCTGACTCGGGTACATGCCCGTAAAGAGCGATGCGTGAACCGGGAGCGTCCACGGCGCGGGTGCAACAGCCTGTTCGAAGACGGCCGCCTCCTCCGCGAATCGTTCGAGGCCCGGCGTCGTCTCACGGTCGTAACCGTACGGCGTGAGGTGGTCCTTCCGGACCGTGTCCATGACGACGAAGAGAACGTTCTCGGGCGACTCGGCAGTCATACCCGTTGGTGTGCGGTAGTCGCCGATAAAACTCCTGTTCTCGGATGGTGTCGAAAAACGAACGCTTCGGAAAACTCCGACTTAGAACGGGGCCTGTGGGCCCTGGTCGTCTTCGATGTCGGTGGTGTCGCTGCTGGTCTCGCCGGGGAACGACGGCGACCCGCCGCGACTCTCGCCACCCATGTCTCCGCCCATGCCGGTGTCGGCGTGGACTTCGTTGATTTCGGGAATCTCCTTGACCATGCGGGTCTTGATAGCCTGAATGGTCATCGGCGAGATGCCACATCCGGAACAAGCGCCGCCGAGGAGAATCGTGACTTCGCCGGATTCGCGGTCCAGGTCACGGATGGCAGCACTGCCACCGTGCATCTGAATCTGCGGGAAGTTCCGACGGAGGAAGTTCACGACACGCTCTTTGAGGTCGTCCTCGCCGTCCTGCGTCTCCGTGCTCATGAAGGCGCGTTCGGTGCGAACGGGCTTAGGCCTTTGGTTCGGGTTAGGATTCGACGCCGAACACGCGGTGGAGTTCGGCCTCGATTTCGTCGAGATAGCGGTCGAGAACCGCTTCGAGCTTCTCGTCGTCGACGACGACTGCGGTGAGACGTTCGGCCGGGTTCTCGGGGAGTTCGACGTAGAAGTCGCCGTCTTCGTAGAACGGTTCGGACTCGTTGAGAATCTGCTGGTCGATACCGTGGATGAGCGTCGAGTCGTACTCGTTGTTCATCGTCTCGAAGGCGTTCTTGTACGCGCGCTGGAGTTGCGGGAAGTAGTTGGCGTACTTGTCTTCGAATTTCTCGGGGTCGAAGTCGGTCATACCTGACCTACCTCGCTGCCGGCAAAAAATCGGACGGTTGGCCGGTGCGAACTTCGATTCGAGCGCGCGCCCCGTCGCGTCGATGTCGTCCGAGAGCTTGGAGGCGACAGCCTTCCCGCAGAACGAACAGGACCATTGCCTCGTGGTGTACGTTTAACCGACAGTCGACCAGTGTCACTGACAGACGTGGCAACAGATCACATAATCGTTGGCGGCGGTGTGTACGGCGCGGGAACGGCGTGGGAGTTAGCCTCGCGGGGGGAAGATGTCCTCCTGCTCGAAGCAGACGAAATCGCGAGCGGTGCGTCCGGTGGCCTCGGCAAGCGGGGCGTTCGAGCCAACGGCCGCGACCCGCGAGAACTCCCGTTGATGGCCCTCGCGTACGACATGTGGCCGACGTTGGCCGACGAACTCGGCGTGGAGACGGGGTACGAACGGACGGGGCACCTCCGGTTGTACGAACGAACGACTGCCGGCCTGCGGGGCGGATTCGAGACTGCACCCGCACGGGCACAGGTGCAGTCCGAACTCGGTGTCGAGACGAGGGTGCTCTCGAAAGAACGCGTCGCCGAACTCGAACCACACGTCAGCGACGACGTCGTCGGGGCACTCTACTGCCCGAACGACGGCGTTGCCGACCAGACGGCCACGACCCGCGGACTCGCACGCACCGCCGTCGAACTCGGTGCGACGATTCGTGAACAGACGCCGGTCCGCGGATTGGAACTGGACGGTGGAGAAGTCACCGCCGTCGTCACCGACGACGACCGGTTCGAGGTCGGAGAGACGGTGTTGTTACTGTCGAATACACACGTCCCCGAACTGGTCGAATCGGAACTCGACCGCTCACTCCCCGTCTGGACGACGTGGCCGCAAGTGAGTGCGACCGAACCGATGGACGACGTGCCCGTGAACCACCTCATCGGCCACGACCACCGCCGACTGGCACTCAAGGCTATTCCCGGCGACCGCGTGATGATTTCGGGTGGCTGGCGCGGCGAGTGGGACGAGACGGCCCAGCAGGGAATCGCCCTCGACGACCGTATCGAGGGGAACGCGGCGGACGCACGGGCAGTCTTCCCCACGCTTCGGGACGTCGACGTCGAAACCGCCGATGCGAGCAGGCCAGAGTCCGTCTCAGTCGACCACGTCCCGATACTCGACACCCTTCCGGAGGCGACCAATGCCATCGTCGGCACGGGATGGACTGGTCACGGGTTCGCGATATCGCTCGCTGTCAACCGACTGCTCGCGAGGTGGGCCAGCGAGGGGAACCGCCCCGAACTACTCGCCCCGTTCAGTCTCGACCGGTTTTCGAACGCTGCGTGACGCCACCGTCGGGTACCGTAGAGGCGACTGGGCACTCTCGAACAAGTTCTGTATAGCAACCCACAATTTATCGCCCGGCAACCACGCCCGCAGAGAACTCCGTCGAGGAGGCGTCTCCGGACTACGACGCGGGTTTACGGTTCGTTGTCGTCACTGGCGTCACGATTCTCGGATGAAAATGGAGTGACGGGGCCGCGCGTCACTCGATGAGTGGACTGTCCACGCGTGCGGCGAACAGTTCGCTCGCCGCGAAGATGGACACGAGTTCGGCTATCAGTTCGTCGTACGACTCGTCCTCGTCGCGCAGTGCGTCGAGTCGCTCGACGGTTCGACGGTCCAGTTCGACCGTCTCTGTTTGTACCTCCGGTTCGTAACCGACCGGGTATTCGTATTCGAAGCGGTTTGTTCTCGCAGTCGCCATCGTTTGCCCCTCGCCGGCCGTGGTGGCCGGTACCATGACATACACAAGCATCCGATATGAGGATTTCGCGGAATCGACGGGTTGAGACGCCGATGTCACGGCCGTTCGACGTGTGGAGTCGAACCACTATCTGGACGCAATAAACTGCATTCTGCGATACGAAAGTCGGTTGGACTTGGTGTCAACTCCGGAAAGATGTCTCAGGCAGGAGAGAGTAACAAAAAGTAAAGATGATTCGAGCGAGTCACTGGAAGACACAGTGAGGCAACAGGCGACCCTGCAACTGGTATCGGTAGTCGGACTCGTCAGTCTCGCGCGAAGCGCGGAGGTCTAACGACGTGGTAGCCAGTGGTGTGAGTGTCGCGACGCTTCGGGTTTATCGTCGGGTCGCACCAATCGGTCGGCCACTGGCCGGCGCATGTCTAGGTGTCGGATATGTCGCTGTCGCACTGGGTTTCTTTGCACCGAACCTGCTGAATTCGGTGCTTGGTTTCGTACCGGAGTCAGTCGTGCTACAGACGGCGTATTTTGTCACGTTCGCCTATCCTGCGGCATACGTGGTTCTGGCCCTCCTAGCTGCATACGGTGCTGCCAACGAGCGAGTTGATGACAACTGGAGTCGTCGTGACCGTGTCCACGTCTATCTTGCAATTGCATTCGCCGAATGGACGCTCCACCATCTTCTCTACGTACAGTTCCCACTCGCGTTGATTTGGGGCTATCTCTCCCTTTCGATGGGTGTGAGATATGCTATCCCCGTGTGGTGGCTGCTCGGTGTTGCTGTTGTGGGTGTTCTCGTCGGGAATCGCTATCTGTGGTACCACGACCCCGACGACCTCCCTGTCGGGGCATTTCGTTAAGGAAACAGGCCATTGTATGGAAGTGTTTAAGGACAAACTGTTTTATGTGTGCTGCTGAGCGCACTATGTGGACGTATGATTTCGAATGTGAGACTATGTGCAAAATACGGCACAAATAGGCACAGATTGGTTAACGACCGAAGACGGCTGAACTCTCCCCCGTCCGGCCACCGGTCGAGCAGTCGTGGGACGACGCCCCTCCGCGAGCGAGGTGACCGTGCCACTACTTAGTATCGACAATCGCCGTCTCCTCGTCGACGCACTGGCACACCGACCACTGCTCCGTCGGATGCTCCGCCCACTCGTGGCAGTCGGGGTTCTCGTCGTCGCCGGCATCGCCGGGTTCAGCCTCGTCGGGGGTGCCAGTCTCGTCGACGCGGCGTTCTGGTTGCTCGACCCGACGAGCATCGAACTTCACTACCAGACGCACGACGGCCCCGCGACACTGGTCAAAGCGTACGCAATCGTGATACTCACCGGATTACTCGGGACCGGACTGTGGGCCGGCGAGACGTTCGTCTCGGCGGCGTTCGGCGGGCAGATACAAGCGGAGATAGAACAGATGAAAATCGAACGGAAGATAGACGAACTCGAATCGCACGTCGTCGTCTGCGGGTACGGAACCTTCGGCAAGACGGTGGCGTCCCGACTCCAATCGAAGGGTCGTGACGTCGTCGTCGTCGAGAGTCAGGAGACGCAGTACCAGCAGGCACTCGACGCGGACATCCTCACCATCGCGGGCGACGCCCGCCGCGAGGACAAACTCTCCGATGCCGGCGTGAAACGAGCGTCCACCGTCGTGGGCGCTATCGACGACTCCAAAGTCAACGTCCAGATTGCCATCACGGCGAGTCAACTGGCACCGACGGCGAAACTCGTCGTCAGGGCCGGCGACCAGATGGACGAAGCACTCGCACGCCGCGCTGGTGCCGACGAAGTCGTCGTCCCGGAAATCGTCAGCGGCGAGCAAATCAGCTCGAATCTCTAACCGACTCGTCTCGGTGTGACTGCTGGTGGTCACCCACCAGTTCAGCCATGTGGTATTTGTTCACGAGGAACATATTACTCGCATGACGAGTGACGCGGACCGCTACAACAAACGAGGGGTGCTGAAGAAGAAACAGTACAAGCGAGAGTTGAACCGCTTGCAGGAGGAGTTGGTGAAACTCCAGCACTGGATTACGGAGGAGAACCTCCGCGTCTGCGTCGTGTTCGAAGGCCGTGACGCGGCGGGGAAAGGCGGCGTCATCAAGCGTCTCACCCGCCGACTCAACCCGCGAGTCGCGCGCGTCGTCGCACTCGGAAAGCCGACGGAACGCGAACAGGGCCAGTGGTACTTCCAGCGCTACGTCGAGCAACTGCCGACGGAAGGCGAGATGGTACTGTTCGACCGGAGTTGGTACAACCGCGCAGGCGTCGAGCGCGTGATGGGTTTCTGCACCGACGACGAGTACGAGGAGTTCCTGCGGACCTGTCCCGAGTTCGAGCGAATGCTCGTCCGGTCCGGCATCATCCTCGTCAAGTACTGGTTCTCTATCAGCGACGAAGAACAGGAACGGCGCTTCCAGAAGCGCAACGAAGACCCGAAGCGACGCTGGAAACTCAGCCCGATGGACCTCGAAGCGCGCTCGAAGTGGGTCGAGTACTCGAAGGCGAAAGACGTGATGTTGGAACACACCGACATCGAGGAGGCACCGTGGTACGTCGTCCACGCCGACGTGAAGCGCCACGCGCGACTCAACTGTATCTCGCACCTCCTCGACCAGATTCCGTACGAAGACCTGACACCCGACCCAATCGAACTCCCACCGCGACAAGAGGTGGACTACGACCGACCCCCTATCGACGACCAAAACTGGGTGCCGGCACGGTTCGGGTCGAACCCAGTCGACGATTAGGCCAACTGCTCGCCGACGATGCGGTCCGCCTCGGCGATGAATTCTTCGACCGAACCCTTCGGAATCGTCGCCCCCGCCGCGACGTTGTGACCGCCGCCGTCGCCACCGACTGCCCGTGACGCCTCGCGCATGACGACAGAGAGGTCCAGTCCGTCTCTGACCATCACGTACGACCCGCGCGAAGAGACTTTCACCTGCCCGTCTTCGTCGTCGGCGAAGGCCAAGACGGGGATTCCGTTCCGGGTGGCGTCGGTGCCGACGGCCATCCCGGCGACGATGCCGACGATGGTCTCGCGTATCTCGTCGCCGGCGTCGAACCACTGGAGGTTCTCCTCCACAGTTACGCCGTGTTCTTTCACCCACTGCAACCCGTTCGAGAGGTTCTTGCGGTGATTTCGCAGGAGGCGCCGCCCTCTGTCGAGTGCACGGTCACGGTCACCGAGACAGATGGCGAGGCCAACGTCGCCCCGGTCGTATCGGGCAGTCGCGTTCAGGAGCGTCGAGAACTCGCTCACGTCGCGGAGTTCGGTGCCTTCTCGTTCGCGGGTGAGCACGTACGTCGTTCCGACGAGGTCATCGATGCGTGCGGCCGGGACACCGCTCGCGATTGCCCGGCGAATCAACGCACTGGCGAGCGTCTGCCGCTGGTCACCAGTGAGGTCGACCCACCGTTTCCACTCGCCGTCGTCGTCGCGGACCGGCACGTCGAGTTCGGTCAGGAACTCGATGGCTCCGGCCTCGTTGTTCGAGATGCCGGGGATGCGAACGTCAGTCGCGTACTGGAGGAGTTTCGGGAGGGGTCGAGTCTGTCGGCCGTAGATTCGGAGGTCGGTCCCCTCTTCGACGACGCCGGCGGCGATTCCTTCCTCGACGATACCTTCGTTGGCACCGGTGAGCGTCCCGTTCGTATCCTGCATGTCGCCGACTGCACCGACGACGGCGAGGGCGGCGAGGTCACGATTGTCGCCACTGTCGGGTTCGAGTGCACGCGCGAGCACGTAACTCGCGCCCGCGCCGGAGAGTTCGGTTGCCCCGTCGAGACCGAACAGAAGCGGGTTGAGGTGGTGTTCGGTTTCGACACCCTCGGCGGGTTGGTGGTGGTCTGCGATGACCGGGTGGAAGTCGCCTGCGGACTCGTGGTCGGCGATGATGTCGAGTTGACCGCTGCCGAAGTCGGTAAAGAGGACGGTGTCGTAATCGGTCGCCGCGATGTCGGCGATGGCCGCCTCGTCGAGTTGGCGACAGAACACCGTCTCGAACGGAATCTCGGCACGTTCGAGCGCCGTCGACGCGATGCCAGCGCTCGTCAACCCGTCGGCGTCGATGTGCGACGCGAGGAGCACCCTGTCGGCGTCGTGGAGTCGGTCTGCACACGCCGCGGCGTGCTCGGTGAGGTCGGGGACGGGGCCTTCCATCAGTTGGGTAGTCACGTCGTCACCGGCATAAACACTGGCAGTTTGGCAGGGACCGTCTCGGTTCGACTGGCGGTCATGTTGTGCGACAGTGCCCCCGTCTCGGTACAAAAAGGTTCGCCGCCGACCGCGTCGTGTGAATCGACACGGGACGCGTTCGGCAACGGTTCGAGAGCGCGTTCGGAAGCGGTTCGAGGGCGCGTTCGGCAACGGTTCGAGGGCGTGTTCGGCAGACTGGGGGGAGACCAGAGCGCGTTAGTTCGCGTCCTCGATGGCCGACTCGAGTTTGTCGAGCATCTCGGACTGCTCGTCGTCACCCAGCGGGACGTAGCCGACTTCGTCGGCGACGATTTCCTTGCTCGTCGAGTTCTCCATCCAGTAGCGTGCGAACTCGGCGACGTGTTCCTCTGCGAGCGACTCTTTGGCGGGGTACGTGAAGAGTGGGCGCGACAGCGGGGTATACTCGCCGGAGAGCGCGGTGTCGAGCGACGGTTCGACGTAGCCGTCGCCGTCGTCGATGGCGACTGCCTGCACGGCGTCGGTGTTTTCGCTGTAGTAGGCGTAGCCCATGTAGCCGATGGCGTACTTCGAGCCTTCGACGCCCTGCACGATGGTGCGGTCCTGTTCGGTCGCCGAGTAGTCCTGGCGGTGGCCCGGGCCTTCCTCGCCGATGATGGCCTCGATGAAGTAGTCGTAGGTACCGGAAGCGTCAGTGGGACCGAAGATTTCGATTTCCTCGTCGGGCCACGACTCGTCGACGTCGGACCAGACCGTCGGCTTGGACTCTGCGGAGAAGATGGTCTTCAGTTGCTCGACGGTGAGTCCCTCGCCGATGAAGTCGTTGTCGTTGTTGACGATGACGGTGAGGGCGTCGGTGGCGACTTTGAGTTCGACCGGTTCGACGTCGTTGGCCGAACACTGCTCTTCTTCTTCGGATTTGATGGGGCGCGACGCGTTGTTGAAGTCCGTCTGACCGGGACAGAAGTAGTTCGCGAAGCCACCACCGGACCCCGTCGACTGGAGGTTGACGTTGACCTCTGGGTGCTGTTTCTGGAAGCGTTCGCCCATCGCGGTGGCGAGCGGGAACACTGTCGAAGACCCTGCGATGTCGATGGCCCCCGACAGCCCTTCTGAGCCGGTCCCGGAGTTCTCGGATTCGCTGGAACCGGAGTCAGTCACGCTGTCCTCTGTACATCCCGCGAGGCCAGCGAGACCAGTGGCACCGGCGGCAATCAAGAACTTTCGGCGTGAAACGACGTCGTCCGTCTTGCGCGTCATCATCGGAGACGAGTGTAGATTTACTCAAGTACTCTGCTATTAGATATATATAGAGTATTGTTGGTATATAGCCTGGTGGATAGCGATATCGACGCGTCCGGTGACGAACCGAGTGAGACTCCCACCAGCTCGCTCACCGCTCGAAGAACCGTCGCGTCGCCGCCCGACAGTCGTCGTCGGCGCGAATCTGCTGGAAGGCACCGCGGATTCGGTCACGAGTGCCCGGGTCGGCCGCCCCGATAGCCGCGTACTGTTTGGTCAGTCGAGTCGAGCGGCGTGGCGACGTCGCGATGGATTCGACGAACTGCGTGACCGTCTCTTCTAACTCGTCGGCCGCGACGACGCGGTTCACGAGTCCCCACTCTGCCGCCGTGTCCGCTCCGATTGGGTCGCCCGTCAGCGCGAGTTCCATGAGCCGTTTCTTGCCGACGGTTTCGGCCACGCGCTCGACTGCGTACGGCGGATACGCGCCTATGGTCGTCTCGGGAAGCGCGAACGTGGCGTCTTCGACGGCGACGGCGAGGTCACACGCGGCGACGAGTTCGCACCCGCCGCCGTAGGCGAGTCCGTTGACTGCCGCGACGACTGGTATCTCCAGCGACTCGATGCCGAACAGCACGTCGTAGAGCGTGTCGGTCAGTGCTTCGACGTCGTCGGCCGTCTCCGCCTCGTCGATGAGGGCGATGTCGTCACCGGCGCAGAACACGTCTTCGACGCCGGTCAGGACGGCCACGCGCGACGATTCGGCCGCTCGTTCGAGACCGTCGCGGAGTTCTCTCCAGCCATCGAGGTGGAGGGCGTTCTTCTTCTCGGGTCGGTCGAGCGTGAGCCAACTGGCGTCGCCGCGAGTGTCGTATCGTAACATGTGACAGTGTGCGAGGACGAGCGAGAATACTCTACGGGTTCACATGTTACAGACGCCGCGTGACGACGAGCAACAGTGCCGCCGCCACCACCGTCGAGACAGCGACGAACGCCCACCCGGCGCTGTATCCGACCGACTCCACGACGACGCCGAACAGTGGCGGGGCGACCAGTCCACCGACGTTGAGTGCGGTCTGGCCGCCGGCAGTCGCCGCGCCGATGTCGTCTTCTGCGACGACGCTACTCAGACAGGAGTAGAACACACCCGGAGAACCGTGGATGGTGAGGCCGAGGGCGACGAACACGACGACTGTGAGTGCGAGCGACCCGCCCGCGCTGGCGAGCAGGCCGAACAGGACGACAGCACCCGACAGTTGGACGAGTGCGACTATCGCCGCGCCGCGTGCGCCGCCGAGGCGGTCAGCGAGGCTTCCCGCACCGATACGACCGATGCTCCCGGTCACCTGTGTCAGCGCGAGGACGCCGCCCGCGACTGCGGGACTCGCGCCGGCGACGTCCTGCGCGTAGAGGACGGTGTAGCCGAGCATCGAGAAGATAGAGACGCCCATGAACAACCCTGCGGCGACGAGCGCGACGTACGCCCGGTTCTCACCGAGTCCAGCGAGTTCCGGCCATTCGAGACGGCCGGTCCCGGACGACCCCTCGTACCGGAGGGCGAAAACCAGTGCGTACGCGATTGCGATGGCCGCGATTACCCAGAAGCCCACCTGCCACGCCGCGACGACGGCGATGCCCGTGACGAGGAGCGACGACGCGCCGCTTCCGACGGTGACGCCGACCTGTTTCACTCCCATCGCGAGGTTCGTGCTTCCGGCGGGGGCAGCGGCGACGATTCCGCGGTTCGACGCCGGCATCGCCGTCGAGTACGCCGCACCGAGAAGGGCAGTCGCTCCCAGCAAGAGCGCGTACGACGGTGCGAAGGAGACGCCGAGGAGGGCGACAGCGAGCGCGAGGAGACCGACGACCATCGCCGGTTTCTCGCCGTAGCCATCGACGGCCGCACCGCTCGGAAACAACACGAGCGTGTAGCCCACGATACCGGCGGTCAGAAAGACGCCGACGAGCGACTCGGACAGCGAGAACGCGTCGCGGACGAGCCCCGTCGCGGCGAAGATAGTGTAGTAACAGAGACTGGCCGCCGTTTGCCACCCGGCGACTGCCCCGACGCCCCGCCACGAACCCACAACTCCCGAAGTTCGCGTCACTCGTGATACGTGGGTGCCGCCATCTCGACGACGTCGCAGGCGAGCGCGTCGAATGTCGCCTCGTCGGGAACGACGTCCACGTCGATACCGTGGGATTCGGCCGTCTCGCGCGTCGGTGCGCCGATTGCCCCGACGACAGCACGATTCAGGCCGGCGATAGCCTCCTCGCGGATGCCGCGTTCGGCGGCGGCGTCGAGGAAGTGGTCGACCGTCAGCGACGAGGTAAACAGCGCCGCTTCGAGGTCACCGTCGGCCGCCATGACCGCCGACTGTCCCGCCTCTTCAGGGCGGACGAGTCGGTAGAGCACCGTCTCGTGGACGTCGGCACCGGCGTCGCGAAGTCCGTCGAGGAGCACCTGACTCCCGTGGTCACTCCGGGCGACTTCGACTGTCTTGCCAGACACGTCGGGTGCGAGGTGTTCGACCAACCCGGCGGAGGTGTACTCCTCGGGAATCCGGTCGACGGTCCATCCAGCCTCGCGGGCGGCAGCGGCAGTCGCGGGGCCGATACAGCAGAGCACCGCGTCGCCGGGCGTCCACCCTGCACCGGCCAGTAGTTCGACGCCCGTCTTGCTCGTGAGGACGACGAACTCGGCGGGTTCCGGCGTTGCGTCGGTCGGTTCGACGGCCAGCATCGGGTCGGCGACGGGCGTCGCACCGAGCGAGTCCAGCAGTTCGACTGCCGCGTCGATGCGCTCGTCGTTCGGGCGGAAGACGGCGGCGCGGACCTGTTGGCTCATTTGTCCCCTCCCTCGTCGCCGGACGTCTTCGTTCCGTCGGTCGATGCGCGGTTTGCGAGCGCGTCCACGCCGCCGCCACGCAGGAACTCCTTCACGTGGTCACGCGTCGCCGCCACCTCGCCGATGACGGTGATGGCCGGCGGTTCGATGTCCGCCTCGTCGCGCACGTCGACGATGGTGTCGAGCGTCCCGGTGGCGACGCGCATCTCCGGCCACGTTGCTCGTTCGATGAGTGCAACGGGTGTGTCGCCGTCCATGCCCGCCTCGCGGAGTTCGGCCGTATACAGCGGGAGTTTGCCGACGCCCATGAGGACGACGAGCGTCCCACCCGTCGCCGCCAGCGCGTGCCAGTCGATTGCCGACTCGTCTTTCGTCGGGTCTTCGTGACCCGTGACGAACGACACCGACGAGACGTGGTCGCGGTGCGTGACGGGGATGCCCGCCGAACCCGGACCGGCGACGGCCGAGGTGATACCGGGGACGACGGTGAACGGAATCCCGTGTTCTGCGAGGTGTTCCATCTCCTCGCCGCCGCGCCCGAAGACGAACGGGTCGCCACCCTTCAGGCGGACGACGTCTTTGCCCTCGCGGGCGAGTTCGACCAGTCGCGCGTTGGTGTACTCCTGTGGCGTCCACTCGCCGCCGGCGCGCTTGCCGACGTCTTCGCGTTTGTCGGCCGGAATCATCCCGAGAATCTCCGGGCCGGGGAGTTTGTCGTGGAGGACCACGTCCGCCTCCTCGATGAGGCGGGCGGCTTTCAGCGTCAGCAGTTCCGGGTCGCCGGGGCCGCTTCCGACGAGGTGGACCGTGCCGACCGATTCGCCGTCGATGTCCGTCGCGTCTGCGTCCAGTGCGTCGGTTTCGTCCGAATCGTCCTCCATCGGCATCTTATTCTTCCTCTTCTTCTTCCTCTGCTTCCTTCCGGGCCGCTTCGACGAGTTCGCCAGCACCGCGCTCGCGGAGACTCGCCGCGAACTCGCGGGCGGCGTTGGCGTGGTTGCCGACCGGCAGGTCACGACCAGTCTTGATGGCTTCAGACCCGTCGGTGGCGAGCACCTGCACGTCGACGTGGACGTGTTCGCCTTGCAGGAGCGCGTGGACGCCGACGGGGGCGATACAGCCACCGCCGAGTTCGGCGAGAATCGTCCGTTCGACGGTGGTCTCGACGCGGGTCCGCGGGTGGTCGATTTTGTCGTGGACGAGGTCGATAATCTCGGGGTCGGAGGCGGTCACCGCGATGGCACCCTGTCCGGGTGCGGGGACGAACGAGGTTCTGTCGAGGCGTTGGTACTCGATTTTGTCAGTGAGGCCGCTTCGTTCGAGTCCGGCCTCGGCGAGGACGATGGCGTCGTACTCGGTGTCGACCTGTCTGCTCATCGCCTGTCGCTGGAGTTCGGTGAGGCTGTCGAACCACTCGTCGGGGCGCTCGTCGAACTGTCGTTCGTAGTCGGTCTTGCCTTTCTGGCCCTTCGCTTTCTCGTCGTCTTCGATACGCGCCTCGTGTTCGCGCTGGAGACTCGTCGCCAGCAACTTCTCGACGCGCGTATCGACGTTGCCGCGGAGCGGTGCGACTTCGATGTCGTCGCGGTAACTGAGCAATTGGGCCTGCCGGCGGAGCGACGAGGTGCCGACGACTGCGCCCTCCGGGAGTTCGTCGATATCCTTCCCGTCGGGGGTGACGAGTACGTCTCCCGCTGGGGCGCGTTCGGGGACGCCCGCGACGACGAGGTTCTCCGGTTTCTCCGTCGGCATGTCTTTCATCGAGTGGACCGCCGCGTCCACGTCGCCACTGAGGACGCGTTCGTCCAGTGAGCGGACGAACGCGCCCGTCTTGCCCAGTCGGTGGATGAGTTCGTCTTGAATCCGGTCCCCCTCCGTCTCGACTTCGACGAGTTCGACGTCGAGTCGTCGGGTCGCGAGCGCCTCCCGTACACTCGCGGCCTGTGCCCGTGCGAGCGCCGACCCGCGCGTCGCCAAGCGAAGCGTCCGTGTAGTCATAGGGGGAAGTCTGGCGCCCGCGTTGAAAAGCCCTCCAGTTCGTCGCTGTCGTGTCGGGGCGTGACGCGGCACACGCGGCGGGTTGCCCGTGTGTGACCCGCCGGCGAGGGAAAGACGCATACCCGGCCCACGCGACGACTCACTCGATGCCATCCCTCGGTTCTGCCACCCGTCAGGTCGGTGACTTCGTCGTCGTCGCCCTCTTCTTCTTCGGGTTGACTGCGGTAATCGGGCCGCTAGAGCCACTGCTCCTGGCAGTCGGCGTCGACCCGCCGTGGTTCCTCGGTGCCGTCGTCGCGGGCGGTGTCGGTGTCGTCTTGCTCGTCGTCCGCCCACTTCGACTGCGACTGGTGGTCCGGGTGTGGGCCATCGGCCTCGTGACGACTGTCGTCACGACGACGCTGTTCGTCTTCTTGGACCTCCAGCAGAACCCGCTCGGCATCCTCGTCGCGTGGGCGCTGGGTGTCGGCCTGGGCGTCGTCCTCGCGTACCCGCCGCTCTGGCGGGCGGCGGAAGCGAGGCTCAGAGTCGAGTGAACGAGAACCCGAAGCTGTCAGTTTAACGCACTATTATCGGCCGAAGACGTGGTGACAGACGCCTTACAGCGCTTCCTTGTACGCTTCGAGCGTCTCGTCGATATCCTCGTCCGTGTGGGCGTAGGAGACGAACTGGGACTCGAACTGGTTCGCGGTGAGGAAGACACCCTGGTCTTTCATCTCCTGCCAGAAGACGCGCTCCCAGCGGTCGGTTTCGGCGCTCGCGACGTCGGCACCGGTCTTCGGACAGGCGTCGAAGTTGGCACACGACTCGTCCTGTACGCATCCGTCCTTGCAGGCGTCCGAACGGTCACCCGTACCGTGGCGCGTGAAGACGGTCTTGAACATCGAGTCCGACCCGACGACGGTGTACTCGGGGGCCTGGTCTTCGAGGATGTCCGAGATACCGGTCCGGAGTCTCTCGCCGAGGCGGTTGACGTGGTCGTAGACGTCGTTTTCGGCGGCGTACTTCAGATACTCGTGGCCGGCGGCCATCGCAACCGGGTGGCCGGAGAAGGTGCCGGACTGGAACACACTGCCACTCGGGGTGAACTGTTCGATGAGTTCGGCCTTCCCGCCGATTGCGCCGACGGGGAACCCGCCGCCGATAATCTTGCCGAACGTCGTGATGTCGGGCGTGACGCCGAACTTACCCTGTGCGCACTGGAGGCCACCGACGCGGAATCCGGTGATGACTTCGTCGAAGATGAGGAGCGCGCCGTGGTCGTCGGTCACGTCGCGAAGCGTCTGGAGGTAGCCATCGACGGGGTGGACGATGCCCATGTTGGCGAGGATGGGTTCGGCCATGACCGCCGCGATGTCGTCGCCGTGTTCTTCGAACACCTCGTGAATCGCCTCGCTGTCGTTGAACGGGACGGGAATCGTGTGCTCGGCGAACGCCGAGGGGATACCCGGCGAACTCGGGTGGACGCTCTCCGGGCCGCCCTCGACGAGCGTGGACTCCTGTGCGCCGTGATAGCCGCCCTGCATGATGACGACTTTGTCGCGCCCGGTGACGCCGCGAGCGAGTCGAACCGCGGAGACTGTCGCTTCGGTGCCGGAGTTGACGAAGCGAATCATCTCGACGGAGGGGACGTGTCGCGCGACGAACTCGGCGTGTTCGACTTCGATTTCGGTGGGTGCACCGTACATCGGCCCGGCGGCGGCGTGCTTCTGGACGGCCGCTTGCACGGGTTCTGGAGCGTCGTGGCCGTAGAGCAGTGGCCCGTAGCCCATCACGTAGTCGATGTAGCGATTACCGTCGGCGTCGATGACGTGTGCGCCGTCACCGCGTTCGACGAAGAAGGGATACGGCTTCGTCGCCCGAACCGAGGAGTTCACGCCGCCCGGAAGGACCGACAGCGCTCGGTCGTACAACGTGCGGGACTCGTCGTGTCTCATGGACGGCGGTTCGGCCCCTCGTGGCAAAGACCTTACTGGGTCGATTCCTCGGCGGCGGTGTCGGACACCGACCGCACCAACAGCAGGCCTGCGGCGTCGTTGAGGGCGTGGATAGCCATCAGGGCGACCACGTCGCGGACGAGGAGGTACATGACCGTCGTCAACAGTGCTGGGACGGCGATGCGGACGACTGCTCCCCGGTTCCATCCCATCGCGTGTCCGGCGGTGAACGCGGCGAACGAGATGGTCCCCGCGAGCAGTGGACTCCCAGTCGCTTCCAGCAGACGCTCGATGGCGTAGCCGTGAAACAGGGCTTCTTCGGTGACGCCGGCGGTGAGCGCGACGAAGATGCGCTGGGGTCGTGACAGCACCGCCAGTTCCGACAGTTCCTCCCCGAGGTCACCGACGCCGAAGCGGTCGAAGAGTGGTGCCGTCGCGACGCTCGCGGTGAGCAACACGAGGAGGCCGCCACCGACGACGACGACGAACGAGAGTGGGTCTAGAGAACGCCCCGAGAGCGACGACAGTGGTCTGCCTTCGACGGCGACCACGTACCCACAGAGCAACAGGAAGACGGCCCACTTCGAGAGGTCACTCACCAGCAGGTCCGCTCGTGGGTCGTCGACGGCGGGGAGATACCGGTCGACGCCGACGCCGACGATGGACATCCCGGCGAGTGCAATCACTAGCCCACCGACGAGTTCCACACTCACCACAGGGAGACACCGCTCATCGTCACATCGCTTCGTGTAGAGTCCAAAAATGGTTTCGCGTGGGTCCGGCCCTCGCCCCGGGTGGGGCTACCGTTCCCTTCGGCCGTGTGAATATATTCACTTCGCCTCCTCGAACGGGAGACGGTCAGGAACCTCTGCGTCTCAGACCGCGTCGCGGCCGGTCTTGCCGGTGCGGACCTGATAGGCGCCTTCGACGGGAAGGACGAACACCTTTCCGTCGCCTTTCTCGCCCGTGTGGGCGGCGTCTGCGATGGCGCTGGCGACGTCTTCGGCCGGTATGTCGGCGACGACGCACTCGACTTTGACCTTCTGGTGGAGGTCGACGGTGTACTCTTCGCCGCGCCACTGGCTCTTTTTCGCGGGTTGTGACCCGCGTCCGGAGACGTTCGTGACGGTGAGCGACGGCGCACCCACTTCTGCGAGCGCCGTCTTCACGTCTGCGAGTTTGTCGGGACGGATGATGGCCATCACCATCTTGATATCGCCGTCGTTCGGGAGGTCATCGTTGCTCATCGTTCATTCATCCTCCCGTGTCGACATGAATCCATCTCCGTGGGGGATACCGGACCCGTCCGCACGGATACCCGTATCTGGGTCACGCGACCCGAACTCGGGGTAGGTGTCGACGCCGTGTTCGGCCGTGTCGAGGCCCTCGCGCTCGTGGTCTGCCGAGACGCGGGCCTGACCGACGGCGCGGAAGACGCCGAAGACTGCTGCGGTGGCGGCGAACGTCCAGATGGCGATGACTCCCACGCCGACTACTTGCGGGATGGCCAGCGAGACGAACGACGCACCACCGTGCCACAGCGGCATGGCGAAGACGGGGTACAGGAGCGTCCCGAGGACGCCCGCAGACCCGTGGACGGGGAAGACTGCACACACGTCGTCGATGCGGAGGCGCTTCTCGACGAACTCGAAGACGATGGGGAGTTGCGCGCCGGCGAGGAGGCCGACGACGAGGGCTCCCGGCCAGATGATGTCGTCCGCGATGGCGGTGACACCGACGAGGCCAGCGAGCAGGCCGTTTGCGACGTAGAGTGTGTCGACCTTTCCGGTCCTGTACATGGCGACGCCACCCGCACCGATTGCGCCGGCGGCCATGCCGAGGGTGGTCACGAGTGCGACGCGACCCACGTAGGCGAAGGACCCGAGGGTCACTGCGCCGTCGGCGTACGCGAGGGGTGCGGCGGCGGTGCCGACGTTGAAGCCGTACCAGCCGAACGCGAGGATGAGCGTGCCGAGGACGGCGAACGTGATGGAGTGACCGGGGATGACGTTCGCGGTGCCATCGGAGTTAAAGCGGTTCATCCGCGGGCCGATGAGCCACGCGGCGGTCAGGCCGGCGATGCCGCCCATCCCGTGGACAATCATGCCACCGGCGAAGTCGTGGAAGCCCATGCCACCGAGGAAGCCGCCGGCCCACGTGACGCCGACGACGACTGGGTAGATGATACCCGCGATGAGGATGGTGTAGGTCAGGTACGCACGGAGTCTCGCACGGCCGGCGACGGCCCCGGAGACGATGGTGGCGGCGGTCATGGCGAAGACGGCACCGAAGAGCCAATCGACCCACGCCGTCGTGGCCGACGCGTCGGGAGCGTAGAGGCCCATGAAGGCACCAGTGATGGTCGTCCCGGGGCCGCCGGTGATACCGGCGACGATGGACGAGACGGCCGCACCGAGGAGGAAGAACACGATGACGCCGATACTCCACGTCAGCAGGTTCTTCGTGAGTTGGTTTGCGACGTTCTTCGCACGTACCTGCCCGGCCTCGAGCATGGCGAATCCGGCGTGCATGAAGAAGATGAGGAACGTGACGGTCAACACCCACACGAGGTTGACGCCCTCGACGACGCTCGCGAGGTCTGCCTGCATGGGTGTCAGCATACGATTCCTCCGTTCGGCGATTCGAACAGCGGTTCAGATGGACGGTCGTTCATGTTAGTGCTCAATTCGCGACCAAATGCATCGCGAATTATGGAAGAAAGTATTCACACCCGAGCATATAACCATTTGCGTTGACAATTGTCCAAATAACGGGGATTAATACGACGTATGTTCGCTTTAATATGGAGTATGAGATGTTTAAGGTCATAAACTACGGTCTAATTGGACAAATGTTGCCGGACAATTTGACGTATGTAGTGTACAAAAAATGATACGAGGGTCGGGACAGAAACGAGACCCTCCAGCGGGATGCTGCTGTGAGCGGAGCAGCGAGAGGTTGGATTAACCGGAGCTATGTCCTCAGACTGCCGGTTTTCCCTCCTTTCCGGTACGGACCTGTACCGCATCGTCGACGGGGATGACGAACACCTTTCCGTCACCTTTCTCGCCCGTGTGGGCGGCGTCTGCGATGGCGTCGACTACGTCTTCGGCCGGGATGTCGGCGACGACGCACTCGACTTTGACCTTCTGGTGGAGGTCGACGGTGTACTCTTCGCCGCGCCACTGGCCTTTCTTGGCGGGTTGTGACCCGCGACCGGAGACGTTCGTGACGGTGAGCGACGGCGCACCGGCATCTGCCAGTGCCGTCTTCACGTCTGCGAGTTTGTCGGGGCGGATGATGGCCATCACCATCTTGATGCCGTCAGACTCGCTCATTCGCCTTCACCTCCGTTGACTGCGACAGTCGAGTCGTCGGCGTTGCCACCGTCAGTGCGCACGTCGTGACCCCCGTCGGTGGCCGCAGGCGTGCCGATTCCGCGGTCCGGACCGGAGTCGCCGACGAATTCGGGGTAGACCGAGACGCCGTGTTCTCCGATGTCGAGGCCTTCGACTTCCTCTTCCTTCGAGACGCGGAGGCTGAAGACTGCGCTCGTCGCGACCAGGACGACTGCGGACGCGATGATGGTCCACAGGGCGATGATGCTGACACCAGCGACCTGCATGACCAGTTGCGTGGCGGAGAATCCGCCGACTGCGAACACCGGGATGAGAGCCGTGCCGACTGCCCCTGCGACACCGTGCACGGCGAAGACGCCACACACGTCGTCGATTTTGAGCGTGTCGACAGTGAAACGGTACGCCGGCAGGACGATTGCGCCGCCGAGTGCACCGAGGACGAGGCCACCCCACCACGTGACGTGGGGGACGGCGCCCGTGACGGCGACGAGACCGGCGAGCAGACCGTTTGCCATCCAGAGCGGGTCGGGCTTGCCCTGGTACTGCGTCGAGACGATGACCGCGGCGACTGCGCCGGCACCCATGCCGAGCGTGGTTACGAGTGCGACGCGGCCGAGTGCGGCACCCATGAACTCCAGACCACCGCTCTCAGTGGTCGCGAGGACGGTTGCCTGCGTGCCGACGTTGAAACCGTACCAGCCGAACGCGAGGATGAGCGTGCCGAGGACGGCCAGCAGCATCGAGTGACCCGGAATGGGTTGGCTCTTGCCGTTCTCGTCGAACCGGCCCCTGCGTGGGCCGACCATCTTCGCGGCGACGAGGCCGGCGACACCACCGCACATGTGGACGACGGTTGCACCGGCGAAGTCGAGGTAGCCCGTTCCGAGAATCGAACCGAGGTAGCCGCTTCCGGCGAGCAGGCCGCCGGACCACGTCAGTCCCTGCACGACGGGGTAGATGATACCCGTCATGACTGCTGCGAAGACGACGTACGCACGGAAGTCCATGCGTTCTGCGACGGCACCGGAGACGATGGTGGCGGCGGTCATGGCGAAGACGGCACCGAAGAGCCAGTCGATCCACGTTCCCGAGTCACCGATGTACGAGAACGCGGCGGTGGGGTCGAAGCCACCCGGTGAGGTGAGTCCCCCGATGATAGTCGCCACGCCCGCACCGACGATGAAGTAGACGAGGACGCCGAGCGCCCAGTCGGTCATGTTCTTCATCAGGACGTTGCCGACGTTCTTCGCGCGTACCTGCCCCGCTTCGAGCAGCGCGAATCCCGGCTGCATGAAGAAGATGAGGAACGATACGACGAGGATCCAGACGTAGTTGACCCCTTGGGCGACGACAGCGGGGTCGACCTGCAGTGGCGTCACGTGTGTCCACCTCCGAGTTCACGAGGTGAACATTCTGGTATTTTTAACGCGAATCCGTGTGGATTGTGGTGCTTCATCACGGTTCGGCTTCATGGTGAGGTAATACATAAAGTATGGGGTTGAAAATGTCTGATTTACGGGTGTGTAATACGACACTCGAACAAAATGCGCTAGAATATTACGCATATAAGGTTGTATTTCGTCCACTATCGGGACGAATGGTCGCCGAAGTGTGGACGAACGTTCAGGAAAATGTTGCCTGGTATGGGTGTTTTGGCCGTGCGCACCGGCCCTCTCGCCCGCGGCGAGCACGCGGCGGACAGTGTGGGCTTACCGGTCGGATGTGAGCGCCTCAGCGACGGATTCTGCGAAGTACGTGATGATGAGGTCCGCACCGGCGCGTTTCATCGACAGCAGTGATTCGTGGGCAGTCGCGTCGAGGTCCAACCAGCCTTTCTCGGCGGCGGCGTGGAGCATGGCGTACTCGCCGGAGACGTTGTAGGCGGCGACGGGGTGGTCGAAGTTCTCGCGGATGGCGCGGACGATGTCGAGGTACGGAAGACCGGGTTTGACCATCAGCACGTCCGCGCCCTGCTCGACGTCGAGTGCGACTTCGCGCATCGCCTCGCGGGCGTTGGCGGGGTCCATCTGGTAGTGGCGGCGGTCACCGAACGCGGGTGCGCCGTCGGCGGCGTCGCGGAAGGGGCCATAGAAGGCGCTCTCGTACTTCGCGGCGTAGGACATGATGGGCACGTCGCTGTATCCCGCGTCGTCCAGTCCCTCGCGGATGGCACCGACCATCCCGTCGGTCATCGACGACGGGGCGACCATGTCCGCGCCCGCCTCGGCGTGTGAGACTGCCGTCTGAGTGAGGAGTTCGAGCGTGGGGTCGTTCTCGACGGTCAGCGTGGGGTCTACCGCGGCGTCCTCCTCGACGATTCCGCAGTGCCCGTGGTCGGTGTACTCACAGAGGCACACGTCGGTGATGACGTAGGCGTCCGTCTGGTCGGTGATACGCCGGACTGCCTCTTGCACGACACCATCGTTCGCGTACGCGCGCGACCCTTCGGCATCTTTCGACTCCGGGATGCCGAAGACGATGACCGCTTCGACGCCGGTTTCGCGGACTTCAGCCACTCTGTCGGCCGCCTCCGAGATAGGGACGCGCTCGTGGCCCGGCATGGACTCGATAGGCAGCCGCTCGTCAGTCGTGGCGTCCACGAAGACGGGTGCGACGAGGTCTGTCGCGTCGAGCGTCGTCTCCGAGACGAGCGGGCGGATTCCGTCCGTTCGAAGCCGTCGCGGGCGGTCGGTGAGGTCCATACGGTGATTTCGACAGGTGGTGGCAAAATGGCGTCGCTCTCGGTCCGAGTGACAGTCACAACCCATTTGCACGTTGTCGAACTACAGACGGACGATGAGTTCAGTGGTCCCCGAACTGCCAGCGTTCCTCCGCGACCTGCTGGTGTCGGACGCGGCGTTCGTCGCGCTCTTTGCGGTGTTCGTCCTCGAAGGTGCGATGCTCCTCTACGTCGCGCCCAGTGAATTGCTCGTCCCGGGTGCGTTGGCGCTCATCGGTGAGCGATATCTCCTGCCCATCCTCGTCATCGCCGTCGCCGGGGCGACTGTCGGCCAGTTCCTCCTGTTTCTGGTCGCGAAGTACGGTGGCCGAGAGTATCTGCTCTCTCGCTCGTGGTTCCGCATCGACGAGTCGCGACTCGACCGATTCGACGGGTGGTTCGACCGGTGGGGACCGATAGTCGTCCCCGCGAGTAACGCGATGTTGTTCACGCGCGGGATGCTCACCGTGCCCGCAGGATTCGCGGAGATGGCTCCACGCCGTTTCGTCGTGTTGTCTGCTGCGGGGACGCTCGTCTTCGAGAGTGCGCTCGCAGCGCTCTACGTGTTCGGTGGTCAGGTTCTGGCGTAACGCGGGCGTTCGGAAGGGTGTCGACCGACTGCGATAGAGGGCAGTCAGCCGTGATTATGCGGGGGTGCGTCCGTGGTAGGCAGTCACTTCGTTCGATTAATGTCGAGTTTTTCTTTTAAGCCCTTGAGTTCTTCAGACTCGGCGAGTTCCTCGACGCGCTTGCGGAAGTGTCGCTCGCAGAGGCCGACTTTGAGTAAGTCTTTCTCGGCGGCGTATGCGGCCTCACGGTCGCAGTAGTGACACTGCATACCCGCCCATCAGGCGTCTTAGGATTTAAGTCTAGCCCCCGTATAACCGCGATTAGTAGCGGTCTAACCAGTTAGAGACCCGGAATTTCGGCGGCAAAGCGAACGTAGTCTGCTTCGGGGGGGCCGGCACGTCCGAGTCGTTCGTCGTGTGCGTCGCTCCCACCGGTCGCGAGCAGGTCGAACTCCTCGAGTGCGTCGTCGACGAGCGAGACGTCCGTCTCGTAACCGTACGGATAGTACCGTTCGACCGCATCGAGGTCCGCACACAGGTCGAGTGCAGCTTCGGTGTCGCGGTACCGGAAGGGGTGTGCGAGGCCGACGACTGCGCACGCTTCTTTCAGGACTCCCACGCCGTGGTCGAACGACGGGAGGTCACGCGGGACGTAACACGGCCCGTCCGCGCCGATGAGTTCGTCGAACGCCCCCTGATAGTCGTAGGGCGCGTCGCTCACGTCGATAGCGTGGGCGATGTGCGGGCGGCCGATACCGTCGTGAAGGTCGATGTCGAGGTGGACACCGGTGGTCTCTTCGACGTAGTCGACGATTTTGCGCGCACGCTCGACACGGTTCTTTTGGAGACGCTCGACTTCGGTAGTGAGTGCGTCGGTCGGTTCGACACCGTATCCAAGCAGGTCGACGCGCGTGTCGCCCGCGTCGACACGGAGTTCGATACCGTGGATAATCGTCACGCCGTCGCGTTCGACGACTGGCCCGTCGAGTTCGGGGTGGTACCTGTCGTGGTCCGTCACCGCGACGACGTCGACACCGCCTGCGCGGGCCGCCTCGGGGAGTCGGTCGACGGTGAGACGACCGTCCGAGGCAGTCGTGTGGAGGTGCAGGTCCGCAACTGGCGGGTCGTCGTCCATGTCTCGTCGTCGGTTCGTAGGGGAAACAAACCTTGCGACGAATCCTCAATTAAGGATGATTAAGGACTACCAACATTCTAAGGACAATCATGGAAAATCATTAAGAATGATGACCCAATCTGTGTGGTTGTAATGCGCCTGAACGGACTCGGCGACGCAATCGATCGCCACGAATACCCGACTAGCTCGACCGACTTCGCCCAACACTACGGGGACGAAGTAATCGAGCTTCAGAACGGCCAGGAGACGGTTGCGGAGATTCTGGCCCGTCTCGGAGACGAGACCTACACGTGCCCGCAGGACGTCCGCGATGCCCTCTTCACCGGTGTTGGCCACGAGGCCATCGGTCGTCGGTACTACAGTGACCGTGACCCCTCGCCGCTCGGCGAGGACGGTCCAGAGATGGTTTCGTTCTAAGACCTGCAGAACCTCTCAAACATCTTCTTCGGAAAGACTACACGAACCGGATAGCCGTTGGCTCGCCGAAAACGGCCGGACTGGTCTGCTTCGACGTTCGAGCGGACGCGATTCAGAGAATGCGGACAGGACAGACGCAGGTCAGGCAGAGAGCCACGGGAGGTCCACCGGAACCGACCCTTTCGAGTAGCCTTCGACGTGGCCCGAGGGTCGGAGTCTGAAGACGACTGCCGGTCGGTGCCGGACGTCCGGTTGCTCGCCCATGATGGCCCGCCAGTCGTCGTCGGGGTACGACGAACAGTCCACGAAGAGCGTCACACCGCCGCCGTGTTCGGCGAGTTGTCCCTCGCCGTTGGTCTTGGTCTGTGCCGTGTCTCGAATCGCAGCGACCGGGTTGCTCACCGACCGTCGACTCGGCGGAAGCGGGCGCGTCACTTCGATGAGCGCACCGCCAGCGTGGGTGTTCTCGGCGCGGAAGTCGATAGAGTGCCCCGTCGCGACTTCTATCTCCGGCGTCACTTCGTATCCTGCCTCGGTCAGCAGGTACGCCACGTCGAACTCGCCCATCGCCGCGGCCATCCGCGTCGGGTCGAAGTATTCGGACGTCCCGAGTTTCCCGGCCATCACCTCGCGGTAGTCGTCTAGCACACCGGTCTCGAAGAACGAGTCGTAGAATTCGAGCGCCTCGTCGCGCGTCGCGTCCGGGAACCCGGCGGCGTGGTCGTAGAAGAACGAGCGAGTCGTCTCTCGGCCGTCTTTCGAGAGGAACACTGGAAGGAAGAACCACGAGAGGTAGGGGTAGGGTTTCAGCCACGGCGACTCGTCGAACAGTTCCGCGATGAGTTCGCGTTGTGCCCAGCGAGATATCTCGAAGGGGGCGTCGCTGAACGCCTCTTTGTCTGTTCGCCACAGCGAACTCGGCGTCTCGGTGTTGCCGACCCAGTAGGCGTGGTCGTCTGTCCACGCCAACAGTGCGGTATCACCGTTGTCCATATCGAACCGTCTGGCTTCGTATCCCTCGGGTGGGTCGTACCACGGGGCGCGCATCGTCGCGCCGAGATTGTCGTCGAGAGGGTGGTAGACGTCGCGGTTGACCCGCGACATATCCCAGCGACCGGGGGCAAAGCGAAAGCGAAGGGGACGTGCCACATACGATGTAGTCCGCCGGTTGATTTTATCCTTTCCCGCCTGACGGCCGTCTGTGTCCGTCGACGCCGACCAGTATCGGCCAAACGTGTCACTCGTGTGAATATCTCCGATAACTATATGTGGTACACAGCCGCACGGTATGGTGTATCATGTCAATGGGTGCCTACGACGAAGCCGAGCACGAACGCCGTGAACGCATGACGAGCCAGGTCGAACCCGGCACCGACGACGACCGGACGACCTACCACGGAACCATCGAGTACGACTCTGGTGACTCCACCGACGCGCTCCTCGAACAGTTCAAGCAGATGAAGTCCGACAAGTAAATCGGGTCAGTTCCTTACTCCCGGATTCACGTCCGTACCAGCGCCGCTGCCGTCGCCGAGACGACGGTGACGGCCACGACGTGACCGCCCACCGCGAAAAGCAAGACCGGTTGGTCGAGGACGAACGGAATCACGAGCACCTGTGCAGCGCCGAACCCGACGTTGAGAAGGTTCACTCGCCGAACGGTCCGTGCAGTCGGTTCGTCGAATCGATAGCGGACCGCCCCCCAGAGTCCCACGACGGCGGCCCACCACGAGGTACCGATTCGGTAACAGAGGTCCCACAGGACGAGGAGCATCAGGTAGACGACGACGACTGGTGGGTCTGGGCCGAACAGCACCGTCAAAAGTGGTGTCGTCGTCTGCCGGGGGTCGAAGACGAACAGGTGGGTGACGAGGGCGACGAACGCGAGGATGCCGAGGACGACTTCGATACTCGACCCGAAGAGGAGTCGGCGGTACGGCGCTGGCACGGCGGCGGCACGGGTCTGTTCTCCCATCCGGAGCATCACGACGCTCCCGACAGCGGCGACGACGATTGCCGCGGTGCCGGCGACTGCGGCGGCCCACAGGTCGTACACCCACGCGAGCACGAGCACCGCCGTCTCGAAGACGGCAATCTGGAGGGCGATTGCACCCCGTTCTCCGATATCGACTCCCGGCAGTGCGCCGACGATACTCTCGTAGACCCACGTCTCACCGTACTCCGGGGCGTCGTTCATAGATACGACGTAAGTCTCCGCCGCTTATCAATCGTCACTGTCACGACGCGTCTGTCGTGGACTCGATGGGAATACTCGTCGTCTCCTCACGCTCGTCGTGTAAGGCACGCTCTATCGCTTCGTCGAACGGAATATCGTCTACCGACACGATGTCGCGGATTCGGTCGTCGGTGACGACGACGGGGTTCTTCAGACCCTCGATGAGTGGTCTGGCGACGTCGGTGTCCACGTCGGTGACGAGACCAATCCAGTACGACGACAACCGCGGCGACAACACGGGGACGGGGACGATTCGGGGCGCGTGCCCGAGGTGGGCACCGACGCGCTGGAGCATCTCGTGGTAGGTGAGTACGTCTGGGCCGCCGATTTCGTACGTCTCACCCGCCGTCTCGGGGTGGTCGAGGACGCCGACGAGGTAGGCGACGACGTCGTCGATGGCGATGGGTTGGCACTTCGTCTGGACCCACTGGGGCGTCACCATCACCGGGAGGCGTTTCGCGAGTTGTCGAACCATGTCGAAACTCACGCTCCCCGCGCCGACGATGATTGCCGCCCGGAGCGTCGTGAGTTCGAACGACCCAGAGGCGAGGAGGTGTTCGACTTCACGTCGCGAGCGAAGGTGTGGCGACAACCGGTCGCGTTCCTCACCCAGTCCGCCGAGGTAGACGACGCGTTCGACGCCTGCGGCGTCCGCCGCGTCCACGAAGTTGCGGGCCGCGAGGCGGTCACGCGCCTCGAAGTCGCCGCCGGACCGCATCGAGTGGACGAGATAGTAGGCCGCGTCGACGCCCTCCATCGCGGGTGTGAGCGTCGCCGCGTCGAGTAAGTCGCCTTCGACGAGTTCGACGTCTTCCGGCCCGGTGTAACGACTCACGTCACGGACGAGTGCGACGACGTCGTGCCCAGCGTCGAGGAGGGCGGGAACGAGGCGGTGGCCGACGAACCCGGTGGCACCGGTCACGAGGACTTTCATGATGTGTGATAACGTGTTTCGAGTTGTTAAACTCTCGTCGGGGGAGTCGACCAGTCAGTTGTCGACTCGAACCGCGTCCCATCCGGGCGTCTCGGGCGCGCCGCGTGCCACTTCCACGTCGTCGGGGTGGGGTGCGTCGTCAGCGGCGTCGCCGAGGATGGTCGCTGCGTCGGTCCACTCGTCGACGAGTTGGCCGGCCCACGATTCCGAGTCGAGCGTTCGCTCCCGCGCTTTGCGGGCGCGTTCGTCGTCCACTTCGGTCGACCCCGGATGCGACCCGACGGCGACACCAACGAACTCTGCTCTGTCGGCGGGTGTGAGCGCCCGTTGTTGGAGTCTGTCGACGACGCCCGCGAGTCGGTCCGGGTCCGGGTGGACGAACACCTTCGCGCCGAGGGCGTGCGGGCCGAGAAGCAGGCCGTGTTGGTTCTCGGGCGGCGTGCCGTCGAGGAGGCGTTCGTCGCCGAAACTGGCTTCGACGCGTTCGCACTCGGTTTCCTGGTCGAGCGTGAGGTTGTGGCCGGGATACTCCGCACACTCGTCGGGGTAGAGGTCGGTGTCGTGGATGCGACACTGGAGGGTCTCCGGGTCGAGGAAGGCACAGGCGCGGAGCCACGTCCGCTCGAGGCCGAACGGAGCGACCGGTTTCGGCGGTTTGCGCATCCCGACGAAGAACGCGGGGTTGCCGCCGATAGTCGCCACTTCGACGCCGTCGATGTCGACACCCTCGCCGGCGGGAACTTCCCACAGTCGCGGCGTGAGCACGTCACCGAGTCCCGCGTCGACGAAGTCCCGAATCTCGTCGCGGGTCAACGGGACGAGGTTGTAGGTGTCGTCCAGCGGTGACCGTGGCCCGCGTCGTTCGTGGTCGAGTTGGGTCGGCGAAACCGGCCGCCAGTCGATACAGCATCCGGCACAGCCTTCGCAATCGACACGCATGGCACAGAAGTTCTACGGCAATCGACATGAACCCCCCGGCGAGGCCGTGTTTGCCGGGCGGGGTGCTTTTCCCGTTTCGCACCCTCACTCGTCGTATGACCTCACAACCGTGTGACGCCTGCGGGAAGGGCGTCCGAATCGCCGGTGGTATCGGCGACCTGTGGAACTTCCCTACGTCGTCGTCCGGCGGCATGACGCTCGAACTCGTCGACGGGTCCGAGCACTTCCTCTGTTTCGAGTGTCTCGAGCAGTTGCCGGGTGACCGCGAACCGACCGCAGAAGACGTTGCTGGTCTCTAAGCCGCTGTTTTTCGTCTCACTGTTCTCGACCGAGAGCGGTGGATTTAGGCCGCCACACCCACAGGAACCATCGTGGACCCGTCACGCATCGTCGACTCGTTTCCCGCCCCCAGTTTCCGTGGCAATCAGGAGCAAGCCCTGCGTGACATCCGTGACGCCTTCGAAGGCGGCAAGGACGTGGTGTTGGTCCGAGCACCGACCGGGAGCGGAAAGTCACTGCTCGCCCGGTCTATCGCCGGCGCGGCACGGACTGCCGAAGAGGCGTCTCCTGCGGAGGCGACAGACGCTTACTACACCACACCGCAGGTGTCGCAACTCGACGACGTCGCCGAAGACGACTTGCTCTCGGACCTCAAGATAATCCGCGGGAAGTCGAACTACAACTGCATCATCCGTGGCGAAGAAGACACACCAGTCGACAGGGCACCCTGTGCTCGTGAACGTGGGTTCGACTGCAGTATCCGCCACCGGTGTCCGTACTTCTCTGACCGTGCCATCGCGTCGAATCGGCAGATTGCGGCGATGACGCTCGCGTACTTCATGCAGACTGCCGGGTCGGACGTGTTCCGCAAGCGCGACGTGGTCGTCATCGACGAAGCACACGGACTCGCCGAGTGGGCCGAGATGTACGCGACTATCGACCTCAAACCCCGGACGGTCCCCGTGTGGGACGACATCGGCGTCCCGGACCTCTCGGAGGCGGGTGACCCCGTCGAACGCGCCTCGCGATTCGCCGAGACACTCGTCGGCGTCTGCAAGCGGGCGAAAGACGAGTTACTGACGAAACCCGAACTGACCCCCGAGGAGGCCGCACGTCGCGACCAGTTACAGGAACTCATCTCGGAACTGAAGTGGTTCGTCGAAGATTACCGCGACCCGCAGAGTCCGACGACGTGGGTGGTCGACCAACACGACGGCGAAGGCTCGCCGATGGCCATCAAACCGCTCGACCCGGCGAAGTATCTCCAGCACACCGTCTGGGACCGTGGCAACAAGTTCGCGCTCCTCTCGGCGACGATTCTGAACAAAGCGGCGTTCTGCCGGTCGGTCGGGTTGGACCCGTCGAACGTCGCTCTCGTGGACGTCGGCCACACCTTCCCGGTGGAGAACCGACCGCTCTACGACGTGACACAGGGGAAGATGACCTACGAACACCGCGACGAGACGATTCCCAACATCGCCCGTCTCGTCGTTCGATTGATGGCCAAACACCCCGACGAGAAGGGACTCGTTCACTGTCACTCGTATGCGATTCAGGCAGAGTTGCGTCGCCGCCTCGCCGAGATGGGCCTCGGAAACCGCATCCGCGGCCACGACAGAGACAACCGAAACGAGGAGTTAGAGACGTGGAAAGCGACCGACAGGCCGGAGGTGTTCCTCTCGGTCAAGATGGAAGAGGCGCTCGACCTGAAGGGTGACCTGTGCCGCTGGCAGGTGCTATGTAAAGCGCCGTACCTCAACACGAACGACTCGCGGGTCGCCCGCCGTCTCGAAGACGGCCAGTGGGCGTGGTACCGCCGCGCCGCCCTGCGAACCGTCATTCAGGCCTGTGGCCGCGTCGTCCGCGCCCCCGACGACTACGGCGATACCTACATCGCGGACAGTAGCCTCCTCCAGTTGTTCGAAAAGACGCGTCACGACATGCCCGACTGGTTCGCAGAGCAGGTCGACCGGATGACGAAACCGGACCTCCCGGAGTTCGACCCTGTCGCCGCCGGTGGACGCGGGTCGAACGCCAGTGATGGCCCCGCGAACCTCAGTGGGCAATCCTCCGCGAACTCGGCGTCTCGCTCACAGCGCTCGACGAGTGAGTCGTCCGCGTCTGGGACACGCGGGTCCAGCAGTCGCAGTGGGTCGTCCAACAGTCGCAGTCGCAGTCGCTCGTCGGGCAGTGGGTCGGACGACGATGGCCGAGGGAACCACCCGCTTTCGGACGTGTGGGGCGAGTGACTACAGCAGGAAGCTGACGCCGTAGAACACCGACGAACCCAGCATCAGCGCGACGAGCGTCAGTGCGAGTAGTTGCTGTCTCTCCATGTCTGTGGCGTCGGCCAACCCCTAATTAACACTTTTCCACTGAGTCCCGCGTGTGATAACGGCGAGAGGGCATTCATATTTCTCCGGCCTGATACCGTCAAATAAGTGTGTGTTAATATGTCGTAATATTCGTAAAATAACCGCTCCGTCCAAGGGTATTCGGCGCGACGATACAAATCTTCAATGATTGTTAATGCTCTTGGTCAGTCTGGTAGCGATTTTCGGTTCTGGTCTCTGGTTGTCAACCCATGCGCTCCTTAATTATGTCTTTGACACGCTTTCACACGAAATAGTTAACAGTAGTGAGGTTGATGATAGGGTATCGGTCATGCACTCCAACGCACTCGCCACGGCGATGACACTGTATCGTAGTGGAACACTGTCGCTCACACAGGCGGCGACTCGGTCTGGCTACTCCGAGGACGAACTCCTCGTGGCACTGGAGCGCCACGGTGTCCCCGTGCGCGAAGAAGACGCCCCCACTGCGGCCACGTCGACGGACCACTCTGCGAGTGCGGACTGACGACGCGTTCGACCCCTTTCTCTCGTTTCGCTGTCGCTTGTTAGTGACTGCTCCGAAAAACCGTCGCCCGTCGGCGAATCCCGTCTGACCCTATTCGTCCGTGTCGTCTTCGACGGCGTCGTCGGGGAGGATGTGGACTCCCGACTGACTCTTGAGGACCGGCACCATCGCGTCGTCCGGGTCGAAGTAGTCCGGGCGTGGAATCGTCTTGGCTTCGTACGTCTCGGGGTCCAGTACCTGCACCGCGTACTCGTCTTCGACGGTGACGACGGTGGTCTCTTCGGCGTCGTCGGTCGACCCGAGGTGTTCTGCCTCCGGTCGCTCACCGTCTTCGAACTCCGACTCGTAGTCGTCGCCGGTGGCGAGACGAATCCCTTTGAGACGCCCACGGTTGCTCCTGACGAGCACCGGGCCGTCGCCGTCTTCCGGGTCGATGATATCGCCGGCGGTGTAGCGCGGGAGTCGTGCGACGAACGTGACGCGGTAGACTTCGTTTCCGTCGCCGTCTTCGGTGACGAGCGTCGGGTGTTCCTCGATGGTCCCACCGAAGCGTTCGCGGATTTGCTTGGCGACGCCGCTTCCCATCTTGTTGGTCGAAATCTTGATGTTCGGACCGTTGGGCGTCCGCTTGATACTCGAGATGAACGCGTCTCGGTCGCCTTTGTTCTCTCGCTCGGCGATGTACGACTCGGCGATTTCGATGGCCTCCTCGGCCTCTCGTTTCGTCGGCGTCCGGTCGTCGGCGCGCACCTGGACGAGACTCGCGAAGTAGCCACCGGCGATGCGACCACAGCGCTTGCACGTCTCTCGCGAGATGCTCACGGGGACGACGATAGATTCGTCGACGGGCGTCCCGCGGACGATACCCGAGAAGTGGCAGTGCATCCTGATGTTGTTCTCGTCTACCTGTTCGGGTTCGACGCCCCAACTGACCTCCTCGGCGTTGAGGTGGACGCCGAGCGAGTTCGACACCTCTTCGATAGCGATGTCGGTGTAGTCGCGGGCGCCGACGTCGACCCATCGGTTACCGCGGTGGACCGCGCCGCACTGTGCACAGACGTGCACCTGCACCTTGTCGGGCGCGTCCACGAGGTCGAAATCCTCGAAGTAACACGAGTCGCAGACGACGTCGTCTCGTTCACGTGGCATCCCGGGGAGGGGTTCTGTCCGCTCCGGGACGGGGTCCCCACACCGGGGACAGAAGTCGCGGGATTCGCTCATCGGCGGGTCTAGTCCGTTCGGGCGCTTAAGTTCCGCGCCATGGGTCTGCACTCCGTGCGCTGGTCCGACGGCGTCGACTCACTCGGTGTCGAGGTAGGCGGCGGCCTCTTCGTCGGAGACCTGCGAGAAGTCGCGGTAGAACACGCCGACTGCGCCGAAGGCTTCGGGTGCTTCGACGGTGACGACGGCGTCGCACTCGTCTTCGAGTTCGCGGACGGTGTTCGGTGGTGCGACCGGAACTGCGAGGACGACGCGTTCTGCGCCGCTGGCGACGACCTGTCGGAGACAGGCGCGAGCGGTCGCTCCCGTGGCGACGCCGTCGTCGACGACGACGACCCGTTTTCCTTCGACGTCGGGCAGTGGACCGTCACCGCGGTACAACGCCACTTTCTCGCGGGCCACCTCCGCTTCGCGCTCGCGCTCTCGTTCGAGATACTCGTCGTCGACGTTGAGGTACGACAGCAACTCGTCGTTCCACCACGCGCTTCCATCGCCGGCGACGGCCCCAAGCGCCAGTTCCGGGTTGTTCGGTGCGCCGACTTTCGATGCGACGACGACGTCCAGCGGTACTCTGAGTCTGTCGGCGACTTCTCGCCCGACTGGGAGGCCACCCCGCGGGATAGCGAGCACGACGTCCGCCTCTTCTTCTCGCTCGTCGAGTAGGTCTGCTAGCCGCCGGCCCGCGTCCTTTCTATCGGCGAACATGTCGACTAGACGTATGCGCCCTGTCGGGAAAATGATGTGCCCCAGTGACCGCGTCTCGGTCTGCGGTTTCACTCCCAGAGTGTCGGTTCGGGGACGTCTTCGTCGTTCGCCTCGCGCCACGAGTGGGCGGGTTCCCACCCGAACAGGTCGCCTGCTTTCGCCGTCGAGAGTGCGGACTCCTCGCCGTCGAGGGTACACTCCGCGGGGAGTTCGCCGAAGAACTCCTCGACGGCGTCGGCCGTCGGCCGTCCGAGATACGTCTCTGCGGCCGCCGCGTGGACTGCTTCGTGACCGTCGACCGGTTCCGAGAGCGCCGCGGCGACGAGTCCCGCTACGTCGCGGACGTCCACGTAGGACCAGTAGTTCCCCGCACCGCCGGCGAGTTCGCCCGACTCGGCGACGCCACGGCAGTTGTACTCACCGGGATACTGAATCCACGACGGGCGGATGGCACACGTCGAGGCGTCGTACTTCCGGGCGACCATCTTCGACACCTCTTCGCCGGCGACTTTGGCCGTCCCGTAGGGGTCTTCGGGCCGAAGCGGGTGGGCTTCGGTGACGGGGAGGAAGTCTGGGAGCGGCGTCTCGTCTGCGAACGCGAACCCGTAGGCGCTCTCGGAGGAGGCCCAGACGATTCGCGCGTCGGCACGGGCGGCGGCGACGAGCACGTTGTACGTCGATTGAACGTTCGTCTCGAAGACGCGGTTGCCGGCGTGGCGCGTCGGTGACGGGATGGCCGCCCAGTGGACCACTGCGTCGGGGTCGATGTCGGCCACGAGGTCCGAAACCTCGCCCATGTTCCTCAGGTCGGCCGCACGGAAGTCGAGGTTGTCGCGCGGTTCGACTTCGAATCCGGGGTGGTCGAGGTCGACTGCGACGACGTCGTAGTCGTCGGCCAGTCGGTCGGTAATCCAGCGACCAGAGCGACCGAGCGCACCGGTGACGATGACTGTCTCCATGCGTGGTCGATGGCGTGCCGGCGTGCTAAACCCACGTATCTCACCTCGCCGTCTTTCGGCGTGCTATTGTCTCGCATTCCAACAGCGTTTATTAGTCGGATTACTAATGACGGCGTATGGAATGGAAACCGGACTGGGGACTTCGCGGACGCATGGTGTTCACGATGTTCCTCCTGTTCGCTCTCTACATCGTCTTCGCAGGGTTGCTGGCCTTCTACTTCGGTGACCTGCTCGTCGTTGTGGGGTTCATGAGCATCTTCCTCTTCGCTCAACTCTTCTTCAGCGACAAGATAGCGCTCTACAGCATGGGTGCGCGCGTCGTCGACGAAGACGACGGTCCGCAGGCGCAGAAACTGCACGCGATGATTGGCCGCCTCTCGCAGCAGGCAGACCTGCCGAAACCGAAGGTCGCAATCTCGGATTCGTCCATGCCGAACGCCTTCGCGACGGGCCGTTCACAGAAGAGCTCGGCCGTCTGTGTCACGACGGGTCTGCTCCGAACCCTCGACGACGACGAGTTAGAGGGCGTCCTCGCCCACGAACTCGCGCACGTGAAGAACCGTGACGTGATGGTCATGACTATCGCGTCGTTCCTCTCGAGTATCGCCTTCATCATCGTTCGGTGGGGGTGGCTCTTCGGCGGCGACGACAACCGCCAGAACATGCCGGTCATCGTCGCCATCCTCGCGTCGCTGGTCGTCTGGATAATCTCCTACCTGCTCATCCGGGCGCTCTCGCGGTACCGTGAGTTCGCTGCCGACCGTGGGGCCGCAATCATCACGGGGCGTCCGTCGGCACTGGCGTCCGCCCTGCTGAAGATTTCGGGCCGCATGGAGAACGTCCCCAAGCGCGACATGCGCGAGACGTCGGAGATGAACGCCTTCTTCATCATCCCCATCAAGTCCGACTTCATCGGGAAACTGTTCAGCACCCACCCATCGACCGACAAGCGCGTCGAGCGTCTCCGCGACATGGAACGCGAGATGGAGACGTTCTAATCGGCGCTCGGCCTTCGAAGTCGGTGCGACTGTTTTCTCGGCCAGATACGACGTGACCACACGAATCACGTCGCGGAGTCCGCCTCTTGTCGACTCTCCAATCGTCCGCTCCGGCGTGACGAGTCGGGTCGTACCGAACGCCTGTAACAGACAGACTGCTGACCGGAGAACCGTTCAGGAACGTCTTAACCGGATTTGTCCCGCTGGATAGTTCGGCTTTCTCCGGTACTCTCCCGTTCTTCGTCGTCCTCGAACCACCCCACGTCGGTCGATGCGGGCGTTCTCGCCCACCATCTCGGAATCTCTTGTCGGTGACGACTTGCATCTGATTCACACGATACCGAGAATATCCTGAACTGTGATACTCTCTGTCACATATCACAACTAAACACCGTGTATAATCCCTGAATTTCCGGTTATTCTGTCTGTTACGTTGCTCTCAGAGCGCGTACTACTGTTCGAGAATATATGAACACTGTCAGAATAGCCGCGGTACTCATCGTCGCCGTGGCGCTCTTGGTTGCGCCGTTGGTCCCAGCGGCGGCGCTCCAGCCCGCCGACGAGGTACCCGGCGGTCCACAGGGCACCGGGGCGGCAGAGCTGCCGCCCCAGAGCAATTCGCCGAACAACGGTTCGCCGTCGAACACCTCTGAACAGACTCCCACGAACAATTCGACCGCTGTAGACGACGAAAACGAGTCGGCGACTGTCGGTGAGCAAGTCTCGGAGTTCGTCGACGGAATCGTCCCCCCGAAGGACGAGGCGAACAACAGCACGACACCCACCGATTCCCTCGTCTGTGACGTCCCCGATGCCAATGCCACCGTCGGTGAACAGGTCTCGGAGTTCGTACACGGCCTCCACAATGGAACAGACCAATCGAGTGACTGTCCTGACGACGGTGACGACACTGGTGACTCGAACACGACGCCGGACGATTCGAACACGACGACTCCGGACGACTCGAACACGACCGTCCCAGACGATTCGAACACGACGACTCCGGATGACTCCAACACGACCGTCCCAGACGATTCGAACACGACGACGCCGGATGACTCCAACACGACCGTCCCAGACGATTCGAACACGACGACTCCGGACGACTCGAATACCTCGACGCCGGACGATTCGAACACGACGACTCCGGATGACTCCAACACGACGACACCGGATGACTCGAACACGACGACGCCGGACGACTCGAACACGACCGTCCCAGACGATTCGAACACGACGACGCCGGATGACTCCAACACGACCGTCCCAGACGATTCGAACACGACGACTCCGGACGACTCGAATACCTCGACGCCGGACGATTCGAACACGACGACTCCGGATGACTCCAACACGACGACACCGGATGACTCGAACACGACGACGCCGGACGACTCGAACACGACCGTCCCAGACGACTCGAATACCTCGACACCCGACGATTCGAACACGACAACGCCGGACGACTCGAATACGACAACGCCGGACGACTCGAATACGACGACACCGGATGACTCGAACACCTCGACGCCGGACGATTCGAACACGACGACACCCGACGGCGAGCAGTCTTCCAGCGACGACACGTCCGCGCCGACCAGCGACAAACCGAGTCAGAAGGGCGGCGGAGGGAGCAGTAGTTCGACGGTGACGAACGCACCCTCGACGACAGTCGAGAGTGACACGACCACCGCCGACGCCAGCGATACAGACCGTGCTGACGACGCAGGCGCGCCCACGGCGCAGACTCCAACGTCCACGGACGACGAGGTGACGACCGAAACCGAGACTGAGACTGAGACACCTGCCGCAGTCGCCGACGTCTCCGCTCCTGTCGGGCCGTCCGGTGCCGACGTGGCGACGCCACTCGACCAGACCAGCAACTGGCTTCCCTACCTGCTGGTGCTCATGTGGTTGCTCGTCGTCTACGTCATCTACCGGTACTACCTGATCCAGCCCTTCGAGTACTCCGACGGCGTAGAGACGGGGACACCCACTCGAACTGACGGCGGTTCTCGTACCGGGCGAGACTGATTCTAACGGGACCTGATTGGGTCCCTGCCCGCTCGTTTCGATACACCCTATAAGTTCTCGGCCCCCTAGCGATGCCCATGGGACTCTTTGATTCGCTTCGGTCCGCCCTCGGCATCAGCGCCGAGTCGGACGCGACGTCGCGGGCAGACCCCGAGGACCTCTTCGGCATGAGTACCGCCTATCTGACGATGGAAGCTGACCTCGGATTCGACTCGGCGGACGAGGCGGCCCTCTGTTTCTCCTCTGTGGACAGCACCGACTTCGCAGACACTGTCGACTCTGTCGAAGCGATTCTCACCGCCGGCAGCGAAGAGACCGGCACGGAGTTCAAACGCCACACGGACGACCACGGCTACAACTGGGTGGTCCTCGTGGACGACGACCCCGAGGACCTCGTGACGAGCGTCCACTTCGCGGCCGACGAGTTCATCGAGCGCGGGTACGGGTCGCGTCTCCTCGCCGCCCTCTTCGGATTCCGAAAAGGCGGCGACAGAGCCTACTGGATTTACTCGTTCCGCCGCGGCGCGTACTACCCCTTCGCGCCGCAGAGCACGTCGAAGCGGAACCAGAAACTGGAGTTCAAACTCGAATCCATCCTCGACGGTGAACTCGAAATCGAAGACGACGAAGGATACTGGTACCCGCTGTGGCCCTCGACGCCCGACGGCCACCCGTGGGAGTGACCCCGAACACGCACTGATTTCTCGCGTTCCTTCGTCGCGGCACCTCACTGACGCGGTATTCGACTTGAACCTCCGTCAGACACTCGTCATCGGGCCGCCGCAGTCTCTCGATTACACTTTCACTTCGCTGTTAACGAGGGTTTATGAGGGTATAGGCGGAACGACGATGTATGGCAGAAGACGACCTCGAAAGTCTCCCCGGTGTCGGCCCGGCGACGGCCGACAAACTCGTAGAGAGCGGCTACGACAGCTACCAATCTATCGCAGTCGCCAGCCCCGGCGAACTGTCGAACAAAGCGGATATCGGTTCCAGCACAGCGGCAGACATCATCAACGCGGCCCGTGAAGCGGCCGACGTCGGTGGGTTCGAGACAGGGTCGATGGTCCTCGAACGACGCCAGCAAATCGGCAAACTGTCGTGGCAAATCGACGAAGTCGACGAACTCCTCGGCGGTGGCCTCGAGACGCAGTCCATCACCGAAGTGTACGGTGAGTTCGGTGCCGGTAAGTCTCAGGTCACGCACCAACTGGCCGTCAACGTCCAGTTGCCGCCCGAACAGGGTGGCCTCGGTGGGAGCTGTATCTTCATCGACTCCGAAGACACGTTCCGTCCCGAACGTATCGACGACATGGTCCGTGGCCTCGAAGACGACGTGCTCGAAGCGATGCTCGCAGACCGCGAAATCGAAGGCTCCGTCGGTGACGAGGAGGCGATGCAAGAACTCGTCGACGACGTCCTCGACAAGATTCACGTCGCCAAGGCGTTCAACTCCAACCACCAGATTCTCCTCGCCGAGAAGGCCAAGGAACTCGCCGGCGAACACGAAGACACCGACTGGCCGGTTCGCCTCCTCTGTGTCGACTCGCTGACCGCCCACTTCCGCGCCGAGTACGTCGGACGTGGCGAACTCGCCGAACGCCAGCAGAAGCTCAACAAGCACCTCCACGACCTGATGCGCATCGGTGACCTGTTCAACACGGGCATTCTCGTGACGAATCAGGTCGCGTCGAACCCCGACTCCTACTTCGGTGACCCAACACAGCCAATCGGTGGCAACATCCTCGGTCACACCTCGACGTTCCGTATCTACCTCCGCAAGTCCAAGGGCGACAAGCGTATCGTCCGCCTCGTCGACGCGCCGAACCTCGCCGACGGCGAAGCCGTCATGCGCGTCCAGGAAGCCGGTCTGAAGCCCGAGTAAGGCCCACTTTCTATTCCCCCGTTTCCACCGTTCGGGAGCGAAGCGACCGAACGGGCCGAGGAACGACCAACGGGAGTGACGAGGCTTTTGGTCCAGCTTTTGCCGAGGGCTGCGACGCAGCCCGCAGCGCAAAAGGTGGGCGTGGGCAGGAAGCCGGTCTGAAGCCCGAATAAGGCCGAACGACCCTCGACTGACTCCATTTTCCCCCCTTTCGACACCGCCGAGCGACAGCACCGACTCGAAGCGACTGCGGCCGCGACGCTCGCCACGCAGTCGAACGAAGAGAAATCGCAGGCCGGTTTACGCGTCGTCTTCGGTCTTCGTCTTCTCGATTTCTATCTCGCCTTCGTGAATCTTCGCGCCGTCCTGTGCCACCTGTCGGGCGAGGACGGCACACTTGATGCGCATAGGCGAGATGTCGACACCGAGCATCTCCGTGATGTCGTCGGTGTCCATCGTTTCCAGTTCGGAGAGCGACTTCCCCGGGAGTCGTTGCGTGAGCATGCTCGCGGACGCCTGACTGATGGCACAGCCATCACCGGAGAACGCGACGCGCTCTATCGTCTCGCCGTCGTCGGCGAGCTGCACGTCCATCGTAATCGTATCGCCGCAGGAGGGGTTCTCCCCCGTGTGACTGAACGTCGGTTCGTTCAGTCGGCCGTGGTTACGGGGGTTCTTGTAGTGGTCCAAAATCTGCTGACGATACATGTCTGAGCCAATGCCCATTGGTGTTCGTCGGGGATACGCCCGAGTGCCGTAAAAGGGTTCCGGGGCGGCCGAATCCTCCGATTTCGGCGCTTAGACCGACTCGGTTGCGGCGGCAGTCGTCGTCTCCATCTCGTCGTACTTCGTCCACTTCTTTTCGACGTCGCGGTTGGCGACGACGACGGTGTCGCCCTCCTCGTTCTCGAATCGCGTCTTTCGGAGTTCGATGCCAGTGACCGTGCCGGTGACCGGGTCTGCTTTGACCTTGTCGCCGGGGTTGAAGTCTGGGTCACGGAGGAGGTAGACGCCGGCGACGGTGTCGGCAATCATGTTCGACAGTGCGTAGGAGACACCGAGGGCGATGAACCCGGCGGCGGTGCCGAGACTCGCCGCGATTTCGGTCATCCCGACGATGTTCAGCAGTGCTAACGCCACGCCGAACCAGAGGAAGATACCGGTGATAGCGACGCCCAGGTCGACGACGAGGTCCTGTTCTTCCGGATAGATTCCGTCGAGGACGCCCCGAACGACGTACAGAATCACTCTGATACCGACGTACGCGAGGCCGACGAAGACGAGTCCCGTGAGTATCTTCGGTGTCGCGTCGCGGACGACGGTTCCGAACTCGACGAGTGTCGTTTCGAGCGTTTCGAGGAGAAACCCGGTCACCGTTTGGAGCATACGACCGGATGACGTGTCAAGCCGACAAAGACATTGGGGTGCGTGAAATTCACCCTCGTTCGCCCATCTTCAGGCGGACAGGTCGCGTGCGACTTCGAGGCCGTCAACCCCACCTTTTGCGCTGCGCTCGCGACGCTCGCTCGGCAAAACCTGTCTTCGTGAGCAACGTGAACGAAGGCTCATGAGACGTGACGCGTCTCACGGTGGACCAAAAGCACTCCTCGCTCGATTCGGCACTTCGTGCCTCCTCTCGTTCGTCGGCCCGCTCACTTCGTTCGCGGAAGAGTAGAAAACCGCCTCACGCGAACAGGTCGCGTGCGACTTCGAGGCCCTCGACCAGTTTGTCGATTTCTGCTTTGGTGTTGTAGATGTAGAAGGACGCCCGCGTCGAGGCGGCGGCACCCAGAACCTCGTGGAGTGGTTGCGTACAGTGGTCGCCGGCGCGGATGGCGACGCCCTGCTCGTTGAGGATGCTCGACAGGTCGTGTGCGTGGACGCCGTCGAGGTTGAACGCGACGAGGCCACCCCTGTCGTCGCCCGGTGGGCCGTAGATTTCGATGTCGTCGAACTCGCTCAATCGGTCGTAGGCGTACTCCGCGAGGAGTTCCTCGTGGGCCTGGACGTTCTCCATGCCGATGTCGTCGAGGTAGTCGACGGCCGCACCGAATCCGATACCCTGTGCGATGGGCGGCGTGCCCGCTTCGAACTTCCACGGCAGGTCCTCCCACGTGGCGTCTTCGAAGGTGACGCGACGAATCATCTCGCCGCCGTAGAGGTACGGGTCCATCTCGTCGAGGATGTGGCGCTTGCCGTAGAGGGCACCGATGCCCGTCGGCCCGCACATCTTGTGTCCAGAGAACGCGAAGAAGTCGGCGTCGATGGCCTCCACGTCGACTGGGCGGGTCGGTGCCGACTGCGCACCGTCGACGAAGATGTACGACCCGACTTCGTGGGCCATGTCGGCGAGTTCGGAGACGGGGTTGATGGTCCCGAGCGTGTTCGAGACGTGGACGACAGAGACCATCTTCGTGGAGTCGTCGATGAGTTCTTTCGCGTGCTCCATGTCGAGGCGCCCCTCGTCGTCGATGCGGATGAAGCGCGTCTCTGCACCGGTCTTCTTGGCGATTTGCTGCCACGTGACCAGCGAGGCGTGGTGTTCCATCTCCGTGAGCACGACGGAGTCGCCCGGACCGAGTTCGTTGAGGCCCCACGCGTAGGCGACGAGGTTCATCGACTCGGTGGTGTTCTTGGTGAAGACGAGTTCCTCGCGCCCGCCGGAGGCACCGACGAACTCGGCGACTTTGTCGTGGGCGTTCTCGTAGGCGACGGACGCTTCTTGGCTCAGACTGTGGATACCGCGGTGGACGTTCGAGTTGTATCCGTAGTAGTAGTCCACGATGGCATCGACGACCTGTTTCGGCGTCTGACTCGTCGCGGCGTTGTCGAGGTAGACGAGCGGAACGGTGTCGTCGTCGTCCTCACCGGGCGTCGAGATGTCGCCGCCGACCTTCCGCTGGAGAATCGGGTAGTCCTCGCGGATGGCATCGACGTCGACGGGGTACGGTTCCTGGACTCCCATTAATCTGGGGTTACGCCCCGAGGCACAACACGTCTTCGGTCCACGTGTCGGAACGAAACTGTTCGTGGTTTCGCTCCTCCGGATATCGATGCCGGTATCTCGGATATCTGACCGACAGCGCGTTCAGTCGAGGTCAGCAGCGTACCGGTTCAGCGACCGGAGATAACTGTACCACCCGACGACACCGATGACGGCGACGACGAGCACACCGACGACGCCGAGGACGCCGAGGACGCCGATGGCGACCAGTGAGAGCAGGAGACAGACGACCAGGAGAAGGCCGATGAGCGCGTCGAGTTTGACGAGTAACGAGGGGTGCGGTGTCGAGGGGGACGACATACACCGAGTTCGCGTGGAACCCTCAAATACTCGTCTGCGCGTGACCCACCGGGCGGCCCAGCAGTCTCCTGTGGCTTGTCTCCCCGACTGTGTGCCAACTTCCCGACGTAACCGGGGGAGAAGCATGAAGTAGTGGTCGCCTTTCTGTGAATGTATGCCTCTGCCATCTCCTCTCGCCACCTCTAGTTTGGAGGCGCTGCCGATGCAACTCGCGGTTCTCGATGCGGAGGGAGAGATTCTCTACACGAACCAGGCGTGGCGAACCTTCGGCGAGGAGAACGGTTACGTCGGTGAATCCAGTTCGGTCGGACGGAATTATCTCACTGTCTGTGACGCGAGCGGAGACGCCGAAGCGAACAGTATCGCCGGAGGGATTCGCGCTGTCGTCGCTGGCGAGCGAGACCACTTCTCGCGTGAGTACCCGTGTCACTCGCCCGACCAACGCCGGTGGTTCACGATGCGCGCCTCTCGGTTTACACACGACGACGAGACGTACGTACAGGTCGTCCACTTGAACATCACCGACCGGAAACTCGCCGAACTCGAAGCTGACGAGAAGGCCAGTCGGTTGCGGAACGTCGCCAGCATCCTGTCACACGACCTGCGCAACCCGCTTTCCGTCGCCCTCGGATACGCTCAGACGATGCTGGACGACGAGATGACGAGAGAGCATCTCGGCCGCATCGTCGACGCACTCGAACGCATGGACGACATCGTCTCGGACACTCTCGTGTTGGCTCGGCAGAACTCGGTGTCCGAGTGGGCGCCCGTCGAACTCGAAGCGCAGGCCAAGTCCGCGTGGCAACACGTCGAGACGGGCGACGGGTCGCTCGTCGTCGTCGACTCGACGACGTTCGAGGCGGACCCGAACCTCCTGTCACACCTCTTCGAGAACCTATATCGAAACGCCGTGGAACACGGCCACTTGGACGGCGACACGCAGATTACGGTGACCGTCGGACTACTCGCCGACACGGAACGAACTGGCTTCTACGTCGAAGACGACGGCGTCGGCATCCCTGCCGACGAACGCGAGGCGGTGTTCGAAGATGGCTACTCCTCGGAGACGGACGGGACGGGTCTCGGACTCTCTATCGTCTCGCAAGTCGTCGCGGCCCACGACTGGGATATCGAACTCACCGAGTCGGCGTCGGGCGGCGTTCGGTTCGAGATTTCGGGCGTCGAACTGACAGACTGACGCGGGCGCAGACGCTCTGAGTCGGGGTGCCGCGTCGAAAAAATCGGGCGGAAGTGACGGGCGACGACCCGAGACGGTTACCGTAGCCAGAGCAGTTGTGCGTGGAGCGTCCCGCCGACTTCGAGGACCGTCTCTTCGTCCACGAGACCAGCGTCGATAGCGACGTTCACCGACTCTTCGCCGACGATGTTGGCGACGGTGGCACGCGTGAGACTCTCGACGACGGCGTCCTGGTCGACTGTCTCTGCCTCTTCGCCGCCGTAGAAGTCCTCGGTGACGTCCAGCGAGACACCGTCGTCCGTGTACGTCTCTCCGAGGCAGTCTGCGTCACAGACCGAGACGAGGAGGCCTTCCGGAGTCTCGCGTTCGCGCAGCAGCATCAGTACTCCTCGACGAGCTCCGCTTCGGCCTGCTCGCGAATGTCGTCTGCCTGCTGTTGTGCCTGTTCTGCTTCTTCCTCACGGCCGAGTTCTTCGAGTGCGCGCGCCTTCTCTTCGTGGACCGCCGGGGTGCGCATCCCGAGGCGAATGGCGTTGTCGAAGGCGTTGACTGCCTCCTCGCTCAGACCGCGTTCGAGGAGGAAGAAACCACGGTTGTACCACGCCTGTGGGAACCGTGGGTCGAGTTCGACGGCGCGTTCGGCGTGGTCGAGGGCGTCCGCCGTCTGGCCGGACTCCCACAGCGCGTACGCGAGGTTCGTGTGGGCCGTCGCAGCGTGTTCGCTGTCGTCGTCGACGCGGAGCGCTTCCTTGTACGCGCCGACCGCTTCGTCCCACTCTTCGAGTTGGGCGTGTGCCGCACCTTTGTTCACCCACGCCTCCTGTGCGATGGGCGAGTCGTCTTCGGCGAAGCGTGCGGTTCGTTCGAACGCTTCCGTCGCCTCCTCGAAGCGGTTGATTTGCATGTACGAGAGGGCGACGTCGAGGAGTTTCTCGACGTCGACGTCTTCGGGGTCGATGTTCCGCTTGTCGAGGATGTCGGTCAGGACGCGCGAGTCGACTGGGTCGACCTTCGTCGGGTCCACCGTGAGTTCGGGCGGGTCGAGCGAGAACTCGGAGTAATCCTCGTCGAACCCCTGCCCTTCGGAGAACCGGTGGGGTCGCTTGCCGTCGTCGGTCATATAGGCGCGATTGGGAGTCACGGCGGTTAAACGCTACGTCAGAGCCTCGACATCGACCGCTTTTTACTGCCAGTCGACCTACGTCTCTAGAACCCCGTCCGCCTCGACGACTGTCGTCTCCTTCGTCTGCGGCGACACGGACTACCCCTGAGTCGTCGCCGGCGGAAGCTTAACGTCTATTTCCCGTCATTTATCTGCCATGCGACTCTTCCTCGCTATCGACCTCCCACCGGCACTCTCGGAGGGTGTCGCTGCCGCGCAGGCATTGCTCGCCGACGCCGACGGACTCCGCTTTACCGACCCCGAACAGGCCCACGTGACGCTGAAGTTCCTCGGAGAGACGCCGCCGGAACGTGTTGAGACAGTCGAAGACGCCGTCGAGACGGCCATCGACGGCGCGAGTGTGGACCAATTCGACGCCTCGGTCCGTGGGTTCGGCGTCTTCCCCTCGCTGGACTACATTCGCGTCGTCTGGACCGGCATCGAAGCGGGTGCCGCAGAGATGACGCGCCTGCACGAGGCGATAGAACGAGAGACGACGGCCGTCGGGTTCGACGCCGAAGACCACGAGTTCTCGCCGCACGTCACGCTCGCCCGCATGAACGACGCACGCGGGAAGGACCACGTCCAGCGCGTCGTCGAACGGGAGGACCCCGAGATTGGGGCGTTCACCGTCAGAGAGGTTCGGTTGAAGAAGAGCGAACTCGGGCCAGACGGCCCCGAGTACGAGACTGTCTCTCGATTCTCGCTGTGAGGGTCCAAGACGTTCTGCTCAGTCGTCGACCGATTTCCGGCGACGATTCCGGTCCACTGCACGGCGGAGTTCGCCACGAATCGCGTCGCGTTTGAACAGGAGAAAGCCGAGGAAGATGAGCGTGAACCCGGCGACAGTCGTGAGCGTCGGGATACGGCCGAGCACCACCCACTCCGCGAGCGCGGCGAAAAGCGGGATGACGTACTCCAGCAGGCCGACTTCGATGGGGCCGACCCGGTCGAGAAGCCAGAAGTAGAGTAAGAACCCACCCGCGCCGGCGACGACGGCGAGGTACGCCGTGGAGACGATGGCGCTCGGCACCCACACCGCGTCGGCGGCGGACTCCCACGGGAGTGCGATGCTCGTCAGGTGGAGCGTAATCGCCCCGATGAGCATCATCCACGCCTGCACCGCCAACAGCGACATACTCGTCTCGCTGTCGTGGGTGAAGACTGCCCCGAGGGCGAACGCGAGTGCCGACCCGACCACCAAGGCGACGCCGAGGAGATTCGAGGTCAGCAGATTCTCGGGGTTCGGGTTGGCGATGACGACGAGGCCGAGGAATCCGAGGGCCAGTCCCGCGGCCTTGAGCGGCGTGAGTCGCTTCCGCGAGGAGGTGAGGCGGGTGAGCGTCGGCGTCGCCAGCGGGACGATACCGAGGAGGACGGACGCAACCGACCCGGGGACGTACACTTGTCCCGAGAACAACAGCGCGTGGTGCGCTCCGATACTGAGCACACCGCCGGTGAGAATCGGTCGCCACTCGGCGCGTGCGGCGGGGAGAAACCGGTCACCGCGGGCGACGGTGAGCGCGAACAGGATGACTGCCGCGACGTCGAACCGAATCGCGGCGAGGAACGCCGGCGGGACTGTCTGGAGGGCGATATCTGTGGCGAGGAAGGCGCTCCCCCACGCGGCGGAGACGGCGAGAAAGACGACCAGCGTACGGGCCCGACTCATTCAGGTCGGACTCGTTTGCCGACGATACTGAATGAGTCGATTCCCGCTCGGTTCGCCGCATCTGCCGGGTCAGGCGAGTTGATTCGGGCCTGTGGACGCTTCTCACACCACTAAAACGCGAAGGAACAAGATTTTATGCGGAGGAAGGAAACTGTAGGCCACTATGGGTAAGAAGTCGAAGGCTAAGAAGAAGCGTCTGGCGAAGCTCGAACGTCAGAACAGTCGTGTCCCCGCGTGGGTCATGCTCAAGACCGACATGGAAGTCACGCGAAACCCCAAGCGTCGCAACTGGCGGCGAAGCAACACGGACGAGTAAGCAATGAGCGCAAACGACTTCGAGGAGCGCGTCGTCACCGTCCCGCTCCGCGACGTGAAGGCTGTCCCGTCCCACGAGCGTGCTGGCCGCGCGATGACGCTCATCCGCGAGCACCTCGCGAAGCACTTCAAGGTCGACGCCGACGACGTGCGTCTCGACACGCAGATCAACGAGCGCATCTGGGCGTCCGGCCGACAGGACCCGCCGAGCAAGTTCCGCGTCCGCGCCGCGCGCTTCGACGAGGACGGCGAGTCAGTCGTCGAAGCAGAACCGGCCGAGTAAACGGTGCTCCGCGCCTCCTTCGCCGGTTCATCCTACATCGGCGTCTTCGCTCGGGCGACCGACGACGTCCTCGTCGTTCGCCCAGACGCCGACGACGCGCTCGCCGAGCAGATGGCCGAAGAACTCGACGTGCCGGTGGTCAAGACGACCATCGGCGGGTCCGGGACCGTCGGTGCGTTAGCGACGGGTAACGAAAACGGACTGCTCGTTTCGAGTCGTGCGACGGCCCGCGAAAAGGAGGCACTCACCGACACCGTAGACCTCCCCGTCTACGAACTCCCCGGCCGCATCAACGCCGCCGGGAACGTCGTTCTCGCGAACGACTACGGTGCGTACGTCCACGCCGACCTCACAGACGAGGCCGTCGCGGCCGTCGAAGAAGCACTGGACGTCCCCGTCGAACGCGGTGACCTCGGCGACGTTCGAACCGTGGGGATGGCCGCCGTCGCCAACAACCGTGGCGTCCTCTGCCATCCGAAGTCCCGCGAACCCGAACTCGAAGCGCTCGAGGAACTCCTCGACGTTCGCGCTGACCTCGGAACCATCAACTACGGTGGTCCGCTCGTCGGTTCTGGCCTCGTGGCCAACGACGAGTCGTACATCGTCGGCGAAGATACGACCGGCCCGGAACTGGGGCGCATCGAAGACGCCCTCGGCTACATCGACTGAGGGCCGCTCGTCTCCCCCTTTTCGCGGTTCGTTTTCGCTCCGAGTAGGAAGACTCTTCCCGCTTGCCACCCGACCGAAATCCATGAGCCAGTACACTATCTCTGGAAGCTTCACGAGTCGTGGAGTGTCCCACAACTTCACCAAGACGGTAGAGGCTCCCAACGAGAACGTCGCACAGGAACGCGTGTTCTCCCTCATCGGCAGTGAACACGGTATCAAACGTACGAAGGTCGAACTCGGCGAGGTGCTCGCAGCATGATGGGTGGCGGTCAGCAGCAACTTCAGCAGCTCTCCCAGGAACTGCAGGCACTCGACGAGGAGATTCAGTCCCTCGAAGACGAGGTTTCTGACCTCGAAGCCGAGAAGGACGAAATCGACGAAGCCGTCGACGCAATCGAGACGCTCGAGACGGGTTCGACGGTGCAGGTCCCGCTCGGTGGCGGCGCGTACCTCCGTGCGGAAGTCCAGGACATCGACGAAGTCATCGTCTCGCTCGGCGCGAACTACGCGGCCGAACAGGACCAGTCCAGTGCCGTCGAAGCACTGCGCCGCAAGCAGGACATGCTCGACGAGGAAATCGCCAGCGTCCGCGGCGAAATCGAAGAACTCGAAGAAGAGAGCGAACAGATAGAAGAGCAGGCGATGCAGGCCCAACAGCAGATGCAGCAGCAGCAGATGCAGCAGATGCAACAGCAGATGCAGGGCGAAGGCGAAGACGGCGACGACGAGTAACCCCGTAACCCACTATTCAGATGTTCGACGGACTGAAGAAGAAACTCAACCGCTTCCGCGAAGACGTCGAAGATACCGCCGAAGAGAAAGCCGAAGCGGCAGCTTCGGAGGCCGAGGCTGACGCTGACGCCGAGGCGGTAGAACCCGACGCCGAAGCGGTGGAACCAGACGACGAGACGGCGACCGAACCTGTCGACACGTCGGCCACAGCGGAGGACGACGACGCTCTCACTGCGTCGACAGAGACTCCCGAACCGGAACCGGAACCGGAGACGGAGACGGAAGCCGAGGACGCGGTGACGGACGCCGACTCCGACGAACCGGCACGCGAGTCACTCGCCTCGGACGCCGCGAAACAGGCACTGTCCGAGAAGAAAGCCGATGGGTCGGAGAGCAACGCGAGTCGTCTCAAACGCGCTGCCGCGTTCGCCACCGGGAAAGTCGTCATCGAGGAAGAGGACCTCGAAGACCCCTTGTGGGAACTCGAGATGGCGCTCCTCCAGAGCGACGTGGAGATGAACGTCGCCGAAGAGATTCTCGAGACGATTCGCGAGAAACTCGTCGGCGAGACGCGAAAGCAGGTCCAGAGTACGGGCCAACTCGTCGAAGAGGCGCTCCACGACGCGCTCTACGACGTCATCAGCGTCGGGCAGTTCGACTTCGACCAGCGCATCGCGGAGGCGGACAAACCCGTCACCCTCATCTTCACCGGCATCAACGGCGTCGGGAAGACGACGACCATCGCCAAACTCGCCCGCTACTTCGAAAAGGAGGGCTACTCGACGGTGCTCGCAAACGGTGACACCTACCGCGCTGGCGCGAACGAGCAAATCCGCGAGCACGCGGAGGTACTCGACAAGAAACTCATCACCCACGAACAGGGTGGTGACCCGGCGGCAGTCATCTACGACGCCGTCGAGTACGCCGACGCCCACGATATCGACATCGTGCTCGGTGACACGGCCGGTCGTCTCCACACGTCGAACGACCTGATGGCGCAGTTAGAGAAAATCGACCGCGTCGTCGGCCCTGACCTCACCATCTTCGTAGACGAGGCGGTGGCCGGACAGGACGCAGTCGAACGCGCCCGCAAGTTCAACGACGCGGCGGCCATCGACGGGGCCATCCTCACGAAGGCCGACGCCGACTCCAACGGTGGCGCGGCAATCTCTATCGCCTACGTGACGGGCAAGCCAATCTTGTTCCTCGGTGTCGGGCAGGGCTACGACCACATCGAGCGGTTCGACCCCGAACAGATGGTCAAACGCCTGCTCGGCGACGGCGAGTAACGCCCGCCACCTTCACTTCAGTTCGTCTCACTCCACTGCGAGCACGACGCCGAGCAGCAGCATCGTCCCCGCACCGACGTAGTTGAGTACGCGACTGACCCGGGTCGCTGCGAGTGTCTCGCCGAGTCTGTCGGCACCGAGCGCGACGACGGAGAGATACAGCGCCGTCAACACCGCATAGAGTGCACCGAGGAGTGCCATTCGCTCACCCGCGTTCGGTCCCTGTCCGGCGAATCCGGGGAGGAAGGCGAGAAAGAACAGCGCCACCTTCGGGTTCAGTGCGTTGACGAAGACGCCGCGGCGGAAACTTCCGGCGGCGTCAGTCTCGACTGACGGGTCGAACTCGTCGTCGCGGAAGGCGACGATACCGAGGTAGATGAGGTAGGCCGCACCGACGTACTGGATGGCCGCCGCCGCCTCTGGAACCGTTTGAAGAAGTGCGGCGACGCCGAGCGTCGCCAAGAGCGTGTGGAACAGGACGCCGGTGGCGATACCGAACGCCGACCGAACACCCGCCGTCTGTCCGTCGAGGCCGCGAGCGAGGACGTACATCGTATCGGGACCCGGTGTGAGGATGAGCGCGATAGCCGCCCCGGAGAAGGCGAGAAGAGTGGTCAACTGCAGTCCGAAGACGAGCGCCGTCATCGAGTCTCGCTATGCGTCCTCGGATGAAGTACGTGGGGATTCGGGAAGCACTTGGTTGCGGAGTTCTCGATTGCCGGACTCCAACCGTTCGACGTTCTCTGCGACGATGTCTGCCAGTCGGGTGAAGTAGTGTGGGGTGTGCCCTGCGACGTGGGGCGTGATGAACACGTTCTCGAAGTCCCACAGTGGGTGGTCGTTCGGGAGCGGTTCGGGGTCGGTCACGTCGAGTGCCGCCGCTCGAATGTACCCACGCTGTACCGACGAGACGAGTGCGTCGGTGTCGACGACGCCGCCGCGAGCGATGTTCACGAGAACGGCGTGGTTCGGGAGCGAGAAGAACGCCTGTTGGTCTATCAGGTGTCGCGTCTCGTCAGTCAGCGGGCACGCGAGCACGAGATAGTCTGTCTCTACGAGCGCGGATTCGAGCTCGTCGAAGCCAATCACGCGGTCCGTCGGCCCGCCTTTCTCCGGTGTGTACCGAACGCCGATGGTCTCGACGCCGAAGGGTTCGAGGCGCTCGACCACCGCCTGCCCGATGGCGCCGAGGCCGACGACGGTGACTGTCGACCCGGTGAGTTCGCCGTACGCCTGAAACGCTCGCCACTCGCGGCGCTCTTGTCGACGGATGCCTTCGTCGAGGCGGCGGGTAATCATCAGTAGCCAGCCGATGACGTGTTCGGCGATGTTGGGGCCGTGGACGCCAGACGCGTTCGTGACGGTGACGCCACGCTCGCGGAGTTCATCCATCGGGAGGTGGTCGTACCCCGCCGCCGCGCCAGCGAAGAGAGTCAGGTCGTCCGCGGCGGCGAGCACGTCGCGGGAGAGGTACGTTCCAGTGATGACGTCGGCGTCGCGGGCGGCGTCGAGCGTTTCGGTGGTCGTCTTCGGGTGGACGATGGTCGCGTTGGGAAGTCGCTCACGGAGCGCGTCGACGTACTCCTCGGCGGGGATGTCGTGTGATGGTTGGTCGAGGACGAGGATTCGTGTCATCGTCTGTGGTGTCGCTGGCGTGGCCGATAGGTGTTCGGCCGCCGACGCGACGGATAAAGCCTTTACCGACGCGACGGCGTAGGTGATTCCAATGGTACTCGACAATCTCGGGAGTTCTCTCCGCGGCAGTCTCGACAAGCTGCGGGGTAAGTCCCGCCTCGACGAGGAAGACGTACAGGAGATTGTCAAGGAGATTCAACGCTCCTTGCTCTCTGCGGACGTCGACGTCAGCCTCGTCATGGACCTCTCTGACTCCATCAAGACACGGGCACTGGAGGAAGAGCCACCGGGTGGGACGAGCGCTCGCGACCACGTTCTCAAAATCGTCTACGAGGAACTCGTCGGACTCATCGGCGAGTCGACGGAGATTCCGCTCGAATCACAGACCATCATGCTCGCCGGTCTGCAGGGGTCGGGCAAGACCACCACCTCCGCCAAGATGGCGTGGTGGTTCTCGAAGAAGGGGCTTCGTCCGGCGGTCATCCAGACCGACACCTTCCGCCCCGGGGCCTACGACCAGGCCAAGCAGATGTGTGAGCGCGCCGAAGTCGAATTCTACGGTGACCCCGACTGTGACGACCCGGTCCAAATCGCACGTGAGGGTCTCGAAGCGACCGAAGACGCCGACATCCACATCGTGGACACCGCCGGTCGCCACGCGCTCGAAGACGACCTCATCGCCGAAATCGAAGAGATAGAAGGCGTCGTCCAACCCGACTTGAATCTGCTCGTCTTGGACGCGGCAATCGGGCAGGGCGCGAAAGAGCAGGCCCAACAGTTCGACGAGTCCATCGGTATCGGTGGCGTCGTCATCACCAAACTCGACGGGACGGCGAAAGGTGGCGGTGCGCTGACCGCCGTCAACGAGACGGACTCGTCTATCGCCTTCCTCGGGATGGGTGAGACCGTCCAGGACATAGAACGGTTCGAACCCAACGGTTTCATCTCCCGCTTGCTCGGGATGGGCGACCTGAAGCAACTCTCCGAGCGCGTCGAACGCGCCATGTCCGAGACCCAACTCGAAGACGAAGATTGGGACCCCGAGGAGATGATGAAGGGGAACTTCACCCTCAAGGACATGCAAAAACAGATGGAGGCGATGAACAAGATGGGTCCACTCGACCAGGTGCTCGACATGATTCCGGGCCTCGGTGGCGGCCTCAAAGACCAGTTGCCGGACGACGCGATGGACGTGACCAAAGACCGGATGCGCTCGTTCGAAGTCATCATGGACTCCATGACCGACGAGGAACTGGAGAACCCGCGCATCATCGGTGCCTCCCGCGTCAAACGCATCGCACAGGGGTCGGGACAGGAGGAAGAGACGATTCAGGAACTCCTCGAACAACACCGCATGATGGAACAGACCATCAAGCAGTTCCAGGGCATGGGCGACGGCGACATGCAGCGCATGATGAAGAAACTCCAGCAACAGGGCGGCGGTGGCGGCATGGGCGGTATGGGCGGCATGGGCCCGTTCTAACCTCACTCACACAGATTCCCGAACGCCGCTTTTCGTCTACTCTCTCCGTGCTTTCGTCCGCGACTTCTCACTCACCCTCCGGTTCGCATGATTCGTCGCGCAGAGTCGTCCAGTATACGCCCGACTTTTAACGCTCGGGTCCGTCGCACCCGACAATGACGGTGCGCGACGTGGCAGTCGAGGCCTACAAAGAAGCCCTGCCTGCACTCGCCGCGAGTCTCGTCGGTGGGCTCATCGCCGGCGTCGTCCTCGGCGGTATGCGCGCCGAACTTCGTGCAGTCCCCGGCCTCCTCGTCCTCGTCCCTGCACTGTTGGCGACTCGCGGGAACGTCTATGGCTCGCTCGGCGCTCGAATCGCCACCGCACTGCATCAGGGTCTCATCGAACCCTACGTCGTCGGTGGCGACAGGCGACTGCGGGCCGCCGCGACTGCCGCCCTCGCGAACGGTGTGTTGACGAGTACGTTCGCCTCCATCGTCGCGTTCTTCATCCTCACTTTCCTCGGAAAGCCAGTCGCTCCGCTCCCGATTCTCGTCGGCATCGCCATCGTGGCGGGGCTGCTGTCGGGAATCGTCCTCGTCGTCGTCGTCGTCACCGTCGTCTTCGCGGGGTACCGGCGCGGACGGAACCCCGACACTATCGTGGGACCGCTCGTGACGACGACGGGTGACGTCTTCGGCATCCTCTTTTTGCTCATCGCCGTCCGAACAGTCCTCGCCATCGCGGGGGTGGTCTGACGTGCCAACCGAGTGGACCGTCCGGGCGATTTCGCGGGCGATGCTCCCCGTCTTGCTCCTGCTCACGCTGGTCGAAATCGGGAGCGGCCTCATTCTCGGGAGTTTCGAGGCGGAGTTACTCCGGTATCCCTCGCTGCTCATCCTCGTGCCCGTCACTATCGGGACGGCGGGCAACCTCGGGAGCATCCTCGCGGCACGACTCTCGACGTCGTTCCACCTCGGGACGCTGTCGTTCTCGCCGGCGGACGACGAACTCACGGGCAACGCCATCGCGACGGTGATTCTCGCACTGACGGTGTTTCCGATTATCGGGGTGGGCGCGTGGATACTGTCGGGACTCGTCGCCGGTGGTGCCGCGCTGTCACTCTCGACGGTGGTCATCGTCTCGTCGACCAGTGGCGTCTCACTCGCCGTGTTGGCCGTCTTCGTGACGTTCACCGCCACCTACATCGCCTACCGGTTCGGCCTCGACCCGGACGACGTGGTCATCCCCGTCGTCACCAACGTCTGTGACGTTCTCGGCGTCGTCGTCCTGTTCGCAGTGTCGCAACTCTTGATCTGAGGCGGCCCATCGACCGACGCCGATTAGTTTCTCCGTCGCTACCTCCGTCTGTGCAGACTTCGGCCGTCCTCCCGGTTCTGCTCGACGTGCTCCCGAGAGTCCTGCGTATCGCCGCCTACATCGCCGTCGGCGTCTTCGCGGCGAACCTCGTCGTCGCCCTCGGCCTCGTCGAGCGAATCGCCGGTCTCTCGCGCTACCTGACGAGTCCCGCCAACCTCCCCGACGAAGTCGGGACGGCCATCGTCACCACCGCCGCATCGGCGACGGCGGGGTACGGCATGCTCGCGGAGTTCCGCGAGTCCGGCGTCCTCGACGACAGAGCGACGCTGGTGGCAGTCACCATCAACACGTTCTTCGGATTCGTCCAGCACATCTTCACCTACTACTGGCCGGTGCTCATCCCCATCCTCGGCCGTGAAGTCGGGTTCCTCTACGTCGGTGCGCGCGCCGCAATCGCACTCGGAATCACACTGACGGGCGTCGTCGCCGGCGCGGTGTTGCTCTCCGACCGGAACGTCGAACCGACTGCCGTCGCAGAGACCGATGGTGCCGGCGACGACGCGGAGGCGGGCGATGAGTCCCTCCGAGCGATGGCCGACGAGGCGGCACGAAAGACGTGGAAGACACTGCGACGAATCGTCCCCCGACTCGCCGTCGTCTACGTACTCGTCACGCTCTTGTTGCAGACGACAGACCTCGAAGCGTTCACGAACCTCGCCAGTCCGCTGACGAATCTCGTCGGCCTCCCGGGGGCGGCAGTCCCCGTCGTCATCGCCTTCACGTTCGACACGACGACTGGTGCGGCGACGATTGCGCCGGCCATCGGAGAGACGTTCACCCCACGGCAGGCGGTGGCGACGATGCTCATCGGTAGTATCGTCTCCTTCACCGTCTCGACGTTCAAGCGGTCGATTCCGTTCCAGTACGGCATCTGGGGGCCGGAGTTCGGGTCGAAGGTCATCGTCGTCAACACGAGCCTCAAAATCGCCTTCCTCGGCGTCGCTGTAGCGCTGTTGGTCGCCTGAGCGGTGTTTAGCGGTCCTGTGGGTCGACTGGTCGGCCGTCTTCGGTCGGTGGCGCGACGTAGTCGATGAGTTCCTCGACAGACGGGTCACGGACCGTCACGTGGACTTCGATATCACCGAGTTCGTCGGGGTTGCCGACGGCGAAGTTGACGACGCCCTTGAACGCGGCCTGTTTCTTCAGCGCGAACGAAAAGCCGTCGTCGTCACGCCGCTTTTCGAACTCTCGTCGAGCGGTGTCGAGGATGGCCTGTTCGTGCAGTCGCTCCGAAAAGCGTTCTAACTCGTGAGTCTCTCCGACGAGTTTCCCGGGTTCGTGCGTGAGTTCGACGCCGGGGAAGAGGTTCTCGACGGCGTCTCCCACCCGGTCTGTCACCTCGGTGTCGCGGACCGGAACCTCGATTCGAACGTCGGCGCTGTATATCATCCGTCCACCTCGGCGACGGCCTCCGGGCCGTCTTCGAACAGACGCGTTATCTTCTCGTGGTACGCCTCCAGCGTGCCGGTGTTCTCGATGACCACGTCTGCGCGGTCCATCGCTTCACCCATCCCGAAGTCGAGTTCTCGCTCTTCGCGCTTCTTCAGCGACTCGACGTCGGTGTCGCTCTCGTCGCGTCCACGGTCACCGAGTCGCTCGGAGCGCATCTCGAACGGTGCTTCGACGCTCACGAGGACGAACTCGTCGCCGAACGCCTCGCGGAACCGGTCGAGTTCGACGCCCGAGCGGAGTCCATCGACGACGACGACGTCGTTCGATTCGAGGTGGGATTCGATGACGGGCAGTGACCGTGCCGCGATGGCGTCGTCGCCTTCCTCCTCGCGGAGGGCCTTCGCGATTTTGCCGTGGTCCGTCGCCGGGTCGAGTCCGCGGTTGCGACACTCCTCGCGGATGATGTCTCCCATCGTCACGACGGGGATGCCTGCTTCCTCGGCGACTTCGGCGAGTTCGCCCTTTCCGCTACCGGGCAGACCAACCGTCCCGATGACTCTCATAGCCGGTGTTACCTCGTTCGCGCTGTTAAACCCTCCCTTCAGTCGCTCTGGTCACTGGAACTGGCGCTCGCCCGCCAGTCGTGGTACCCACGGCGTTTTTCGTCTTCCACCGCATACTGTCAGTCATGAAACAACGGTCGTTCCTCGTCAGAGCCATCTGGTTCATATTCGTCGGGTGGTGGGCGACGCCCGCCGTCGTCAACATCGCGTGGTTGCTCAACCTGACTATCATCGGCATCCCGCTGGGTATCAAACTCATCAACCTCGTGCCGACGGTGTTGACGCTGAAGGAACCTCGGTCGCTCGCCGACCCGGAGGCGTCAGTTGGCCAGCGGTCGCTTCTCGTCCGCGGTGTCTACTTCGTCTTCGTCGGCTGGTGGCTGAGTTGGCTCTGGGCGAACGTGGCGGCGTTCTTCGCAGTCACGATTATCGGCTTGCCCATCGCGCTGTGGATGTTCAATCGGCTTCCGGTGGTCACGTCGCTGTACCGATTCGACGGGTAGAAGCCGATTCGTTTTTCATTTGGCACCTGTTTTTGGGATACGAGGGCGCGTAGCTCAGTTGGACAGAGCGTCGGACTTCTAATCCGACGGCCGCGGGTTCGAATCCCGTCGCGCTCGTGGAGACCGCCGAGCGATAGCGAGGCGTGTCGGAACGCACCCGCGCGGGATTCGAATCAGGGAGCAACTTGTTGCGACTGGGGTTCGAATCCCGTCGCAAACGCTTCGCGTTTGCTCAATCCCGTCGCGCTCTTTTGGGATTGCTCAGTGAAACGTCCACGAGCGATAGCGAGGCGTGTCGGAACGCACCCGCGCGGGATTCGAATCAGGGAGCAACTTGTTGCGACTGGGGTTCGAATCCCGTCGCAAACGCTTCGCGTTTGCTCAATCCCGTCGCGCTCTTTTAGGATTGCTCAGTGAAACGTCCACGAGCGATAGCGGGGCGTGTCGGAACGCACTCGCGAGGTCTGCGTGCCTTCACCGTCGTCAACACTCTCTCGGTTACAGGCGTCAGCATCAGTGACCGTCCTGCACTAGACTACCCTGACAACGCGACCTTCGTCCGAGGATTGCTGGATGGCGTCAAGAAGTCTGTGTACCTCCAACGCATCCTCAAAGCTGGGAGCAAACGCTTTCCCTTCTTGAATCGCCGCTGCCATACGCACATACGCCTGTCCCACGTTCTGTGGGGGGCCAAATGGTACCGACTCTGGCACTACTCGCAGTCGTTCAGGAACTGGCAATTCGACAAGCGGTTCGTCGCCTTGCGCACCAACAAGTTTGATTGGCGTAATCTGGGGTAGCCCCTCGGCCGTTGCTATGATCGTTCCCTTACTCCCATACACAGCCATCCGCCACCCGTCTCCATGGAATGGAACCGCTGATAACTGGTACGAGAGAAGTGCGCCAGTGGTGAGTTCGCCGTTGATTAGAACGTTATCGGCTGCTTCTGCATCGACCATCTCACCAGTGTCTGCCATACGCAACTTCTTCACTCGTGTTGCTACCCTGGCTGAAACCTCAGCCAGTGGCCCGAAACAATACGCAATGTACGCAAGCGTGTGTCCACCAATGATCGTCAGTAAATGGGCACCTCGATGGACCTCACGCTCGTATTCCATCCGAGAGGAGCGGTCAGGGGTACTCCTTCCAAGGAATGTCACCTGAATAGAATGGATGTCGCCTAACCAACCTTCGTCACATAACTCCTTGATGTAGGTAAGGGAAGGGTCGTGACGCCCTTGAAGCCCAATTGCTGTGACAACACCTTTATCCTGTGCGAGTGCCGCCATCTCCTCTGTTTCTGCAAGACTTGCACCGAGCGGCCACTCACAATAAACGTGCTTTCCAGCGTTTAGTGCTGGCACCACAATTTCGTAATGGCTTGGTATGTTTACAACAGCCGCGATGATGTCGATATCCGGTTGCGCTACCAGTTCATTGACATCGTGATACGCACGGTCTACACCGAATGCTTCTGCGGCAGCGGCAGCCGATTCGGGACGACTTGTACAGAGTGCCGCCAACTCGATCTGTTCTATTCCGTGCAATGCTGGGATATGAGAAACTGGTCCCCAGCTCCTGCCAGCGGCATCTGCTCCCACCAACCCTACCTTTAGTTTGTTTGCCATACCGATTATTTTCCGAGATACTGTTCACTCTCCTGCGAGAAGAAGATATGTGATCAACAATATTCTCCGTAGAAGTGTCGTATTCTACTATAATTCTCGCTCGCTTGCTCTCACGAGTGCGTTTTCAAGTGCTCCCACGTCGCTGAATGCTGAAGATTCGAATTCAGCTACGGATGCATCCGCAGATATTTTCGATTCAACGGGGCCGTGGAATCCTACTTCAGTCCCAACTCACGCCCGCACTCAGGACACTCGTCGTCGACGATTGTCACCTGCGCGTCGCAGTCCGGGCAGAACTCTCGGTAACACGCTCGGTCGCCCATGCGTGTATCTGACACGCGAACGACTGAGAATCTTCGGGTGGGCGTTCGTCACTCGTCGGCGACGTCCTTTCCCGGGTCGGTGAAGTTCGCGCCGATTTCGTCGCCGTACCACTGGGCGTAGAGTCCGGGGACGGCGAGGAGCGCAGTCGACGTTCCGCGCTCGACGACGACACCGCCGTCGGTGACGAGGATTTGGTCGGCGTCGCGGACGGCAGCAGGACTGTCGGTAGCGACGACAAGGGGGGCGTCCGACCGGCGCATCGCTTCGAGCGTCGCACGAAGGCGCGACGGTGACGTACTGTGGGGAGCGCGGACGAGTGGGGCGACTCCGGGCACGAGGGTGGCGGCAATCGACGCCGCCTCAGAGACGCGAGGACCGACGACGGCGAGAAACGGTGGACGTCTCGACGGGTCGCGAGCGTCCGAGACGGCGGGCGAGTCCGTGGTCCCGGTGGAGGTCATACACCTTGTTAGTCGTTACCACGGTCTAAAAGTATGCGGCACCCCACCGATGTTTCGAACACCATAACCGACATTTTAGATGTGTTTGTCAACTTCTCTTTCGAGTCGCGTTTGATTCTGAATTTCTTAATCTGGTGACAATAGAACCGTGGCTTGGGTGCTCGATTAATGCCGTCCCAACCGCGATTCTCGGCGAGAGGCACCGCTCACGGAGGTGAAGCCAGAAAAAACGGTGCGAAAACGGGCCGACGTTTCGAGTCGATGCGTGGGTCAGGTGGTGGGTGTATGGTGGCCTATCTGGGCGCGACTTACATCGCACCGCCCATGCCGCCCATACCGCCCATGCCGCCCATGCCACCCATGCCGCCGGGTGCGCCGCCTTCGTCGTCGTCGTCGCCGGTCTGGCCACCGGAGAGGTCGCCAGCAGCGATGACGTCGTCGATGCGGAGAATCATGACAGCGGCTTCGGTTGCGGACTCGATGGCCTGCGTCTTGACGCGGAGGGGTTCGACGACACCCTCTGCTTCCATGTCGATGATGTCGCCCGTGTAGGCGTCGAGGCCAGCGGCGAACTCGCCAGCGTCGTGGCGGGAGCGCAGGTCGACCAGCGAGTCGATGGGGTCGAGACCAGCGTTCTCGGCCAGCGTGCGCGGGATGATGTCGAGGGCTTCGGCGAACGCTTCGATGGCGAGTTGCTCGCGGCCACCGACAGAGTCAGCGAATTCGCGCAGGACGAGCGAGAGCTCCGTCTCGGGAGCGCCGCCGCCGGGCAGGACCTTGCCGTCTTCGAGCGTCGTGCGGACGACGCCAAGGGAGTCCTCGATAGCGCGTTCGAGTTCGTCGACGACGTGTTCGGTGCCGCCGCGGAGGATGAGCGTGACGGACTTCGCGTCTTCGACGTCCTCGACGAAGATGCGCTCGTCGCCACCGACGTCCTTCTGGGCGACGGACCCGGCGAAGCCGAGGTCGTCTTCCTCGATGTCGTCGAGGTTGCTGACGACGCGGCCACCCGTCGCACGGGCGAGGCGCTTGAGGTCAGAGGACTTGGCGCGGCGGACCGCGAGGATGCCCTCTTTGGCGAGGTAGTGCTGTGCCATGTCGTCGATGCCGTCACCGACGAAGACGACGTCGGTGCCGACGTCGACGAGCTTGTCGACCATCTCTTTCAGCTGCTTTTCTTCCTGGTCGAGGAACTGCTGAAGCTGGTCTGGGTCCGTGACGTTGACTTCGGCGTCGATTTCCGTCTCGCGGACTTCGAGCGCGTCGTCGAGGATGGCGACGTTCGCGTCTTCGACACCGTACGGCATGTTCTCGTCGACGCGCGTCTTGTCGACGATGACGCCTTCGACGAGTTCGGAGTTCTGGATGGAACCGCCGACGACTTTCTCGACGGAGACGTTGTCCGTGTCGATGCCTTCGTCGTCCTGCACTGCGAGGACGGCGTCGACGACGAGTTCGGCGAGGAGGTCCTTCGCGGACTCTGCGCCCTTGCCCGTCATCGCCGTCGCGGCGATTTTGACGAGGGTCTCGCGGTCGTCTTCGGTGACCTCGATAGCTCTCGATTCGAGGACTTCCTTGGCCTTCTCGGCGGCCTGTCGGTACCCCTGTGCGATGGTCGTCGCGTGGACGTCGGATTCGAGGAGTTCCTCGGCCTGGTCGAGGAGTTCACCCGCGATGATGACGGCCGTCGTCGTACCGTCTCCGACTTCGTCTTCCTGCGTCTCGGAGACTTCGACGATCATGTTGGCCGCGGGGTGGTCGATGTCCATCTCTTTGAGGATGGTGACGCCGTCGTTCGTGACGACGACCTGCCCGCCGGAGTCGACGAGCATCTTGTCCATCCCCTTGGGGCCGAGCGTCGTGCGTACGGCCTCGGCGACGGCCTTTCCGGCCGTGATGTTCATCGACTGCGCATCCTGACCGGATGTGCGCTGCGAGTCTTCACCCAGAATGATCATGGGCTGACCCTGCTGCATTCGCTGGCTCATAGTCATCGCCTGATTGTTTGTGATTCTATAAAAGGGTTGCGTTTAGTGGTATGTCAAAACGCAACACGGTGGCCTCGTCGAAGCCCGAAGACGGCTGTCGATTACGTGGGTTTATGTACGATTCCGAAGCCAGACTCGCCGTGCACCCTCGAAGGGGTCGGTGTAGTCGACGTCGAGGGCGTCGTAGACACCTCGTGGAATCCCGATGTCGGCGAGGAGGAGGTCACCCACTGCCGCCTCGGCCAGTCCCGTCTTCGGCAGCGCCAGTGTGAGTGTCGTGTCCGGTTCGACTGCCACACCGGGTGCGTCCCCAGTCGTCGCGTCGACGCCCGAGGGAACGTCGAGTGAGACGATGGTGTCCGCGTCCGCCGTCGTCTCGGCGAGCGTCGCCGCCGTCCCACGTAGTTCCCCCGAAAGTCCGTATCCAACGAGCGCATCCACGACGACTGCGGCGTCACGGACGTGCTCGCCGACCACCGACGCTGTCACGACGTCCGCGTCCGTGGCCGCGAGGATGCGACGTTGTCGAGCGGCCGCACCGGTCAATTCTGTGTCGGCCCTGTCGAGGACGAGCGTCACGTCTGCGCCGCCGTTGGCCAGATGCCGAGCAGCGCAGATGCCGCCGCCACCGTTTCCGCCATCACCGGCGAGGACGACGATTCGCCCGCCGTCTGCACTCTCACGGGCGACTTCGCCGAGGGTGCGGCCGGCGTGTTCCATCATCTGGAGGAGCGCGAGTCCGACGTCTTCGACTGCGACACGGTCCACTTCGCGCATCTGGTCGGCGGTGACGGCAGGAACGAGTTGTCCAGCTACCGTCTCGAATACGGCGGTCACACCGCTCTGTACGTGCTGTACTCGAAAAGACGATACGGTGAGCGAGGGCCGCACGAGCGGCGTCCTCGTCGGTGACGTGCCTCGGTGGCCGCGTCGGCGGTGGCGTCTCAGTTGTTCTGTCTGACGTTGAAACCGCGCGTCAGGTCGTTGTGCTTGCGTTCGAGGTACGAGTAGACTGCGCCGTGGGGCGCACCGTCGAGAATCATCTCGACGGCGCGGCGGACGACTTCGACTTCCTCTGGTTGGCCGATGATGCCGAGCGTCGAACCATAGATGACGACGTCCGCGCCGGTCAACTCTTCCATGAGTTCGCGGGTCCGGCCGTTCTCGCCGATGAGTCGGCCCTTCTGGCGACGCATGTCGTTCTTGTTCCGGGTGTGGCGGTCGATTTCGATGAGTTCGAACATCATCATCTCGTCGTCGAGGAGCGCCATCGCGTCCTCGGGGGCGAAGCCACGGCCGACGGCGCGAACGACGTCGGGAGCGACCATGCCGAGTACGGGGTCACCCACGCTGTCGATTGCGACGCTGCCGTTTTCGGAGTCGACGTCGAGTCGAACTTCTGCTCGACTCTCGATTTCCCGAAGCGTCGAGCCACCTTCACCGATGAGAACACCGATACGGTCCTGCGGCACCTTGACGTGCTGCATAAGACTGGATACCCAGTCGAGCGGTTTAAGCGTTCGCTCGCGGCGTCACTGCGTGTGTCACTGGCATACGCGCCGTTTTCGGGCCGCGCCGTTCACGCCGTGGGCGTCGCAGGCACCCCGTCGCGGGTAGCGTGATGCACGGCGAGGGACCCCACGGCGACGACACCAAACCCGACGACGAGCGCTGGCCGATAGAACGCCGCCGATAGCACGCCGTAGGTCCCCAGAAACGTGTTGACCGCCGCGTGACCGAGCACCGCCGGGACGAGACTCCACTCGGCCCACTCGGTTGCGACGCCGAACAGCACCGACCACGAGATGGTCAGTGCGACGAACGCGAGGGGGTCGGTTCCGCCGACGGCGAACGTCTGACCCGGGAGGAGAAACAGCGGTGCGTGCCACAGTCCCCAGACGATGCCGACGGCGGTTCCTGCGACTCCCGGCCCGACTCGCTCACGGAGCAGTGGGTGCGCGAATCCGCGCCACCCTGCTTCTTCGGCGAGTGGGCCACCGATGAAGACGTTCACGAGGATGACGACGGGAAGGAACGAAAGCGGTGGGGCCTGTCCAGGAAATCCCGGTGGCACGCCACCGAGCGAGGTGACCCAGATGGCAGCGACGGTGGTGACGAACGCGACGCCGACGACACCGACTGCGGGCAACAGACCAGAGCGCCACGCGAGGTACTTCGAGAGGAGTGCCCGGACGCCGCTGCGACCCGACTCGCGCCACGTCAGGCCGACTGCGGCGACAGTCGGCCCCCACGCGCCGACGAGGATGGCGACGATGTCGACAGAGTCGGGGAGGACGGCCGTGAGAAGCCAGAACGGCCACGCCCAGAGAGCGGCGAGGCCGATAAACGAGAGAAATCGACTCACGGCGCTCCTCGGCATCAATTATTCCTCGTCTTCGTTTTCGTCTTTCTCCGCGGTGACGAAGTCGTACAGCATGTCTGCGTCGGCGTCGGCCCCCTGTCGCTGGAAGAAGTTGGCGACGTTGCGACAGTCGCGCCGGAGGAACTCCTCGGCGTTCGGGTGGTGAATCGTCACCGCCTGTCCCAGGTCGATGACGACGAGTTCGCCCTCGTGGATGATGAGGTTGTACTCCGAGAGGTCACCGTGTACGAGGCCGGCGCGGTGGAGACGACGCATGTACTCGCGGACGACTTCGTACGCAGTCTCTGGGTTCTCGACGTTGACCTCGGAGAGTCGTCGCGCCCTGTCGTCGGCCACGCCGACGAGTTCCATCACGAGCACGTTTCGCTGGACCGAGATTGGTTTCGGGACACGAACCCCGGCACGCTCGGCGCGTTCGAGGTTGGCGAACTCCTTTCTGACCCACGCGCGGACGACCTGACCCTTGTCGTGGCCGATGCCCTCGAAGCGCGGGTCGCCTTCGAGGTAATCGCGCATGTGACGGAAGTCAGAGGCGCTGATGCGATAGATTTTGACGGCGACTTCAGTCTCGTCGGGGCCGAGTGCCTCGTAGACGTTGGCTTCCTTGCCCGTCGAGATGGGGCCACCGAACGCGTCGATGTGGCCGTCTTGGACGAGTTTGTAGATTGCCGCGAACGTCGCGTCGTCGAACACCGACTGCTCGACTTTGAACTGGTCGGCGTCTTTCATCCGAATCCTGAACTCGTCGAAGTCCCGGTCACGTCGTTTGGCGATGCGGTCCGCTTCGTCGTCAGAGAGGTCTATCTCTTCCCACTCGTCACCGAACGCCTCTCCCTCTTGGGGTTCGACCAGACCGAACTCGTCACTCATTGGACTAGGGCTACGAGAGGCGAGATGAAAAGGCCACAGGCTCCGTCGTCGACTCTATCGCCGGCGAGAACAGTGACAGTCCGACTCAGTCTACTGGATGTGTCCTTCGCGTCGGAGTTGGTCGGCTTCGGATTTCTCGTACCGCCACGTCACGTCTGCCTTCTCGTCTTGCCAGTCCCACGGTTCGACGAGGACGACGTCGTCTTCTCGAATCCAGATGCGCTTCTGCATTCGGCCGGGGATGCGAGCGGTCCGCTCGACGCCGTCGGCACAGCGGACGCGGATACGATTTGCACCGAGCATGTTCGTCACGACGGCGAACACTTCGTCGTCGTTCGGCATTCTGAGGTCTCGGCGGCGCTCGTTCTCGTCGTCGCTCATGCGCGACGCTTCTACGTCGTCATGTTTAAACCCGCCGACGTCAGTTCGACGGGAACTGTCCCGTCGAACGACGCGTTTAGGGAGCTCCCGTCACGCCGTCGAGGTATGCTGGATAAACTCGGCACGAAAGGTATCGCCGGCGTCGTCTCGCTGTTCCTCGGTATCGGCATCGTCGCGGTTCAGGCCCCACTCGTCGCGGCGGGTCTCGCGCTCGTCGTCGCGGGACTGGGTCTCGTCGCGAGTGGCCTCGCAGAGAACGTGATGAAGATGTTCGGGATGGTCTGACGTCTGGACGGGCGACCGATTACGCGTCTATCTTGTCGCGACCCGGTGCGATGAGTTCGTCGAGGTACGTCGCCAGTGCGCCTTTGGCGTCGGCCGGGTGGAGTTCGCCCGATTCGAGGTCCGCTTCGAGCGACTCGTAGTCGTCGTATTCGAGGTTTCCGCCGTACTTGTCGGGGCGTTCGACCACGACGCGTTCGAAGCGCGGGAAGACGTGGTACTCGAAGATTTGGAGCACCGGATTCTCGCGTGCGTCGCCCTCGTCCGTCGGGTCGGGGTCGGCCGTCGGCGGGCAGTAGGCGCTGTTGACCTTCTCTTCTATGTCCTCGGTGGTGTCTTCCATCGAGATGGTCACGCCTTTCGACGAGGACATCTTGCCGATGCCCGACGCGAGGTCCGCGATGAGGGGGGTGTGGAGACACGTCGGCGACTCCTCACCGATACTCGGCAGGGTGTCGCGAGCGAGCATGTGCACTTTCCGCTGTTCCATCCCACCGATGGCGAGGTCCACGTCCAGGTAGACGATGTCCAGCGCCTGCATGATTGGGTAGACTGCCTGTGCAACCGTCACGCTCTCGCCGCTCTTGATTTCGGCCATGGCACGTTCGGCCCGCGAGAGCGTCGTCTCGAGTTCGAGCGCGTGTAAGTCGAGGATGTAACTCTCGTCGAGTTGGAACTCCGACCCGAGGACGAACTCGGTCTGGCTCTCGTCTAAGCCGTAGGCGATGAACTGTTCTTTCATCCGCTCGGCCGTCTGGCGAATCTCCTCGAAGGTGCCCTTGCCGTTGAGGTAGGCGTGTACGTCGGCCAGGAGTACGACTACCTCGAAGCCCGCCTCTTGGAGGTCGATGAGCTTGTTGGCGGTGAGCATGTGACCGATGTGGAGGACTCCCGAGGGCTCGTAGCCCACGTACGCTCGCTTGCCCTCGGTGTCGTCGGCCAGCGTGCGCACTTCGTCCTCCGTGACCACTTCGGAGGCGTTCCGAGTGATCAGGTCGTATGCGTCCATACGTGTTCGGAAACGGGGATGTGGGATATGACTTCTGGAAACTCGCTCGCTGGCGAAACCGACAACACCTCCCGGTCCTAACTCCGGGTGATGTCCGACTCTGGAACTCGCACGCGTGCGCCTGTCGTCATCTTCGCCGCGCTCATGCTCGTCGTCTTCGGCCTCTTGGCGGTCATGTGGGCGTCGGTCAGCGGTGGTGACCTCCTCCCGTACATCCTCGGGTTCGGCGTCTACTTCCTCGTCTTCCACATCTACCTGCCCTACCGGGTCCACAAGGACGCGACGTTCAAAGGCCGGAACGCGACGTTCTGGGCCGCCTTCGCATTTTTCGTCCCGGTGCTCGGCGCGGCACTGTACTTCGTCGTCGGCGGACTGGTGGGTGGCGACGACGTGACGAGTTAACGACGAGATTCGACCGGAGGAGGGCTGATTCGCTCTGTCGACCTCCTCAAAATTGAACAGGACTGGCGTGACACAGACCGAGAGTGAGTTCAGCACAAGTTGGTGTGTACCACTCGTTCTCATCTCTGGTTGCACTCCTCGACGAATTCAGCACAAGAGACCGCTAGTCCAAGACGTGTTGGGAGCGGTCAGTCGAAGCGACGGCGTTCCCGAAACATGATTCCATATCCAACCCTGAGACGCCCCACAGGCGGCCACGTTCGGAGTATGATTATGGACACGCGAGGCCTTCTTGAATCATGGACCCAATATTCTTCGACTCTCGCAACGAGTTCCGTACCTGGCTGGAAGAACACCACGACAGGGCCGAGGTGCTGTGGGTCGGCTACTACAAGGCCAACGCCGAGCGAACCGGTATCGGCTACGGCGAATCTGTCGAGGAAGCGCTCTGCTTCGGGTGGATCGACGGCCTGGTTAGGGGCATCGACGACGAGACGTACACCCGTCGGTTCACGCCCAGGCGCCACGACAGCAAGTGGTCGAAGGCGAACAAGGAGCGGGTCGAAGCGATGGTCGAAACGGGGAAGATGACCCCGGCAGGAATGGAACTCGTCGAAGCGGCGAAGGAGTCGGGCGAGTGGGCGGCTGCCTATCGCCTCGGCGACGACCACGAAATTCCGGCCGAACTCGAGGCGGCGCTGCGTGAGAACGAGACTGCCTGGGAGAACTTCCAGAACTTCTCGAACACTGACCAGCACGCGTTTATCGTGGCCGTTGAGGAGGCTAAGACGGACGAGACCAAGCAAAAGCGCATCGAACGAACGGTCGAACTTGCGGCGCAGGACCTCCGAGTATACGACGAGAGCAACAAGCGGCGGCTGTGATGAGGCATTTTCGGAGGGACCCGTCTTTCAAGAAATTTCTTTTTCTCGTGTTCCATCTCGTCACCATTGCGGACGGAGTTACGGCGATGCTCACCGGGACTGGTCGTGCAGTAGGCGCCCTGTATCGACCGGCTGATTGGCTCGAAAGCGACAATCGCTGGTGACTGACTCGTACGCTGTATTTAGCACGGACTCGACGAACTGTCAGCGACTGCATATTTCAACAGCGCCGTCTGAGTCAACCGAAATCGGATTCGACACGTCTCACCGCTTCTCTGCGCGGTGTTCGGAGATAATCTGGTCGACCATCGATTTCTGTTTCTCCTTGCGGCGTTCTTCGGCGCGTTCTTCCCAGTCATCGATTGCGTCGGCTATCTCCGACTCGGGGGCGACGGCGAGTTCGTCTATCTCCTGTATCGTCACGTCGTCGGCGGGTGCGACCGGAATCCCGGCTTCGAAGAGCACCTCGTCTGCGACATCGGAGAGGTTGCCCGACCGGACGACGACGCGCGGGTCGAACTCGGCCAGTCGCTCGGCGGTGGTTCGCCCTGCACCGCTGGCGTCACGCAGGTAGACCACGTCGCCGCTGGCGATGCCGTACTCGTCGACGGTGTGGTCCAGCGCGCCGTTCGTGAACTGCTCGACGACTTTGACGGGCACGAGGTTGTTCTCGGTGTTCACGTCGGCGAAGTTCGAGTGGTCGAGTTTCCACAGCGACTTCAGGCGGTCGAGTTTCTCCGCGAGTTCGTCGTTCTCGGCTTCGAGCGACTCGATTTTTCGTTCCAGGCGCCCGTTTTCGCGTTCGAGTCGGTTCACCTCGCGCCGTTCGCGTGCCTCGCGACGCTCCTCTCTGCGAGCGTCCGAGAGTTCAGTCTTGTACTCCTCGATGGTCTCGTTCTTCTCGTCGAGCGTCTCGGTGAGGTCATCGACGTGCGATTCCAGGCGTTCGACGCGGGACTTCAGGGTACGAATCTGCCGCTGTTCGGGGGAGAGTTCCGGTTGTTCGTGGGCGTCGTCGGCCTGTTCGTCGCTCCCGTCTTCCCCGTCGTCGTTCATCTCGCGGAGGACTGCCTCGACGGACTCCTCGCTCGTGAGGACGCGCGAGATGACCTCCTCGCGGTCCACGTCGGCCGGCACCTTTCGTGAGATGCGTTCGAACTGGTCTTCGTGGTCGTCGTAGGCGAACAGCGCGGCGGCGAGGGCGTCGCGTTCGTGGTCGTTCTCGTAGGCCACTTCGCGGGTCCGGTGGAGTTTCTCGTCGACCGGGATATCTTTCGGTGGGGCCCATCCGGCGGCGTCGAAACTCCGGCGGAACTTCTCGACGGTTTCGGGCATCGGGGTGACGTCGGCGGCGACGATACTCGGCCGTCCGCGTTCGATGAGCCATTCGATGATGGCCGCGGTGTCGGCGGTCCGGGTGGAGTGGACGTCGAGGACGCGACCATCGAGACTGACGACGGCGACGGCAGTCGTCGTCCCGGGGTCGATACCGACGATGACGCGGTCACGCCGCTTGACGAGCGGTTCGAACTCGATACCGTCGCGACGCTCGCGTTCGATTTCGACGCGGGTGTCGCCGGAGCGGTGCGTCGAGACGGGGATGTCCTGTGGTCGCCCTTCGACGGTGAACAGTGCCTGCGAGTAGCCACCGTACTTCTCTGTCACCTCGCGCTCGAATTCGAGATTCGCCTCTTTGAGCGCGGATTCGACTTCACGGGACTGCTGTTTGACCGACCCGTGGATGCGGCGCGTGTAGCGGTCCTGACTCCAACCGCCCTTTCCGGTCGAACGCCCACGAGACACCTTGACTGTGGTCGTGTTCTCGAATGCGACGACTTCGTAGCCGACGTTGGAGAGGGCGAGTCTGGCGGCCGCCTCCGCCTCCTTCATCGGGTCTTTGCCGTAGGGGACGCCGTGTCGCGACGCCACTCGGGAGAGTGGTTCGGGTCGTTCGGCCCCTGTCACCTGCACCAGTCGGGTCTCGTGTGGAAGCCATCGCAGGAAGCGAACCAGGTCGTCTTTGTCCGTCGCGAGTTCGTACATGTTGTCCGTCGCGACGAGTGCAGGTTCGTCACGCTCGATGAGGCGACGTAACTTGCGGAAGGAGACGACGTCTCGTTCGATTCGGACCTCGTCTGACTCGGTGTCTCGGGTGTCTATCACGACGAGGGCGTACGAGGGGGCATCGCCGCGCACGTCGCCGCTCTGGATGTCGACGCCGAAGACGACCGAGTCGAGCGCGCTCGTCCGGTCGTTCACGGCGGCGACTAGGGACGCACCGAATATATACTCCACGCCGGTCGCTCGCGTACCACACTGTTCGGTTCGTCGTCGCGCCCCGTGACGTCGCCTGTGTGTTGTGACTCCCTCGGCTTTCGGCTGGGATTTGTGACAGCCCACGACACACAACAAACAAATCAATTCGATGGAATGTACAGGCATGAGTTCTGATATCCCCGACCCACCGTCGGTGACCCCCCGGTCACTGACGCGGATTGCCCTCATCGCAGGCATCGCCCTCCTCCTCGTCGCTGCCCCCATCGCGGGCCTCCTCGCGTGGGAACCCGTCGAAGAAGGGAACGTGAAGGTGGTCAAGAAGTGGGGTGCGACGACCGGCACCGTGTTCGACCCCGGTGCGCACTTCATCAACCCCGTCTCGCAGTCGACGGTTTCCCTCTCGGTTCGCCCGCAGTCGTACACGATGTCCTCGGCGTCCAGCGAGGGCCAACGGCAGGGCGACGACGCCATCACCGTCCTCACCCAAGACGGCCTCCGAACCGACATCGACGTGACCGTCCGCTACCGCGTCGATGCGGCGCAGGCGGTCAAATTCTACCAGAACTACCGGACGGTCGGTGCCGCCGAAGAGCGACTCATCCGGCCGTCGATTCGGTCCGTCCTCCGAACCGAGGCGGGGCGACTTCCGGTCACGGTCATCTACACCGGTGAAGGCCAGACCCAACTGAAAGCTGCCGCCGAACGAGAACTTGGCCAAGAGTTCGCAGAGGCCGGCCTCATCCTCGAAGCTGTCCAGATTCGAAACGTCGAACTCCCGAACGAGTACGCACAAGCGGTCGAACAGAAGGAGATTACCGAGCAACGTCGGCAACAGAAACAAGACGAACTGGCTGTCGAAGAACTCGAAGCAGAGCGCAAGCGAATCGAGGCACAGGGTGAAGCAGACGCCAACCGCATCGTCTCGGAGTCGCTCTCCGACGAGGTGCTCGCCCAGAAGTACATCGAGAAGTTAGACGAGACGGACACGGTGTACATCCCCATCGGCGGGGACGGCTATCCGCAGTTCGTCCGGTCGCTCGATAGTGACGGGTCCTCGTCGGCGTCTTCGTCTTCGTCCTCGTCAGCGTCGTCGTCCTCGTCGTCGAGTAACACCGACAACTCCACCAGTTCAGCCTGATGCGACTCCGCCGCGAACTCGTCGTCGTAGTCGCCCTCTTGGTCGTCATCGGCGCACTCGCACGGACGAGTGCTGGGCGATTCGTCCTGCCACTCGTCGCCGTCGGTGTCGCCGCCAGTTTGGGCTATCTCCTGTTCAAAACACCGGCGTACTCGCGGACGACACTCGGCCCGCGAACGCGACTCCTCGAATCAGCACCGTCGGCGACGGACGCCACGTGCGTCGAATGCGACGCGCCCGCGACGACGGTCAGACACTACGTCCGCGAGTGGGTGATTCTCGGGGTTCCGGTCGTCCTGCTCGACGACGGCCGAAACCCGGTCTGTGACGAGCACCGGGACTGACGTGGTTGTCTGACGTAGGCGAGTCTCCGTCTACGATGTCGTCGACTCGTCGCCTGCGTCCGGGAACGGAACGTCTTCTTTCTGGCCGTCTTCTGCCACGAACACGTCGCCGTCGAAGACTTCGCGCGCCTGTTCGAGAAGCGGGTTCGGATTGGTCGCGTAGCGTGCCGAGATGTGGGTCAGTGCGAACCGGCGGACGTCGGCGTCGCGGGCGACGCGTGCCGCCTCGCGAGCGGTCGAGTGGGCGGTGGATTTCGCTCGCTCGGACTCGTCGTCGGTGAATGTCGCGTCGTGGACGAGCAAGTCGGCGTTCTGTGCGACGTCGATGGTCGTGTCGAGCGGGCGGGTGTCGCCGGTGTAGACGACTTTCCGACCGGGGCGGGGGTCTCCGACGACCTGTTCGGACCGGACGACCGTTCCGTCGTCGAGTTCGACGTCTTCGCCGCTGTGGAGGCGACCGAACGCGGGACCGACCGGAACGCCGAGTGCTTCTGCTTTCTCTCGGTCGAATCGACCGGGTCGGTCGTCTTCGACGAGCGTGTAGCCGATAGACGAGGTTCGGTGTTCGGTCTCGAAGGTTCGGACCTCGTACTCGTCGGCGCTGTAGGCGACGTTTCCGGGGCGAACCTCGTGGAACGAGACGTGGAATCCGGGTTGGTAGCCGCCAGCGTGGACGAGTCGTCTGAGGTGCCGTTTGCTCCCCGGCGGCCCGTGGATGGCGAGTGGGTCTTCTCGCTCGTTGAAGTCGAGCGTCTGAATCAGTCCGGGGATGCCGAGGATGTGGTCGCCGTGGAGGTGCGTGACGAACAGGTGGCTGATACCGAACCCGGTGCCGAATCGCATCATCTGTCGCTGAGTCCCCTCCCCGCAATCGAACAGCAGGCGCTCGCCGTCGCGATTCACGAGAAACGCGCTCGGCGCTCGCGCCGTGGTGGGGACGGCCCCGCCCGTCCCGAGGAAGGTCACACGCATAGACATGCCAGACAGTGATAGCGGCGGGGGTAAACGTGCGTCGAATCGTCGGTGTCGGTGAG